>NZ_AP019697.1:540000-1140000 GCF_007164725.1 Dialister hominis | reverse complement strand
TAAAGGAAGAAGCTACACGCTGCAACCAGTTCTATGTCAATGAACGCTGGCTCGGCGGCATGCTGACCAACTTCCGCACAATCCAGACCCGTATTGCACGTCTGAAAGAACTGGAAAAGATGTTTGAAGAAGGCGCCACTGCTCAGTATCCGAAGAAGGAAGTTATCCTGATGCAGCGCGAACTTGAAAAGCTCGAAAAGAACCTTGGCGGCATTAAAGATATGAAACGTCTTCCGGGAACAATTTTCATCATTGACTCCAAGAAAGAAGAAATCGCTGTTGCAGAAGCTCATAAGCTGCACATTCCGGTTGTTGCAACCGTTGATACCAACTGCGATCCGGACGTTATCGATTTCCCGATTCCGGCAAACGATGATGCTATCCGCGCAGTAAGACTGCTCACCAGCAAGATTGCTGATGCTGTTCTTGAAGGACGTCAGGGCCAGCAGGAAGAAGCTGCACCGGCTGAAGAAGCTGCTGTTGAAGAAGCAGAAGCAGAAGACAAGGAATAATTATTTATTAAGGCTCTGCGGATCCTGCTGATCAGGATCCGCCCTGTCCTTTTTTTCATTAAGACAAACACCTTATTTTATGATGGAGGTCATACGATGAACATTACAGCTAGCATGGTCAAAGATTTACGTACCCAGACCGGGGCCGGCATGATGGACTGCAAGAAGGCACTTGTTGAAGCTGAAGGCGATATCGCAAAGGCTGTCGACATTCTTCGCGAAAAGGGATTATCCCAGGCTGCTAAGAAGGCAAGCCGTGTTGCTGCTGAAGGCGCTGTTGGTTCTGCTGTTTCCGAAGACGGAAAAACAGGAACCATTCTGGAAGTCAACTGCGAAACTGACTTCGTGGGAACCAACGAAGACTTCAGAAATCTCGCTGCATCCATTGCAGACCAGATCCTGGCAGTTAACCCAGCTGATGTTGAAGCACTTCTGGATTCTGAAATCGACGGAAAGAAAGTACGCGATCTTGTTACTGAAGCAGTTGCAAAGATTGGTGAAAACATTTCCGTTCGCCGTTTCGTTCGTTATGAAAGTGCTGAAGGCAAGGTATACAGCTATATCCATGGCGGCGGCAAGATCGGCGTTCTCGTTGAGATGATCGGTGCTGATGATGAACTTGGCAAGGATATTGCAATGCAGGTAGCTGCTGCTAATCCGTCCTATCTGGACAGAACCCAGGTTTCCCAGGCTGAAATCGACCATGAAAAGGAAGTTCTTGCTGTAGAAGCTAGAAACGAAGGCAAGCCGGAAAACATCATTGAAAAAATGGTTATCGGCAGAATTAATAAATACTACAAGGAAGTCTGCCTTGTAGATCAGGAATTCATTAAAGATGGCGATCTGACCATTTCCAAACTCCTGAAATCCAAGAATGCTTCCGTAGTACGTTTCGCTAGATACCAGCTCGGTGAAGGCATTGAAAAGAAGCAGGATGATCTGGCTGCAGAAGTAGCAAAACAGCTGAACCAGTAATAAAGTAAACGATGAGAGAACACTGAATTTTTTGGTGTTCTCTTATTTTGTAAATGAACAAAATATTATATAATAGAATAGTATGGTTAACTTGATGGTTGACTCGTTTTGCTTAGGAGGACAATAGGATTGGCTACGGAAAAAAGAAATTATAAAAGAGTAATGCTTAAATTATCTGGTGAATCTCTCGCCAATGACAAAGGTTTTGGTATTGATCCGGAAGTAGTTTATCGTTTAGCTGGTGAAATTAAAGAAGCATGCGAAACAGGAATCGAGGTTGCTGTAGTAGTCGGCGGCGGTAATATCTGGCGCGGACTGAAAGGCAGCCAGGGCGGCATGGACAGAGCATCAGCTGATTACATGGGCATGCTTGCTACCGTTATCAACTCAGTGGCTCTTCAGGATGCTCTTGAAAAGCTTGGCGTCAGCACCCGCGTACAGACCGCCATTGAAATGAGACAGATTGCTGAACCGTATATCCGCAGAAAAGCTATCCGTCATCTGGAAAAGGGAAGAGTTGTTATCTTCGGTGCAGGTACCGGCAACCCGTACTTCACAACAGATACGACAGCAGCACTCCGCAGTGCAGAAATCGAAGCAGATGTTATGCTCATGGCTAAGAAGCAGACCGACGGCGTATATGATGCAGATCCGAAATTCCATCCGGAAGCAAAGATGTTCACGCATCTCACCTATAATGATGTTTTGCAGAAACAGCTGGCTGTTATGGATAACACAGCCATCACTCTGTGCATGAACAATTCTATACCGATCGTTGTATTCAATATTGATGTACCAGGAAATATAGTCAAAGCATGCAAGGGTGAAACCTTGGGCACTTTAATTGAGGGGGAATAATTACTATGTATGAACAGGAAATGAATCAGCTTTCCGAAAAGATGGACAAGTCCATTACTGCATTGAAAAACGAATTTACAACAATCCGTACCGGCCAGGCTAATGCCAGCCTCCTCGACAGGGTTTTCGTGGAATATTATGGCAGCCGCACACCGGTTACACAGGTTGCATCTGTGACTGTTCCGGAAGCAAGACTCCTCGTAGTGCAGCCTTGGGATAAAACTTTGCTGAAAGATATTGAAAAAGCAATCCTTCAGTCCGATCTCGGGCTGGTTCCCATGAATGATGGCAATCTGATCCGCATGGCCATCCCGCAGCTGACAGAAGAACGCCGCAAAGAACTGGTCAAGATCGTTAATAAAAAATCTGAAGAAGCTAAAGTTGCAATCCGCAATATCAGACGTGACGGCAATGATTTCCTGAAGAAGGAAGAAAAGAACAGTGATGTTTCCAAGGATGTCATTAAGGGAATGGAAGAAAAAGTCCAGAAATTGACTGACAATAAGATCAAGGAACTGGAAACCGTTACAGAAAAGAAAATCAAGGAAATCATGTCTGTTTAATCAGCATTCCATTGATTAAAAACCAAATAAAACAGATTCTAAGGAAATCGTATCTTCATGGTACGATTTCTTTAACTGATATGGATTTTTAGCGGGCGCGGCAGGAAAGCTTCATTTACAAATCATGAAGCATCAGTACTGCCGCAGTGCTAAAGTCTGATTACAGCTTTATTGATAAGGAGTTAGTGTATGAGTGAAAAAAAGTCATTTCCAGAACACGTTGCGATTATTTTGGATGGAAATGGACGCTGGGCCCAGAAAAGAGGACGGGAGAGAACCTATGGACATCAGATTGGCGCTGCCAATGTGAAGAGGATTGTCCGTTCTGCTGGAAATATGGGAATAAAAATACTCACTCTTTATGCTTTTTCGACAGAAAACTGGAAACGGCCTTCTATCGAGGTCCGGTTTCTCATGAAACTTTTTAAAAACTATCTGATCAGCCAGCTGCGCGAATTGATTGATGATAATGTACAGGTTCACATTGTAGGAGATACCAGCGTGCTTTCGGATTCTTTGAGAAGGGAAATTGAAGAATGCGAGAAAGATACGGCCAAAAATGATGGTTTGATACTGAATGTGGCCATCAATTATGGCGGCAGGATGGAAATTGTCCATGCTGTCAAATCAATAGCCGAAAAGGTAAGAAATGGGGAACTTCTTCCTGAACAAATTACGGAGGAAGATGTTTCCAGTGCGTTATACCCTTCTGATCAAATGGATGTCGATCTTCTCATCAGAACGGGAGGAGAGTACAGAATATCGAACTTCCTTCTTTGGCAGGCTTCCTACAGCGAGCTTTATTTCACACCTGTTTTATGGCCTGATTTCACTGAGGAAGAGCTTAAGAAAGCTGTTGACTGGTTTGAAGGTAGAGATCGCCGCTTTGGCGGGCTGACGGAGGAAACCTGATGAAAGTAAGGGTTATTACTGCAGTTATCGGGATTATTGCTGTATTATTGCTTGTTTGGCTGGGAGGAGTGCTCTTCTCAGGCGCAGTTCTGGCTGTTGCCCTTCTTGCCGTACATGAATACAATAAGATGCTGAAAAATATCAATGTTCATGTGGTGGTACCTCTGATTGCAGCCGCACAGCTGGTTCTGATCGGGGCTGCGTCTTTTGGATCACTGAAGGTCTTTCTCGGAATGATTCCGCTTTGCCTGGTTCTTTTGCTCTGTCCTATCCTGAAGCTCAACCAGGATAAAATGACATCATTGATTTATACAGTATTTGGATCATTTTATTTTGGGATAGGCTTTGGCGCGCTCATTCTGCTGCGCCGCAATGCTGATCTGATTACGCAGTCTTCTTTATGGATGGAACCGGGAATTTTTCTTGTCATGTTTGCTCTTGTTGATACATGGGCAAGCGACTCTTTTGCTTATCTCGTCGGCCGCCGCTTTGGCAGGCATAAAATGGCACCGCATATCAGCCCGAATAAAACAGTGGAAGGACTTTTGGGCGGAGTTGCCGGATGTATCATCCTGGGGACTATTGTTGCATGGGCCTTTGGGTACAATGTTTTCTACGGGTTTATCATGTCATTGATGGCTTCAGTCATGGCACCGATAGGAGATTTGTTTGAATCCTACATGAAAAGAGCTTGTGACGTTAAGGATTCGGGACAGATTCTGCCGGGGCATGGTGGTATGATGGATCGTTTCGACAGTATTCTTTTTGTAGCCCCCGTATTTGTCTCCACATTAATACTCTTTGCTCATTAAAATGAATTTCTAAATAAGGGAGACCGTATGAAGGAAATAGCAATCTTAGGAAGTACAGGTTCTATTGGAACACAGGCACTTGAAGTGATCAGACTCCATCCGGACCTTTTCCATGCACAGGTTTTGGCTGCGCATGGAAATGTTGAGCTGCTTCTAAAGCAGGCACATGAATTCAACCCTTCTGCTATTGTAATAACAGATAAGGACGCAGGAGAAAAATTCAAATCATCATATAATGGCAGCGCTGAAGTCTATATCGGCGATGGGACGCTGGAAAAAGCCGCCGTACGCGATGACGTCGACATAGTCCTTGTTTCAGTCGTCGGTATCAATGGCCTTCTTCCGACTCTGGAAGCAATCCGTGCGGGTAAAGAAATTGCCTTAGCCAATAAGGAAACTTTAGTGGCCGGAGGCGCGCTGGTCATAGAAGAAGCGAAAAAGCACCATACATTGATCAGACCTGTTGACAGTGAACATAGTGCTATATTCCAGTGCCTCCTCGGACAGGACATAAAAAAGATTCATAAGCTCATATTGACATCTTCCGGGGGTCCTTTCCTGGGAAAGACCAGAGAGGATCTGGAAAATGTATCGCTGTCTGATGCATTAAAACATCCTACCTGGCATATGGGCCAGAAGGTTACGCTTGATTCAGCCACCATGTTTAACAAAGGGCTGGAAGTGATAGAGGCTCATTGGCTTTTTGGTGTTGATTATGACGATATCGATGTTGTCATTCAACCGCAAAGCATCATTCATTCGATGGTAGAGTATATCGACGGATCGATTATCGCGCAGATGGGAAATCCGGATATGAGACTTCCTATCCAGTTCGCATTTACGTATCCGAAACGAATGGAAACACCTTCCCATGAATTCATGGATTGGAAGAAATTATCTGCCATCAAAATTTTGCAGCCTGATTATAAGGTGTTCAGATCACTTAAGCTGGCCTATCAGGCTGGCAAGGCAGGCGGTGATATGACCACTGTCTTCAATGCAGCCAATGAAGAAGCAATCAAAGCCTTTATCAGAAGTGAAATAAAATTCCTTTCTATTTTCGACGTTGTAGAAGAAGTTCTGGACAATTGGGATGTTCATGATATTCATTCCATTGAAGATGTAATAAGCGCAGACAAAAATGCACGAATCGCCTCCGCATCTGCCATCCAGAGGTTCAAATGCTGATTCACTATATTCTTGCGCCTATCTTTGCACTGACTGTCGTTATTCTTTGCCATGAATTTGGCCATTTTATCTTGGCCAAGTGGACGGGAATGCAGGTGGACGAATTTTCGGTGGGAATGGGACCGCGTATTGCTAAGATAAAATGGCATGACACGGTATATTCTCTTAGAGCGATTCCTATCGGAGGCTTCAACCGCATAGCCGGAATGAATGATGATAATCAGGGAAATCCCAAATCATTTTCGAGCAAATCAGTTTGGGCCAGGTCAGCGGTTGTTCTGGCAGGCGCTTCATTCAACGTTTTACTGGCATTTTTCATTTTTGCCGGTGTTATTTTTGTCTCCGGATATAGTACCGTATCCAGCAGTCCTGTTATTGGAAATGTGATTTCCGGCATGCCTGCTGAGCAGGCAGGACTGCAGGCAGGGGACAGAATCATATCTGTAAATGGAAATCCTGTAGAAGCGTGGACAGATGTAAGCCGTTCGACTTCGGATTTAGGAGAAGGAGAAGCGGCCCGTGTCATTGTTTCAAGAGCGGGCAAATCTGAAGAATATGATATAATGCTACAGAGAAGTGATGACGGAAGACTTCTGCTTGGAATTGCTCCGTCCATTGAAAAGCATACGGCCTCGTTGTCAGATGCAGTATCCATGGCTTCAAAGTACTGCATCAATGTCTTGAAAATGACCGGTCAGGGGATTTATGCAATGATCGGCGGCAGTACGGAAGGCATTGCAGGGCCGATTGGCATTGCAAAAATGTCCGGCGCGGCTGCCAGTGCAGGTTTCGGTGCACTTCTCCTGTTTACAGCGGTTTTAAGTTTGAATATAGGATTGCTGAATCTTCTGCCTATACCGATCCTGGATGGGGGACTGTTTGTCCAGATCCTTGCAGAATCGGTCATCGGACACAAAGTGTCACAAAAGACCGGCTACTATATCCAGACGCTGGGACTATCCATAATATTGATGATATTTATTTTCGCGTTGGCGAATGATGTTTCAAATTTTTAAACGAATCAGGTGATTAAATGACCCATGAAAATACTCGGCAGGTAAAAGTGGGAAACGTGCTTATCGGCGGCGGCGCTCCTGTTGCCATTCAGTCTATGAGCACATTCAATCCTGTAAATACTGAATATGCCGCAGCGCAGATCAATGCCCTGCATGAAGCAGGCGCTGATATTGTCCGGGTGGCAGTTCCGGATAAAAAAGCGGCTGAAGCTTTAAAAGCTCTTAGAGAGAAAGTTTCTGTACCTCTTGTTGCAGATATCCATTTTGATTACAGGCTTGCCATTACGGCAATGGAATCCGGCATTGATGCGCTGAGAATCAATCCCGGAAATATAGGAAAAATGGAAAATGTCATAAAGGTAGTCGATATGGCAAAGAAGGTCCATATTCCTATCCGTGTCGGCATCAATGCAGGGTCCCTTCCGGAAAAGATACTCGACGAATTCGGCGGGCATCCAACCGCAGAAGGCATGGTAGAAGGCGCATTGACACATGTACGTATCCTTGAGCAGGAAGGTTTCAGGGATATCGTCATTTCTGTGAAATCCAGCGATGTTCCGATGATGGTCAAAGCGAACAGGATACTGGCAGATAAGGTAGAATATCCGCTTCATTTAGGCGTCACAGAAGCAGGGACACTTTATCGCGGCACGGTCAAATCCGCAATCGGTATCGGTTCGCTTCTTCTGGACGGCATTGGAGACACCGTACGCATATCTTTGACAGATGATCCGCTGAAAGAAGTAAGAGCTGCCAAAGAAATATTGAGCTCTGTCGGAATCCAGCAGTACGGGCCGGTTCTCATTTCCTGCCCGACTTGCGGCCGTACACAGGTCAATTTGATCGATATGGCCAAAGAAGTGGAAGAAAAGATCAAAAGATTCAAAAAACCTATTAAAGTCGCAGTCATGGGATGTGCCGTCAACGGCCCGGGAGAAGCAAGAGAAGCTGATTTCGGAATTGCAGGCGGCGTAGGAAGTGGCCTGGTATTTAGAAAAGGCAAGGTCATCAGAAGCGTACCGGAAAATGAATTGATTGATGCGCTTATGGAAGAAATTGAAAAATTTGAAACCGAAGGGGAAAATTAAATGTTAGCATCTAAACTGTACAGTCCTACATTAAGAGAATTACCATCTGACGCCGTAGTTATGAGCCATAAGTACATGCTTAAGGCAGGTATGATGAGAAAAATCGCAAACGGCACTTATGCTTATCTGCCGCTGGCATTCCGCTCAATCCAGAAGATTGAAAACATCATCCGTACCGAAATCAATAAAACCGGTGCGCAGGAAATCTTAATGCCCATTATTCAGCCGGCAGAAATCTGGCAGGCTACAGGACGCTGGAATGTTTATGGCGAAGAGATGTTCAAATTGAAAGACCGGCATGGACGCGATTACTGTCTTGCTCCGACACATGAAGAAATGGTTACCACACTGATCCAGATGGATACCAACTCTTACAAAAAGCTTCCGGTATCCGTTTACCAGATTCAGAATAAGTACAGAGATGAAAAACGTCCCCGTTTCGGTCTTATGAGAAGCCGCGAATTCATTATGAAGGACGGCTATACATTTGATGCCGATGAGGAAGGCATGAATAAGCAGTATGAGCTGATGTATGATGCTTATACCAGAATCTTCACACGCTGCGGACTGAAATTCCGTCCGGTTATTGCAGATTCCGGTGCAATCGGCGGCAATGCATCCCATGAATTTGAAGTTCTGGCAGATTCCGGCGAAGCAGATATTGTTTACTGCAAAGATTGTGATTTTGCAGCCAATATCGAAGCCGTCAAGCCTAATACATTAACATCGGACGTCAAAAATGACAAAGAAAAAGAAATCGTTCAGACTCCAGGCCAGCATACAATTGAAAAGGTATGCAATTACCTCCATCTGCCTGTGAAATCTTCCGTAAAAGCAGTTGTTTATAAACTGGATGACACAGTAGTTCTCGCTATGGTAAGAGGAGATCATGAAGTCAACGAAGTACGCCTGCAGAGCATTTATAATGCAATCAATGTAGACATGGCATCTGATGAAGACCTCAAGGCATGCGGACTGACTGCCGGATACATCAGCCCGATTGGTTTAAAAACCTCTGAGCACTTTGATATTATCTGCGATGCTTCCGTTATGGAAATGCAGGATGCATGCTGCGGCGCAAATGTTAAAGATGAACATTACATTCATGTCAATCCAGCTAGAGACTTTGGCAATGTGAAGGTGGATACGATCCGTCAGATTGATGCAGGTGATGTCTGCCCGCACTGCGGAGGAAAGATCGTACTGACCAAGGGCATTGAAGTAGGCCAGGTTTTCAAGCTTGGAACAAAGTACAGTGAAAAACTGGATGCGACATTCCTTGACAACAACGGCAAGTCCCGCCCCATGTTCATGGGATGCTATGGCATTGGCGTAACACGTACGGTTGCAGCTTCTATTGAGCAGAACCATGATGAAAATGGTATAATCTGGCCAGTAGCCATTGCTCCTTACGAAGTGGTTATCGTACCTGCCAATAACAAGTCAGAAGACGTAATGAAGGCTGCTGAAGGCCTCTATAATGCACTTGAAAGCAGTCAGGATGAAATCGTATTTGATGACAGGGCAGAAAGAGCCGGAATCAAATTCAAGGATGCGGATCTGATCGGATACCCGCTGCGCGTCACTATCGGAAAGAAGTGGCAGGAATCCGGATGCGTAGAAATCAAGCTCCGCCGTACTGGTGAAGTATTTGAAGTTCCGTATGAAAACTGCGTAGAAAAAGTAGAAGAACTGCTTAATTACCTGCGTGAAAATAATCTGTAAGCATTGAACTGCCCGAGCAGAGGAGGGGATTTTATGGATTTAAATGAGTCAGAACTTAATGATCTGAGGAATAATATTCGTGAAATTGATAAGGATCTGGTCAGCTTATTTGAAAAAAGACTTACCCTCTCAAAGGCAGTAGCAGCTTATAAGCTGAAAGCAGAGAAGCCGATTTTCGATGAAGCACGGGAAGAAAAAAATATAAGGGAAGTTTCAGAATTGCTTCAACATGTATCGGAAAAGCAGAATTTTATCAGATGGTACACGTTGTTGATGGATATCAGTAAAGATATACAGAAAAAGTTGATTCTAGGAGAGAAAGATGACTGAAGAGATTCAGGGGATTGTAAAAAAGACAATTTTTTCCAGTAAGGACGGCCGTTTTTGTGTTTTTCTGATTGAAGAAAAAGAAAGCGGCAAGACTGTTACTGTCTCTTTAAATTCTGAATTACCCTATATCGGTCAACATGTATTGCTGCGGGGGTGCTGGTTCAAGCACCCCCGTTTTGGGTTGCAGTTCAAAGCGCAGCAGATGCAAGCATTTGTCCCGGAGAAATCAGAAGAAATCAGAAAGTATCTTTCTTCAGGCGTTATAGCAGGAATTGGTCCGGCTATGGCCGATAAGATCGTTGACTTTTTTGGAGATAAAACACTTAAGATCTTTGAAAATAATATCGATGCATTGCTGGATGTGCCCGGAATCGGACCGAAAAGCTTGAAGAAAATCAAAGAAGCCTATGATGAGGTGGCAGGGCTGCAGGATATCATTCTGTTCCTGCAGTCTGTCAATGTTTCAGAAAAATTCGCAGCAGATCTGCAGACTCTGCATGGAGAAGATCTGGATATCATTTTGAAAGAAGATCCATACCAGCTCCTTCACGACATACCGGATATGCATTTCCAGGACGTGGATAAGATTGCTCTGGCAATGGGCGTATCCGAACTGTCTGCTGACAGGATTTCTCATGGCATCAAAAATGCCCTGTGGTATGAATACAGCCGGGGAAATTCCTGTGCTCCCAAGGATCAGGTCTATCAGGAAGCAGCGGCCATGCTTGGACTTTCATATGATTCCGTAAGTACGATTGCTGCTGATTTTACGGGAAGAGATAAGCCTGATGAGCTGATACATGAAGGCATATCTTACTTTTACCTGCCTTTCCTTTATGAAGCAGAAACAGATTCAGCAAGGCGGATCAGAAAACTTCTGGATATGGAGCCTGAAGGCAGATCCGTTAATTTATCTTTGGAAAGGTTTGAAAAATCGAACTTTATTACTTTGGAAGATGAACAGAAGGATGCTGTAAAAAAATCGCTGGATTTCGGGCTGGTTGTCATTACCGGAGGACCCGGAACAGGAAAGACGACACTTGTGAAAGCAATTGTATATGCGGCTGAACAGTGCGGCCTCAAGGTCAAATTAATGGCGCCGACCGGACGCGCGGCAAAAAGGCTGTCCTCATCCAGCGGACGGGAAGCCGAAACCATTCATAAAGCTCTTGAAGCCGAGCTTCACGAAAACGGAGAGGCATACTTCAACAAGAACCAGTCAGATACCTTATCCGAGGATATTATTATAGTTGATGAAGCATCCATGATGGATGTCGTCTTATTCCATTCCTTGCTGAGCGCTTTGAAAGAGGGCACGCATCTGATTCTTGTGGGAGATGTGGATCAGCTCCCTCCGGTAGGGCCGGGAAATCCTCTTAAGGCAATTATTGAAAGTGAAATGGCGCCGGTCGTGAGATTGAATCATATATTCCGCCAGGAGGAAGGAAGCGGAATCATTGAGAATGCTGTCCTGATCAGAGAGGGGAAATACTGCTGCCCGGATGAAAATGGCGATTTCCAGATCTTATATACAGATTCTGAGGATGATGCTTTCCATAAAATAATGACCCTGTGCTGGCACTTCCACTATGCCGATGAAGATAATAAGCTGAAAATGCAGGTACTTTCTCCCATGTACAAGGGTGCATGCGGAGTCGATCATCTGAATGCATCCATTCAGAAAGTGGTGCAGGGCAGTGATCATCTTCCATTTCCATTTGCTGTAGGTGATAAGGTCATGCAGCGCAGAAATGATTATGAGAAAAAAGTGTACAACGGAGATGTCGGGATTGTCTGGGCGGTCAATGAAAACAAACTTTTTGTAAGATATTATGAGAAGGAAATAGAATACACCCGCGCTGAGTGGGGAGACCTCCAGCTTGCCTATGCATCGACCGTGCATAAGAGCCAGGGAAGCGAATATGATACCATCATTTTTGCATTGCTTCCGGAGCAGAGAATCATGCTTCAGCGCAATTTGCTTTATACCGGAATTACGAGGGCGAGAAAGAAAACTATTTTAGTGACGACGGAAAGCGCACTTTCCCAGGCAATCAGCTCGACACGCACGCAGCATAGATACAGCCTGCTTCTGCCCTTGATCAAAGGGATGAACCATGAATAGGTTTATAGAAATGGCAGCCGAGCTTCTGTATCCCTGGTGCTGTCCCGGCTGCGGAAAGCTTACCAGCTATAAGACAATCTGGTGCGGCAGCTGCATCAATGATACATGGAATCCCCGTCTGATCAATTCATCAGTAACGGACCATTTAGACGGCTGCTATACGCTTTGCGATTATCACAGCGGGATGAGAAAATGCATACTGCAGCTCAAGTACAACGGAAAATCAGAACTTTCAAAAGCCTTTCCGCCCCTGCTTGATAGATTTCCCTGGTGGGACCGGATGGAAGACTTTAAGATTGTCATTCCGGTGCCTCTTGCATCAAGGAAGATGAAGGAAAGAGGATACAACCAGGTCGATAAAATGTTCCAGAAATGGATGGAAAGTGCAGGGAAAGAATATTTCCCGCAGGGGCTCGTACGTCTGCGCAGGGGTGAGACACAGTCACTCCTTACACGCGTGGAAAGGTACAAAAACATAAAAGGAGCTTTTCATATCAATAAAGGGATGGACGTGAAAGGCAGGAAGATTCTTTTAGTTGATGATGTCTATACAACCGGCGCTACCATGGAAGCGGCTGCTCACGAGCTCAAACTGGGCGGTGCAGAGAAGGTAGTCGGAATGACAATTGCCAGCGGAGCCATATAGAATCAATGCAAATAGTTTATCTAAAAGGAGTAAAGCCATATGAAGTTGGTTAAAGGACCAGAAGCTGAAAGAGTGACCGGCGGGCTGTGGAGGCAGTTTCTGATTTCTGAAATTGCAGGAGAGATCATGCTTGGCGAAGTGCAGGATCATCTGTATGTGGAAGATCTGGACTTTAAAGGCAGGTCCAAGGATAAAGTCGTAAGGGATGCGGTGGAAACCGGTTTCCTTGATTTGATCGATGATGCGACAGAACGTCTCAGCTTCTATAAAAAAGAGCTGGAACCGTATTCTGATATCACTGAACTCTTAAGCGAAAAAGAACTCAAGCGAGCGCTGTTTCATATGATATCAGGGCATACGCATTGCTTTTCCTCGTCAGTCATCACGGATAATCCCTATTACCAGTGCATCAAGATTCCTACCGTTGAAAAAGATCATATCCTTTTGACGATGAATGATTACCTGCCGGGAGAGTTTATCCAGACGTATCATGATAAACAGCATTCGGATAATGTGTTCATGCATGCTGAGGCCGGATTCTTTGACGATAAAGTCAATTTCCCGGTTCTTCTGGAAAACGGAGAAGTCTGGATGAGCCTCGTAATGAGTGAAATAGAGTCTATGGAAGAGCCTCTCCGTCTGGCGAGGGGAAAGGTAATCACATATGGATTGGGTCTTGGGTACTATGCATTCATGGCAGCGCAAAAGGAAACAGTCGGTTCAGTCACCATCGTTGAAATGAATCCTTCCATCATCAAAATATTCAATGATGTTTTGCTTCCGCAATTCCCGCATAAAGAAAAAATCCACATAGTACAGGCAGATGCATTCGACTACGCAGACCATCAGGCAGACGGTGAATATGATATTGCTTTTGGCGATTTCTGGTCCGGTGTTGAAGAAGGGCTTGAATTCTATCTGAAATTCCTTAAGAAAACAGAAAGGATCAGAAAGACCAGATTTGATTATTGGATTGAGTCCTGCTTTGCGGAATATTATTTCCGGCCGGTTCTTATGCATTTCTTCATGCGTGAGATTTTTGGCAGAGATGAGGCTCTTTGGGAAAATCAGCACCGTATAAAGCAAATTCAGAGACAATTTGAGAAATTCTTATATGACAAGGAAATCGAATTAAATTCGGCAAAGCAGTTTGAAGACATTTTCAAGACGCCAAATGTGGTTCAATTAGTTCGTGAATTTGTCATGCATTATTATCGATAAAGGGGACCAAGGTGAATTTAAGTCTAAAGGTATTAGCGGCAGGCATGCTTCTTCTGATGCTGCCGGTTCATTCATGGGCTGATGACCCGAATACGAAAATAAAAGTCAGCGGAGCCAAAAATGTAACAGTACTGCTTAATGAAGGCGTATTATATGCTTCTCCGAATACGTTTGAACTAGGGAAGAAGTGGGATGTTTCAGAAGAAAAAAATAAAATATACGTCAAGCTGAAATCAGGTGCAGGCAGGCAGGAATCCGTCCAGATTCCATCCAAGATAATTTCAGGCAAACCATATGTCGATTTTGGATACTTTGCCGGGCAGTCTGGAATCACTTATAAATATGATGAAAAACACAAGAAAATCACGTTGAAAAAGGAAAGCCGTGATTCCGGGAAGAAAGAAGAAAAGAAGTCCCGGCAGGTCATCATATGGGATCCGGAACATGAATTCAGCACCAGCAGTATAAAAGACGCAGGTAAAGACAATGCAATCATAATTTCGCCGACCTGGGGATCTTATAAAGATGTTTCTCAAAATGATTTTGTTCCCGATCTGGTGTATTTGAAGGGGATAAAGGATAACGGATTTAATGTACTGCCTTTGATCCATAATGATTTTGATATTCCCGGAACATCTGCCTTTATGCATGATTCCAAAATGCAGGAAAAACTGATTTCCCGCATAGATGCGATTTCCGAGGTATATGATCTGGGCGGATATAATATTGATTTTGAAAATATGAAGCAGGAGGACAAGAACCTCTATACTGATTTAATCAAGAAGCTTTCCGGCGCTATGCATGAGCAGGGGAAAATGGTAACAGTAGATGTTACTGTGTACAATGAATGGTCTCCTACATGGAGCTTGTGCTATGACAGAGAAAATCTTGCAAAGGCAGCAGATTATTTAGTCATTATGGGTTATGACGAGACGCCTGGGAACAGCACAGTTCCCGGATCTGTTGCATCTTATTCATGGCTTGATGACAGCATCAAGGTTTTAAAAAAGAGCGTACCGGGCGAAAAAATGATTCTGGGGCTTCCGCTTTATACAAGAGTCTGGGTTAATGAATCCGGCAGGTGGAAATCAAGGGTGCTGACCCTGAAATACACAGACCAGTTCATAAGCCGGCATAAATTAAGGCCTGTATGGAATGACGAAGAGAAGCAGTATACTTCCTCCTGGAAAGAAAAAGGAACTGCCTATAAAACATGGTTAGAAGATGCAAAATCACTCGAAGACAAAATGAGCCTGGTTGGCAAATACGGGCTTGGCGGTACAGCATTCTGGCGGTATGGCTTTGAAGCTGAAAATACATTCTCTGAGCTTCTGAATGTAAAAGAGAATCAGGAGAAAAACGGTAAAATCGATATTGATAATTTCTCCCTGCATGACTATTTGGCGGAGAAAAAACAGAAACTGCAGGAAATGCAGGAACAGTAAAAAACACCGGGCAAAACCAGCCCGGTGTTTTTTCATTGTGTTATCTCAAGCAATATATTTAAGAAGAATGTGGGAGCTCCCATTAGCGTTTAATGAATTTATAAAACATATTATTCCTTTCAATGACATAGTTCTAAAAAGGAAACCGAAGATGAATCCCTGAATATCAGATTTCAATCTTTTTGCGCTTGAGCCATGCATCCATGTAGGTGCATTCTGATTTCATTGAATAGTTGTTGCTTCTGATCCAGTCATAAAAAGCCTGAGCCAGCTGCGCAGCCAGTCCCCGGCCGGAAAGTTCATCGGGAACTATAGTATGAAGAACGGTAAACTGGTTATTTCCGTCCTCAGAGTATTCCAAATAGCATAAACCTTTTAGATCCTCTATTTTAAAACGATGTTCCTGCATATCATGAATGACTACCATATTATGAACCTCCTGTCGTTATAAACCAAAGTTTGAAATTAAAATATATCGATGGTTCTCGCTAATGAGAATTAGACTATGCTATAATTATTATACTAGATAAATACAGTAATTACATAGATTTATTGAAATTTTATAATTAATAGAAAATATTCAATTTATTTTGCCGGATGTGTAACTATGGCTGCTTTTACATCCGCGAAAGGAGATTCATATGCCCGCAGATATTTATTTTCTGAATCACAGCGGATTCATTCTGAAAATCAACGACATAGTTCTCGTTTTTGACTATTATAAGGATCCCTTGCAACATGTGGAAAAAATGATTACAGATGGCAGAAATAAAATTTACTTCTTTGTTAGTCACTTCCATGGGGATCATTTCAATCCATCCATCAGCCGGTTTGAGGAATATGCTGATGGATACATCCTGCATAGGGATTGTGATCTCTATTTGAGAGATGCAGGGAAGATGCATCTGATGGACGTGGGAGATTCTTATTCGAATGAGGATTTCACCGTTAAAATGTATGGTTCGACGGATGCCGGCGGATCGTTCCTGATCCATTGTCATGGAATCACCATCTTCCATGCAGGTGATTTAAACTGGTGGCATTGGGCAGGCGACTCTGATGCTGCCAATCTGGATGCCAGAAATAATTATTTTGCAGAATTGGAAAAACTGTCCGGGGGAAAAGTGGATATCGCCATGTTCCCGGTGGATGCTAGACTCCAGGTGGCAAGGGAGTGGGGCGTTAAAAAGTTCCTGAGCAAGGTTGAATCCGGTTTGCTCATTCCCATGCATGCTTTTGGAAATGTCTGGGCACCATCCTATGAATTCAGATGGCTCTTTCCCGATCAGAAAATATGGATACCTCAAAAGGACGGAGATATGTTCAGGGAGGAATAAATATGGCATCTACATGGATTTATGTGATGTGCATCATGCTCTTCGGGAGCTATATTCTTCAGCTTGTTCCTCTTATGTTTTATCTTTCGGTAGTTTTAATTGTAAATTGCGGAGTACTTGCAGCTTCTTACTTCCTGTTCAGAAGGGATCCCCTCCTGAATATGAGGGAGAATATGCTCTTCATGCTGGGACTGACCGTCATCAATATCCTGACAGATTTAGGCATAATGAGTTATTTTATGTCCTGGGTGGCCTTTGGTGCGCTTCTGCTCTGGTCACTTCTAGGCGGCGGAAGAGGAGACTGAGGGGAAAAGCGCTTAGGATGCCATATGTTTCAAATACGGTACGGTATTTTTGGGGGGGAAGAACTGCCCGTAAAACAGCGGTGTTTACAGATGCCCGCCTTGACAATGAAAACTAAAGAATTTAGAATTAATATGTGTCAAATTGGCAAGATTATTTTAATTTGTTTGCCTTTTATCAGGATGGATCGTTTTTGTTTTATTATCAGATGATAATTTTAATATAACTATCCAGATGATCTGGTCTGGAGCTTACTATGCAAATGACGGATATGACAAGATAAAGGCAGTGTTTCGGAATGTCTAATGAAAAAATATTGGAAAGAAAGAGGTGAAGTATTTGACACTAGATGAAGTTTTACTTTATGTGATTTTGGGTTGTATTGTTGCTGCAGTTGTCGGTATCGGTGTAGGATATCTCCTGAGAAAGAGAATTGCAGAAGCGCGCATTGGATCCGCTGAAGAAAAAGCAAAACAGATTGCTGATGATGCAAAGAAAATGCTTGAATCTGCATCAAGGGAAGCAGAAACTTTAAAGAAAGAGACCCTTGTTCAGACAAAGGAAGAAATTCACAAGCTGCGTGAAGACGTTGAGCAGGAAAGCAAGCAGCGTCGTGACGAGCTTCAGAAGTACGAGCAGAGACTTGTCCAGAAGGAAAATAATCTTGACTGGAGAAGCGGGAATCTCGAACAGCGTGAAGCACAGCTGGATAAGAAAGAAGTCCAGGTTAAAGTGCAGAAAGACAAGCTTGAAGCTTTATATAGCCAGCAGGAAGCGAAACTGGAAGAAATATCCCAGTTATCACGTGCACAGGCAAAGGATATGATTATTGCCCGTGTAGATGAAGAATTGACGCACGAAAAGGCAGTCAGAATCAGAGATGCCATTGAAGAAGCCCAGGCAACTGCTGATACAAAGGCCAGAGAAATCATAGCCGGTGCTATTCAGAGAAATGCAGCTGATACGGTTTCGGAGACAACCGTTTCTGTAGTGGCGCTTCCGAATGAAGAAATGAAAGGCCGTATCATAGGCCGCGAAGGAAGAAATATACGTGCAATAGAAACTCTTACCGGCGTAGATCTTATTATTGATGATACGCCTGAGGCTGTTATCCTTTCCTGCTTCGATCCAATCCGCAGGGAAATTGCCCGTCTTGCTCTTGAGAGCCTTGTAAAAGACGGACGCATCCATCCTGCAAGAATCGAAGAAGTGGTTGCAAAAACAAAGAAAGACGTTGAAAAGGAAATCCGGGAAGCAGGCGAGCAGGCAGTTATGCAGTGCGGCATCCGCGGAATGAATCCGGATCTGATTAAGATTCTTGGCCGTCTGAAGTATCGTACTTCCTATGGACAGAATGTGCTGCAGCATTGTATAGATACCTCCTATTTTGCAGGTATCATGGCGGCAGATATCGGAGCAGATGTGGATCTCGCCAAGCGCGCGGGCCTGCTTCACGATATTGGTAAGGCAGTGGACAGGGAACAGGAAGGCACCCATGTTGAACTGGGTGTTGAATTGGCACAGAAGTTCCATGAACCGCCGCAGGTCATTAACGCAATAGCTTCACATCATGGAGATACGGAACCAACCTGTATTGAATCTGTTCTGGTTGCCGCAGCTGATGCAATTTCCGCTGCCCGCCCTGGAGCAAGAAGAGAAACCCTGGAAAACTATATCAAGAGACTGACAAAGCTTGAAGATATCGCAAAATCGTTCTCCGGTGTTTCCAACTGCTATGCAATCCAGGCCGGCCGTGAATTGAGAGTCATTGTAAAACCAGAAAAGGTAAGTGAAGATCAGGCTACTATTCTGGCACATGATATTTCACAGCGTGTCGAAAAGGAACTGCAATATCCTGGTCAGGTCAAAGTCGTAGTGATTCGTGAAACAAGAGCTACAGACTTCGCCAAGTAATTTAAGCTATATAAGAGACAGCAGGAGCATAAACCTGCTGTCTTTTTATAATTTGTTTAATTTCAGGAATAAAGATTTATATTTTTACCTAAAATTGCAAGTTCAAATTGAACACCTTTAACCAAATAATTTAAGCTGCATAGACGGTATCTAAATAAGCTTCAAATAAATCATCAGGCGTATCATACCCAAGGGACTTTCTAGGTAATGAATTCATATCCTCTGCAAACCAGAGAATCTGCTCAGCAGAGTAGTTTTCGATAGACTTTCCTTTAGGTACGTACTTTCTGAAAATGCGATTGTGACGCTCATCCATATAGCTCTCTCATAAGAGCTATATGGATGAGCAAGATATACCATTATACCATATCGTTCTAACTGAGATAATTCCGCAAACTCAGTTCCGTTGTCTGCTGTAATTGTTTTAAATACAGTAGCAAATTGTGATCCATAATATATTTTGAGACTACGTAAAGCAGCTTTTACAGATGCTACATCTTTACGTCGAATCTTAATAGCAATGAATTTATGCGTTACTTTCTCTACTAAAGTTAGTACCACAGCCTCTTTACCTTTACGCTTACCAACGATAGTATCTATTTCCCAATGACCAATCTCAAGATGTAGCTTAACGATATCTGGTCGTTCATCAATACTTCGGCCAAAGATGCGTACGTTCTTTGCTTGTTTAGGCTTTGACTTTTTACGACTAAGCAGTTCTGGTACATCGAATAGGGATAATGGTAGGCGTGATTGATTAAGGGCGTTATACAGCGTTTTAGCACATACAAGTTCCTCTTCAGTAAACAGATTATGCTTCTTAGCATAGCCAGCACATACGTCTAATGACCAGTTAGCTTTTTTAACTTGCGCTGCAACCCAAATATCAAATGGACTTTCAGACGTAATGCGCTGTTTACGACCAGAACGTTTTCTGTTTTCATAGTAAACGGCTTGACATCGACTAGGTACATACTCTGTTGGTCTGCCTCGATGTGTCGTCTTAGTTGCAGTGCCACGTTTTAATTCGTAGCCCACAGTACTAGGTGAGCAATTAAGTGCTTTTGCAATCTGGCGATAAGAGTAACCTTGCTTATGGAGCGCTTTGATTTCGCATCGATCTTCAAATCTTAAGTGTTGTCCTCTTTCGCGAGGTAGGGTATTAATGGTATTATTTAGGTAGTCCATAGTGATTGCCTCCGGTTAATTTTGTGTCGTAACTTAATTTTACCATTGATGCAATCCTATGGATCTTTTTATTTAGTTTTAGTGTTCAATTTCATTCTACAATTTACGTTTATATTTTTACCATGTTATAATACATAAAACAATCGATATAGCCTGAAGATTGAACTTTAGTTTGTTTTGCTTGTATTAATTAGTCGTCTATGGACAGATATGAGGGATTCATATGGATAGAGAAGAACTTGATAAGCAGCTCGAACAGAACGGCAGAAAAATTCAGTTGAATAAAGATGACAAAGGTTCAGGAAGAAAGAAACTGTTTGCCCTGGCGGCAGCTTTATTGATCATAGGCGGAGCCGGTGGTTACTTCATGGGGAATTTCAGCATTGTGCCCAAGGGAAGTACTGCGGCATCCTCCAGCCAGATGTTCCAGCAAACTCCTGATAAGAACAAGGAACTGCCGGCGGTCAGGAATACTGCAATTGTTCAGGCTGTCAAAGAAGTTGGCCCGGCAGTTGTCGGGATTACGACAAAAGTGTATGACAGGGATATATTCAACCGCCGCGTCGAGGTAGGAACAAGTGTCGGTTCCGGAGTTATTTTTGATAAAAAGGGATATATTGTTACCAACAACCATGTCGTTTCGGGAAGCAAGGATGTAAACGTATCGCTTTCTAATGGCAAGACGGTATCAGGAACTGTTATAGGCACCGATCCGGCCACGGATCTTGCCGTCGTGAAGATTGATGGCAGCGATGATCTTCCCGTTGCAAGTTTTGGCGATTCAGATAATCTGCAGGTTGGTGAAACCGCTATTGCCATAGGCAATCCTTTAGGACTTGAATTCCAGGGGACGGTAACCGTTGGCGTAATCAGTGCCCTGAACAGGAGCCTTGATGATGTTGACCAGAGATTTAAATTGATTCAGACGGATGCCGCAATCAATCCGGGCAATTCCGGAGGCGCTTTAGTGACGGCAGACGGCAAGGTAGTGGGAATCAATAGTGCGAAGATTTCCAAGGAGGGAATCGAGGGAATGGGATTTGCCATTCCGATTAACCAGGTAAAGGGCATCGTGCAGCAGCTGATTGAACACGGGAAGGTTATTCGTGCTTATCTTGGCGTTTATGCTGCTGATAAAGACATAGCTATGAGGTATGGATATACATGGAACAATGAAAACGGCGTCCTTGTTATGAAAGTTGCCGAAAACAGCCCATTGAGCCTTACGAACGTAAAACCGGGAGATTACATCCTGGCAATCGATGGCAAGAAGATCAGTTCAGTAAAGGAAATGAGGGATATTCTTGACGGACATCAGCCCGGGGACCGCATCAGCCTTACGTATTCACATAATGGAAGGGAGACGAATACAGACGTGCTTCTTTCCTCTGCTCCGGGGAACAACTCATGAAAATAACGATACTTGCTGTAGGAAAAATCAAGGAGAAATGGATGCGGGCAGGCATTCAGGAATATGTGAAGCGCCTGACACCATTTTCAAAATGGGAGGAATTAGAGCAGAATGAAGTGAAGATGCCTGATAACTGCTCTCCCGTCATGAAAGAAAAAATATTGATGGAAGAAGGAGAAAGCCTTCTTAAACACATTCGTGATGAAGATTACCTGATCCTTCTTGATTTAAAAGGAAAAGAAATGACTTCCGAGGAATTTGCGGGCTGCCTGAATGATAAGATGCTCACGGGGACCAATCACTTCTATTTTATGATCGGCGGTCCCTGCGGGAATGGAGAAAATATACGGAAGCGTGCAAATCTGCGCATATCATTTGGCAAAATGACATTGACGCATCAGATGGCAAGACTGATACTCTCCGAGCAGATTTACAGAGCCATGAAAATTATTCACAACCAGCATTATCATTTGTAATCGATAATCTGAAAACAAAAGATAAAATTAATTGCGGCTTTATTTAAAATTGGATAAAATAATATAGAAGGGAAGTAATAATAGATTTAGACTTTATTTTGAAAGGAAGGGGTTATGATGGCCAGGTCACTAAAAGCAAAGGATTTTATGACCAATTATGTATTTACCGTCTCTCCTGACATAACTGTACACGAACTGGTCGGGCTTTTTATTACACATCCGGTCAGTGCGATTCCAGTAGTTGGGGAAGATAATGAATTGTTGGGAATCGTTTCAGAAGGAGATCTTCTTTACAAGAAGGTTCGTCCACAGATTCCTCAGTATGTAGATGTACTGGGCGGAAATCTTTATTACTATGGTTTCGGGCGGTATGAAAAATCCTTCAGGAAACTGCTCGCAACGACTGCATCTGAAATCATGACAAGAGATGTGCGTTGTGTAACACCTGACACCGACATGGATACCATTACGACGCTCATGGTCGATGAACAGTTGAAGACTGTGCCGGTTGTGGAAAAACCTAAGAAAGATATCAAGGTCAAAGGAGCCAAAGTGCCGGTTAGACTGGTCGGCATTATAACCAGACATGATATACTTGGCGCTATAGCCGCTATTGAGGCAGAAGAAGCCCTGAAGGAAATAGGCAAAGACAAGGGCGCTGAGAAATCAGATAACGGCAGCAATGCCAATGATAAGGAAAAATAACAAGCAATGAAATGAAGGCTGCAGATTTATGATCTGCGGTCTTTATTTCTTTATTGAGGATTTCCGAGTTTCCTAATAAATAGTATAATAAAAGAAGCGTTTATATGATAAAATAAATTGCTTGGGAAAGAACATATGGGGGATAAAGGGGAATTCTATAATGTTCAGATACATTGTTTCGGCTTTGAGCCAATTGCACAGGGGCGTACTGATCTGCGGCGGCTTTGCCTTGTTCATGGTTTTCGGCGCGCTTTTGCTGATGCTCCCCTTTTCTACAACGGGAAATGCTGAGGTCAGCTTTGTTGATGCGCTGTTCATGTCTGTAAGCGTTGTCAGCGTTACGGGAATGTCCATGTTTGATGTACGGACAGATTTCACTATATTCGGACAACTTGTGATATTATTCCTTATGCAGGTCGGCGGCCTTGGCATCATGACTATCATGGCGATGGTAGGGATATCGACGGGACGCAAGATCCGCCTTCAGGAACGTTTGCTCATCAGAGATTCGTTCAACCTGCAAACACCGTCAGGGATGGTTATGCTCGTGCGTAAAATCATATTCATGACACTCCTGGTTGAGTTTATCTCGGGGACACTTCTGGCAGTCTATTTTTATTTCAAATTTGGGCCCATGGGTATCTATCTTGGATACTGGCATGCCGTATCTGCATTTACCAACTGCGGGCTGGATATTATGGGAGCCAATGCAGGATTTGCCAAAATGGCTGCGGATCCCTTTGTCAGTACAGTTATTGTCGTAACGATGTTCCTTGGAGGCGTCGGATTCATGGCGGCGGATGACTTCCTTAGACACAGGAGCTGGTCCGGGCTGTCCTTGAACAGCAAGCTTATTTTCCTGATGGAAGCAATCCTGATTCCGCTTGGAACGATTATATTTTATAATCTGGAAGGAAATAATCCGGAGACCCTTGGCGGACTTTCTACCATGGAGAAATGGCAGAGCGCAGTATTAATGTCAGTTTCATCCAGATTGGGCGGATTTGCTGTTTTTGATATACATTCCATGCTTGATCAAACCGTCCTTCTGGTTATGATGTTCATGTTTATCGGGGCAGCTCCCGTATCGACGGGAGGCGGCATACGTACGACAACGATCGGACTGCTTTTCTTATCACTTTATGCCTGGATAAGAGGCAAAAAAGATGTTGTTATTTTTCATAAGCATGTAGATCCGGACTGTCTCGTCAAAGCATCGAATGTCTTTACTCTTGCAGTGGTGATCACGTTTATTACTGCTTTTCTCGTATTTGTTTTTGAGCCGATGAGCTTTGACTTTGAAGATGTCATGTTTGAAGCTGTCTCGGCTTTCAGTACTGTGGGTTTCAGCATGGGGCTTACTGGCGAGTGGAACACACCGTGCAAGATTGTACTGATGATAGCCATGTATATAGGCAGAATTGGCGTCATGACACTGGCAATTACATTTGCCAGCCATCACAGCCGCCAGCTTAAATATCCTAAAGAAAATATAATTGTGGGATGAGGATTAAGATATGGGACGCAAATTACAGTTTTTTGTTGCAGGACTTGGCCGCTTTGGAGAGAGTGTCGCTGTAACACTGGAAAAAATGGGCTATGATGTAATGGCCATGGATATTGCAGAAGATGTAGTGCAGGATTTATCTGACACATTGGGTTATGTAGTTTGTGCCGACTGCTCAGACGAGAAAAACCTGACTGCTATAGGAGCAGGGAATGCAGATGTAGCAGTTGTAGCAGTAGGGGAACTATCTGCAAGCCTTATGACGACGCTTCTTCTGAAGGATATGGGTGTCAAGAAAATCGTTGTAAAAGCGTTGGACCCATTGCATGGCAAGATGCTCCAGAAGATCGGTGCAGACAAAGTCATATATTCTGAAAAAGAAATGGGTGTCAGGGTAGCACACAATCTGATTTCGCCAGGCATCGTCGATTATATTGAAATGGAAGACAATATCACGATTCTTTCCATTCATGTCCCTCAGGACTGGATTGGAAAGAGTTTAATAGATATAGATGTAAGAAAGAAATATAATATAACAGTTGTTGCAATCAAGAGGAAAGGGGAAATGTTCGTCAATCCTCATCCGGATATGAAAATGGATGTAGTGGATATGCTTGTCATTTTAGGTGATTCCGAGAGTGTTAAACGCGTAACAGCAACATTGGGGCAATAGATTTTCTTGAAATCACATATAATATTTGCTATGCTATGATACGTGTAATCTAAAAACATATATGAACTCTGCTCCACTGGCAATACGCACCTGTTTTTAAAGGAGAATGTTTTGCGGGTGGTATAAAAGGCAGATTTGTCTAAAACTGATTGAAATTATGGTTAATAAGTTCGTATTTAAAGTACAGGAGTGATTCCGCTTGGAAAAATTAGTGATTCATGGGGGAAAGACCCTTCATGGGAATGTACGCGTTTCGAGTGCTAAAAACGCAGTTTTACCTATTATTGTTGCAACGCTTCTGCCGGAAACACCTGCATCGATCGTAGATGCGCCCAATTTGGATGATGTTTTTACCATTTGCAGCGTTTTGGAATCGCTGGGAGTAAAAGTCAAAAAAGAAGACAATGTCCTGACATTTGATTCCTCCTTATTAAATAAGACAGAAGCTTCCTATGAACTGATGAGCAAAATGAGAGCGTCCTTCCTGATCATGGGACCACTTTTAGCAAAGATGGGACATGCAAAAATCGCTCTTCCTGGCGGATGCATGATTGGAAGCCGGCCGATTGACCTGCATCTTAAAGCGTTTGAAGCTATGGGTGCTGAAATCAATATTGGAAACGGCTTTGTAGAAAGCTATGCACCGCATGGTCTGAAGGGGACTACGATTTACCTGGATTTCCCAAGCGTTGGTGCTACTGAAAATATCCTGATGGCCGCAGCAACAGCTGAGGGGCGGACTGTCATTGAAAATGCAGCAGAAGAACCGGAAATCGTCGATCTTGTTACATTCCTCAATTCCATGGGTGCCAACATCAAAGGTGCGGGGACTAATATCATCCGTATTGAAGGCGTCAAGAAACTGGAGGGCGTTTCCCATACAGTGATTCCTGACCGCATCGAGGCCGGTACATTCATGATCGCTGCTGCTATGGCAGGCGGCGATGTTGTCATAGAAAATGTCCTGACGGAACATTTGAAGCCGCTTCTAGCCAAACTGAATGAAGCAGGCGTTAAAGTGACTAAGGAAATCGACAGTGTCCGCGTCGTTAGTGATGGAAAGATCAGATCTACAGACATAAAGACACTTCCTTATCCTGGTTTCCCGACTGACCTGCAGGCTCAGTTCATGGCTTTAATGACAATTGGAAACGGGATCAGCAAAATTACTGAAACTGTCTTTGAAAACCGTTTCATGCATGTCGGTGAGCTCCAGCGTATGGGAGCATCCATTCAGGTGGAAGGCCGCTGCGCTATCGTTCAGGGTGTTCCTTTCCTTACGGGAGCTTTTGTGCGTGCAACAGATCTTAGAGCAGGGGCAGCCCTGACATTAGCTGGATTGGCAGCCCATGGAGAAACAGAAATCGGGGAGCTGCATCATATTGACCGCGGCTATGATCATTTGGTTGAGAAATTACAGGGATTAGGAGCAGATATTATCCGTGTCGACAAAGACTGAAAGTACGGAAGAAATAAAAAAGGATAATTCCGGTCAAAGCTCGCTGATGGACTGGATCGGCTCATTCGGCGCAGAAGATATAGGGGTAGATATTGGTACTTCCAATATAGTTCTTTATGTAAAGCATAAAGGCCTTATATTTTCTGAAGCTTCCGTTTTGGCGCGCAATGAGATCACTCATGAATACTTTGCGTTTGGCACCAAGGCAGAAGAAATGGAAGGAAAGGCTCCCCATGAGATCAGTATCATCCGTCCGCTGCGCAATGGTGCGATTATTGATTATAACGGTGCTGCATACCTTTTAAACTCCATCGTCAATAAATCATACCTGAAGAGCATGTTTTTCCATCCACGCCTCATTATGTGTGTTTCTGACGGGATCAACAGCGTTCAGAGGAGAGCTCTTCTGGAAGCTGCTGTTGCCATGGGAGCAAGGAAGACTGTGCTGATTGATCAGCCGCTGGCAGCAATGATGGGGATGAATGGATCCAGTAAGACGCCTGAAGGGACAATGTTTGTAGATGTCGGAGGCGGCTCTACGAAGGTATCCGTACTCTCACCGCGCGGAATCGTTGCCAGCCAGTTCTCTACGAGATCGGGCATCAAGATGGATCAGGCCATCATGAACCTGGTAAAAGAGAAATATCATGTCCGCATTGGCAGAAAAGAAGCAGAATCTTTGAAAATTGCCCTGGGAGCACAGTGGGATTTGGAACAGACTCCGAGGATTTCTGAAACATTCGGGCTTTCACTGGTATCCGGTCTTCCTGTCAAGATTGCAGTGACGGGAGAAGACATTGCAAGCGTTGTCAATCCAATTCTTTATGATATCTTCAAGTGCATCAGGGATGTCATCCAGCGTACGCCGCCAGCCATTTTGGCCGATATCAGAGAACATGGCATCAAACTCATTGGCGGAGGCTCGCAGCTGAAGGGACTCGATATACTCATTTCCAGAATAACGGGTTTCCGGGCATATGTTGTTGAAAGACCTAATTATATTAATGCTGTCGGAGCGGGTAAATCTTTAGATTATATTAATGAATTTAGAGATTCGCTTCAGGATCTTCATTGATACGTCAATATTACAAAGGAGGGGATGTGACAAAATTCATCCCAACAAAAAGGGCTCTGCCCCGGATCATTTGGTCCGGGGCAGAGCCTTTCGTGTTATAATTTTTTACAATGAAAAATAACAACACTAGCAATCATTTTACCGCAGAACAAGGCATTTTGCCAATGTTTCCCTCTGAGATTCTCAATGTCGATGATCCTGTTTTAATGTATGACAGATTTATGGAGGAAATCGATCTTAAAAAGTACCTTCGTTACATACCGACGCGTGGCGCTGGCAGACCCAGGTATAATCCCGTCAACATGCTGAAAACGATCATCTATGGTTTCGCAGAAGAAGGATATTGCTCTTTTAGAAAACTTGAAGATAATTGCAGGGTTAATATCAGATATATGTACCTGATGAATTATGAAGCCCCATCCTATCGGACATTCTGTCATTTCGTGAAGGGCTTTCTTAAGTATTCTCTCAAGGATATCTTTTATTCAATTACGAAAGAACTCTGCGGCAAACTCAACGTGGATTTGCAGCATATATATATTGACGGTTCCAAGTTTGAAGCGAACGCAAATAAATACAGCTGGGTATGGAAGAAATCCGCTGAAAAATCCCGCTACAAGCTTTTTGCCAAGATTACCAGCCTTTTTGAGTTACTCAATGATGATCTTAAGTATGACCATATGAGTGTAAACATCAATACAGAATACGCTCCGGACTATCTGCGTCTGGTATTGGATAAATTAAAAGAAATCTGGCAGATTGATGAGACGGCCTTTGTTCATGGAAGCGGGCATCGCAAGTCCGATCATCAACGCAAGTATGAGCAGCTTAAGGCATATACATCAAAACTTGAAGAATATGTTGAGAAGATACAGATATGCGGTACTTCCAGAAACAGTTATTCGAAGACCGATACGGATGCAACATTCATGCGAATCAAGTCGGACTACATGGGAAATGATCAGCTTCTGCCTGCATACAATGTCCAAATAGGTGTTGCCGATGAATTTATTGCCGTAATTGATGTTAACCAGTATCGTTCAGATATGGATTGCTTCGTACCGCTGATGGAGGAATTCCACGAAGTCTATGGGGCTTATCCTAAGTATCCTGTGGCAGATGCAGGATATGGATCTTTCAACAATTACATCTATTGCGAGCAGCACGGTATGGAAAAGTATATGAAATTCCCCATGTACAAGAAAGAAACGAAAGACAAGAAATACCATACCAATCCGTTTCGGCCAATAAACTTTAGAGTTGATGAGAATGGAACCATCCGTTGTCCAAATGACAGGGCTTTCAAATTTATCTATAGACATCTGGTCAGAGGGAACTTATACGGCAGGCAGGAGGAAGTATTTGAATGCGAAGACTGCCAAGGATGCCCGCTGGCAGAGCAATGTAAAAAGACCCCGAAGAACAAAAGAATCTCATTGAGCAGAGAACGGAATAACATGTACCAGGAGGTTCAGGATAATCTGGAAAGCATCCATGGAGCCCTGCTAAGAATGAACCGGTCAATCCAGGCTGAAGGAACTTTTGGAATCATGAAACATGACAGATGGTACAAAAGAATCGTCAGAAAAGGGATAGATTCTGTAAAAGCCGAGTTATACCTGGTAGCACTTGGCTATAATTTAAGGAAATACATCACAAAAATAATGCGTATAAGGATTGCCGCCTAAGACAATATAATTAAAAGTCTTATGGGGGTAAGGGGGCTTACGCGCATTTTTACGTAAAAGGCTTACAGCAGAGCTAAAAATGATGAAATAAAGACGCAAAAAAGAGGCTGCAACAAAATGATTAACCATTTTGTCACAGCCCCTTTTTTGCATATATAACGCGTTTCTTTATGACACTAGGGAGTGTAAAATAGTTTGTGTAAATCGGTATTGCATGAATCTACTTTATGCCCCATACTGGGGTAAACAAAGATAAGGACGGTAACAGAATGGCAAAGTGTAAAACTCCACCAACTACCCCAGGCGAGCAGATTGCTCAGCAAATCCTCAACAACTACGACATCAAGAGCGCGGAAGACGTACAGGACGTCCTGAAGCAGATTTTTGGCCCCATTTTTGAGTCCATGCTCAAAGGTGAGATGGAAAATCATCTCGGCCATAAGAAGCATGAGCGCTCCGAAGACGGTGACAATGTCCGGAACGGCTATTCATCCAAGACGCTCAAGACCTCTCTGGGCGAGGTTCCTATCCGCGTCCCTAGGGATCGCCAGAGTACGTTTGAACCGCAGATCATCAAGAAGCACCAGCGCGACGTTTCGTCCATCGAGGGCAAGGTACTGGCGATGTATGCCCGTGGCATGAGCCAACGCGACATCGCTGCAACCATCGAAGACATCTACGGCTTCCAGATGTCACATGAACAGATCTCCACCATCACAGGCTGCGTCATGGAAGAGGTCGAGGCATGGCGGAATCGTCCGCTCCAGTCGTTCTATCCATTTGCTTTCGTCGACTGCATCTACGTATCGCTGCGCACGGAGTATGGCGTCCAGCAGGTGGCCGTCTATGTCATGCTTGCCTATGACGTCAACGGCTGCAAGGATGTCCTTGGCCTCTGGATCAACGAGACGGAGAGCAAGCATGACTGGATGCAGATCTTCGACGAGCTGCGGGCTCGCGGCGTTAAGGATCTTGGCATCCTGTCCATGGATGGCGTGAGCGGATTGGAGGAAGGCGCCAAGGCTGTATTCCCGCATGCCACGGTTCAGCGCTGCATCGTACACCTCATCCGCAATTCCATCCGCTACATCCCACGCAAGCAGTGGAGTGCATTCACGAAGCAGCTGAAGCTCATCTATGGTGCCATCAACGTCAAGCAGGCCCGTCAGGAATTCGAGAAGTTCAAGACCGACTGGCAGGCTTATCCAGGCGCGGTCAGCGTATGGGAAAACAATTTCTCACACGTCGAGCAGCTCTATAACTATGGCAGTGCCGTGCGCAAGATCATGTACACGACCAATGCCATCGAGAGCGTCAACTCTAGCTTCCGCAAGGTGACCAAGAAAGGCGCTTTCCCCAACGAGGATGCAGTCTTCAAGATTTTCTACCTACGCATCCAAGAGCTCTATAAAAAATGGAAAGGTCGTCACGTCGCAAGCTGGGCGATGGTCCGGAACCAGCTGCTCATGGACGACAGGATGTCTCAGCTTATGCAGCAATACGATGTTGCTTATTGAATCGATTTACACAAAACTCTTGACACACCCTGACACTATGTTAAACTGAATACCACACGGTTTTTAAAATGATGTGTTTTTTACGATAAAAGATGGTAAAATAAAAAGAATAATACATATAATTGATAATGAAAGCATTCTGATAAGAAGGGTGAGCAATCATGAAATTAAATAAAAAGGCGGGAATCCTTTCTATGCTGATTTTCGCAGGCGCAGCTTGTCCTGCTGTTTTTGCAGAACAAGTTCCACAGAGATCTGTCTTAAGCGGCGTTGTAACCTCTGTTGTGGAAGAAAATGCCGTTGTCAAGGAAGGACAGGTTATAGTAACGGTCGACTCGCTTGTCGGACCGGTTCCGGCTGCAAGGGCGGATGCTGATGGTGTTGTGCAGAAAGTCCTGGTAGTCAAAGGACAGAGAATTGATAAACAGCAGGCAGTTGCTGTTATCGATACCAATAAGAATTAATGATAAGGGAAAATGATAAGCGATGCTGAAAAATAAACTGAAAAATCTCGCGCTGGCAGTGCTTCTGGCACTTTCCGGCATGGGTCAGGCTTATGCAGCACAGGAATTTCTGCCGGTTTCAGACGTGCAGGAAGGAATGCACGGATATGCTAAGACTGTTGTTCACGGAAGACAAATTGATACCTTCGATGTGGAAGTTCTGGGCATACTCAAGCATAAAGGAGCTTCAGGCGGAGATTTAGTATTAGTGAAGGTTTCAGGGCCTGTCATTGACAAGACTAACGGGATTGCTCAGGGAATGAGCGGAAGTCCTGTTTATATAAACGGCAAACTTTTAGGTGCCATATCATATGGTTTTCCGCAGTCTAACGGCCGGATAGGAATGGTTACACCGATTTCTGATATTATCCGCCTGTGGACCATTAATGACACGGATCAAAACACTAGTGACCATCCGGATACGAATGGTTTTGTGGCTTTGGATACGCCGCTTATGGCAGAAGGATATACTGGAAGCGGAATGGAATTTCTTGCAAAAAAAATGAAGGAATTCAATATGGTGCCGTATTCCTCTGTCTCTGTTCAAAATGATGATGCACCTTATCCTCTGGAAGCCGGCGGTTCTGTCGCTGCAACTTTAGTCACAGGCGATTTAAGGCTGGGCGCTGTAGGGACGGTAACCTATGTAGATGGAAATCACATGATCGCATTCGGACATCCGTTTCTTGATAAGGGCAGTTCCGGCTACTTCATGCACAATGCATACATACTCACCATCGTGCCAAGCCAGAATATTCCGTTCAAACTGGGATCCGTGGGGGCTGAAATCGGCGTAGTCAATCAGGACCGCGGTGCAGGGATCAGCGGCGTCAGCGGCATCACTCCGGATTCCGTGCGTCTTCATGCTAATGTTCTTGATCTGGATCTCAACAGGAGCACGGACTTTAATGTACGCATGATCCAGAATGAATCCATGCTTCCTGCGCTGACTGCAACGTCTGCCTATAATGCCATAAGCAGGACAATGGACAGAAAAGGGCAGGGAACCGTTACTGTAAACTATACATTGTTTCCTAAAGACTTGAATAAAAAGGCTTTTACAAGAAGCAACATGTTCTGGTCGTCTAATGAGGCCGCAGGGAAGAGTGTTGATGAAATTTATAATGTAGTCAAGCTTCTTGAGCAGAACCGGTTTGAAAAGTATGAACTTAGAGATATCAATGTAGACATGAAGGTGACCTCCGAAAGAAAAACTGCGCAGCTTTTAGATGCATCTGCTTACCCGATGGTTGTCAGTCCCGGTGATACGATTTATATCCGTGTCAGGCTCCAGCCATACAGGGGAGAGGTTTTCTATAAAGAGATGTCATTTACCGTTCCTGCTGATCAGCCGCTTGGGGAGATGATTCTTGAAATACGGGGAGGCGGCGTGATTCCGCTTCCGTATCTTCTGCAGCAGCAGCAGTATAATCTGACGGATGAAGTCCTTGACCGCGTGCGTGTGTATAAAGATTTCAACGACCTTTTCGATAAACTGCAGAAAGAAGATCAGAATAACCAGATCGTCGCTGAAATTCTGGATCCTTCTGTCAGCACGATTAATAACAAGACATCGTCTTCGAAAACCAAGGCAGAAATTACTGACCGGGATGATTCGGATGTTCCTGATTACCTGAAGGGCAGAAAAGGAAACAGCGCAGATCATGGCGATATGAGCAAGGAGACCGCCAAGAGCTCTGTGCTGACAGATTATGTTATATATGGCGACGGACAGTTTACTTTCAAAGTAACTACGCCTGAAGACAGGGACCGTAAGCTGAAAGTCCTTATCAAGAATTCAAAGGAAAAAGGCTTTGAGAAGATGGACAGCAGTGCGCTGCAGACATCTGAGAAAAAAGCATCAGACAAGACTTCAGAACCTGGTTCCGATAAGAGTGCAGGCAAGGACAAAGCCTGATGGATTATGTAAACCGCAGTTATAGAATAATCACTTATCCCACGGCATAAAATGCTGGGGGGAAATATAGATTTTTGAAGGGGGCTCCATATGGCATTTATTGAATCTTTGGGAAGACAAACGATCAGTATATTTCACCAATTAGGGGCCATTATCCTTTTATTGATTGCGGCGGTAAAGGAAATAGGCACGATCAGGAGCAGGGAAACGTTTAAGCAGTGCCTGTCCCTCGGTGTTTTGTCATTTCCGATTGTTGCACTGACACTTTTATTTACGGGCATGGTACTTTCGGTACAGATTGCAGGGGAGCTTACGAAATATGGGGCTGATTTTACTGTCGGAGCTATTGTCGCCATCGGCATAGGCCGTGAATTAGGCCCGGTCCTTTGCGGTGTTGTGCTTGCCGGTAGAGTCGGTGCTGCAATTACTGCGGAAATCGGCACAATGCGCGTTACTGAGCAGATCGATGCCCTGAGGTGCATGGCCGTAAGCCCGATCGGCTACCTTGTCGTTCCCAGGCTTGTCGCATGTATGGCAATGCTTCCCATACTGAATGTTTTTGGCGTTGTAATCGGTGTCGGCGGCGGAATGATTGTAGCATCCCTTTCACACGGCGTGTCTTCCTATGTCTTTATGCACTCGATTCGTGTATTCTGCGTCCCGTCTGATTTATATATCGGTGTTATAAAATCCATCATATTTGGAATGATTGTCGCACTGGTCGGATGCGACCGTGGGATGACCTGTACTGCCGGCGCAGAAGGCGTCGGCAAAGCAACGACGCAGTCCGTCGTTTATTCCATAATTATGCTCTTTGCTGCAAATTATATTCTTTCATCTATACTGTTCTGAGGCGCATATGATTGATATTATTAATGTCGAGCAGACTTTCGGCGACAGAAGAATTCTGAAAAATGTAAATTTGCAGATCAATAAGGGAGAAACGATGGTTATCCTGGGGGCCTCCGGCTCAGGAAAATCTACGCTCCTTAAGATGATGATAGGGCTTTTGAAGCCAACATCAGGCAAGATATTGATCGATGGCAGAGATATAACAAGGATGCCTGAAACAGAGCTCAATGAACAGCGGAAACATATGGGCATGGTTTTCCAGTATTCAGCACTGTTTGACTCCATGAATGTCAAGGAAAACATTGCATTTGGGCTGAGGATGCATACAAAACTGTCAGAGCCTGAGATTGATCAGGCGGTCAAGGAAAAACTTCATCTGGTGGGACTTGATGGAACAGAAGAACTGATGCCGTCAAACTTGTCCGGGGGCATGAAGAAACGTATAGGGCTGGCAAGAGCTATCGTCCTTGAACCGGAAATCATCCTGTATGACGAACCGACAGCAGGCCTTGATCCCATCCGTTCAACGGATATAAGTTTATTGATAAAGAATATGCAGGAAAAGCTGCATGTTACAAGTGTTGTAGTAACACATGATTTAAAATCAGCGGAGCTTATAGCTGACCGGATGGCGTTTCTTTATGAAGGATCTTTCCTTGAAATCGGAAAACCTTCTGCGCTTTACCAGTCAAAAGATCCGAGAATAAAACAATTCATGAATGGATTGCCGTCTTCGCCGGATATAGAGAAAGAGGGGGATGAATGATGAAGTGGACAACTGAAGCGAAAGTAGGGGCTTTTTCGCTCGCAGGAATCATTTTGTTTACAATAATCATTGTCCATTTAAGCACTCTGGTTATTTTTGGCAGAAGCGGTTTTCTTGTAACAGGTTATTTTAAAGAAGCGGAAGGCATCGAAAAAGGAAACCCGATCCATTATGCTGGCGTAGAAGTCGGCATGGTCGACAACATTGCAGTTAAAAACGGCGAAGCGGTATTATCGCTGCGCTTCTATAATGATGCCAAGATTCCTAAGGATGCTGAGTTTACCATTCAAACCAGCAGTGTCATGGGCGGAAGATTCATCAAGGTTTCCGGAGGCCATCAGGACCGCGGATATCTCCAGAACGGTATGACCGTAGAAGGTGTTGCCAGCCCGGGAATTGACCAGGCAATGGATAAAATGGATAAGCTCATTAATTCAGCGCAGATGATGCTGAACGGCATCAATGAAATTGTTGCAGATCCTAATGCGCAGAGAAATGTAAAGAACAGCATCAGTAATTTCGACGCCATTTCCCAGAATCTTGCCATTTTGACATCCCAGGGCATACAGACCGCTTCGGAAATTCAGGAAATTACGGGCCAGATCAACTCCATGCTCAAGCAGTTCAATGGAGACGGAAAAGCGGCTGCTGATGCCAGGGCAATCATGGATAATCTGGTAGTTACATCAGAAAATGCCAGGAAAATATCTGAAAATGCAAAGAACATATCTGGTAAAATTAATAATATAATGAATGGAAATGCAGATTTAGGTATGTCTGTTTCCGGGGAATTGTTATATAATACTAAGAAAGACGATTTCTCGCCAAACATTTTCCTGAAAGCAGGCAAAGATTCTTATGGCCTGTTTGGGATAGAATCTGTTGGGAATGATCCTGTCTATGATGCCATGTTTGGAAGAATGAAGGGGATTTATGGAGTACATGCGGGAATAATCCGCAATAAACTCGGTATTGGTGCAGATTATGAAAAGAAAAAATGGAAATTCTCCGCCGATCTATTCGATCCGAACGACCTGGCTCTTCGTATACGCGGGACTTATGACTTAGGCGATAACGTTTTCGTCATCGGCCAGTCCATCCTTCCTCATAGCAAAACCGGAGGAGGAGAATATTTAGGACTTGGATATAACTACTGATAAAAAATGAGTCTTAGAAGGGATGGAAATATATGAATAAATTTACCTACCATGTGTTACTTACATCAGTTCTGCTTGCGCTTTCTGTCGGAGCAAATGCAGAAGCAAAGGCTGCTCCTACAAGATTGACAACCGATCCTGCGATTACAGAAAAAGCTATTGCAGCGCAGATGAATCAGGTAAATTCAGAAAATAATGTTAATTTCAACAATATGCTTCTTCAGAAGAATTTGGGAGATTCCATTGCTGAGACGGCAGCTCCTAAATCCTCTACTTTGGATATAGATCTTCGCGGTGCGGTGACACTCGCAATCCAGAACAACCGTGATATTACTATCGCTGAACTGCAGAGAAGAGAAGCTGAAGCGGATGTCAGTGCAGCAGCAGCAAAAAAGAATCCATCTTTGTCGGACACTTGGAGTGCTGGCAGAGCTAAGTCAGTAGGTGAGGATGCAATTGGCAATAGTTTTGGAAATGGACTGACTGTTTCCTGGCCGATTTGGACGGGAGGAGCTGTTGAAAGTGCCATTGACTCTGCAAGATATGCAAAAAATATTTCTGACCTTGAAGTTTACAGGACTGAAGCTGCAACAAAACTTTCTGCAGTCAAGGCATATTACAATTATCTGGAAGCTATCAAGAAGGCAGAAGTACAGCATGAATCAGTCAGCGATTACCAGAGCCATCTGACCAACGTACAGCAGCAGTTTGATGCAGGCGTTGTTGCAAAGCTTGACGTATTGACCTCCAATGTATCTCTGGCAAATGCAAAACAGGCAAGTATTGCAGCGGATAATACAAGAGATGTTGCTGAAGCAAATCTGAATAATATTATGCGTATTCCAATGAATACAAAGATCAATGCTTTGGATAAGGATTTCCCGGAACCTGAATTCGACATTACGATGGATCAGGCAATTCTCATGGCGCAGAAATACAGATGGGAACTGGTTGAAGCAGATTATCAGGTAAGAGTAGCTAATGAGAATCTGAGAAGTGCCAAGGCCGGTTATATGCCGACTGTAGCAGTAAACAGCGGATATAATTGGAAAGATTCTGATTTCCCGGGATTTGCCAATAAAGGATGGAGCATTGGCGGCTCCGTAAGCTGGCCGATCTGGGACGGCGGTGCAACTCAGGCTGCTATCAAGAAGGCAGAAGCAGGAGTTAAGGTTGCGCAGGAGCAGCTTCTGCAGTCCAGAGAAAGCGTCGAACTTGAAGTAAGACAGGATTATCTGAATATTCTGGCTGCTAAAGAGCAGATCCGTGCGACCGAAGCTTCCGTTGCTGAAGCTGAAGAAGCTTACAAGATTGCTGCGGTAAGATACAGCAGCGGCGTTGGTACGAACCTTGATGTACTGGATGCAGAACTGCAGCTGAGTACAGCTCGTACAAACTATATCAGCGCTTTGTACAACTACAATATCGGTCTGGCAACTTTGGAAAATGCAATGGGAATTCCTGCTGTTATCCATCCAGAGTTTGCTGCAGGCAGCGAAAATAAATAATACACGAAAATTTTCAAAATATATGAACTGGTAGGGAGCAGACTTTGAATAAAAGCAGAATCAAGTGGTGGCTGAACGGAATTGCCGCATTCATCTTTGTGGCAATCTGTTTCGTCTACTTACTAATACGGCCAATAATTGTACAGAACTTGGATCCTGTGCTGCACGAAAAGATTGGAGCCAGAGTAAATGGCACCATATCCTGGGAGCAGCTGGATCTCGATCCGGGTTATAATCTTCAATTCGCCGGTCTGGAATTGAAAGATAATAACGGGGATACTGTATTAAAGTCGTCCTATTTGACGATTGGATGGACAGTATCTTCTCTGTATGATTACCTGGTACATGATTCCGGCGTTGCATCCCTTGTTAAAAGTGTAACTGTTGAAGATCCTGAAATCGATCTTCGTCAGGGGCAAGATAATTCCTGGAACATTCAGGATATTCTTAAGCCGTCTGATGACACCAACAGCGGGACATTTACAGGAAAAGTGACAATCAAAAACGGAACCATTGCCGTAAATACCGCTAATTCCGATCGCTATGTCTTCAATGATTTAAAGGGAAATTTTGATTGGAATAAAGATCAGAAAATCCATGGATCTTTCAACGGAACATTTATTGATAATCCTTTTAATGGAACGCTTAAGTATACTGATGAGAATAATCTGGAAGTAGATTTGAAAGCTGACAGCATTTCACTGAAGTCACTGCAGCCTTTATTGAATCAATTTCCTGACTTAAGCAAGAAAATAGAATTAAAAAATGGTACAGGAGAAGCGACGAGTGCAAAGATTTGGAGAAGTGATGGCGCTGTGGCTTACCACGTAAAAGGCCATTTTAATAATGCTGCTCTGAGCTATGAAAACTACATTCTGGCTGATGGAGCAGCTTTTTTTGATATTTATGATGGAGAAGCATCCTTTTCTGATGTTTCAGCAAAGATCAATGGACAAAATATTTCTGGCGATGCCAGAATTAACTGGAATCTGCCGGAGATCATGCTTCAAAGTAATCTGAATTTCCATGGATTTGAAATCGAAAAGGTCCTGCCGGACGAGCAGATCCGCGGGGCATTGACAGGAAGCATGCTTGTATCGGGTACTCTGAAAAATCCATATGTGTCCGGCGACGTCGTTTTGAAAAACGGCGGATATCAGGATATGGATATCTATTTGGCCAAAGCTAAGTTTATCTATGGGGACGACGGGATTATCATTCCTTCTCTGGAAGCAAAAACAAGTGCAGGGGAAATTACCGGGGACGGCAGATATGATCTTACCTCTGGTGCATTTAACGGAGAGGCTGTAGTTACTGATTTGTCCCTTGGAAATATTCCTGCTGATATTGGAGCTTCCGGAATATTGAATGGCAGTGTTGAAGCTGCCGGAAACTATAAAGACGGCGCTTTCTCTTTAAATAAAGGATCTTTTGTAGGAAAAGGGGAAGGTCTTTCGTACACTGATTATTCAGCCGGCAATGTGTCCGGATTTGGAAGTTATGACAGCGGAAATTGGAATTTTACCGGCTATGCCAGAGATATGTCTGCTAAGGGCGTCCATGTAGATACGCTTTCCGGCAATGCAGAAAGTACTAATGGCGTTACGAATATCTCCTATGTGACGGGAACCATGGGAAATGGTGCATTTACTGCTTCCGGCGTTTATTCTGATCAGGGAATGAATATCAAGGCTGAAGCAGGAAATATTGATATGGGACAGTTTCCCGGATTAGCAGGTATCCCTGTCAGCGGCACAGCTTCATTGACTGCAGATATTCATGGTACTCCTCAGCAGCCTCAGGCCGATGTTATATTCAATGCATCTGATGGAGCAATCAAAGGAGCTGCATTCAATACACTGAAGGGAAGGCTTACTGCGGATGAGAAGACACTGACCATCTCTGATGCAAAATGGACAGGTGACAGCGAGAATCATACGGTCAAGGGTACTATAGGCATTGCAGAACCGCATAATTTGAATTTAAGCATCAAAACGGAAAAGAGCCGTATAGAAGATCTGCTCAGGCTGGCCCAGCTCGATTACCCGGTTACAGGCTGGATAGAAAACGATATGTCTGTTTCCGGAGATGTCGATCACCCTGTTGTAAAGGGGAATTTCCTGGCCTGGGATGGATCCATCAAGGGGGAACTCTTCCAGAGTATCTCCGCAGGATATGACTATGATTCTTCAGGCCTCAAACTTTCTAACGGCCTGGCTTATATCTATGACGGCACAGCTATGGTCAATGGCGTAGTAAGGCCGGATGGTCTTGATCTTCAGACGTCCTTTAATGATATCAGTATTGAAAGAATGCTGCCGCAGAGTGGAATTACAGGCAAGGTATCGCTCTTAAGCAGAGTGAAGGGCACGATGGATAATCCGCAGTTCGACGGAACGGCAGCAAGCCGTGAAATCCATGTAGGAGGAAGCGTCGTCAGAGTGGTTTCCACAGGCGTCCACTACAGGGATCATGTCGTGACTTTGGATGAAGGCTCGTTCAGGCAGCAGGGCGGCAGTTTCACTTGGAAAGGGAATTACAACGTAGAAAACAGTTCGATTGACGGAACGTTGAAATTTGACAACTGGAATGCAAAAGAAATCCTGCGTATGCTCAAAGTGACCTCGGATGCTGTTGATATTCCTGTAGAAGGCGGTATGCGTATCAGCGGTACGTTAGACAATCCGAGTGTGGATTTCAAAGCCAATATTCTCGGAGGCCATCTGGGTGCGACAAGTGTAGGTGATGGGGTAATAGACTTCTCCTATATGAATAAAGCACTGTCCATAAGAAAAATGAATATTCCTGTTGGAAACGGCGTGCTTGCTGCCCAGGGGGGAATGAACAGCCAGGGTGATCTGGATATCAAGTTTGCCGCCCGCGATATGGATGTATCCTGGATTCCTTCAGTGCTTAATAAGAAAGACGTTAAAATAGGCGGGACACTGACAGCAGGTGTTTATCTGTCAGGAAATAAGACCAAGCCTGTTGCTGATATTTCCATCGGCGTCGATCATCCAAGCTATGGTGATATCTCATTCGATGATTTCTCGCTTATGGCCAATATGAGCGACAATGTATTTATACTGCAGAATGCACTTATTACCAGAGATGCGTACAAGGCAAGCATGAAAGGTACGATCCCCGGGGCAATGTTTGGCCTCCCGGTCGTTTCGGATGTTCCGATTGATCTGGATATCAATCTTGACCATGCAGATATGAATATACTGGCATTGTTCTCTAAAGCCGTTACTTCAGCAAATGGACCGATCAAGGGCCATCTGAAAGTAACCGGAGCGTATAATGACCCAATGATCTTTGGCGGCGTCACTATAAAGGATGGATCGTTTACGCTGGCAACAATGTCCGAACCTATCAGCCCGTTCAACTTGAATCTTGCCTTTAATGGCAAGACGGCAGATGCTGATATGAGTGCTGTATTTGGCGGCGGACAGGCAAGTGCCAAAGGCAGCGTAAACTGGAATAATGCGGCTATTACAGGATACAGCGGAGAAGCACATATTCACACGCCTTCTATAAAATCGACGTATTACAAGGGAGCCCTTGATGGTGACTTTACGCTGGGCGAAGTGTTCGGCCAGATGGGCATCAGCGGAAACTTAAATATCCATGATGCCGTTATAGATGTTCCATTTGCTTTATTGGGAAGTTCAGGCAGTACGACGATGAATATGCTGACAAAAGTTGATGTCAGTGTCGGCGATAATGTAAGGCTTTACAATAGTCTCCTGTACGATATGCTGATTAGAGGAAACGTCAGTGTCATGGGTCCGGTCAAAGCACCGGTTGTGACAGGGCGTGTCAATGTGGAAAAAGGTGATGTAAGGATCAATACGACTGACTTCAGAGCAGATCAGGCCAGTGCTATCTGGGGCGGTGAGCCCGGATCTCTGATTCCTGTCATTCGTGCAAATGCAGTTACTAAAGTCGGTCATTATAATATAACAGCTGAACTCGAAGGACCGGCAACGGAAATGACTACCGTATTCCACAGTGATCCGTATCTGTCGGATTCACAAATCCTGATGCTTCTGACTCTGCATCAGAATCCGGACAAGGACAGCAGCGGTGCCATGGAAGGCGCACTGTTCAATGCAGGGCTGACAATGATCTTCGGAAACGGAGTGCAGGATTTCCTGCAGGATAAGATAGGCCTTGACCTTATCAGCATTACCTCGAGCCTGACTGATTATTATGATAGTATCAACGATAACAACGATAATTACTATTACATAAAGATCGGGAAGTATATATTTAACGACTTTATGCTTACTGCTACGATGGGTGTCAACAATGATGAAAAGAGCGTAGGATTCCATTATGATCTCAATTCGCGTATAGGGCTTTCATCGTGGTATAATAGTAACCATGACAGTTATATTGGAACTGACTGGAGCTTTAAATTCTAGTATGACAGCTCCGCTTCATAGGAATCAGTTTGGGGTATTAATGAAAGTATGGGAGGCAGTCTGCCTTGCAGCAAATAGCAGTAAATAACTGTCAGTTCATTTGAAATCAACAGAAAAAATCATTAAAAATAAAAGAGGAGGATTTTATGATTACAACAAAACACAAAAAGGCGGTCATCCTTTCTGCGCTAATGTTTTCTTTGACAGGCGCATCCGCTTATGCGCAGGCTCCGGGCATCGCAGGCAGCCAGAATGGAATGTCCCAGAGCTCAATGATTGATGTAAAAAGCGGACAGGCAACAGGCAAGGTTGGAGAAATCACTGATAAAACGGATAAGGCGGCTAATGAAGAACCTGCCGTTATGGTTCAGCAGTCTCAGCAAACTGTAGCTGTCGGGGATGCATCGCTGTATCTTTCCTCTAATGATGATTCTGCTATTGAGGCCCAGGTCGGCAAAACAATTACTTCTGTTGATTTTGAAGGAATCCCGGAAGAAGTGAAGGCAAAACTTGCTCCTTTGATTCAAAGCAAACCGGGATCCACTGTTACCGTTGAGGGAATCCGAAATGATGTGGCATCCTTAGGGAGCATTGGTGTTTTCTCTCAGATCAGACCGGTTTTCGTCAGCGTTCCGGAAGGTGTTAAACTGACATATCAGCTGGTTTCCAATCCAGTCGTCAAAAATGTAGAATTTTCAGGCAACACTGTATTTACCAGTGATTATCTGAAATCCATTATGCAGATTCCGAAAGACAGCGTTTTGAACTTCGTGCTCGTAAACCAGAAGCTGAGGGAAATTGAAGATCTGTATCTGAAGCAGGGATACATGCTCGTGTCTATCCCGAACGTACAGGTATCTGCAGACGGGACACTTCATATCGATATATCCGAAGGCATTGTTGAAGACATCGTTATTGTCGGAAACGAGAAGACCAAGAATTACGTTATTACAAGAGAATTGAAATTAAAGAAGGGCAAGCCTTTCAATAAATTCCTGGCAAGCAGAAGTATGGAACGTCTGTATAACTTAGGTTATTTCGAAGACGTTAATATGAAGCTGCTCCCGGGAAAGACCAATGAACATGATGTCATCATTGAAATCGATGTCATTGAACAGAAAACAGGTATCGTAACTGTAGGTGCCGGTTATTCTGATGCTGATGGCACAGTAGGTATTATTGAACTGGGCGATACCAATTTCAGAGGTACTGGCGATAAGGTCAATCTGCATTGGGAATTCGGCGGTGCAGGCGATGGCAAGAACTATACTCTTTCCTATACCAGACCCTGGATCAATGATAACGGAGACTCTCTGGGTGCATCCATATTCAACCGTATTTATGAATACGATGACTATGATGCCAACGGGGACAAAGTAGCAGAATATGATAAACGCAGAAAAGGCTGGAATTTGACATGGGGTCATGTTTCCGACGAATACAGAACGAACTACTTCAATTTCGAAAGTTCCAAAGAATCTTATGATGATCATGACGGCTTCGAAACTGGAGAAGTTATGGACAAATATCTGGCTAAGAACAATATAACTGATTATCATGATTCTGACTGGTACAAAGCTATCATGGATAACTTTGGAACCACGAACAGCTTTACCTTCACCCATGTATTTGATAACCGAGACAATTACTTCAATGCCAGCAAGGGCCGCAGAATTTCGTTCGCAGCACAGTGGGGCGGCCATGGCCTTGGCGGCGATTATGATTTCTATAAATTTACAGCAGAAGGACGTTTCTACAAAGCTCTTGGAAACGGCCATATCTTAGCTCTCCGTTTGATGGGCGGTTATATTGACGGCGACGTATCTTACGGAAACCTGTTTGATTTGGGCGGATCGGATACACTGCGCGGTTATGAAGATGATCAGTTCAAGGGCAAGAAAATGTATGCAGCTACCCTTGAATATCGTTTCCCGATCGCTAAAAAGGTTCAGGGCGTCCTGTTCACTGATGCAGGAAGCACCTGGGGAATTGATGAAGGAAAGATACCGTGGTACACAGATGACGACTCTCTTAACTGGTCTGTCGGTGTCGGTATCAGACTCCAGACTCCGATCGGACCGATCAGACTGGATTATGGTCATGGTGATAGAAACAAATTCAACTTCAGCTTTGGTACACAGTTCTAAGGAAAAGGGGAGCTGTTATTCAGCGGCTTAAGTCCTGTTTGAATACTGATTTTATAAATGCATCATGCCGGGAAATGGTTCTGGCATGATACGGTTTTAGTCGAAAATATAATTATGGAATCATAGGCCGTAGGGGACTGTGATTCCATGATCAATGAAGGAGAGTAATTTTATTATGATGACAACTCTTGGTAATAAGAAAAATGTAAAGATTTTTTCATTTGCTTTAGCGGGAGTGTTTATTGCTTCGGTTGCTGCCATGGCAGTCGTATCCATGGGGGATACTGCAAATGCAGCTCCTACCTCTGATATCGGTGTCGTTGATCAGAGGGAAGTCATTTCCAGCAATGGTACTTTGGCAATGGACTATCAGCAGAAACTCAAATCCACAGCTGATGAAATGCAGAAGGACTTTGATGCGAAATCTGCAGGCATGAGCGATGCTGAAAAGGAAAAACTTTTTAATGACATGCAGCAGCAGTTCAATCAGAAGAGAACATCCATCGAAAAGGATATGGAAGACCAGGTTACAAGCGCAGTCAAGTCTGTGGCTTCCCAAAAGGGATTATCCCTGGTCGTTGATAAATCCGCAGTCCTTTACGGCGGTACTGATATCACTAAGGAAGTAACAGATGCATTGAATCAGTCAGTTACGGCTGCCCAGTCATCTGCCGCTTCCGCTAGTAAATAACTGGAATACATAAAATGAAGAATAGAAACTGTTTGGGTTCTGCTGCTGCCATAATAATAGTCATGGTTTCGCTGATTATGGCTGGGTGTAGTTTAAAAAAGGAAGAGGCTCCGCCGCCGGCTCCAGTGTATGGAGTGGCCGATTTAGAGACACTTGTTAAAGCGCATCCTAAATACAGTGAATATTTCAAATTGGAAACAGAATACAATCATCTTCTGGATCAATATCAGAATGAAAGAAAACGTCTGATTGCAATCTCTGCGCAGCAAGCCAAAATTAAGCAGGCTATGCAGGATCAAAGTGTGCAGCTGGCGGCTGAGAATGAGCTCAAGACGAAAGTCAAGATGAAAGAAGATGAGCTGAACAAAGGGCTTGCTGGTCTTTATTCAGAAATCAGTGCTGCTCACAATAAATCAGGAGAAACCTCGTTTGAAGGGCTCACTCCGGAAGAACGGGCTGAGATGGCAAATTTGCAAATGAAGCTTACCGTTCTGGGTGTTTCAGGTTCTGAAAAGGATAAAGTAAAAGCACGCCTCGAAGAATTGATCGATGCCAGAATTCAGCGCGAAAAGAATGATATGACAGGGTGGACGCCTGAAGAGGTAAAGCGTATGCAGGATGCTAAAAAAGCTGCTGAAAGCCAGCTGGAATCTTATGCGGCGTCCACAGCAGCAGAAATAAAGAAAGAGCTGGCTGAGAAGTACAGCAATGGTGTATCGGATTCCGCGATTGCCAATTTGCCGAATAATGAAGAATGGAATAATGGATGGAATGCAAGAATCGATGCCAAGCAGAAGCAGATGGCTGCTGTGAAGGCTGAGATTATGGCAGATATCCAGAAGGATGCCGGGCGGGTTGCATCAGAGAAAAACCTGACAATGATCTTCTCTAAGTACAAGGCTAATGTCAGTGCTGTAGATGTAACAAGTGATATCTTAGGCAAAATCATAAATGAAAATGGCTAGGAGGAGTCAGAATGATAGGTTCTACATGGAAAAAGCTGGCATGCGTTGGTTTGATTGCGTGTGCAGCTGTATTTTCCGGTTGTGGTAATTCGAGTAAAGTTGCAGTTGTCGATTACCAGAAAATAGAGAATGAATCTCCAAAAGTAAAAGACATTCAGAAACAGATTACTGATAAAGATACAGAAATCCAGAACAGATTGAATCAGGAAGCGCAGTCCGGGCTTTCTGATGAAGAAATGCAGAAGAAAGTTCAAGCTGCCCAGCAGGAACGCATGATTTTTGTTCAGAGCAAGCAGAAGGAACTGGAATCACTCATTCAGGCGCAGTGTGGTGCAATTGCTAAAGAAAAGAACATCGGAATTGTCATGTATCAAAGAGCGGTGCCTGTTGGTGCGGTAGATATAACTGATGAAGTTTTAAAGAGGATGGATGGATCCAGTAAAGCAGGATCTGCATCGAAGTGAGGCGACTATGAAAAAGACAGCTGGTGAATTGGCCGAGATCGTAGGCGGAGTTCTGCATGGGGATCCTTCTCTTGTGATTGATGATGTGTGCAGCGCTGAAAGTGCAGGACCGTCTCACATTACCTTTGCACGTGGAATTTATGCTGAGCATATTGAAGAGATGCATGCAGGCGTTATTTTAGTCGATGAACTGCCGGAGCATTTCACAAAAAATTTTATTGTCGTCCCGGACTGCCGCCGTTCGTTCGGCCAGTTGATTGATTTATTCCATCCGGAATCTCATTTTGAACCGGGCATCCATGCGACAGCTATTGTTAGCCCGAAAGCTCAGATTGGCAGCAATGTATGCATCATGGCGTACTGTATCATTGAAGATGGCGCTGTCATTGGTGACAACACGGTGATTTATCCATATACATATATCGGCAAAAATGCAGTTATCGGAAATGGCTGTGAACTGAATCCGGGATCGGTCGTTCATGAAAACAGTATATTAGGAAATAATGTCGTACTTCGTGCGCATGCTGTTGTCGGAGGACAGGGATTCGGCTTTTCAACCGATGAACGGGGACATCATACCCATATCCGCCAGTTGGGCAGGGCTGTGATTGGTGATAACTGCGAGATTGGTGCAGGTTCTGCTGTCGATAATGGTGCCATGAATGATACTGTTGTCGGAAGCGGCACTAAAATCGACAATCTGGTACATGTAGGTCATAATGTTCAAATCGGCAATGACTGCTTTATCATTGCGCAGACGGGAATTGCAGGAAGCACCACGATTGGAAATCACTGCATCCTGGCAGGACAGACTGGAATCAATGGTCATGTAAAAATTACAGATAATGTCGTTTTAGGCGGCAAGACTGGTGTTATCGGAAATATTACTGAACCAGGCGTTTATATGGGCTATCCTGCAAGAACGCATGCTCAATGGGGCAGGGTTGAAGTCATGGTTTCTCATCTGCCGGAACTGATGAAAAAAGTAAAAAAATTGGAAAAGCAGCTGGAAGCCCAGAAAGATAAAAAGTAGTATTTAAGTATATTTTGCAGTGGATACAGGGCTCGTATTTCTATGGATTGGAAATATAGAGTCCTGTATTTTTACCATTTTTTGCGGGTGTATGATTATGAGTCTGACATATAATTTCATGAAGCTTCTTGGGCGCGTATCCTGCAGCCTTTCTGAAAAAAATGCACAGCGCATGGGGAATTATCTGGGAGCTTTCTTCTGGATGCTTGTACCTCCCAAGCGCAAGAAGCTGGCCATTAATAATATTATTCGATGCGGGATAACAGATAATGAAAAAGAGGCGTCCCGGATCAGCAAAGCGGCTGCCGTACGTTTTGGCGATATTGGAGTATCCATGTTTCGCTTTCCGCTCCTCAATCAGGATAATATAAAGAAATACGTAACGATTGAAGGGAAAGAAAAGCTTGATGCTATTAAAGAAAGCAAAAAAGGCTGTATCCTGGCCGCTACTCACTGCGGAAACTGGGAACTTGAAGGGGCCGCACTTGCCCTTTACGGATACCCGCTCCTTTCAGTAGCAATGAAACAAAAAAATAAGGGCTTCGACCAGTTCTTATGCGAGTACAGGTCTATGCCGGGACAGACGGTTGAGTATAAGACTGGTGTCCGTGATATGCTCCGCCGTCTGAAACAGGGCTACTTTATTGGCCTCTTATGTGATCAGGATCCTGGTGATACAGGGATATTATCCGATTTTATGGGGCAGAAGACGCTGACGCCAACCGGCCCCGCTCATTTCTCTCTTCTTTGCAAACTTCCTGTCATGACTGCACTTATTCACAAGGACGGACCGTTCCACTATACCATCGTGATAGGGGATCCTATAGAGGCTGACGCAGGACTTGATAAGAAGGAAGCTATACAGAATGTGACGGATAAGATCAATATAAGGCTGGAAGAATGGATACGGAAGTATCCGGAAGAATGGTTCTGGCTCCATAATCGCTGGAAATGGACAGATCGTTTTTATCCAGAGTTGAAAAAAGGAAATGATCATGCAGCTAAAGTCTGAGAAGATATATATTGGGGAAATTCCCGTGTATGTAGTGCATCCTATAAGAGAAGGAAAAGGACCCGTTATCTTTTATCATGGCTGGAGCAGCAATGCTCTGGCACAGATGTCCCGCGCAGCTTTGCTGGCGGTCAATGGATATACGGTGTACCTGCCGGAAGCTCTTCATCATGGCGAAAGGGATCCATTGGAAGATTATTATGTTGTAGAAGACTATCCCGTATTTTGGAATACTATTTTCAATAACATAGAAGAGTACAATTCCCTTTATGAATTTATTACGGCCAAAGAGAAGATGGCTCCGTTTATCATGGGACATTCAATGGGAGGCATGACTGTTTTAGGTATTGCCTGTAAATATCCTGATAAGGTAAGAGGAGTCGTTTCCTTCAATGGTTCGGGTGACTGGGGGCTTACTCATCTGTTTATCCAGGCAAGATTCGGGGTCAATGTAGGCAGGAACTGGGTATTGGAAGATGTGGTTGATGCCAGATCGCCGGTGAATAATCTGGAACATCTGGCTGACATTCCGATTTTAATGACAAATGGAGAAAGCGATATCTCAATAGATCCAAGAGCGCAGGCGCATTTCTATGAGAATCTAATGCAGGTAAACCATACATCAAAAAGAATTACATATCCATTATTAGGCCACTTCGTGACGACCAATATGATGGATGACGCAATTTCGTGGATGGATGAGGTGTCCACCAGAAAATAAAATTTAATTCTAGAGGAGTTTGGAAAGAGTGAAATTCAAACGGAACGTAATTGTATTAATTATTAGTATGTTTCTGGTATCAGCAGGATATACCATGGTGATACCTTTTCTTCCTCTATACCTTTCCGAGCTGGGAGTCCCGGAAGAGCAGCTGACTCTTTGGACAGGGCTGGTATTTTCATCATGCTTTTTTGTCGCAGCTCTCATGGGTCCAATCTGGGGAAAATTAGCAGATACAAGCGGCAAGAAGAAAATGGCGGTTCGTGCAGGCATCCTGCTCGGATTTTCTTATCTTTTCTGCGGTTTATGTCAAAATGAATATCATCTTCTGGCGGCAAGAGCTTTCCAGGGATTTGCCAATGGTTTTGTGGCAGCTGCAATGGCGATTATTTCTGTCAGCGTCCAGTCATCTGAAATAGGCGTAACTTTAGGGGCTGCACAGACAGCTCTTGTAATCGGGGGGATTTGCGGTCCTCTTTTGGGCGGTGCCTTGTCAGAATTCATTGGTATGAGAGGAAGTTTTTTTGTCTCGGCAGCATTTCTATGGATCGTATCGCTGGCCGTTATATTCTTTGTCCATGAACCTGCTTTAAAGGGAGAGGAAAGTACTGACAGAGAGAAAACATCGATAAAAGATGACATATCATATGCATTGAAGAATGATCATTTAAGGGAATTGCTTGCAATTTTGTTCCTGCTTCAGGTAACAATCCTGATGATACAGCCTGTCACCTCTTTATGGGTCAGAAAGTTAATGGGGGACAGCGGCAATGTAGAGCTTGTTTCAGGATTTATTATGAGCAGCAGCGGATTGGCAGGTGCTTTGACCACAGCCCTTTGGGGCAAGTTCGGCCAAAGCCGCGGATACTATGCTGCCATGTTCATTACGCTCTCCTTTGCCGGGGTGATTACGATTGCACAGTCGATTCCAAGTTCAATCATAGGATTCGGTATTTGTCAGTTCCTGGTGGGATGTTTTGTCATTGGGATTAATCCTTCCCTGAACGCTGCACTGGTGAAATATACACCTTCGTCATTTAGAGGACGCGTTTTTGGATTATCAAATACGGCGCAGCAGTTTGGGAACATGATAGGACCGATACTGGCGTCTTTTGTCTCCATGACCGGAAGCATCCGGGAGGTATATATAGCCGCCGGAGTCATACAATTGCTGCTTGGCTTCAGGTTATTCTTCTCAAGAATCAAAAAGGGCGAATATTAAGTGATTGGTCTAAAATTACATAAATAAAAAACTGATGCCATTTCAATGATTCTGGCATCAGTTTTTCTTTATTTTACAGTGTTTTTCAAGGTTCCGATGGGGTCGATTGTTATTTCTACGGTGTCTCCCTTTTTGAGGAATTTAGGCGGATTGAAACCCATTCCTACACCCTGCGGAGTGCCGGTTGCGATAACGTCTCCTGGCAGGAGGGTCATTCCTTCAGATAATTCAGCGATAAGTCTTGGGATGGAGAAAATCAGATCCTGTGTATTTCCTTCCTGACGAAGCTCTCCATTGACTTTGGTATGAATCGTAAACGGTACCGGCCAGTCGCCAATCATGACAGTCGGACCCATCGGGCAGAACGTGTCCAGGCTCTTTCCTTTAAACCACTGCATATGGGACTTCTGAAGATCTCTGGCCGTCACGTCATTGATGATGGTATAGCCATAGACATATTTTAAGGCATCTTCTTCAGAGATATTAGTTCCGCGTTTTCCAATGATGACGCCAAGTTCACCTTCATAGTCGGGCTGGTGGGTTGTAGCCGTGTGAGCATCGATCTCTTCCTCAGGGCCGATGACTGATGTGGCAGCTTTTGTGAAGAAAATCGGCCTTCCAGGAGCCTGTGGATCTTCAGCGTGGTCAAATTCCTTGATATGCGCCTTATAATTCTTGCCAACGCAGAATACATTGCGTTTTGGATAGAAGGGGACTTCAAGCTGAACTGTATTAAGAGGAATCGGGGTTATCATTTTATCATTGCTGTTAATTTCCAGAACCTTTGCCAGATTCAGGAGGCCTTCTTCACCGAATTCGATGAAAGATTCCATGCTCTCTCCGAGAGGGATGAAATAGGTTTCCTCCAAGTCTTCTGCTGAATAGATATAATTGCCATCTGCTGTGAGTACACCCCACTGGCGCTGCCCGTTAATATTGTATGAAACAAGTCTCTGCATAAAATTACGCACCTTTCTGAAGCTTTTAGACCATAATAAATTTTGTTAATCGTATTATATCATAGTTTATGAGTTAATTAAGGGATCTTTCCTGTATTGCCGGGAGTGTAAAATAGTTTGTGTAAATCGGTATTGCATGAATCTACTTTATGCCCCATACTGGGGTAAACAAAGATAAGGACGGTAACAGAATGGCAAAGTGTAAAACTCCACCGACTACCCCATGCGAGCAGATTGCTCAGCAAATCCTCAACAACTACGACATCAAGAGCGCGGAAGACGTACAGGACGTCCTGAAGCAGATTTTTGGCCCCATTTTTGAGTCCATGCTCAAAGGTGAGATGGAAAATCATCTCGGCCATAAGAAGCATGAGCGCTCCGAAGACGGTGACAATGTCCGGAACGGCTATTCATCCAAGACGCTCAAGACCTCTCTGGGCGAGGTTCCTATCCGCGTCCCTAGGGATCGCCAGAGTACGTTTGAACCGCAGATTATCAAGAAGCACCAGCGCGACGTTTCGTCCATCGAGGGCAAGGTACTGGCGATGTATGCCCGTGGCATGAGCCAACGCGACATCGCTGCAACCATCGAAGACATCTACGGCTTCCAGATGTCACATGAACAGATCTCCACCATCACAGGCTGCGTCATGGAAGAGGTCGAGGCATGGCGGAATCGTCCGCTCCAGTCGTTCTATCCATTTGCTTTCGTCGACTGCATCTACGTATCGCTGTGCACGGAGTATGGCGTCCAGCAGGTGGCCGTCTATGTCATGCTTGCCTATGACGTCAACGGCTGCAAGGATGTCCTTGGCCTCTGGATCAACGAGACGGAGAGCAAGCATGCCTGGATGCAGATCTTCGACGAGCTGCGGGCTCGCGGCGTTAAGGATCTTGGCATCCTGTCCATGGATGGCGTGAGCGGATTGGAGGAAGGCGCCAAGGCTGTATTCCCGCATGCCATGGTTCAGCGCTGCATCGTACACCTCATCCGCAATTCCATCCGCTACATCCCACGCAAGCAGTGGAGTGCATTCACGAAGCAGCTGAAGCTCATCTATGGTGCCATCAACGTCAAGCAGGCCCGTCAGGAATTCGAGAAGTTCAAGACCGACTGGCAGGCTTATCCAGGCGCGGTCAGCGTAAGGGAAAACAATTTCTCACACGTCGAGCAGCTCTATAACTATGGCAGTGCCGTGCGCAAGATCATGTACACGACCAATGCCATCGAGAGCGTCAACTCTAGCTTCCGCAAGGTGACCAAGAAAGGCGCTTTCCCCAAAGAGGATGCAGTCTTCAAGATTTTCTACCTACGCATCCAAGAGCTCTATAAAAAATGGAAGGGTCGTCACGTCGCAAACTGGGCGATGGTCCGGAACCAGCTGCTCATGGACGACAGGATGTCTCAGCTTATGCAGCAATACGATGTTGCTTATTGAATCGATTTACACAAAACTCTTGACACACCCGTATTGCCTGCTGAGGAAGTTCGCGTTTTGCTGTCTTTTATAAAGCGGTGCTAATGTGCTAAAATAATAAAAATGCAATTGATTCATTTGTACATCATCACGAAGGAGAATATAAATGGAAGAAAAACGTGAATCGTCAAATTTCATTGAAGCTGAAATCAATAAAGACATTGAAAATAACGTGTATGAAGGTGGAAGGGTACTGACAAGATTTCCACCGGAACCTAATGGTTACCTTCACATTGGACATGTTAAAAGCATCTTCTTGAACTTTGGATTAGGGAAAAAGTATCATGGTGCAACGAATGTACGTTTTGATGATACGAATCCGGTCAAGGAAGATGAAGAATATGTCAATTCTATCCTGAATGATATCCGCTGGCTTGGATTCCAGTGGAAGGAACCAGTTCACTATGCATCGGATTACTTCCCGGAATTATACGAATTTGCCTGCAAATTGATACGCATGGGACTCGCTTATGTGGATGACCAGTCCAGCGAAGAGATCCATAACACGCGAGGAGATCTGGAACATCCGGGAACAGAAAGCCCCTGGAGAAATCGTTTTGTAGAAGAAAACCTCAAACTCTTCCAGGAGATGCGTGACGGCAAGTATAAAGACGGGGAAAAATGCCTGCGTGCCAAAATCGATATGGCTTCGCCCAATATGGTCATGAGGGATCCGGTCCTTTACCGAATTCTGAGAGCAACGCATCACAGAACCGGTGATACCTGGTACATATACCCGTTATATGATTTCGCTCATCCGCTCTCGGACGCTTTGGAAAATATAACCCATTCTATCTGCACACTGGAATTTGAGGAAAGAAGACCTTTATATAACTGGTGCCTTCAGGCTTATGACGGCAAGGAAAAGCCGAGACAGATTGAATTTGCCCGTCTTAATGTAACCACAATGATTACCAGCAAACGCAAACTTAGAAAAATGGTTGAAGCAAAGCTGGTAAATGGCTGGGATGATCCGAGAATGCCTACCATCAGCGGCATCAGACGCAGAGGTTATACTCCGGAATCACTTAAAAAGTTCTGTGATTTGATAGGTGTGGCTAAGGCAGACAGCGTAGTTGACATTTCTCTCCTTGAATACTGCATCAGAGAGGACTTAAAAGCGAAAGTACCGAGAATCATGACCGTCATCGATCCGGTCAAAGTGGTACTTACCAACTATGATGAAAACAAGATTGAATATGTCGATATAGAGAATAATCCGGAAGATCCATCCATGGGCTCCAGAAAGGTGCCATTCGGCAGGAATTTATATATCGAAGCAGAAGATTTCATGGAAACTCCGATCAAGAAATTCTTCAGAATGTCTCCTGGGAAAGAAGTACGCCTCAAGGGAGCCTATATCGTAAAATGTACGGATGTTGTCAAGAATGATGACGGCAGCATCAAGGAAATACATTGCACGGTTGATTTTGATACCAGAAGCGGAACCCCGGGCGCTGACCGGAAGGTGAAAGGTACACTCCACTGGGTTTGCGCAGATACAGCCGTGGACGTTGAGACAAGACTCTATGACTATCTGATTTCGCCGGATGATCATGATGACGGCAGAGACTTCATGGAAAAAGTAAATACACATTCCCTGACTGTCATGAAGAGCAAGGCTGAACCTGAAATCAGCAAATATCATGTTGGGGATCGTTTCCAGTTCCTCCGCAAGGGGTATTTCATTATTGATCAGGACACTACTGAAGATCATATGGTATGCAACAGGATTGTCGGACTGCGCGATACCTGGTCAAAGGTTAAAAATAAGCAGTAATTACAGGGGGATGCAGTTTTATGAAATGTCGTAATTTTATAAAATGGATTTTGTCCAGCGCTCTCTTTCTTGTTCTCGCGTCCTTATCTTCTACCGCATTTGCCAGTGATACATTAAGCCTTCGCGGCATAGGGGACATGAGCGTGCCAAAGAATATTACATTCTCAAAGGGCGCTCAGGAAGCACTCCCGTTCATGAACGATGGAGGAGTCAAACGTTTCTTCATTAAACGCGGGGCAAGTGACAGTGATTATTATTCCATGACATACAGCGCCCCTCCGGATTTTAGTTATGGATGGGCCATGTCGCACCGCCTCGGCATTCCTTACCTGCTGGATATTGGCGAAATCAGCCATAAGAATGATTCAGCTTTGGAGCAGATGGATGTCATTGCAGAAGACCTGAATAAGAGACTCATTGCTGACGGAGCCGTATTCTCCGGGAAAGCACCTCTGGTGAAAGTTCAAAACGGCAAGAAGTCCTATTGGACGGGTTCCTTTGTAATCAAGACAAAGCAGCAGGGGATTGTTTACAATGAAGCTTATCAGGTGATCCTTCAGTGTGATGGATATTTTACGACGCTGGGAATCATCAATTCGGATGCAGACCAGGCACAGGTGACTGAAGCGCTCAGGAAAATGGTGATGCACAGGAAATATCCCGGGAAGAATGTTGAGTCTATGCTGAGCCATGCGGGTACATCCCTGACGGAATATGAATAATTGCAAGCTCAAAGGCAGCCGGGCATCTGGCGGACATTTTGCGTTATGTTAATAAAGTCAAATTGACAATATGTTCTTTAGTAAGTAATATAGAGACATAGGCTATTTTGAAATACTAATTTTAAATATATCTTTTATAGGAGGAATTAAAATGGCAAAAGTAGCAATCGTTTATTGGTCTGGATCAGGTAACACTGAAGCTATGGCGCAGGCTGTTGAAGAAGGTGCAAAAGCTGCAGGTGCAGAAACCACATTGAGCTTTGTAAGTGACACAACTGCTGCTGATGTTGCAGCTTTCGATCACATCATTCTGGGCTGCCCGGCAATGGGAAATGAAGAACTTGAAGAATATGAATTCGAACCGTTCTTTGCAGACATTCTTCCACAGCTGAAGGATAAGACCGTAGGTATTTTCGGCTCTTATGCATGGAACCAGGGCGACTGGATTGAAAACTGGAAGAACAGACTGGATGAAGCAGGCGTTAAACTTGCTGCTGATCCGGTTAAAGCTTACAGCTATCCGGATGATGAAGCACTGGAAGCTTGCAAGAAGCTGGGAGAAACAGTCGCTAAAGCGTAAGTTTTTCAATTAAAGAGACAAAGAGGCGTTCTTATTAGAACGCTTCTTTTTTACAGTCAGTTATTGGTTTTAAGGCTGCTGCAGGTTTGATTTTTAAATCTCCGGTTTTTGGTGAAAGGGAGATGTAAATATGAGTGAAAAAGTAGCTGTCATTTATTATTCAGCGACAGGAAATACAGAAGCAATGGCTGAAGCGGTTTCTATTGGGGCTAAAAGTGTCGTAGAAGATGTTTTGCTGGCACCAGTGGCTGATGTGGATCCCGAGACAATCGGAAAAGAATACTCCCATATTATTCTGGGGTGTTCTGCCTGGGGCGTTGAAGTCATAGAAGAAGAGCAGATGAAACCATTCTGCGAGAAATTAAAACCATTCTTAAAAGGCAAGATTATGGGGATTTTCGGATCATGCGGATGGAGCCGGGGCGCCTGGCTCAATTCGTGGTATAATGAATTACACTTCGCAGGTGCTGTATTCCCGGCCCAGCCTCTTTTGGCTTATGGATATCCGGATAAGGAATCCTTGAAAAAGTGCGAAGATCTTGGTAAAAAGGTTGCAGGAACCCGATAATTTGTTTTAGGAAAAGAAAGAGAGCCGCTTATGGATTGGAATAACAAAGTTTCCGATAATGTAAGAAATGTTCCATTTTCTGGAATCCGTAAATTTTTTGACCTTGCAAGTACAATGAAAGACGTCATATCTCTGGGAGTTGGTGAACCAGATTATTCTGCCCCGGACAAGGTCATCGATGCATGTATTGAAAGCCTCAAACGCAAAGAAACCTCCTACACCTCCAACTGGGGGCTTATTGAGCTTCGAACAGAAATAGCAAAGCTCTTCAAGAATAGATATGGCCTGGATTATGATCCTCAGGATGAAGTAATGGTCACTGTCGGTGTTTCCGAAGCTATCGGACTTGTGATGACCACGTTCCTCAATCCTGGAGATGAAGTACTGATACCGGATCCGGCCTATCTGGCTTATCCGGCATGCGTGTCGATTGCAGGCGGGAAACCTGTCTTAGTTCCGACTTACGCAGAAAATGAGTTCAAACTCACCGTTGATGAACTTGAGAAAAAGGTTACACCAAAGACGAAAGCGATTCTCATCGGATATCCGAACAATCCTACAGGAACCATCATGGAGAGAGAAGAATTGCTGGGGATTGCAGACTTTGCCCAAAAGCATGATTTGATTGTTATTTCGGATGAAATCTACTGCGATCTGACATATGAAGGCGAGCATTGCTGCTTTGCATCCCTGCCCGGCATGAGGGAAAGAACGATTGTCATGAATGGTTTCTCGAAATCCTATGCCATGACAGGACTGCGTATCGGTTATGTCTGCGGACCAAGGGAATCCCTCGAAGACGTATATAAAGTACATCAGTATGAGATTCTCTGCGCAAGCGTAACTAGCCAGTATGGCGCTATTGCTGCATTAAGAGAATGTGATGCTGATGTCAAATCCATGTACGATGAATACAAAGCCCGCAGGGACATGGTTTATGAAGGCCTTACGAAAATAGGGCTTCCAGTATTCAAGCCTAAGGGCGCATTCTATATTTTCCCGGATATCAGCTGCACAGGAATGACTGCCGATGAATTCTGCGACCGCTTGCTGAAAGAAGAAAAAGTAGGCGTTGTTCCGGGTACATGTTTCGGCAATCAGGGTGAAAATCATATCCGCATATCGTATGCAGCAAGCCGTGAAAATATTGCTGAAGCGTTAAAGAGAATAGGACATTTTGTGTACAAATACAAAAAATAAGTCCATAAAAAGCATCTGACTTGTGAGGCAAGTGTTTTTGAAGAAGAGAAGTATTAACTTCAAGAAAAGTGATACTTCTCTTTTTTATTGCAGCTGTGTAATGCTTGCCCTTGACATTTATCAATTGCAAAAAGCATAATGTTTGTAAATGACTTGGGAGAAAGAAAGGAGGCTGCACTGTGAATAAATTAAAAAGCGGAATTCTTTTGGCTTATGCTATTCTGGCAATGAGTGCGCCGGCAGTCTTGGCAGCTCAACCGGCTGATGCTGATAACCAAACTGCGGGAGCGGCTTTGGTGAATATGGATTCCCGTAATGATAAGGAAGCTTCGAAAGACCGCTCAGGCTCTGATAAAACATCATCGGAGACGGATCATGATACATTAATTCCAGTTGACTCAGATATGCTGTCTGACGCTGATTTTTCCGTAAATGGAATAGGATTAGACAGCACAGTTGATTCAGTCAAAGCAAAGCTCTATAATCCTGACAGCGCTATAAGTCGGGGGATTTATGATGAATATAATTGGAAGGGGATATCTGTCGAGGCATTAAAACCTTTCCTGAATAAATATGTTAACCGCAAAGATCTTTCCATAGGCAGTCAAATCAAGCATACAGGGATTTCAAAAATCGTCATTACATCAGATTCAATAAAAACAGCACGCGGGGTTACCGCCGGTATGAACAGGGAATCTGTCCTTAGAAAGTACGGAAGGCCCGATAAAGTTTTATGGAAAAAGTTTGATGATTCATTTTGCCTTGTATATAAAAAAGAAAATAATATACTTGCTTTTAATCTCAACAATGATACTATTAGTTCAATTGACATTAGCCGTGGAAATTCAGGCACATATGAAATCCGGCCATCCGAGTACGCAGTTCCGAGTTCAAAGTCTCCGCTTTCTGCAAATGACTTTGATATAGCAGGACTTAAACTGGGAGATGCACTTTCCTCTGATGATCAGGAAAACTGGGTGAAAAAGGTTTCCAATGCGGTCGAGGAAATGTGGTATTATTCAGGCTATACCGTCAAGGCTACCAAACAAAACAAATTGATTGAGACACTCTTTTTAACAGATAATCAGATGCTGACTTCAAGGGGCCTGTCAAAAGGGGATGATGTTACCACTGCCGAACTTCTTTATGGAAAACCGGATAAAATTGAACTTGATTTGAGAAATGGGACACCCTATGTAATATACATATATTTCTCGAAAGGTTTAAAAAATATTTTTGCTGTTTATATAAAGGAAGATAAGGTGGACAGCGTTATGTGTGCTAAGAACCCTCAGTATACTAAGCAGTCAAACCAGTCGTTATAATTTTGAGGTATTATCATCGTGTATGAATATTTTTGCGCAGTTGTTGTAGGCATCGTAGAAGGCCTTACAGAATATATACCTGTATCCTCTACAGGACATATGATTATCGTTGGGCATATGCTGGGATTTGAGGGTACATTGGCAGACCTTTTTGATGTTTTTATTCAACTTGGTGCTATTTTGTCCGTATTGGTTGTTTACAGAGAAAAATTTAAGTTTATTCTGAATACGCATCATTGGTTCAGGCGGAGAGGGCCTTCTGTATTGAATGTTGCCATCTCAATGTTTCCGGCCTGTCTTATGGGACTTATATTCCATGATTTCATAAAGCACAAGCTTTTCAGCCCTTATACAGTTATCATTGGCCTTGTACTTGGCGGTGTCTTTATGATTTTCGCAGAAAAGAAAAGGAAAAAATTTACAGTCACTGATGTCGACCGGATTACATCCAGACAGGCACTGAAAATCGGATTTTTCCAGTGTCTTTCTCTCTGGCCGGGATTTTCCAGGAGCGGAAGTACGATAGCCGGAAGCCTGCTGCTTGGCATATCCAGAAAAGCGGCAGCCGATTTTACTTTTATTATGGCTGTACCTCTTATGTTTCTTGCATGTACATTCGATTTAATCAAAGTTATCCCATATTTACAAACAAGTGATTTCGGTATTCTGGCAGTTGGCTTTTTTACTGCATTTATAGTTGCATATGCTTCTATCTTATGGTTCCTGAAGTTCCTGAACAATTCAACTCTTACCGGATTTGCAGTCTATAGATTTTTTGTCGCAATTGTGGCATTCATCTATTTCTGGTAAAATCCCTTTGAAGCTGCCTCGGAAGAGGCAGTTTTTCATTTGGAAGAGGAAAATAGCAAGCGTAAATTGTAGAATGAAATTGAACACTAAAACTAAATAAAAAGATCCATAGGATTGCATCAATGGTAAAATTAAGTTACGACACAAAATTAACCGGAGGCAATCACTATGGACTACCTAAATAATACCATTAATACCCTACCTCGCGAAAGAGGACAACACTTAAGATTTGAAGATCGATGCGAAATCAAAGCGCTCCATAAGCAAGGTTACTCTTATCGCCAGATTGCAAAAGCACTTAATTGCTCACCTAGTACTGTGGGCTACGAATTAAAACGTGGCACTGCAACTAAGACGACACATCGAGGCAGACCAACAGAGTATGTACCTAGTCGAGGTCAAGCCGTTTACTATGAAAACAGAAAACGTTCTGGTCGTAAACAGCGCATTACGTCTGAAAGTCCATTTGCTATTTGGGTTGCAGCGCAAGTTAAAAAAGCTAACTGGTCATTAGACGTATGTGCTGGCTATGCTAAGAAGCATAATCTGTTTACTGAAGAGGAACTTGTATGTGCTAAAACGCTGTATAACGCCCTTAATCAATCACGCCTACCATTATCCCTATTCGATGTACCAGAACTGCTTAGTCGTAAAAAGTCAAAGCCTAAACAAGCAAAGAACGTACGCATCTTTGGCCGAAGTATTGATGAACGACCAGATATCGTTAAGCTACATCTTGAGATTGGTCATTGGGAAATAGATACTATCGTTGGTAAGCGTAAAGGTAAAGAGGCTGTGGTACTAACTTTAGTAGAGAAAGTAACGCATAAATTCATTGCTATTAAGATTCGACGTAAAGATGTAGCATCTGTAAAAGCTGCTTTACGTAGTCTCAAAATATATTATGGATCACAATTTGCTACTGTATTTAAAACAATTACAGCAGACAACGGAACTGAGTTTGCGGAATTATCTCAGTTAGAACGATATGGTATAATGGTATATTTTGCTCATCCATATAGCTCTTATGAGAGAGCTCAAAATGAGCGTCACAATCGCATTTTCAGAAAGTACGTACCTAAGGGAAAGTCTATCGAAAACTACTCTGCTGAGCAGATTCTCTGGTTTGCAGAGGATATGAATTCATTACCTAGAAAGTCCCTTGGGTATGATACGCCTGATGATTTATTTGAAGCTTATTTAGATACCGTCTATGCAGCTTAAATTATTTGGTTAAAGGTGTTCAATTTGAACTTGCAATTTTAGGGAAAATAGCAAGACGGTTCTTGGGACTAAAAACATTACATGATTCTATTGGCTGGTAAAAAAATGAATTTAATGGTATCATAAAAAATGTGATAGTAGGTATCTTATTACCAGATGGAGGAGAATCCATGAAGGCTTACATCCGTATAAAACATACCGGAGAATTCTATGATACAAATTGCTATAATGCCTATGCCGGCTGTGAAGCTTTGCACATACCGGTTGTAAAATATAAAGCAGTTTATTCTATAACAGATAATGATCCTATGGATCCGGTTATCGGTACATTCTCAGATGTCAAAGTTGCTTTGGAAAAACTGGGGATAAAACCAGCCCCGCTGGATTATCCGGAGCAGTTGAAATCATTTATCGGACGTAAAATCTGGAAATCCACGCTTTTTACTATAACGAGCCACCCTGAATGCTGGCATGTCTTTGTCAAGCCGATTGAGGATGTAAAGAGATTTCACGGAACGGTACTCGATAAATCTGAAGATCTGATTAAGCTTGGCGGGGGTCTTGAAGATATTGATGTCTGGTGCAGCGTAAAGGTTCAGTTTTTATCTGAATGGCGCCTATGGGTATTAAATGGTACCATAACCGGACTGACACCTTATAAAGGACGCTGGGATGTTTTCCCGGATCCTTCCGTGATGGAAGAGGCCGTTCATCGATATGAAGGAGCCCCTTCTGCCTATGCGCTGGATTTTGGCGTTACCGATGACGGCAGGACACTCCTGGTCGAGGTCAGTGACGGATACGCTCTGGCAAGTTTCGGACTGCGTCCTGATATTTACATGAATATACTCAAGACCAGGTGGCAGGAACTATCAAAATGCAGGAAAACTGAAAATATTGAATGATAAAGAACGGATCCTTGCATGAAGCTATCTTTATGAATAGCTGATCTTAAGAAAATCTATAATCAATTAAGCAGGAGGGAGAAGGAATATGGCAAGTTTTAGTAATGAATTCCTTCAACGTCTTAAGGACAGTGTTAATATTTTAGATGTTATAGGATCCTATGTAGAACTGACGAAAAAGGGAAGATATTATTTTGCTTCTTGTCCTTTTCATGGTCCTGAGAAGACCCCTTCTTTTTCTGTTTCTCCCGAAAAGGGATTTTATTACTGCTTTGGCTGTCATGCCAGCGGGGACGTAATATCCTTTTTAGAGAAAATGGAGAATATCTCTTTTAATGAAGCGGTTGAGCGATTGGCAGATTCTGCCAATATTGAACTGCCTGTTAAAGAATTAAGCCCGGAGGAACAGAGAAGAGAATCATCCAGAAAACGTTTATACTCTGTCATTGGACTGGCAGGTGATTACTTCCATAATTGTCTTACAAAGACGCGTATGGGAAAGCCTGGACTTGAATACTTTGTAAAGAGACATCTGACACCTAAAACGATTGAGGATTTTCATCTTGGCTTTGCCCCTCATGAATGGCATCGTCTTTATGATGATTTTACCTCGAAAAAGCATATAGAGGGGAATATCCTGGTTGAAGCAGGCCTGTGCGGGGTAAAAGATGGATCTTATTTTGACTATTTCAGGAACCGTTGCATGTTTCCTATCCTGAATATAAGAGGGAACATAGTTGCATTTGGCGGTCGTGTCATGGATGACAGCAAGCCTAAGTACCTGAATTCTCCGGAAACACCGATATTCAACAAAAGGATGCTTTTGTTTGCACTCTATCAGGCTTTGCCGGAAATCAGGAAGAAACGGCAGGCAATCATGGTTGAGGGCTATATGGATGCCATATCACTTCATTCTCATGGCATCACCAATGCCGTGGCATCATTAGGCACGGCATTTACCGTCGAACAAGCCAGACTCCTTAAGAAATACGCTGACGAGATTGTTTTTAGTTATGATATGGATTCAGCCGGCCAGAATGCGACGAAACGAGCGTTGGAAATTGCAGGCTCTGTCGGTTTGAAACTTCGGGTTGCCCAATTAGGCGATGGAAAAGATCCCGATGAATTTGTTAATGCACATGGGGGAGAAGCTTATCTTGCCGCAATAGACAGGGCCGAACCCGCTTTGGATTATTTGTTTGGATCACTCTGCAGGCAGTATGACAGTGCAACTTTAGACGGACAGCATCATATATTGGATGAAATGTTTTCTACATTGCTGGCACAGAATGATACATTCCAGTTTAATTCTTTCATTCGCAAGATGGCCAGAAATATGCACATGGATGAAGGAATGATAAGAAGCGAAGCATTAGCTTATGCCAAAAAGAACCATTCTAATATTTATATATCCCAGAAAACACAAAAGGAACTTCCGGAGATTGACTCTGACGTCATTGTAAAAAAGCGAAAGCTGTTAGAGGATGGTCTGCTGAAGTACTGCATCAAGTACCTGGTTTTCCCGTCGGAAGCGGAGGAACTTGATTCCTACCGGTTCTGCGATCCATTCAATCAGAAACTATATGATCTTCTCAAGAGCTTCAACGGGCAGCCTTTTACTATAGGCATGATTGAAGCTGGGCTCACACGTGAAGAAATTGAGAAACTGGCGGCCCTTCATATGAATGAAGAACAGACTGGGCTCGTACCCCGGGAGGAATATATCCTGCCTCTTCGCAGAATCTTCCTGCAGGATGAATACAGAAAACATACTGAAAATGTTCAGACCCTGATGCGTTCGGATCCGGAACTGGCCAAGAAGGAGCAGCTGATCTGCATCCAGCTTAGCAAAGAAATCATGTCGCTCAGATAAATATGAATTCATTCTTATTTACTGATACAAAATTACATTTATACATGCAAGTTCATTATTGGGCTTAATTAGTCGATCGGAAAAATAAGTCTTCTGCTTGGGGGATGACAATTATGACAGAACTAGCGAAACAGATGGGGAAATGGATTGGAGATTTGCAGAAAAAATCTCAGAATGGGGTTATTTCGAATAAGGATATTATCGCTATTATTTCCGATAATAACTTAGGAGAAGAAGAACTGTCAGAATTATATGAAGAATTACATAAAAAGCATTTAGAAATCAACTTCGATGAAGAAGCTTCTGATGAGGATTTGGAAATGCTTGATTCAGAAGATAATTCTGAGAGAAAAGAAGTTGAGAAAATCAGCGCGGCTCCAAGCCATGAAGGTGCTGTTGCCATTGATGATCCTGTAAAAATGTATTTAAAGGAAATCGGCTCGATGCGCCTGCTCGACAGCGATGAAGAGATAGTCCTGGCCAAGAAAGTCGAAAAAGGAAGCCTTCCCGATGCAACAGATGAGGATAAGAAGGAAGCTGACGATGCCAAGAAGGAATTGGCTGACAGAAACCTCAGACTTGTGGTTTCTATTGCAAAAAAATATCTGGGACGGGGTCTTCAGTTTTTGGACCTGATTCAGGAAGGCAACTTAGGGCTTCTTAAAGCAGTCGATAAATTTGATTATACAAAAGGGTATAAGTTTTCAACTTATGCGACATGGTGGATCAGACAGGCGATAACCAGAGCGATAGCAGATCAGGCGCGCACTATCCGCGTCCCTGTTCACATGGTTGAAACCATTAACAAACTGAACAGGATATCCAGGCAGCTGCTTCAGGAAAAAGGCCGGGAGGCTACGAATGAAGAACTGGCAGAAGCTATGGGAATCTCCGTTGAGAAGATCAGGGAAGTAAAGAAGATAGCACAGGATCCCATTTCTTTGGAGACCCCGATTGGAGAAAAAGAAGATTCCCATTTGGGAGATTTCATAGAGGATCATGAAACTGTTGCACCGGATGATGCAGCGGGCTCGATTTTGCTGCGCGAGCAGATAGAGGAACTGCTGCAGTCTCTTACCGACAGGGAGCGGCAGGTACTCGAATTGAGATTTGGTCTGAAAGACGGAAAGACAAGGACACTCGAAGAAGTAGGCAAATACTTCGATGTGACAAGAGAGAGGATCCGCCAGATCGAGGGCAAGGCACTGGTTAAGTTGAAAAAATCGGCAAAGACATTGATCAATCAATAAGGCATATCTGGGCTGTATGCAGCTCTCAGGGATCGATACAACTGATTATCGGGCTTCACGAAATTAGGCTGGCTTTAACTCTTGACTCATTCGGGTTTAGCTGTTAGAATAGCATAAGTTGGTGATGCGGGCCCATAGCTCAGTTGGTCAGAGCCGACGGCTCATAACCGTCTGGTCCCAGGTTCGAGCCCTGGTGGGCCCACCAATAGAATTTATAAAGCTGAGCGTTTGCTCAGCTTTTTTGTTATATAAATATGATAAGAGGAAAAATGAAATTAACCCCAAGGCTCCAGGAAGTAGAAAATTTGGTTCCGCAGTGCCGTATTATGGCAGATATAGGAACGGATCATGCATATCTCCCCCTGCATTTGCTGGAAGAAGGACGCATATCATATGCTGTCGCTTGTGATATACACAAGGGGCCTCTGGTGAAAGCAAAAGAGCATATCATCAGAGAAAACAGAGGAGATTGTGTAGAAATAAGACTGGGAGCCGGAATCGAGCCGTTAACGACTGGCGAGGTGGATGGTGTAACGATTGCCGGTATGGGCGGCTTAATGATCATTGATATATTAAAGGATTCTCCGGAAAAAGCACATGCCCTTCATTGGCTGGTCCTGCAGCCCCAGAATCATGTTGCTGATCTGAAGTATTTTCTTATGAACAATGGCTTTGTGATTCAGGAAGAAAGAATGGCAATAGAAGGGCAGCGCCTGTACGAGCTTATGAAAGTGGTACCTGGAGAACCTGAATGTGAAGTTACTTTGTTTGAAGCAGAGGTAGGCGTGACTGAAGCTTATAAAAAAGATCCGCTTTTCCCTATGCATATCAGAAAACTGATCAAGAAGAGAGATATCCTCATTCATTCAATTTCTGATGACAATCAGAATGATAGAAACAGGAAAAAGAAAGAAATCGCATTGAAAGAAAGAGAACTTTTGGAGGGAATGTTATGAGTATTGAAGCAAAGCAGATCATCAATATCATGAACGCGTGGGCACCGCAGAGTCTTGCAGAAAGCTGGGATCACCCGGGGCTCCAGATTGGGAACGTACATACCCCTGTAAAGAAGGTATTGGTCGCTTTGGATTTAACGGCTGAAAACGCTTCCTATGCTGCTGATAATGGCGTCAATCTTATTATTTCGCATCATCCGTTTCTCTTTAGATCTCTTCATGAAATTGATTTAGGCACATATCGTGGAAAGATCATTGAAACACTGATCCGGTCATCGATTGTTTCATTTGCAGCGCATACAAATCTTGATATTGCCCGGGGTGGAGTCAATGACGTATTGGCAGAGAAATTATCCCTCAGTGATGTATCCGGACTTGCCCCTGCTGAAAATGGATCTGATGCGGATTCTCTTGGCAGAACCGGCATGCTCCCTCGTGTGATGTCAGGAAAAGAAGCGGTCAGCTATATCAGGGAAAAACTGGAAATGCCCGTTATCAGATACAGCGGCGATATTAATAAAAATGTGAAGAAAATCGCGATTCTTGGCGGAGCTGGAAGCGAATATATTCATGATGCAAAAAGGCTTGGCGCAGATCTTTTCCTGACGGGGGATCTGAAGTACCATGAAGCGCAGGAGGCTTATGCTAGTGATATTATCGTGGTTGATGGCGGCCATTTTTATACAGAGCATCCTGTTGTCCAAAATCTTGCAAACCGGCTGCGCCAATCATTTGAAGAGAAGAGCTGGGATATTGAAGTTGTGGAAGATCCTGTCGCAAGAGATGTTTTCAGCTACATTGGATAATCAAGCTTCTCATTTCTTTTCTTGAATAAAGAAAATATTTATGATATACTAACTCCTACGAGCAGGAAAGATGATTGCGGGCCGAAAGGCGTGAGGAAAGTCCGAGCTTCGCAGGGCAGGATGCCGGATAACGTCCGGCGGGGGTGACCCTAGGGAAAGTGCCATAGAAAAGGAAACCGCCATCTTAGGATGGTAAGGGTGGAAAGGTGCGGTAAGAGCGCACCAGCAGTCGGGAGACCGGCTGGCTTGGTAAACCCCATCCGAAGCAAGACCGAATAGGGAAGGGTTGAGGTTGCCCGCTGACCTTCCGGGTTGCGTCGCTTGAGCAGTAGAGTAATTTACTGCCTAGAAAGATAATCATCACCGCGCAAGCGGTACAGAACTCGGCTTATTGAATGCTCGCCGCAAATGAAAAGAGACTGGAAACCATTTTGGATTCCAGCCTCTTTTTTATTTGAATCTTGAGTAATAAGCTCATATAAAATTTGGTTCATCACGCTTTTTTGTGGGATAAAAATAATAACATATAAAATTGGCATTGAAAAAGAGCATTATCTACTCCAAAATGTAAGTTGCCTAAAACTACGCACGGAGGTCGAATAATGCTCTTTTATTACCATAATGAAATCACTTTTAATTGTCAATATTATCGCACAGAAAATATCACTAACCATCCAAATCCTCATTGCCATACCCGAGTTACCAGTCTACGGACTGCCAGAGATTTTTCCTGTCCGCACTGTCACTCCCGTATGTATAGTTATGGGGCTTTTTCTGTACTCATCAAGGATTTTCCAGATCTTCCTAAGCAAAAGAAGTATATAGAGTTCTCGGGGCACAGATTCCGCTGCACATCCTGCGGGGAGACCATAACGGAAGATATCCCCTGCCAATGCCCTTTCACACGCGTTACTTGGGATATGGCCTTGTGGATTATCCATCTGCTTAAGTGTCATACATCCATTTCTGCCATTTCGGCCATGCTCTCTGTACATTGGAGTACCATACAGAAAATACAAAAGCATATCATGGATAAGGCGTTGGCTGCCTTTGAAACCTGCGCCTGAAGAAAAGTAACTATCGCCCACGGTATTTGGCCGTAGATGAGTTCGCTATCCATAAGGGCCATCGCTATGCCACCTGCGTTATGGATTTGGAAACGGGATTCATCTTGTGGGCCGGCCTGGGCCGCTCCATGGCAGATTTTGAGCACTTCCTTAAAAGCATTGACCTTTCGCTTCTTTCCAGGCTAAAAGCGGTGGCCATGGATATGAACGCATCCTTTAACAGGCTGTTTCAGAAATATTGTCCGAAGGTCCCCATCGTTTATGACCGGTACCATATGCAGGCACAGTTTGGGCGTGATGTTATGGGAGCCGTGCGCCTGGAGGAAGCACAAAAGCATAGGCAGGAAGCAGAAGCATTAAGGGAATATACGAAAGAAACTAATAATCCAGAGCTCCAGAAGATGGCCAGGGAAAAGAGCCATGAAGAAAGGAAGCTTTATACCGAATTAAAGAAATCCCGATGGATACTGTTAAAGAAGGACGACCACCTGAATGAAAGGCAGAAAACTCATCTGTTGGATATCCTGAGCGAGCATAGGGATTTGGCGATTTGTTATGCCATGAAGCAGGAGATGACTCATCTGTTCACATTGACTGACTATGAAGAAGCTCTCGCCGGATGGACAAAATGGATTCAGGCTGGACTGGAGAGCGGGATTCCTGCCCTGGTAAAGTTTGCCCGGCAAAAGCAGAAGCGAATCAAGGGACTGGCTGCTCATGCCCTGTATCCTATCAATACGGGGAAGCTTGAAGGATTCAATAATAAGATCAAGGTACTAAAAAGAATCGGATATGGGTACCGAAACATGGATTATTTCTTTACCCTTATCCGATTCCATTCTTTACCTAAAAATTATTCATCCCCCAAATTTCCGTGAAGAGCCTAAAATTTCTTATTTATGTTTCTTTGAAAGGGAAATTGCTTTTTCAAATGTCTTGAGAATGCTTTCGGACGGCTCTTTATCAAGCAGGCTGACAACTATGATCGAAATGGTTGAAAGGAAGAAACCAGGAACCAGTTCATAGATGCCGAACCATTCAAACTGTTTCCAGATAAGGACGGTAATTCCCCCGATAAGTACACCGGCGTAGGCACCTTTTAATGTCATGCGTTTCCAGTAAAGTGAGAGGAGTATCGTTGCACCGAAGCAGGCACCAAATCCAGCCCACGCATAAGAGACAATCTGGAAAATATAGCTGTCCGGATCGGAACCCAGATATACTGCAATTATAGAGACAACCAGTACACTGATGCGGCTTACACGGATCAACGTCTTTTCAGATGCATTCTTGAAGAGGAATGCCTGGAAAAGATCTCTGGAAACCGCAGAAGACGTTACGAGCAATTGGGAGGAACTTGTACTCATGATCGCTGCCAGAATGGCTGACCAGATGATTCCTGTAATAAATGGTGCCGAAAGAGACTTTGCCATGATGATGAATACTCTTTCAGCATCCGCATTTTCCAGAGGGGTGCTGAGATAGGCTTTGCCGACAATACCAATGGCAATGGCAAAACCAAGGGATAATAAGACCCAAAGCATAGCAATGTGTGTCGATTTCTTTAAATCATCGGCATCGCCGATTGCCATGAATTTTACTAAAATATGAGGCTGGCCGAAATATCCAAGGCCCCATCCCAGGGAGGATACCAGCATAATAAGCAGTGCCGACATGCTTGTGGATGCGGGGAAGAATGAAAAGAAATCCGGGCCTTCGCCTGATAAGATATCCATCGTCGGAACCGGACCGCCTAAAGCAATTGTTGCTGCAAGCGGAACGTAAATAACCGTAAAGAACATCATTGTTCCCTGAATGAAGTCTGTCAATGCAACAGCAGAGAAGCCGCCCAGGAATGTATAGAAAACGACAACGAATGCACCGAGAAGCAATGCATGGAAATATGGAATACCAAAAATAGTATTGAATAATCTGCCTGCTGCTACAAATCCGGATGAGGTGTATATGATGAAAAAGAGAATGATGAACACTGCGCAAATCAAGCGAAGTCCGTTTTTGGTATCCTCAAAGCGGTTTGAGAGGTAGTCAGGTATTGTCAGGCTGTTATTTGCGACTTCTGTATAATTTCTTAAACGTTTTGATACGAGAAGCCAGTTCGCCCATGTGCCTATAATAAGGCCGATGCCGGTCCAAAAAGCAGATAAGCCGTGCAGGTAAGCATAGCCGGGAAGACCCATGAGCATCCAGCCGCTCATATCGGATGCTTCAGCACTCATGGAAGTCAGCCAGGGACCCAGTTTTCTATCCCCCAGAATATAAGAGGAAAGGTTTTTCTGCTGTCTCGAATAATAAAGGCCGATACCCATCATTAAAATCAAATACAGAATGAAAGCTAGTGCTATAGGCCAGCTGTTGTTGAAATCCATGTGAAAGTCCTCCTGAAACCGTCTTTCTCAAATAAGTATATTTTATCATAATAAAGTATTTTAGCAGATATGTAAAGAGAAATGAGCCGGAATAAGGATTCTTAAGTTGAAATGTCTATTGCAGCGGCCTTAACAGCTTAAGCAGAAACGGTCATAAGAATATCATTTCAATATTTCCGGAGAATGATAATAATCTTCATTGGAATATCTGTACCTGTCAGAATGACGGCAGTAAGCCTGAATGTCAGTCGCAAGGAAATCTATGGAAAGCGCCTCCCGGCTCTTCTCATCAAGAGTCCTCATGGCTTTGGCGGCAGAGGTAATTACGGGAATTGTAATATGATGAATCAGTTCACTGCTTTCCTGGCGGAGCGCCAGAAGTCTGGCATATCTGGGAAAATCAGGCTTGACAAACGGAGACGGCTTTTTGGTGCCGGATAAAAGAAGCGAAGCAGATATTCTTTTTAACTTGCTGTAAAGATAACGCTTGCTCTTGATTCCGCTTAACATCTGAGGGAATGTCGTTTTTTCGGCTTCTTTTTTCCATTTATTTTCAAGGCCTTCTGTAAAAAGTCCCGAATCAGAAAGATCGGAAAGTCCAAGTGCTTTGGACATGAAGAGACATGCGTCTTCATATCGGTTAAAGTCTGTATAATTTCCGCTCTGCATTAATATTTCGGCTTCTTCCTGTATATTTGGAGGCAGTAAAAGGCTGCTTCCTGTTTCCAAAAGCTGCGCTCTTGCATCAGAAGCGGAAATATTGTGTTCCATATCCCGGTGTGTAATGAAAACTTCCAGATCAGGATAATACTTGGAGACCGTTTCGACATATCTCAGTCCCAAAAGGTTATTGGGCTTTATCAGTTCCTGGTAAAGCTTATTTGAAAAGCTGTTTATTGCAGCAGAAGCGGCGCGGCTGTAGGGAAGGCCGTTCTTCAATTCCTGATGGAGCCTTGCTGTGTAATCTTCTGTCTGCATCCATCTGGCAATGTCAAATAACTGATTCTTATCCAGCGATTCTGTAGAAAAAGCTATATGGGTGCATCCTAAATCATGCAGCAGGTGAACGGCGTTTTCAGAAAATGAATCGGCGCTTTGCAGTACATAAAGTGCTGGATATTCAAAAACAGCATCTACGCCTGAAGAGATGCTCCAGGAAGCTCTGCTCCATTTATCAAATATGGCAGGCTCTCCCCGCTGTACAAATGAGCCGCTCATGGCTGAAATTATACGAGCGTCCGGGAAGCTCTTTCTGATTTCTTTAATCATGGCTGCATGGCCTGAATGAAAAGGGTTCCATTCAGCCGTAATTCCAATTACAGGATTTTTTTTCATGATGACTCCTCATCAAAATACAGGCCGCTCTGGGTATGTAAAATCAGCAGATGAATGAATATTTCAAGTGCATATGGGTTTTCAAAATCTTATAAGTTACACATTTGGCAAGGCTTACAGGCTTACATATGTTATAATATTAAAAGTATGTCAGGATAAAATCAAATGCAAGGATGTTCTAAGGCATAACTGATAAATCTGCATATCTGCATAAATGTAAAAATATATATGGAAAGTGATGAGTCAATATGGTTAAATTTCTTAAATCAAAATTATCTGCTGTCCTGATGGTCGTTTTATTGTCTGCTATAGGTCTCAGCCTTGCCGGGTGCGGAAAAGAGAGCCTTGATGATGAGTTTATTTTTGGCAAGAACAGGGTTCATTGTGAAAATAGTACAATTACATTATCAACGCCGTTTGAAATCATTTCGGAAGGAAAGCAGGTAGATCTTGTCGGCCGCGGTGAAGAAAAAGTGAGTGCAGAAGGGCATAATGAGCACCTTCAGATTTTAGTTACCGGCAATCAGGTCTCCAGTGATGAGAATGAAGAAAAACTGGTGAAGGAAGCACCGGCTATTTTACAAAACAACCCGTCTGTCAGCCGTTTGAAAGTAGAAAATAAAACGTTTTCCCTGGGCGATACTAAAGCCAATGTTTTGAATTTTACATTTGCTGAAACTGATAAAAGCAGGACTACCGATCTAAGTGTAAGAGAATATATTTTTACCTACCAGGGTGTTGTTTGGAGAGTCATCTATCAGTACAGAACGGACGATGCAACAGGGAAGGCCCTGGCAGACCGTGTAGAAGGAAAGATTTCAATGGGAACTAGCTTTTAATTGAATTTATTTTAGGAGAGGAGTTATAGAAGAATGAAGGTTATTGGCGCAAGGGCGCCACTGGTCCTGTGTATATTCACAGGAATTCTGCTGAGCGAAGCGGTCAATCATATGCTGACGGCGGGTGCTTATTTTTCTCAGTATCCGTATCTGACGCAGTCTTTTACCATTCTAAATATTGAGAATATATCGCTCAATCTGTTTATTATGCAGCTTCATTTCGGCATAAAGATTGTGCTGAATCTGATTACAGTGCTCAGCATTCTCGCATCACTGTATGTATACAAGAAATTATAAAGAGAAGATTTTATAATAAGGTTCACAGCGTTCCTTTCTAGTTCCCTGAATTTAAATAGTTCATTTGGTTTTTTATGGCTCTGAGGTATGGAGAAAGCATTACCGGCCATGTGCAGCGAAATGGAGTGTTTTTATGAAGATCAAGGATATGCGTCCGGAGGACCGGCCAAGAGAACGTTTTGCAGAGTCTACGAATGTAAGTCTTGTCGATTTGGTGTCAATTCTCATCCGCACAGGAACACGGGGGAGAGCCGTGACGGAAGTGGCCCAGGAAGTAGTAGACTTCTTGGAAGCGAAAGAGCAGGACGGCATCGACTTCTTTGATGATCTTAATTGGCGTGACTTGATTGAAGTTAATGGCATTGGAAAAGATAAGGCAGTAACGATATGTGCAGCAATAGAACTCGGGCGGAGGCTGGCGTATCGTCACAAGAAGATTGAACTTATTGATTTTAATTCACCGCAGAAAGTTTCCAGGTATTTCATGGAGAAGCTTCGTCATGAAACACAGGAAAAGTTTATCGTTTCATTCTTGAATGTTAAAAATAAATTACTGGGATACAAAGTAATTTCGCAGGGAAGCCTGGATGCAGTATCTGTTGATATCAAGGAAGCAATGAAGTGGGCTATCCGGTATAAAGCACACGGATTAATCATTCTTCATAATCATCCCTCCGGCTCGCCTGAACCATCGGATGAGGATATCAACGTTACGAGGCGCTTTAAGGAAGCGGCTGAATTGATGGAAATGGAATTGCTGGATCATGTCATCATAGGGGATGGCATCTATGTGAGTCTCAATGAACGGGGGTTCATCTGATTATTAACAGCCTTGGAATATAGCGGAGTACAATGCTATAATATTGAGGTAGTAAATACGTTCATCATGAGGAGGAATTAGAATGGAAGAAATGGAAAACGGCAAGAGGTATTCCGCTGAATCTAAGGGCTATAATGATAAGATTTATGAAGTACGCTTCCTGCCAGTCATGGAAAGACCTGAATATCAGGAAGGCGAAACAAGAAAAGCTCTTGAAAAGCTGAAAAAAGAAATGGCAGAGAAGGATTTCGAAAAATATATAAATAATGGCTTAATCAGAGTTACCTACGATGGCAGTCATCTTATGCTGATTGCTAAGTCGGAAATTTACAGAACAATGCTGACAGGCCCGTTTTTCAATGTAATCTGCAAAGCATTTGACGTAGGAAACTTCCGTGTAGTCAGCCAGGTAAACGGGTATTAAGATTTTCAACGTTCAGATCTGGAATAGTCAGGAATAAAAGCCGTGGGTATGGAACCTGCGGCTTTATTTTATTGCTATAATGATAAAGTTTTTATTGGTGAAGGTCATGCAGGCCGATACAAGATTGACTTGAGCACAATAAGATGATAATCTTAATAAAACGTTAATATGTATCTAATTATATTATTTAAAGGCAGGGAAAATATATGGAATTTTGGCATCTTTTCAGGGCAGGCGGATTTATGATGTATCCGCTGGTTATAGCATCCATTGCGGTTGTTGCTATTTTTATCGAGCGGTTCAATTACTATAAAAAGTGCAGATCGGATACGCAGCTTATCACGGGAATGCTTCGGGAGTATATCCCGGGCGGCAAGTTTGATGAACTGGCAGATGCTTTGGCAAAAGATGGCGGCATTCCGGCTTCGGTTATATTGGACGGAGTCAAATGCATACATCTGAAAGCTGACCAGAATGAATTGATAGAAGGAGCTTCATCAAGGGCTGTCGGCGAATTAAGGAAATATCTGAATTATCTGGATACCATTGTTACACTGTCTCCATTGATGGGTCTTCTTGGAACCGTTATTGGCATGGTCGAATCTTTTAATGTTCTTTCTACTGCTCAAGGGCAGCCTTTTGCCATTACAGGTGGTGTCGCAGAAGCATTGGTGTGCACAGGAACGGGATTGTTTGTAGCTATATTATCTCTTCTTGCATATACATATCTTTCCCAAAAGGTCAGCGAATTTATCGTTCAAATTGAAACACTGGATTCATTGTACCTTTCCTTTATGAAAGGGAGGTAAGGATGAGATTAGAACGATTCGAAAATGAAAAAAAGCCCAAGATAATGATTATACCTATGATAGATATCATCTTTTTCCTCTTGGTATTTTTCATGATGAGTATGCTCAGCATGGTTACACAAAGGTCCATCGGCCTAAACCTGCCGCAGGCTTCGACGGCTGTCATTGAAACGACAGAGGAACTTCCTGTCAGCATTGCAGAAGACGGGACAATTTTTGTTGAGAAAGAGCCTGTTTCAAAAGCAGCTTTTAAGCACAGGATGGAAATAGAAATGAGCAGGAACCATGATGTTAAGGTTTTACTTAGAGCGGACAAGAATTCCCAGCATGGAGATTTCGTTTTTGTCCTTGATCAGCTGAAAGCACTGGGAATCCATAGAATCAGCATAGCTACTGATTCAAATTAATTCAAAAAAGGATCGGTTTATGCATAATATAAATCACAAATGGTCCATGGCTGTTTTTGAGTCAATCCTTTTCCATGTATTCCTCATAGCGTTTTTGGTGGCGGCCGGAAGCTTTTTCAAGGCTTCTCTGCCGGAGAGTAGTCCTATTGAGGTGGATCTCGTGGATACGACTGCAGGTGCTTCGGGAGGCGCAGGTTCCGGTTCCGGACATGGCTCGTCTGTTTCAAAATCAGATACAGTGAATGTAAATCAATTACCGGGAGGGGAATCGAAGGATTCATCAGCAGTGAGCAGCGATATGGCATCTTATGAAGATAATAATGAGTATTCACAAAACATAAATACCAGCACAGGCGGATCAGGCGCTGCAGATGGCAGTGCCCAGGGATCTGGCTCAGGAAATGGGACTGGTTCAGGCTCTGGCGATGGTACTGGGACTGGCTACGGAAGCGGGACCGGCTCCGGCTCTGGTGATGGCATTGGAAATGGCAATGGAGAAGGTTCTGGCGGAGGCGTTACAGAAGGGCCTCAAATCTTATCAAGGGAAGAACCGGTTTATCCATCTGCGGCAAGGTCTGCCGGGATTTCCGGCACTACTGTTGTCGGATTTATCATAGAAGCGGACGGAAGTGTTTCTTCGGCCTGGGTTGAGCAGTCGTCAGGAAACTCATCGCTGGATAGCGCTGCTGTCCAATCTGTCCAAAATTGGAGATTTGTTCCAGCCAGGCAAAATGGAATTCCGGTTCAATCAAGATCCAGAGTTCCTATAATCTTCAATTTGCGTTAAAATTTAAGACAGGGTTTTTATAATTAAAAATATTTAGGAGGAGTTATTATGAAGACAGGGAAATTATTTGGAATCGGTGTAGGTCCTGGAGATCCGGGACTGCTTACAGTAAAAGCAGTGGAAACGATTAAGAATGCGGATATTATCATCACCCCGAAAACTGAGAAAAAGGATGGGTCTGTTGCTTATAATATCGCCAGGAAATATATTCCGGAAAATGTTGAAATTCTGCCAATGGTATTCCAGATGAGCAATGATATGGAAGCGGTTAATGCCCAGTGGAAAGAAAATCGTAAAATTATTGCGCAAAAGCTGGATGAGGGGAAAAATTTAGTATTCCTCACGCTGGGAGATCCGATGCTCTACAGCACGTACATGTATATTTTTAACGAATTCAGAGATTCAGATAAATATTCCATTGAAACAATCCCCGGAATCCCTGCATTTTTAGGAATTGCTTCTTATATCAACCAGCCTCTAACGGAATGGGAAGAAAATGTATTGATTATTCCGGCTACAGCTTCGCCGGAAAAGTTTGATGCAGCACTGTCTGCCGCAGATAACGCCGTTATTATGAAGGTATATAAGAATTTTGCTTATGTACAGGAAGAATTAAGGAAACACCATATGATGAAGAGATCTGTCATGGTTTCCCGCGCAGGACTTCCTGATGAAATTATCCAGAGAGACCTGGACAGTCTGCCGGCTGATTATAAACCTAATTATCTTAGTACAATTATTGCGAAGAGAGATGAGGACTAATGACAGCATTTAACCGTCCCAGGCTGGTAATTGCCGGCACCAACAGCGGTGTCGGAAAAACAACGATTGTCGTAGGCCTTTTAGCGGCACTTCGTCAAAAAGGACTTTCGGTGCAGCCATTTAAGGTAGGACCGGATTACATAGATCCAGGCTTCCATTCAAAGGCAGCCGGCCGAGATTCTTATAATCTTGATACATGGATGGTTCCGGAAGAATATCTTCAGGAAAACTTCACAAAGTTGTCAGACGGGGCTGATATCTCAATTATAGAAGGCGTCATGGGCCTGTATGATGGAGGGGCTAATGGAGTAAGTTCTACTGCCGATATAGCAAAGAGACTTAAGGCCCCGATCATCCTTGTTCTGGACTGCAAATCAGTCGGATACAGCATTGCGGCCACAGCATTGGGATTCAGAGAATATGATAAGACAGCAAATATTGCCGGCGTTATTTTGAACAAACTTGGATCTGACAGGCATGAAGCCATGGTCAGGGAAGTTATGGAAAAAATAAATATGCCGGTTGTCGGCGCTTTCCATAGGGATGATCATCTTAAGACACCGGAAAGGCACCTCGGTCTGACGCCGGTTACTGAAATTGAAACGAGCCAGCTGATTGAAGATATCGGAAAGGCTGCCAGCCGATACATTGATATGGATCAGATTCTTGCTATCGCCAATTCTTCACCGGATCTTGATATTGACGATGATAAGAATGCAGAAGAGAACCATAAAATTGTGAAAATCGGCGTTGCCAGGGATGCAGCATTTTCGTTTTATTATCCATCCAGCTTAGAAAAATTAGAGAGCATGGGAGCCGAGCTCATCGATTTCAGCCCGCTGGAAGACAGCAGCATTCCTGATGTCGACGGACTGATTTTTGGCGGTGGTTTCCCGGAAATGTTTTTGGAAAAGCTTCAGGAAAATGAAAGCATGAAGCAGTCGATCAGAGAGGCTGCATCAAAGGGGATGCCTATTTACGCAGAATGCGGCGGTTTAATGTACTTATGCCGTCAAATTGTTGATTTTGACGGGAACGCTTTTGATACAGCAGGCATTATTCCCGGGGTTTGTAAAATGGGCAAGAACCTGCAGCGTGTGGGTTACGTGACTGCCACTGCCCTTAAAGACAGCATTGCTGCCAGGAAGGGGGATCAATTGAGAGGACATGAATTCCACTTCTCAATGATCACCAAAGATGAGGATTACCCGGATGCATATGAACTTCAGGGAACGCGTCAGAGTACTCCGCACTTGGAGGGCTACAGCAAGGATAATGTTCTTGCAAGCTACCTGCACATTTCTTTCGAGGGAAACCCTAAGGCAGCCGATCATTTCATAAAATCATGCTTGTCTTATAAAAAGACTCATTTGTAAAAGCTGGTTCATGTACGAAAATATATAGAATTGATAATAGTCAATTTAGAGGAGAATATATGGAAAACAAGGGCCTTATACTTATTAATACAGGGAACGGCAAGGGGAAAACGACAGCCGCTCTGGGAACTGCTATCCGTGCATGGGGAGATGGACAGAAAGTTCTGATTCTCCAGTTCATAAAAGGCGGCTGGAAGTATGGAGAGCTTAATGCCATCCAGGCTTTAAATAAGCTGGATCAGCGGATTGAAATACGCCAGATGGGAGATGGATTTGTCTTCCATAATCAGGAAGAGGATGAAGAGACTTTCCAGAAGAAAAAGGCTTTGGCTAAGGAAGGCTGGGACATGGTGCGCCGGGAATTTGAAAGCGGCAATTGGGATTTGATTGTTCTGGATGAGATCAATTATGCAATCCATTTCGGAATGCTCAATGTAGATGAAGTTCTCGAATTATTAAACAATAAACCGGAGCGTCTGAATGTCATCCTTACAGGACGGTATGCTGAGCCCAAACTTATAGATGCTGCTGATACCGTTACGGAAATGACCTTGGTTAAGCATGCGTTCCAGAAAGGAATCCGGGCCCGGAAGGGAATTGAATTCTAAATCCTTCTGCAATATAAGTATCCGTAATCATGAAATAATAAAAAGCTCGTAATCATGAAATAATAAAAAGCTCGTAATATAAACGTTGCGGATTTTAAGCTGATACAGTGAAGGCGGGCAATATCAGTTATCTTCTTTACATGTTTGTACTGGCATGATAAAATTTTGTAAGTTGTAGGTACATTTGTTTATTCAATGAGGGATGTATATGGCACTTTATGTAAAGAAATTCGGCGGAAGTTCAGTCGCGACTCCGGAAAAAATGCTTAATATAGCAAATCGTGTGCTTCGTGATAGGAAACCTGGTGATAAAATCGTTATTGTTGTTTCTGCTATGGGTGACAGCACGGATGACTTATTAGATTTGGCAGCAAAGGTTTCTGATGTGAACTATGCCAGAGAACGGGATATGCTTCTCTCTACAGGTGAACAAGTGTCAATTGCATTAATGGCAATGACATTTAAGAAACTCGGGGTTCCAGCTATTTCCTTAACTGGCCCGCAGGCAGGCATAGTTGCAGGCGGCGGTTATGGAAAAGCTACAATTGACGACGTTAAACCGGACAGGGTGTTTAAGGAACTGGAAGCCGGCAATATAGTGATTGTCGCAGGATTCCAGGGAATGATGCCAAACGGTGATATCGCTACATTAGGCAGAGGCGGAAGTGATGCTACTGCCGTTGCGCTCGCCGGAGCCATGCATGCCGATATGTGCGAGATTTTCACAGATGTTGACGGTGTATACTCTGCTGATCCGAGACATGTAACCGGAACTATAAAAATGAAAGAAATTACCAATACTGAGATGCTTGAAATGGCAAGGCTTGGCGCCGGAGTCATGCAGCCAAGAAGCGTAGAACTGGGAATGAAGTACCATATTCCGATCCATGTAAGGTCTACGTTCACAGATGAAGAAGGCACCATAATTCGGGAGGTATGTACAATGGAAACCAGAGATGACACCGTAAGAGGCGTAGCACAAGACGCTCATGCTGCAAGAATTGCTGTTCTTGGATTAAGAAATATTCCAGGAGTTGCTTACAAAATTTTCTCTGTACTGGCTGAAAACAATATCACCGTAGATATGATTGTTCAAAGTGTCAGAAATTCTAACGATGATAAAACGGATATCATTTTCACAATTGACGACGCCGATCTCTCTGATGCAAAGAGAGTTTTGGATGCAATGAGAGATGAAGGAAAAGTCGAAGAAGTGATTTATGATGATGATACAGCAAAGGTATCCGTTGTTGGTGCCGGAATGCTCGGCCGCCCGGGTGTCGCTGCCCGCATGTTTGGCGCTTTGGGCCGTGCAGGTGTCAATATTGATATTGTAAGTACTTCAGAAATCAGTATTTCCTGCCTTATTTTGCGTAAGGATCTCGATAAAGCAGTACAGGCTATTCATGATGAATTCTTCACGGCAGGAGAAGGCAGATAAACTGTTCCATTAATAGACAAAAGCACAGGTCTCGTCCCTGCGCTTTTTCTATTTATGAATCTATTCCAATGATTTGCTTTTAAATACGATATTTATAAATTTTTGATTAAAGGAGAGGCCTATGAAATTCAATAATGGAGATATAATACACGGCTTCCGTGTTACAAATCTATCACATATACAGGAAGTGGATTCCGATGCATATTTGATGCAGCATGAGAAGAGCGGAGCCAGACTTCTCTATCTCGCAAATAACGATGATAATAAGGTTTTCTTTATCAGCTTCCGCACGACACCGGATAATTCCAAGGGAACTCCGCATATCATGGAACACTCTACACTCTGCGGTTCCAGAAAGTTTCCTCTTAAGGAACCATTCGTAGAACTGGCTAAGGGATCTTTAAATACATTTTTAAATGCTATAACCTGGCCGGATAAAACGATGTACCCGATCGCCAGCAGAAATGATAAGGATTTCCATAACCTTATGGACGTTTATCTGGATGCCGTTTTCTATCCGGACTGCCTTAAAAATCCTCAGATCCTTATGCAGGAAGGCTGGCATTACGAATTGGATAATGTGGATGCGCCGTTGACCTATAATGGCGTTGTTTATAATGAAATGAAGGGCGCTCTTTCATCTCCGGAAGCAATCATGGAAGACAAGGCGATGGAGGAACTGTTTCCCGATACGACATACGGAGTAGAATCCGGCGGGGATCCTGAAGTCATTCCTACATTATCATTCAGGGAGTTCAGTGAATTCCATCGCAGATTCTATCATCCATCCAACAGCTATATTTATCTTTATGGCGACATGGATATCGATGAGACACTGAAATTCATCGACCAGGAATATCTGAGCCATTTTGACGCAAGGAATGTCTATTCCGCTGTCAAAACTCAATCCCCGCTTCCGAAAAGAAAGATTGTTGAGGCGCCATTCGGCATTTCTGAAAATGAAAGCCTTGAGAAGAAGACTATTCATGCATTATATATTGCACTTAATGACCATATAACTACGGAAGAGTCTCTCGCATTCAAAATCCTGAGCTATGTTCTGGTAGATATGGATGGAGCTCCATTAAAGAAAGCAGTTTTGGACGCAGGAATCGGGAATGATGTATCTAGTGCGTATGGAGACAGCTATAAACAGCCGGTATGGACAATCGAAGTAACTGGTTCAGAAATTGATAAGAGAGAGAAGTTTATTTCAACTGTCGATCTTGTCTTAAGGAATCTTGCCCTTGATGGAATTGACAGGAATATGCTTGAAGCAGCACTCAACCGCACAGAGTTCATCCTGCGTGAGAATGATTTCCAGGGAAAACCGAAAGGACTTCTGTATGGAGTGAGAGCAATGGATCTCTGGCTGTATGACAGAGACCCCATGCAGGCTCTTAAGTACATTGATGATATCAAGGAACTTAGAAATAATCTGGATAAAGGATATTTTGAAAATCTGCTTTTAAAATACGTTATCAAGAACACGCACCAGGTACTGATTACAATGAAACCTGAACGTGGTCTGACAGAAAAGAAAAATAAGGAGACAGCAGAGAAACTGGCTGCCTTCAAGAGCTCTCTCTCCCACGAACAGCTTGAAGAAATCGTCGAATCGACAAAAGCCCTGAAGGAAAGACAGGCTTCGATGGAAACGGAAGGAGCTTTAAAGACAATTCCGCTTCTTTCAAGAAAAGACCTTAAACGTGAAATCGAAGATGACAGCCTTATTGAAGAAGACCTGAATGGTATCCGTCATTTCCATTATGAAGTCAACACAATGGGTATCACTTATTTGAATATCTTCTTTACACTGTACGGATTGAAGGAAGAAGATATTCCGTATGCTAATCTACTGACGTCGATATTATGCAGCATGAATACTGATAAACATAGCTATGCTGAATTATCCAGACTGTCCAATGCTTATACCGGAGGACTTGGGTTCAATGTCAGTGCATACAGCAGGTATGATAATTCCGCAGATTATACCCCTGTTTTTGCCATCCGGGGAAAAGCTCTGACATCGAATGTCGACAAGCTGATGGGACTCATTGGTGAAGTTCTCTGCCATACTTCTTTCGAAGATACCGCAAGATTGAGAGAGATTCTTCTTCAGGAAAAATCGGAATGGGATATGAGCGTGTTCAGCCGTGGAAGCTCACTGGTTATGACAAGACTTTCTTCTTATTTCTCTAAAGCCGGTGCATTTGCCGAACAGCTTGCATTGAGTTACTACTATTTCCTGTCAGACCTGGTTCGCGATTTTGATGCAAATTCTGATGAGATTGTCCGCAGGCTGGCAGAAGTTGCAAAGATTATTTTTGCAAAATCAAATCTGTTTATAGAAACGATTGGAGAGTCCGGCGAGGTAAGCGCGGTCAAGGATCATTTATATGAAATTGCCGATGATCTTCCGGATGGAAATGTTTATCAGAAGCACACCTTTGATTTTGCCGAAGGAAACAAGAACGAGGCATTCTTAACTTCCGGAAAAGTCCAGTATGTTGGCGAAGGCGGAGATTTCCGCAAATACGGGTTCAATTATACTGGCGCTCTCCGGGTTATGGAAACCATTCTGCGCTATGAATATTTATGGAAGAAGGTTCGCGTCCAGGGCGGAGCATATGGTGCATTTACCCAGTTTTTAAGTGATGGTACTGCGATTTTATGTTCTTACAGAGATCCGAATTTAAAACAGACCCTTGAAACATACAAGAACCTTCCTGAATATATCCGCACGCTCGAATTATCAGACAGGGAAATGACAAAATACGTAATTGGCACGATGGCTGCAGATGAAATACAGCTTACCCCGTCAATGAAGGGCGAACGCGCAATGCTTCATTATTTGAATGGCAATTCTGTTGAAAACCGCAGAAAAGTCAATGATGAAATCGTCAACTGCACAGTAGAAGATATCAGGAAACTTGCGCCTTTGCTTCAGAGCGTTATTGATCACTCCAGTATCTGCGTAATGGGAAATGAAGAAAAGATTCATCAGGATGCAGATGTATTTGATAAAATCCTGTCCCTTCCAGACTGATCATATGCAGGTAAGAACGAGATTTGCTCCGAGCCCGACCGGTTTCATGCATCTGGGAAATATCTGGATCGCACTCTTGAACTGGTTGTGGACCCGGCAGAATAAGGGCAAAATTGTTTTAAGGATTGAAGATATAGATAAGCAAAGAAGCAAGCCGTCCTATATACAAGGAATTTTAGACGATCTTTCCTGGCTGGGACTGGATTTTGATGAGGGCCCTGGCCATAGCTTCTCTTATGGAGATACGATACAGAGCCAGCGTACACATCTCTACGAGGAAACCTGCAGGGACCTTCTGAAGCAGGGGGAGTTGTACCCTTGCTTCTGCTCCCGTGCAAGGCTTCACGCAATCAGTTCAGCACCGCATGCTAATGAGGCAGTATCCTCGTATGACGGCCATTGCCGAAATCTGACAGAACAGGAGAGAGCCGTCCAGACAAAGGCTCCTTCACTCAGATTTAAGGTGGACGATTGCAGGATAGAATTTACGGATCTGCTGAAAGGAAAGCAGTCAAAACATTTAAGAGCCGGCTTTGATGATTTTGTCGTAAAAAGAGCTGACGGGATGTTTGCGTATCAGCTTGCTGTTTCACAAGATGATGGCGCCATGGGAATCACTCATGTGTTTCGGGGAAACGATTTAATGGATTCCACTTTTTACCAAATCCTATTGATGCGTAAAATGGGATACACTCCTCCGGCATATGCACACCTGCCGCTTTTAGTCGATCAGCAGGGAATCCGTCTTTCTAAAAGGCAGCATGGGATTTCGGTTAAAGAGTTAAGAGAAAGTGGTACTACAGCAGAAGAAATCATAGGATTCTTACTGTATCTGGCGGGGGAAACCGGTCACAAGTGCAGGATGTCTGCTTCTGAGGCTCTTCGGAATGTCGATTTTAACACCTGCAGAAATCTCACAAAAGATTCAATAACAGTTCCTTTTTAAAAAATGAATATTTTGAGATGAACGTATTTTTAGGGGGATGTGACAAAATTCATCCCAATAAAAAAGGCTCTGCCCCGGATCATTTGGTCCGGGGCAGAGCCTTTCGTGTTATAATTTTTTTGCAATGAAAAATAACAACACTAGCAATCATTTTACCGCAGAACAAGGCATTTTGCCAATGTTTCCCTCTGAGATTCTCAATGTCGATGATCCTGTTTTAATGTATGACAGATTTATGGAGGAAATCGATCTTAAAAAGTACCTTCGTTACATACCGACGCGTGGCGCTGGCAGACCCAGGTATAATCCCGTCAACATGCTGAAAACGATCATCTATGGTTTCGCAGAAGAAGGATATTGCTCTTTTAGAAAACTTGAAGATAATTGCAGGGTTAACATCAGATATATGTACCTGATGAATTATGAAGCCCCATCCTATCGGACATTCTGTCATTTCGTGAAGGGCTTTCTTAAGTATTCTCTCAAGGATATCTTTTATTCAATTACGAAAGAACTCTGCGGCAAACTCAACGTGGATTTGCAGCATATATATATTGACGGTTCCAAGTTTGAAGCGAACGCAAATAAATACAGCTGGGTATGGAAGAAATCCGCTGAAAAATCCCGCTACAAGCTTTTTGCCAAGATTACCAGCCTTTTTGAGTTACTCAATGATGATCTTAAGTATGACCATATGAGTGTAAACATCAATACAGAATACGCTCCGGACTATCTGCGTCTGGTATTGGATAAATTAAAAGAAATCTGGCAGATTGATGAGACGGCCTTTGTTCATGGAAGCGGGCATCGCAAGTCCGATCATCAACGCAAGTATGAGCAGCTTAAGGCATATACATCAAAACTTGAAGAATATGTTGAGAAGATACAGATATGCGGTACTTCCAGAAACAGTTACTCGAAGACCGATACGGATGCAACATTCATGCGAATCAAGTCGGACTACATGGGAAATGATCAGCTTCTGCCTGCATACAATGTCCAAATAGGTGTTGCCGATGAATTTATTGCCGTAATTGATGTTAACCAGTATTGTTCAGATATGGATTGCTTCGTACCGCTGATGGAGGAATTCCACGAAGTCTATGGGGCTTATCCTAAGTATCCTGTGGCAGATGCAGGATATGGATCTTTCAACAATTACATCTATTGCGAGCAGCACGGTATGGAAAAGTATATGAAATTCCCCATGTACAAGAAAGAAACGAAAGACAAGAAATACCATACCAATCCGTTTCGGCCAATAAACTTTAGAGTTGATGAGAATGGAACCATCCGTTGTCCAAATGACAGGGCTTTCAAATTTATCTATAGACATCTGGTCAGAGGGAACTTATACGGCAGGCAGGAGGAAGTATTTGAATGCGAAGACTGCCAAGGATGCCCGCTGGCAGAGCAATGAGAGCAATGTAAAAAGACCCCGAAGAACAGAAGAATCTCATTGAGCAGAGAACGGAATAACATGTACCAGGAGGTTCAGGATAATCTGGAAAGCATCCATGGAGCCCTGCTAAGAATGAACCGGTCAATCCAGGCTGAAGGAACTTTTGGAATCATGAAACATGACAGATGGTACAAAAGAATCGTCAGAAAAAGGATAGATTCTGTAAAAGCCGAGTTATACCTGGTAGCACTTGGCTATAATTTAAGGAAATACATCACAAAAATAATGGCTCTTCACGGAAATTTGGGGGATGAATAATTTTTAGGTAAAGAATGGAATCGGATAAGGGTAAAGAAATAATCCATGTTTCGGTACCCATATCCGATTCTTTTTAGTACCTTGATCTTATTATTGAATCCTTCAGGCTTCCCCGTATTGATAGGATACAGGGCATGAGCAGCCAGTCCAGCCTGAATCCATTTTGTCCATCCGGCGAGAGCTTCTTCATAGTCAGTCAATGTGAACAGACGAGTCATCTCCTGCTTCATGGCATAACAAATCGCCAAATCCCTATGCTCGCTCAGGATATCCAACAGATGAGTTTTCTGCCTTTCATTCAGGTGGTCGTCCTTCTTTAACAGTATCCATCGGGATTTCTTTAATTCGGTATAAAGCTTCCTTTCTTCATGGCTCTTTTCCCTGGCCATCTTCTGGAGCTCTGGATTATTAGTTTCTTTCGTATATTCCTTTAATGCTTCTGCTTCCTGCCTATGCTTTTGTGCTTCCTCCAGGCGCACGGCTCCCATAACATCACGCCCAAACTGTGCCTGCATATGGTACCGGTCATAAACGATGGGGACCTTCGGACAATATTTCTGGAACAGCCTGTTAAAGGATGCGTTCATATCCATGGCCACCGCTTTTAGCCTGGAAAGAAGCGAAAGGTCAATGCTCTTAAAGAAGTGCTCAAAATCTGCCATGGAGCGGCCCAGGCCGGCCCACAAGATGAATCCCGTTTCCAAATCCATAACGCAGGTGGCATAGCGATGGCCCTTATGGATAGCGAACTCATCTACGGCCAAATACCGTGGGCGATAGTTACTTTTCTTCAGGCGCAGGTTTCAAAGGCAGCCAACGCCTTATCCATGATATGCTTTTGTATTTTCTGTATGGTACTCCAATGTACAGAGAGCATGGCCGAAATGGCAGAAATGAATGTATGACACTTAAGCAGATGGATAATCCACAAGGCCATATCCCAAGTAACGCGTGTGAAAGGGCATTGGCAGGGGATATCTTCCGTTATGGTCTCCCCGCAGGATGTGCAGCGGAATCTGTGCCCCGAGAACTCTATATACTTCTTTTGCTTAGGAAGATCTGGAAAATCCTTGATGAGTACAGAAAAAGCCCCATAACTATACATACGGGAGTGACAGTGCGGACAGGAAAAATCTCTGGCAGTCCGTAGACTGGTAACTCGGGTATGGCAATGAGGATTTGGATGGTTAATGATATTTTCTGTGCGATAATATTGACAATTAAAAGTGATTTCATTATGGTAATAAAAGAGCATTATTCGACCTCCGTGCGTAGTTTTAGGCAACTTACATTTTGGAGTAGATAATGCTCTTTTTCAATGCCAATTTTATATGTTATTATTTTTATCCCACAAAAAAGCGTGAAGAACCAAAATAATGCGTATAAGGATTGCCGCCTAAGACAATATAATTAAAAGTCTTATGGGGGTAAGGGGGCTTATGCGCATTTTTACGTAAAAGGCTTACAGCAGAGCTAAAAATGATGAAATAAAGACGCAAAAAAGAGGCTGCAACAAAATGATTAACCATTTTGTCACAGCCCTTTTTTTGTGCATTTAGCCGTGAAGACGGAATTTTGATAAGGAAACCCGGAAATTAATATCAAAACTAATGATGGCACTGGTGAACTGCTTCAGGAGAAGCAGTTATTCATGCAGGTGGAAAGACCGGCGTTTGGCTTGCCCGGTAATTATTTTCTGCATGCGTCAAATGCCGCATATGATGCCGCTGTCTTATATTATTTGCATATTATGAACATTTTAATTGTGTAAAAGTGGGGATTTGTGGTAGAATGTGGGTAAATATGGGGGAGGTGGAAGAGAATATGTTCATGAATGAATACTCACATACGATTGATTCAAAAGGACGTATGATTCTTCCTACCAAATTTAGAGAAGAACTTGGCAACGTTTTTATCCTGGCCCCCGGATTGGATCAGTGCTTATGCATATATCCAAAAGAAAAATGGGATTCATTAATAGCAAAGCTGCAGAAACTCCCATTTACAAATCAGAAAGTAAGAAAAATTATGCGCCATTTGATTGGCAGAGGTACTGAAGTATCTTGTGACAGGCAGGGACGCATTTTAATTCCTTCGCATCTACGTGAATTTGCTCAGCTTAAAAAAGATGTCTGCATCATAGGAACCGGGGCAATTATAGAGATTTGGGATCCGGAATTGCTGGATGCGGACGAAAACGGAGAAGAATCTGTTGCTGAGATTGCTGATTCTTTGGATCTGCCACTGAATTTCGATCTCTAATGAAGCAGAAAAGGAGTTTATGATGGAGTTTCAACATGTTACTGTCCTGCTCAATGAGATGATCAATCTGATAGTAACAGACCCAGAGGGGATATACGTCGACTGCACTCTTGGCGGCGGCGGCCATTCGCTGGCATTGATAGAACGGCTTTCGCCAGACGGCCTTTTAATCGGGGTTGATCAGGATGAAGAGGCAATAGAAGCAGCCGGCGAAAGACTGAAAGGTGCCAAGTGCAGTGTAAAACTGGTTCATGATAATTTTTCGAATATAAATAACATATTAGATAATCTGGGGATTTCTAAAGTCAATGGTTTTGTGTTCGATCTCGGTGTATCTTCACACCAGCTCGATGACGGTTCACGTGGGTTTTCCTACATGAACAACGGCCGTCTGGATATGAGGATGAATCAGGACAATCCCTTGACTGCTTATGAAGTAGTCAATACTTACGAGCAGAGTCAGCTGAAAAAAATCATATGGGAATATGGGGAAGAGCGCTGGGCAAACAGAATCGCTGAGTTTATATGCAGATTCAGGGAAGAGAAGCCGATTGAAACGACAGAGGAACTGGTCAATATCATCAAGGCTGCCATTCCGGCAAATGCCAGACGGATAGGGCCTCATCCGGCCAAAAGAACATTTCAGGCTATTCGAATAGAAGTCAATAATGAATTAGGAATATTGAAACAGACAATGGAAGATTGTGTGGAACATCTTTTACCAGGGGGGAGATTAGGTGTTATCACATTCCAGTCACTTGAAGACAGAATTATAAAAAGAACTTTCAAAGATATGGAGAGAGGCTGCATTTGTCCTCCGGATCTGCCTGTTTGTGTTTGCGGGCATAAGGCTGTTGTCAAATCGGTATCGAAGGCAATTAAGCCGTCAAAGGAAGAACTTGAACATAATCCGCGTGCAAGAAGTGCTGTTTTAAGAGTTGTTGAAAAGTTAGCGGATGAGTAATTTTCTTACGCATTGCTCTTGATGCGTTGTTTTTACGGGGGAGAGATGTACTATGTTATATCAAAATGCACAAATGGTCAGATTTGGTTATACTGCAGCTGCCGATTATTCTGTAAGTGATGCAGGTATAGGGCGCAGCAGTGAACGTGATACATTATTCTCCCTTCAGATAAAAAGAGTTTTCTATGCAGCATTGATGCTGATTATGCCGGTTGTTCTTATGCTGTTCCTCCAGGGAATCAATGCGCAGGAAGAGCATGTGATGCTTGAATCTCGCAGTGCTGTTATGGAAATGACAAAAAGCAATGCAGTTTTAAAGCTGGAAGTATCAAAACTTGAAGCTCCTGTCAGAATACAGAAGATTGCGGAATTAAATTTGGGAATGAGACTGCCTGCGCATGCACTTTACGGGCACGAGGATGGTGTTGAAGTGCGCCAGGGCTGAATACAGCAAGAGATAGTTGAAATCCCATGATAACCAAGCAATTCCAAAGGTTGCCAGGAGAGCTAAATTTAATAATCCTAGCACAATAGCGGCCTTTTAATAAGGCCGCTATTGTGCTAGGATACAATTTACGTTATTATAAAAAATAACGCTTAGCTAAAAAACAGGGGTGATTGTACTTTGAAGATTCTGAGAGATCTGATAGAGAAGACACATTGTCTTAAGATTCAAGGCGATTTAAATACTGCAGTAAGTGATATCACAGCTGATTCAAGAGAAGTAAAAAAAGGCAGCTTATTCATCTGCCTGTGCGGTGCCCATGTAAACGGGCATGATTTTGCAGCCAAAGCTGCTGCCCAGGGGGCCGTCGCAATTGTTGCTCAGGAACCGATTGATGTACCGGATGAAATCGCAGTTGTTTATGTAGAAGATACCAGGGAAGCAATGGAAGATATGGCACCATTCTTCTTTGATTATCCTTCTCGGAAAATGCGCATGATAGCTTTGACGGGAACGAACGGAAAAACGACTACAACGCATATTGCGGCTCATATACTTCACAAAGCAGGAAATAAGGTGGGAGTTATCGGCACAATACATGCTCTCATCGGAGATAAGGAAATACCGACACATAATACAACGCCGGTTGTAATCGATCTGCAGAGACTTCTCAGCATGATGGTTGATGAGCATGTGACCCATGTCTGCATGGAAGTATCATCGCATTCTCTTGTTCTGGGGAGAGTGAAAGGGTGCGAATTTGATGATGCTGTTTTTACAAACCTGACTGAGGATCATCTTGATTTCCATAAGACCATGGAAAACTACGCAAAAGCCAAGGCTATGCTCTTCGAAATGGTTTCTTCTGAGAATCAGCATAAAACTGGAAAATCTGCCTGGATCAATATTGATGATCCGTATGCTCATACTATGATAGAGGCTGTTAATACAGAGGTCTGCCCGCTTCATACTTATGGTATGAATGATTCTTCGGCTGAACTTTATGCGTATGACAGCAAATTCACAGGAAAATCATCCAGATTTAAGGTGCGCTATCATGAGAATGACTATGAAGTAGAGACCCGTCTTGCAGGCAGATTCAATATTTACAACACATTAGGCGCTATTGGTGCGGCCTTGAATGAAGGCATTTCCATGGATGATGCTATTGAAGCGGTTAAAGATTTTCAGTCAGTTCCAGGCCGTTTCGAACTTATTGATGAGGGACAGTCATTTGCGGTAGTTGTCGATTACGCACATACGCCCGACGGTTTGGAGAAAATACTCGGTACGGCGCGCGAAATTACAGAGGGAAAAATTATCGCAGTATTTGGATGCGGTGGTGACCGCGACAGGATGAAGCGCCCTATTATGGGAAGCATTGCAGCAGAGCATGCTGATATTTCAATTGTGACAAGTGATAATCCAAGAACGGAAGATCCGGAGAAGATAATAGAGGATGTAGTCGTGGGAGTAGAAAAGGTAAAGAAGAATAAACCTGATCTCTATTACGAAGTCATTGCTGATCGCCGCCAGGCAATCAAGCGGGCTGTTTCACTTGCCAAAGATGACGACATTGTAATTATTGCCGGAAAAGGACATGAGGATTATCAGATTCTAAAGGACAGGACGATTCATTTTGATGATAGAGAAGAAGCACGAAACGCGCTGAAGGAAGTGAAATGATGGCTTCTTTTAAAATACAGGAACTTCTTGACGCTGCAGATGGAAAATTGATACAGAAGGGAAATGCGGATTTCGTTTCCGGGGTCAGCACAGACAGCAGAACCATTGGGGAAGGCGAACTTTTCATCGCTCTCAGAGGTGATAATTTTGATGGACATGATTATGTAAGCAAAGCGGTTTCCAGAAAAGCAGCCGCGGTAATGGTTTCTGACCTTGCACTTTTGAAAGAGTGGGGGAACTTTGTCACTGTAATCTGTGTCAAGGATACTTTATCTGCACTGTTTTCGCTTGCACATTTTCATCGTATGAGATTCTCTGTTCCTGTTGTCGGAATAACCGGTTCCAATGGAAAAACGACGACAAAGGATATGCTTTCTGCAGTATTGTCATCTGTTTATAAAATAACGTCCACGCAGAAAAATTTTAATAATGAAATCGGCTTATCACAAACTTTGTTATCCATGACAGGAGAAACTGAAGTCTGTGTGACAGAAATGGGCATGAGAGGCTTAGGCCAGATCAATCAGTTATGCTCTATTGCAAGCCCTACTATGGGTATCGTCACCAATGTAGGTACTTCCCATATCGGCATTTTGGGAAGCCAGGAAAATATTGCATTGGCTAAAAGCGAATTGATCCGTAATCTGTCGGAAGATGGAACTGCCATCTTAAATGGCGATGATCCTTTTGTGCGCCGCATGGGAACCCTCTGCAATCAGGTTGTTTACTATGGATTGGGGGAAACATACAGCGTAAGAGGGAAGGATATCGTTTATGACGGGGAATCAACCTGCTATACCTGCGTATATCTAGATAAAGAATATCCGGTCAAATTAAACTTATTAGGAATCCATAATGTATATGATTCCCTGGCAGCAGCAGCGGCCGGGCTGTCTCTTGGCGTAGACATGGATCATATCGTTGAAGCCTTGAAAAATTTCAAACCGATAGGACAGCGGCAAACCATATTGAATATTCATGGGGTCACGGTTCTGGATGATTCCTATAATGCAAATCCATTATCCATGGAGATGGCATTTTCTTCGCTTGCCCAGATGAATGCAGAACACAGGTACCTGGTACTGGGCGATATGGGCGAATTGGGAAAGTTTGAAAAGCAGCTTCATTTCAAGACGGGTGCAAAGGCTGCACAATTTTCTTTTGACGGTTTAATTACCGTCGGACCGCTCTGCCATGAGCTGGCTCGGGGCGCCAAAGAAAATGGGATGGAAAATGTTTTCAGCTTTGAATCCTGCGAGGATGCGGCAGAATGCCTTATGGATATTGTAAAACCTGGCGATGCGGTCCTTGTCAAGGGATCACATTATATGCATATGGAAGAAATACCCAAAATAATTGATAGGAGCTACATAAAGTAATGGAACAGAATTATTTGATTTATCTTCTGGAAGCTGTAGTAACAACAATCGTATTGGGGACTATCGCTATTCCTTTGTTAAAGAAATTAAAGGCCCGTCAGTCTGTCAGAGAAGAAGGGCCTAAATCACACAGGTCTAAAAACGGTACACCAACTATGGGAGGGATTTTCATGATTTTTTCTGCTGTTTTAGTCCTGCTGTTCAATAAAATTCTGGATCCAGCCGTACTTTGGCTTCTCTTTTTAACGCTGGGGCATGGAATTCTGGGCTTTTTAGATGATTTTATAAAAGCGGAGAAGAAAAGGAATCTGGGGCTGACAGCTAAGCAGAAGATGCTCGGGCAGATTATTTTGGCAGTTCTGTTTTGCTGGGGAGTCGTAGATACACTTCATCTGCCCTTCTCTATAGCTATTCCTTTCACCAATATTGATATCTATATTGGAGCATTTTACTATATCTTTGTCATACTGGTCATTGTAGGCGCATCCAATGCCGTTAATTTGACTGACGGTCTGGATGGACTGGCATCCGGTTGCTGCGTCATTGCATTTTCTGCATATGCAGTCTATTGCTATTTGAGTGGAAATAATGATTTGGGGTATTTTATCATTATTCTCGCAGGAACATGTATCGGATTCTTATTCTTCAATTACCATCCTGCGAAGATTTTCATGGGTGATACCGGATCCCTAGCCCTTGGCGGTGCCATTGCAGGTATTTCCGTTATGACGCGGACAGAGCTGTTGCTTATCTTTATCGGCTTCATTTTTGTAATTGAAGCATTATCGGTTATTATACAGGTAGCTTCCTTCCAGCTGACGGGAAAGAGGGTATTCAAGATGAGCCCGCTGCACCATCATTTCGAGCTGTCCGGATGGAGCGAAGTCCATGTAGTCTGGGCCTTCTGGCTTGTTGAAGGTATTGCTGCATGTTCAAGCCTGATATTATCTATTGCATCAAATCCTGTTTGATGTAAAATATCATATTGTCTTTAGCTTGAACGCATGGATGTATAATAAACCAGTGAGTAGAAAACATTTTCAGAGGGAGTTCGTTCTTTATCTTCTAACAGACTCTTTTTCTTGTCATGGCAGAAACTTCTGCCATCTGTAAAATGTAATGAACTATCAGGAGGAGAATTAGATGAGGAATGTTTTAATTCTTGGCGCAGGAATAAGCGGCCTGGGCGCGGCCCATGTTCTTTTAAAGCATGGAGTGTCCGTATTGATTTCTGATTTGAAAGATACGATTCAGGATAAAAAAGAGAAAGAAGCTCTGTCAGAACGCGGGGCAGTTTTTGTGTTCGGAACACAGACGGAGAGTTTATTGGATGGGATAGATACTGTCGTAGTATCTCCTGTCATACCGGCTGAAAATCCCATCGTTGCAGCTGCTGTAAAAAAGGGAATTCCCGTGATCAGCGAGATAGAGCTGGCCTATCGGGTCACCAAAGCTACGATTCTGGCAATTACCGGAACAAATGGCAAGACAACAACAACAACACTTCTGGGGAGTATGATAAGCCATTCCGGGAAACCTTTTGCTCTTGCAGGAAATCTTGGAATATCACTGAGCCGTGAGGCGGAACTGGTTCCTTCTGACGGGCTCATTGCAGCTGAAGTTTCCAGTTTTCAGCTGGAATTCATAAAATCATTTAAGCCTAAGGCCGCTGTCATATTGAACATAACGCCGGATCATCTTGAACGCCATCATACAATGGAAGCCTATATTGCCGCTAAAGCGCGCATCTTTGAAAATATGGACCAGTCGGACTGCCTTCTGCTGAACGCAGAATCTCCATTGGTGTACGGATTAAAAGATGAGGCAGAAAAGCATACACATGTCTGCCTTTTGTCAACAAAGCATGAGGTAGAAGAAGGCGCATTCATGGACGGGAATACCCTCGTGATCCGCCGTAATGGCAAGGATATTCGTCTTTGCTCTTCCGATAATCTGAAATTGAAGGGCGCCCAGAATATGGAAGACTGCCTGGCTGCCGCATTCCTTGCTAATGAAGGCGGGGTCAGCCCGGAAGTTATAATTTCATCTTTAAAGTCATTTGAACCTCTCCCGAACAGAATAGAATTCGTAAGAACGATCAATGAAGTATCATATTATAACGATTCCAAAGCAACGAATACGGATGCTGCCATTAAAGGCATGGAAGCTTTCTCAAAACCCGTTATACTGATTGCCGGGGGATATGATAAAGGCACAGATCTTACAGAATTCATGGATGTTGTAAAAACACATGTCAAGGAATTAATTCTTTTAGGAGCAGCTGCCGACCGCTTTGAAAAAGCTGCAGCAGAGGCGGGCGTTTCAAAAGCATCTATCCATAGGGCTGATAGCATGGCAGATGCTGTCAAACAGGGACAGAAATTTGCAAAACCTGGTGATATCGTAATACTCTCTCCTGCTTGTTCTTCTTTTGATATGTATCATAATATGGAAGAACGCGGAATGGACTTTAAGCGTATCGTTAATAGTTTAGCTTAAGCATCGGTGAATTCGTAATGAAAAGGATAATTTTATCCGGAGGCGGAACCGGAGGACATATATATCCCGCAATAACAATCGCAAAAGAAATTTCCAGAATTGAAGAGGCGGAGATATTATTCGTAGGAACGCCTAATGGGATGGAATCGAAAATAATACCTAAAGAAGGTTATAAATTTGCTTCAATCCATGCATACGGCCTGAAGAGATCGTTTACGGTTAAAAATATTGCAAACCTTGCAGTAACAGCCAAAAGCGTATTCAGGGCAAAGAAGATCCTGAAGGAATTCAATCCTGACGTAGTCATTGGAACAGGAGGATATGTCTGCGGTCCGATTCTCATGGCGGCTGCGCTCCAGGGGATTCCGACATTGATTCAGGAACAGAATGTTATTCCAGGGATAACCAACAAGATCCTGAGCTGGTTTGTCGATCGTATTGCTTTAGGCTATAAAGAAGCGGCACATCGTTTCCCTGATGCAGGCAAATGCGTCTATACAGGAAATCCGATCCGCAGGGATATTCTTGCTTATAACAGAGCTGATGCAAGAAAAGAGCTGGGGATTTCAGAGGACACATTTATGGTTCTCATAACCGGCGGAAGCCGCGGAGCAAGAAGCATAAATCATGCGATGATTGGCGTGCATAAGCATTTTGGAAAGGGAAATCGTGATATTCTGCTTTACCATGTTACAGGATCCCTTGGATATCAGGATGTTTTGAAAGAACTGGAAAACTCGGATGAGAAATCAAACGATACGGTAAGTCACATTGTTGAGTATGAGTATCAGATGCCGAAAGTGCTGGCGGCTGCTGATTTGATCATCTGCCGCGCCGGAGCTATCAGCCTTGCCGAACTTTCTGCAAGAGAGCTTCCGTCAATTCTGGTGCCGTATCCATACGCTGCTGAAGATCATCAGACATTCAATGCATGGGTGTTTGAGAAAAATGGAGCGGCTTATGTTATTCTGGACAAAGAATTAACGGATGAAGCATTGATTGATAAAATTGAACTTCTTATGGATAATCCCGAAGAGCTTAAAAATATGGCGCAGAAGGTTACCGGTTTGAGGAAGATTCATGCTGGTGAAGATATAGCCCATCTGGCTCTAACTTTGGCGGAACAAAGGAAGACAAAAAAATGAATTTAAATAATTATAAAACTGTTTTTTTCATTGGAATCGGCGGAATGGGAATGCGCGCATTAGCGGCAATTCTGCTGGACAAAGGATTTGCCGTTAAGGGTTCAGATAAGAATAATTCTGATTTCTTGAAAGATATCGCATCCAAAGGGGCAGAAGTTTTCATTGGACATAAAGCTGAACATGTGCATGGGGCTGACTGCGTTATCATTTCAACTGCAATTGCTGAGGATAATCCTGAATTGGTCGAAGCAAAGAGGCTCGGGATCCCGGTGTTCCATAGATCGGATGTACTTGCATCTGTTTTGAGCTGGGGAAAGGCTATTACGGTAGCAGGAGCTCATGGGAAATCGACGACATCCGCCATGATTGGCGAAATATTCTTTGAATCTGGAGAAGATCCCACTATCGTTCTGGGGGCATCAGCAAGCTATATCAATGGCAATTCCTATTTAGGGAAAGGTGATTATGTCATTGCTGAAGCCGATGAAAGCGACGGTTCATTCTTGAAGTTCAATTCTTATGTAACTGTCGTTATGAACATCGAAGATGATCATCTGGACCATTATGGAAGCATTGAAAATATCAGGAAGGCTTTCGTCGAGTTTATAGAAAAAATTCATGATGCTTCAGGAGCAGCTATTCTTTGCAATGACAGCGAAGGCATTCGAGCCGTAATACCATCCATTGACAAGAAAATAATCACATACGGTATCGATGTGAAGTCTGATTACATGGCAGTCAACCGTAAATATGAAAACGGCTATTTCTGCTTTGATGTGATTCATGAAAACGATAACCTAGGTACCATCAAGCTGCAGATTCCCGGAGTTCACAATACAAGAGATGCTTTGGGAGCGGTTGCGACTGCGTTATACTGCGAAATTCCTTTTGACAAGATTGCTGCCGCACTGAGTAATTTCTGCGGAGTCAAGAGAAGATTCGAAACGAAGGCTAAAATTGATGATCTTTGGATCATTGATGACTATGCTCACCATCCCACAGAAATAAAAGCGACTTTAAAGGGTGCAAGAGAAACTGGAAGCCGCAGGATAATCTGCGCTTTTCAGCCGCATAGATATTCAAGGACAAAACTTCTCAAGGACGAATTTGCTGATGCGTTCGTGGATGCGGATGTTATTTTCTTTACGGACATCTACAGTGCCGGTGAAAAGCCTATAGAAGGAATTGATGGAAAGTTGATTCCGGAAATTGTCAAGGCTAAATTCCCTGACAAGGAAGTTTATTACGTAGAAAATGTTAATGATTTGCCGGAAAAGTTATATGATTTCCTCAGGCCTCATGACATGTTTATAACCATGGGAGCTGGTAATATTTATACTGCCGGTGAAAAGTTGATAGAATTGATTAAAGAAAAGGGAATAGCAAGTGATTACAAAAAATAGCAAGATTGTCGTTTTAATGGGTGGTCCGTCTACGGAAGCCGAAATTTCCAAAAAAACAGGTAAAGCTGTAGCCGATGCACTTTTATCATTAGGGTATAACGTAACACCGTGTGAATATATACCGGACCATGTGGTCGAAGATCTGAAAAGACTGTCCGCTGAAGTCGTCTTTATTGCACTCCACGGCAAGTATGGCGAGGATGGAACTATTCAAAGCGTCCTTGAACTTGCTAAAATACCATATACCGGTTCTGGTGTGACCTCCAGTGCCATCACTATGGATAAAATCGTATCAAGCCGCATATTCAAGCAGGCAGGACTTCCCATGTCGAAGTCCCAGGCGTATTATCTGAGCGAAGGTATTGATGCTGTAGAAAAGGAGATCTTGAATGAGTTCTCTTTCCCTGTAGTATTGAAGCCTGCCTGTGAGGGTTCAACGATCGGAATTGAGATTGTAAGAGAAAAAGAAAACCTTCATGAAGCTTTGCAGAGAGTTTTCCAGGTTGAGCCGCGAATCCTGGCTGAATCCTACCTGGCAGGAGATGAATTTACCGTATCTGTACTGGACGGACATGCACTGCCGGTCATACAGATCTGTCCTCACTCCGGTCAGTATGACTTTCATTCAAAATATACAAAGGGCGCAACCGATTATATCGTGCCGGCCAATATCCCTGCTGAACTTTCCGGCTTAATGGGATCCATCGCTGAAAAGGGCTATAAAGTCGCAGAGTGTGCCGGTGTTGTAAGATTTGACTTCAAACTGGATTCAGAAGGGCGGCCTTTTATTCTGGAAGCGAATTCAATACCGGGGATGACAGCAACAAGTCTCGTTCCAAAGGCTGCAGCAGCTGCCGGGATTGATTTCCCTGAACTTTGTGAAAAGATTCTCCTGGAAGCAGGTTTAAACAAAGTTTAAGCATTTTTATGGGTAAACGTGATTATGGATAATTTTAAGAGCTTCAATGATTTTCGCAAAGAACAGCATAGGGAAACAACGCGCAGCAGCTATGCTGATAGTAACGAAAATCATCAGCAGGCAATCTCAACAGAAGAGGAGACCGTAAGCAGTACTATTAATACTGCAAGTTCTCCTAAACCTCGGCGGAGAAGAAAAAGAAGCACTTTAAATTATAAGAAAATTCTTATTTTGACTGCTGCCTTTATATGTGTATTTATTGTAAGCCTTTTCTTCCTTCCGATTTCCCTTGGGAGCATAGTCATCAAAGGATCGAATACGATTACGCTGGATGATGTTTTATTTGAGGCGAAGATAAAGACTCCTGTGAATACCCTGCGGGTAAGCGGCTCAGCGATAGAAGATGCATTATCTCATGACTATAGAGTCGAAAAGGTTAATGTCACACGAGTTTTCCCGCTTACGATCGATGTGGATATAACAGACCGGATCCCCCTGGCTGTTGTGCAGGATGATTATGGATATGCCTTTATTGATAAGACCGGACTTGTTATGGAAACCGTTCAATCCATCCATAAAGTCAGTGTACCGATGATTACAGGAAAGCGTTTCGGAAATCTGCTGATCGGTGATCATGTCAGCGGTGATGAAATAGATAAGGCCATGCAGTTTTTGAATCATTTAAAACCTGAAAGTGTACAAGACTTTTCGGAAATCAATATAGGAAATCCGCAGAACATAATCGCTTACACCAGAGACGGCATAACCGTCCGGCTTGGGAACGGATCGCAGATCGATAAACAGGCCGAGCTTGCGGAAGATATGGTCGGGGATGTGAAGGCCAGAGGTCTCTCTGTCGAATTTGTAGATGCCAATCTTGCATCGCCTTATATTAAATTAAAGAAATAGCTCACATTCTTTTAGTTTCTTTTGGGAATGTTTTCTATAGATGTGGCGAACTTACTTAAATTATTGTACAATGTAAAATATAACTGACGTGAACATAGGTGAACTAGGTCAATACATGACGCAAAATATCCTGGAGGAGGAGTGAACATGGAACAATCTGAAATTGCAAAAATTAAAGTTATTGGTGTTGGCGGCGGCGGAAACAATGCTGTAAACCGTATGATTGATGAACAGGTTAAAGGTGTTGAGTTTATTGCCGTTAATACTGAACTGCAGGTTTTAAATAAATCTGAAGCTGAAACAAAAATTCAGATCGGTGAAAAATTAACAAAAGGTCTGGGCGCTGGTGCAAAACCGGAAGTTGGCGAACAGGCAGCTGAGGAATCAAGAGAAGATCTGACCAAAGCATTGACCGGAGCCGATATGGTATTCGTTACAGCCGGAATGGGCGGCGGCACAGGAACCGGTGCTGCTCCTGTAGCTGCGCAGTGTGCAAGAGAATTAGGCGCTCTGACTATTGCAGTTGTAACCAAGCCATTTTCCTTTGAAGGCAAGGTTAGAGCTAAGAATGCTGAAGAAGGCATTGAACGTTTGAAAAACAATGTTGATGCAATCCTCGTCGTTCCTAACGATAAATTGATGGGAATTATTGATAAGAAAACATCAATCAAGAATGCATTCAAAACAGCAGATGATGTTCTTCGTCAGGGAATTCAGGGTATTTCCGATTTGATTACAGTACCTGGAATCATCAACCTGGATTTTGCAGATGTCAGGACCATCATGAGCGATCAGGGTGAAGCATTAATGGGAATCGGCATCGGTACCGGCGATAACAGAGCCAGCGATGCAGCTACCATGGCAATCAACAGCCCGCTTCTTGAACGCAGCATTGATGGAGCAAAAGGCATTATCATCAATATTACAGGCAATGAAGACCTCGGTCTTTTCGAAATTAATGAAGCTTCTCAAATTATTACAGAAGCTGCTGATCCAGATGCTAATATCATTTGGGGAACATCTGTCGATCCGGATCTTGATAACGATACAGTAAAGATTACTGTTATTGCTACCGGCTTCGGCGACAAAAAGAAACCATCACCTAATTCTGTTGGGCCAAGATTCAGTAATTCTGTACGCCCCAACCCGGGTATTGCGGTTCCGGAATTCCTCAGAAAATAAGCTATAACCTGAAAAGCCACACCGCGGTTGCAGTGTGGCTTTTTCTTCCACTTTCTATAATCTAAGGAGAGATAGACATGAGATGCCCTTATTGCAGCAGTGCAGACACCAAGGTAACAGATTCCAGAGATACAGATGATGGTGCATCCATTCGCAGACGCCGCCAGTGTCTTTCCTGCGGAAGACGTTTTACCACCTATGAAACTGTAGAACAAGCGCCTCTTCGCGTTATCAAAAAAGATGGAACACGTGAAGTCTTTAACAGGAATAAGCTGAGAAGCGGGTTGATCAGAGCTTGCGAAAAGAGAAATATCACCTCGGAGCAAATTGAAAATATTGTTGATGTTGTTGAGAGAAAAGTTAGAAGCGATCTTGGCCAGGAAGTTTCTACCGAAATGATTGGCAATATTGTTATGGAAGAATTGCGGAAACTGGATCAGGTTGCTTATGTAAGGTTTGCATCGGTTTATCGTGAGTTTAAGGATATCGGCAGTTTTATGAGCGAACTCGAAGCATTAATGAAGAGTTCGAAGGCGAAATCTGCTGATTCTGATACTGCGAAGACTAAAAAGACAGAGGATAATAATGATACCAAATGATTTGATATTGAAGTGTTTTGAAGAACACGAAAATGTTTTGAATAAAACTAAAATGCTTGCACCGGTTATAGAAGAAGCGGCTGCATTATGCGCGCATACACTTCAGTCCGGGAATAAGATACTTGTCTGCGGTAATGGAGGAAGTGCAGCTGATTCTCAGCATATTGCCGCTGAGTTTGTAGGAAGATATCATAATGAGAGAAAATCACTTCCTGCTATAGCTCTGACGACAGATTCTTCTATTTTAACTGCAGTAGGGAACGATTATGATTTTGACCGTGTTTTTTCCAGACAGGTGAGCGGTTTAGGCGTTTCAGGAGATCTGCTTTGGGCTATATCGACGAGCGGAAACAGCAAAAATGTCAATGAAGCTTTAAAGACAGCCCGCAGCAAGGGACTGAAGACAATCGGATTTACAGGACATGAGGGTGGATTGATGAAATCTTTGTGTGATGTTGCGATTGTTGTTCCCGCTGATGTTACTGCAAGAATACAGGAAATGCATATTTTATGTGCACATATTATTTGTCAGATTATTGATGATATGGAATGGTAAATTCAATGAACACCATTAAGAAAGCGATAATCTTTGACCGAGATGGTGTACTTAATAAGGATAAGGGATATATACATTCCTGGGATGAATTAGAATGGATTGATGGAGCCCGTGAAGCAGTTGCCAGGCTGACAGAGGACGGATGGCTTCTTTTTGTCGCTACAAATCAAAGCGGTGTAGCAAGAGGCTATTATACAGAAAGCGACGTTCAATTGCTTCATGAACAAATGAATTCTTCTTTTCGTGAATTAGGCGGAAATATAACGAAATTCTTTTATTGTCCCCATTTACCAGGTGCACCTGTGAAGAAGTACGATGTTGTCTGTGATTGCAGAAAACCCGCTCCAGGGATGATTATCAGGGCAATAAACGAGTATAATCTTCCCAAAGATCAAGTTTTCCTTTTCGGTGATTCCGATAGGGATATTAAAGCCGCAGAAGCGGCGGGTATTAAGGGATTCCTGTTTGATGGGACAAATCTTAAGGACTTTGTATATCAAAAATTAGCTGGTTTAGGATATAGAGACAATGGCAAGGAAGACATATAAAAATATATTGATTGTTAAAATGAGCTCTTTGGGGGATATCATTCACGCACTTCCTTCTTTGTATGCTCTGAGAAAATCTTTCCCGGAAGCCCGCATAACCTGGGCTGTTCATCCTGCGTTTGCAAAGATTCTTCCTGAACTTCCCTGGATTGATGAAATATTTCTGGTTGATAGAAAAAAGATTAAGGATTTAAAGTATCTTTTATCTGTCAGAAAAGAACTTCACAGCAGGAAGTTTGATCTGGTCATAGATCTTCAAATGATAGCCAAAAGTGCGATTATTGCAGCATTTTCCGGATGCAGCACAAGGATTGGGTATAATGACGCACGTGAAGGCAGCTTCCTAGTAAGCAAACCGATTTCCGGACCTCACAAGCATGGACATATTATTGAACAGCTCCTTGACGTAATGAGATACCTGGGATGTAATTGTGATGAAATCGAATTCCCGATCAGGGATTGCTCAAAGCAGGAAGAGACTGTGAAGGCAAAGTTGGCCCAGCATGGTGTCAATGGGGATTATGTCGTCATTGTCCCGGGGACCCGCGGCGAGGAAAAGAAATGGCCGATAGAATACTGGGGTGAATTAGCAAAAGAATTCTCAGCCCTGGGGATTTATACAGTCATATCTGGTACAAAAAATGAGAAGGATTTATCCGAGAAAATTACCGGTTATTACACATCATCATATATAGTTGATTTTGTTGGTGAGACAGACCTTCTCGAACTGGCTGCACTCGAAAAGATGGCATCGCTGCATATTTCCAGCGATACGGGTCCACTGCATATCGCTAATGCAATGCATACACCGATCATTGCTTTGTTTGGTCCTACGAAAGCCGACAGAAGCGGGCCTTATGGCAATGATAACAGTGTCATCTTGACGGCCGGTGATGGTAAAATGAGTTCAATCGCCGTTTCTACGGTTTACGATAAGGCAAAAGAGATATTGAAGCTCTAACCAGCGGCTGGAGTATTTTTATGTAAGCTTAATTGGTATTCACTATGGAATTAATAACAAGTCAGACTAACAGATGGATAAAATGCGCGATGCAGCTGAAGCATCGGAAATACAGGGACAAATTTGGATTATTTGTTATGGAGGGAATCCGTAGTGTTTATGATGCCAATGATTTAGGAATTGAAGACTGCATATGCTTTTTTACAGCACGGTATGCAGATGATTCAAATTTAAATCAGTTTTTTGAACGTGCGAAAATTCTCCATTGGAAATTACTGCTTATAGATGATAAATTAATGAAATTAATATCATCTACGGAACACAGTCAGGGAATACTTCTTATAGTAAAAAAGGAAGTGCCTGATCCCGCGCGTTTAAAGAATCCCATGAAAGGCAGATATGTCTTATTAGACAGCATACAGGATCCGGGAAATATCGGTACTATTATCAGGACTGCGGCAGCTGCTGAAGTAAAGGGGATTCTTCTTACGAAAGGCTGTACAGATGCTTACTCAGACAAAGCAGTCAGAAGTTCCATGGGAAGCATTTTAAGAATCCCTGTCTACGAAAATATTTCACTGGAGTTTCTGCAGGATCTGAAGAAATCCGGGATATCATTCATTGGGACTGCATTAAAAAATGCGCTGCCTTATAAAGAGGCAAATGTTCCAGAGGATTGTATTTTTGTATTCGGGAATGAAGGAGATGGAATCAGTCCGGAAATTCTGGCAATGACAGACTTTAATGTATATATACCGATTGCCGGTGTTGAGTCATTAAATGTTGCCATAGCATCTGCAATTATTTTGTTTCATTTCAAAGATTGACAAAATAAAGCTTTGGGAACGTATATTCATGATGTGTTTTAAAAAAGAGAATGTACCGGTTGATGCTGTACATTTTCAGGGTCTGGAGAAGCTATGAAAAAAAGGTTGATTGTTAATGCCGATGATTTCGGAATTCACGAGACTGTGAATAAAGCAGTTTATCGGGGATTTGAATCGGGTATACTGACAAGTACTTCGATTATGGCTGGGGGACGCGCCTTTGATGATGCTGTTGCTATGGCCAAAACAATGGGGGATATAGGGATAGGAATTCATTTGACTCTTGTTGGCGGGCTGGAAACAGTGCTGCCTCAGGCTGAGGTCCCTTCCATAACTTGGGATAATGGCGTGCTTTGCAATAATTATGTTGACTTGATCCTGCGTGATCTGAAGGGATTGATACGCGCAGAGGATGTATATAATGAATGGGATGCCCAGATAAGAAAGATTCTTGATACAGGGCTTTCGGTCACGCATATTGATGGACACCAGCATATGCATATGTGGAATCATTTTTTTCCCATCGCGTTAAGCCTGGCAAAGAAATACAAGATACACTGCATGCGTGTTCCTGATGAAAGTCTCACCTTTGGCCTTTCTTTCAGGCCAAAGAGTTTATTCAGATTTTCTGCTAAGAATGCATTGTCTCTGATGGCAAGGAATCATCGGGACAGTCTGAAGAAAGCAGGAATCAAATCAAATGATCATTTTTTCGGAATGCTTTATGGAGGGCATTTCCACGAGCAGCGGATGTATGATGCTGCCGGGAAGCTTGAAGCAGGTGTTACCGAGTTTATGTGTCATCCCGCTGCAAACTCGCAATTGATGGAATCAACATTCCATTGGGGTTATCATGGTGAGGATGAGTTAAAGGCCTTGCTTTCGCTCCGACTAAAGAACGAGCTCAAAGAAAAGGATGTGGAGTTAATTTCATACAGGGATCTATGATTCATCTTATAATCTCTGAAGTTCCTTTTATTTCCCGAATTGCAATAATAAGTTGAACACCCGGCGAACCTTTATGCAGTAAGTGCTGCAAGCATTTCTTCCCTAAAACACTCCTCGGGTGTCTTATAGCCGAGTATTTTTCTTGGCAGGGTGTTGGCCCAGCACTCTACTCTGGAAATGTGTTCCACTGGGTAATCCTGGATTTTCTTCCCTTTGGGAAGAAATCGACGGAATAAGCCGTTGTGATTCTCATTCGTACCTTTGTCGCCGGAGCAGTACGGATGCGCATAATAGATCCGTGTGTGACTTAGTTTCTCTAGCTCCGACAGGCTGGAAAACTCACTGCCATTGTCTGTCGTAATGCTGAGGAACACTCGGCTGAAACAGCCGCGGAACATTCCATCCTTCAATTTTCTGAAGGCTGCTATTACAGAGGCACTTTCCTTGTTGGGCAGTTTTCTGATGAGGGAACAGCGTGTCTTGCGCTCAACCAGGGTCAGCAGTACTTCGTCCTTTGAGCGAGATCCCAGTACAAGGTCACACTCCCAATGCCCGAAATCCTGACGCTCATCCACAGAAGGATCGCGCTCATCTATACTGCGGCCGAACTTCTTCTTACGCTCACGAACCCGCTTTCTGGCGTTTTTTCGCTTGACGCGCAAGGGCAGGTCAATACTCTTGATTTTTCCTAGGAGCCCCAGCGTGACATAGTTGTACAGGGTTTTCGTACAGACCATCTCGCCACGTTGAAATTCTCCCGTAACCAGTGCCCTGCCAAAGCAGGCATCGAGCGACCAGTGATGTTCCTGAAGTCTCTTCTGCACATAGTCGAGGAATGCTCCCTTTGCTATGGCGTCGCATTTGCGACCACAGTTTTCGCGATGCGCCTCATAGGTGCTTTGCCCGTCTGCTGCGCGATAGCGTTCCACCTTGCCGTTATAGCAAAGAACCTTGCCACGCTTCACCTCGTTGCGTACCGTATTGACACAGCACCCAATCTCACGGGCTATGCTCCGATACGATTGCTTGTCGCGGAGACGCGTTTGGATAATGACTCGTTCCTCAAAAGTTAAATGAGCCCCTTTTTTGCGTAACGTATCCGTGGTAAAATGATTTTGATCCATAGCGATTCTCCTTTGTGGTTGTGTTTTTTGTGCAACTACATTTTACCACAAGGGTTCGCTATGGATTTTTAAGTGTTCAACTTAATTATACAATCCGCCGTTCCTTTTATTTGTTAAATACCGGGCATATTGAATGCATTTGATGTTGAAGAGCATCATTCAATTATTTAAATCAAGGAGTATTTATGAAGAAAAAGGATCAACAGTTTTATTTAGTAGATCTTAAAATACTTCCTGAAGCCATAAAGAAAACAATCCGGGTAAAAGAAATGCTTCAGGACGGGACTTGCGGATCTATTAATGAAGCCGTGAAAAAAGTGGATATCAGCAGAAGTGCATATTATAAATATAAAGACCATGTTGCCCCTGCATTTGAAACAGAAAAAGATAAGATAGTCGTTCTTTTCCTGGTAATGTCGGATGATTTTGCAGTTTTCAACCGGGTTCTTAGAAGAATTGTCAAGGATCGGAATGAAATTATTTCTCTAAACAGGGGTATCCCTGCAGAGAAGCTCGTTGCGGTTACTATAACAATAAAGACTGAGGAATCTTTATCATACCTTCAATATTTACAGGAGACGATCAAAGAAATGAAAGGAATCCAGTCTCTGATATTTGAGGCAAGAGGAGAATTAACATGAGAGAAATCAATATTGCGTTACTTGGTTTTGGAACTGTAGGCAGGGGTGTTGCTGAGGTAATACGGAGAAATAGCAAGATTATTGAAGATCAGATTGACTGCAAACTTCGTATCACGCATGTTCTGGTAAGAAATACTGAAAAGTACAGAGATCTGGATATCCTGAAGGATGTTGTCGTAACAGATGACTTCAACTGTGTTATAGATGCCGCCCCAGAGATCATTATTGAAGTGATGGGGGGAATTCATCCTGCGAAAGAATACATTTTTGAAGCTCTCAACCATAGGATCAATGTTGTAAGTGCCAATAAGGATCTGGTGGCCCTTTTCGGCCCGGAAATTATGCATACGGCAACCGAGAACAAGGTAAACTTCTCCTGCGAGGCGAGTGTAGCAGGCGGGATACCGATCTTAAAGCCGCTGCATGACTCTTTGGCGGCAAATCAGATAGAAAGCATCATCGGTATCGTAAATGGAACGACGAACTTTATATTGTCAGATATGGATGATTCCGGTGTAAGCTATTCTGATGCGCTGAGGGTTGCACAGAAAAAAGGATATGCCGAAGCTGACCCGACCAATGATGTGTGCGGATATGATGCAGCGCGAAAACTTGCCATTCTTGCATCCATCGGTTTCCGTGCCAATGTCACATTTGACGATGTTCTTGTAGAAGGCATTGAAAAGATTTCACAAAAGGACATCCAGTATGCCAGTGAGATGAATTATACGATAAAGCTTCTTGCTGTTGCTATGAGGCAGGAAAACGGCATAGCTCTCAATGTTTATCCGGCATTTGTTCCTAGAAGCCATCCGCTTGCATCAGTCAAGGGATCTTATAATGCAATTTACGTTACTGGCAATATTGTCGAGGATGTAATGTTTTATGGCAGGGGCGCCGGTTCTCTTCCTACAGCCAGTGCTGTTATGGGAGATGTCATAAGCACAGCAAAGCATATTTTGAATCATTCAACCGGAACAGAAATGATGCTTACTGAAACGAAGCGTATTCCTTTCTATTCTTCGCTTAAACTGAAAAATGCATATTATTTCAGACTTCTTGTAGATGATATGACAGGCGTACTTTCTCAGATTGCTGCTGCTTATGCCGACAACAATATCAGTATCAGAGAAGTTGTCCAGAAGAGCAGGATTGAGGACGCAGCTGAATTGATGATTATTACCGAAGAAACTCCGAGGGAGAATATTATTCATGTTGAAAAGGCGCTTCAGGTACTTCCGTGCATGAGGCAGGTTGCAAATATTATAAGGGTAATGGATGATGGCAAGAGGTAAAACATATATAGTCCGCGTCCCGGCAACAACAGCGAATATAGGAAGCGGATTTGATACACTGGGGATGTCTCTGGGACTTTATAATGTGGTGCAGTTCGTACCTGATGAGAATGTCAAGCTTGAGGATACGATGATTGATGCAGAAGGCGAAGGTGTCGATCAGATTACTACAGGCCTGGATAATATGATTATTAAGGCTATGGATGTTACCGCTTCCAAAGCAGGGCGCACACTTCCTGGCGGCAGTATGTACCTGATCAACAGAATTCCTTTTGCAAGAGGGCTGGGAAGCAGTTCAGCAGCACTTGCCTCCGGGGTTTTCCTTGCGAATCTGCTGATGGGAGAACCTTTCAACAGGAAAGAACTTCTTGATATAACGGCTGAAATGGAAGGCCACCCTGATAATGCAGCTCCTGCAATTTTAGGCGGTTTCTGCATGGCTCTTATAGAGAATGGAAATGTCGTAGCTGAGCGCATCGATATTCCCTCTCAATGGAAGGCAGTCGTCGCTATACCTGATTTTGAGCTGCATACAGAAAAAGCCCGTGCGGTTTTGCCTGCATCTTATGTCAGAAGTGATGTTGTCCATAACATAGGTGCCGTATCATTTTTAATGGCAGCCTTTATGTATAACAAGCCAGAATATCTTAAGTTTGGTCTGGACGATCATGTTCATGTTCCTTATCGTTTAGGTCTTATACCAGGTTCGGAAGAAGTCATAAGAAGCAGTGTAAAAGCTGGTGCTTATGGAGCGACGATAAGCGGATCCGGTCCTACCATTATTGCATTTTCGCCATCGGATAAAGCACATCTTGTTGGTGAAAGCATGGTGAGTACTTTCAAGCATCATGGAATAACATCTTCATATATCGTGCTTGACTTTGACCAGTCCGGGATCAGTGCGGTCTGACTTGACAAAAACGCAGATTCTGTGTATTCTAGTACTTGTAGTATCTGTCGGGACGTAGCTCAGTTTGGTAGAGCGCTACCTTGGGGTGGTAGAGGTCGCATGTTCGAATCATGTCGTTCCGACCATTTTTCTACTTTATTATATTTATTATTTTCAATGAATAGAGGTCTTTCATTTGAACAGAGTCAAATCAGTTATTCTGCTGACACTGCTCAGCGTAATCCTAATGGCAATTGGCGGTGCCTTTGGCGGCAGATCGGGAGCATTTACAATGCTTCTGGTATCTTTTGGCATTAATTTTATTACTTACTGGAACTGTGATAAAATTGCTTTGGCACAGTATGATGCCAAGTATGTATCACCTCAGGATGTTCCTGAATTGTACGATCTGGTTGGAAAGCTTTGCCAAAATGCAAAGATACCTATGCCGAAACTTTATGTAATTCCTACAGATGTCCCTAATGCTTTTGCAACTGGCCGTAATGTAAATCATGCAGCAGTAGCAATAACGGAAGGACTTCTTTCCAGATTAAATAAAGATGAATTGGCCGGAGTAATAAGTCATGAGTTGTCACACATTCGACATCATGATACACTTATAATGACTCTAGCAGCATCTATTGCTTCGGCAATAGGCTATATTGCACAGATGGCACAGTGGTTCACAATTTTTGGCGGGCGTGATGAGAATGGCGAACGTATGAATCCTGTAGCATTAATTGTTACAATAGTGCTTGCTCCATTGGCAGCAACGCTGATTCAGTTCGCACTTTCCCGTTCCAGAGAATATATGGCTGATGCATCAGGCGCTGAAATTTCAGGGAAGCCGCTTGCACTTGCCAGTGCTCTCGAAAAACTGGATAATTATGCCCATCATGTAGTTATGCCCGGTGCTAAGCCGGCTACTAGTGGCTTGTTTATCATTAACCCTCTTTCTGCGGTTGGTGGTATTGAAAATTTATTTTCTACGCATCCATCTACGGCGGATCGTGTGAAAAGACTGCGTGAAATCGCAGCAAGAATGCATTAAGACAATTATTTTTAAGGAGGCGTTTTATGTCAGCTATTGAAAAAACTCTTGTTCTTGTAAAACCGGATGGTGTTAAAAAACATATTTGTGGTGAAGTCATCTCCCGTTTTGAAAGAAAAGGCCTGGAAGTTGAAGCTATTAAAATGATTCAGGTTCCGGAAGAATTGGCAAAGAAACATTATGAAGAACATGAAGGAAAAGGATTCTTCAAGGATCTTATCGCTTTCATCACTTCTGGTCCTGTACTCGTTATGGTTATCAAAGGTGAAAACGCAGTTGCTGCTGTCCGCCAAATCAACGGCGCTACCGATCCGCTGAAAGCTGTACCAGGCTCCATCCGTGGTGATTTCGCAACTTCTATTGATGAAAATGTCGTTCATGCATCTGATGCTCCAGAAACAGCAGAAAGAGAAATCGGTCTTTGGTTCCCTGAATTAAAGAAATAAGGTGATCTTATGTCGAAAGTATACACGCGTACAGGAGATAGAGGTAAAACAAGTCTTTATACCGGAGAGCGTGTTTCTAAAGATAGTTTACGCGTTGAAGCCTATGGCTCGGTAGATGAGGCAGACTCCGTTCTTGGGCAGGCAAGGGCTTTTGCAGTTCATGAAAATGTAAAATCTACAATTTATAAGCTGCAAAAAGATCTTTGGATGCTCATGGCTGATGTTGCCAGTGTAGGTAATGAACCTAATATCAAGCCAGAGGACGTAACTGAGTTGGAACGTCTGATTGACAGTTACACAGAATCATTACAGCCGTTGGATCATTTCCTCGTTCCAGGCGAAACAAAGAGTGAAAGTTTCCTGAACGCAGCAAGAAGTGTTGTCAGACGAGCTGAAAGGGCAATGTGGAGACTTAATGAATCAGAACCTGTAAATGAAGTGGACATACGTTATCTTAATCGACTTTCAGATCTTTGCTTTACTTTGGGAAGATACGAATCTGAAGTAAAGTAATCTTAAACAGAATTGATTTTGTGTGGAGGAGATATTCATATTATTGAATATCTCCTCTTACTATTTTATAATCGTATCTGAGATTGAATATTATCTATTGCCCATTAATATGGAATGAATTTAAATGCCGGAATACAATTTTGAGTACGGTTTCTGCTTAGTACTCAGCTTTATGGAGGAATTAGGATAATCATGGAATTATTAGCACCTGCTGGCTCACCAGAACATTTAATAGCTGCCTTGGATGGAGGCGCTGATGCGGTTTATCTTGGAGGAAAGAGTTTTAGTGCGCGTAAATTTGCAGGTAATTTCTCTCCTGAAGAAATGCAGGATGCCGTTCGTCTGGCTCATACCAGAGGAGTGGCTGTCTATGTCACTCTGAATACACTGATCGGTGATATTGAAATGGAGTCATTGAAAGAATATCTGGTATTCCTTAGCTCCATTAATATTGATGGCTTGTTAATACAGGATCTCGGCTGTATTGATCTTATAAAGGAGCTGGCGCCTAATATTCCGCTTCATGCCAGCACGCAGATGACGGTTTCCAATTTGGCCGGTGTAAAGTTTCTTGAATCTTTAGGCTTCAAGCGCGTCGTTTTATCGCGTGAATTGTCACTTACGGAAATCAGGAATATTGTTTCTTCCTGCAGTGTCGAGATTGAAGTGTTTATTCATGGTGCGCTCTGCGTCTGCTATTCCGGACAGTGCCTGATGAGCAGCTTTAGCGGCGGACGGAGCGGAAACAGGGGAGCCTGTGCCCAGCCGTGCAGAAAACCTTATGAACTTGTTGATCTTTCCGGACAGACCATCAACAAGGAAAAGGGCAGGTATATATTGAGCCTGAAAGATTTGATTGGCCTGGATTCCGTTCCTCAGCTGCTGGATGCAGGGGTTAAGTCTTTGAAGATCGAAGGACGCATGAAAAGTCCGGAATATGTGTATAACACAGTCTCTGCGTACAGAAAAGCAATTGATGCGGCTGAGGAAGGTGCTGTATTTAAAGATCACGGCAAAGAAGTCATTCGTCTTAAATCAGAGTTTAACCGCGGATATACGACTGGTTATCTGGATGATGATATCAGCGCTGACATGGTAACAGAATTTGCACCGGGAAATCGTGGCATTGAAGCCGGAGTCGTAAGGAATATCCATCATGATGAATTTGAGTTTGCATCTGCAGCTGATATAAGAAGACAATCTGCTACCGGCATTACATTTATTTCGAATAAAAGAACAATTGAATTTGTTCCGATGAAAAATGTATACAGAAAAGGTCGCGGGATCTATCAGGTCAAAACAAAGATAAGACCCATGACGAAGGGGCAGGTCTTTTGGATTTTGGATCCGGAAAAAAATACCTACACATTAAAGGATATGGATCAAAAGATATTAATAGATGCTTCTTTGTCTGCCAAGCCGGACAGAAATGTGGAATTAATTATTCGTGATCAGGACGGCAATGTTGCCAAAATTACGTCCTCTTATATTGCCCAAACCGCAATGCATGGTGCTACACAGGACAGCATCGTCCGGGAACAGTTATCCAGGCTCGGAAATACGGTGTTCGAATTAAATGACCTGGAAGTCAGCAATGAGGGATGTCTGCTGCCTAAAAGTGTCTTGAACCATTTGAGACAGGACGCAATTCTTGAATTGCAGGATATCAGGGTAAAAAGGCATGAAGAGAATATAAAGACCGGTGAAGAAAACTGGACCGGTACAAATATTTCACAAACCCTGGATGAAAAGAAGGATGCCCGGATCTGGGTAAGAACAAATTCCCTGCGGCATATAAAGGAAGCTGTTTCGCAGGGAATAAAAGGCTTTATTTTCGGCGGCGATTCCTTTGATCATGTACCAGTGAAGATGGATGATTATATGAAGGCTGCTGAATTCTGCAGGAATAATGATGCTGAGATTATCTTTGCTACACCGAGAGTTGTCAGAGATAAATACGAAAAGCAGGCTTCCCGGAGATTTCTAAAAATATTGGAAAATGTAAGGCCGGATGGAATTCTGGTTGAATTCTTGGGAGCCCTTGAATGGCTTAAGGATTTACATGACGGGATACCGGTATATGCCGGATCTTCATTGAATATATTTAACAGCGAAGCAGCAGATACATTGACACGATGGGGATTCAGCGGCGTATTGCTGTCCCAGGAACTGACGATACCCCAGATCAGAGGAATCAGAAGGGAAAGCAGGATACCTTTGGCCGTCTATGCGTATGGACGCACAGAATTAATGGTGTCAGAATATTGTGTGATCAACTCAGTTTGCGGAGATATCGATAAATCCCATTGTCCGGGATATTGCCAGCAGAAACGCTACTTTCTTAAGGACGATACGGGAAGGCTGTTCCCCGTGAGAACTGATGAATGGTGCCATATGCATATCCAGAATTCAAGTGTTTTGGATATGAGACCGTATATTTCACAGCTTGCAGAGAGCGGAATTAACGCATTATGTCTGGATTTCAGGGGCATTGATGAATCTGTAAGCGATGTGTGCAGTGATTATGTGCAAATACTGAATGGCAATAAAATGCCGCCAGATCCTTCAGAGAGAGGAAACAGCCGTAAGATAAGCCGTGGTCACTTTTTCAAAGGAGTGTTGTAAATTGGAGCAGGATGTATTAAACATCTTAGATTTTGATCAGATACGCAGCAAATTAGTAGAACTAGCCCCATCAACCATGGCTAAAATAATGGCATCCGAATTAACGCCGTCATCAATGCCCGAAATTATCGATCAAAAACTTACGGAAACGGAAGAGGCAGTCATACTGCTTCAAAGAGAAGTGTCTTCTCCATTGGGAGAAACACATGATATAAGAAAGATCATAGAGAAAGCACAAAAAGATATTATCCTGCTTTCTAATGAATTCATCGATTTGAACTCATCCCTTCTGACGTATAAGAGCATGAATTTGTACTTCGCAGGGGAAAGACATTTGAGGTATCCGGTCTTAGAGGAAATCTCACGGCTCATTGAGCCATTGGATCGTCTTACTGACCGCATTGGAAGGGTGTTTGATGAGCATGGGGAAGTGAAGGACTCGGCTTCTCCAAGACTGTCCCAGATACGTTCCCAAAAGGATCGTATTAAGTCAAGAATCAGGCACTTCTTCCAGCAGATTCTTGTAAATAAAGATTATTCCACTTACTTCCAGGATTCCATTATTACACAAAGAGACGGCAGATATGTTGTCCCCGTAAAGGAAGAATACCGGTATAAATTTAAAGGGATTGTTCATGACAGGTCCTCAACCGGACAAACTCTTTTTATGGAACCGATGGAATCGATCCAGTTAAATAATGATCTTGCAGAACTTTCTGTGGAAGAGTCTCAGGAAATTCAGACGATTCTGAAGAATCTGACCGATAATGTAAAAAAGAATGTAAATGTTATCAGCAAGGATTTCAAAGTTGTTTCTGAACTGGAATTTATCCTGACACGAGCTAAACTAGCATTGAATATGAAGGGTGTAAGGGCGGTATACTCACCGAAGGGAATACTGGACTTAAAAAATGCACGTCATCCCTTGATTCCTGAAAAGTCAGTTGTACCGGTTTCTCTGACACTTGGAAAGGATTTCAACATACTTATTATTACCGGATCCAATGCCGGCGGCAAAACTATCGCGATGAAAACTGCCGGACTGCTTTCCGTCATGAACCAATGCGGCCTTTTCATACCAGCCGATGAGGGTTCAACGCTTCCCGTATACAAGCATATTTATGCCATCATAGGTGATGATCAGAGCATTCAGTATAACTTATCAACCTTTTCAAGTTATGTAACGCAGCTTTCAGATATTTTGAAGAATGTCAATTCGAATGATTTAGTCCTTTTGGATGAATTGGGATCCGGGACTGATCCGATTGAAGGCGCATCTTTGGCACAGTCGATTACTGAATTCTTAAATGACAGGAATGTATCGTCTCTTATTACATCTCATTTTAATGAAATGAAAAAATTGGCATATGAGACAGAGGGATTGGAAAATGCTTTTGTTGAGTTTGATGAAATCACTCTTGTGCCTACCTACCATCTGGTAATAGGGATGGCGGGGAGCAGCAATGCTTTCAATATCTGCAAAAGATTGGGGATTCCTGATGGGATTATAGAAAGAGCTGAAGATTTAAAGAAAATGTCACCTTTAAATAACATGGAAGAGGTAATGGCCAAGCTTAATGCCCAAAGCAGGGAATTATCAAAAGAGCGTACCAATCTTCAGAATCAAATGAAAGAAATCGGGAGTTTGAAAGACAAGCTGTTAGAGGAAAGCGATAAATTCACTGCCAAACGTGAAAGCATATTGGCTAAAACAAGGGAAGAATCCGAGAACATCAAACGAAATCTCAGGATTCAGTCTGAAATCATTATTAAAGATTTGAAAAAGAATGCTGCAGAAATCGAGAGAGGAAACGTTAATAATATCGCTTCTTCAGCAAGAAATAAAATAGATGGGCTGAAAATGCCTAAGAATCATCAGAAGAGAGAGCCGATTGACCCCAAGGCATTAAAGGTCGGGCAGCGTGTCTTTATAGATACGCTCGATAGCGATGGTGTAATAAAGAATGTTTCGGGCAGCCAGATCAGTGTACAATGCGGGAAGTTGAAGGTCAGCGTATCAGCGTCTCATTGCTTTAAACCGCTCACGAAAGAGAACAATGCTCCCAAATCCGGTATTGAAGCCAGGCATATACGCAGGCAGCACCAGACATCTTCTGTTAATACAGTTCACACATCCCTGAATGTAATAGGAAAGACAGTCAGTGAAGCAATTCCGGAAGTGGACCGCTTCCTTAATGACTGCTTTATGGCAGGCGTATCTTTTGCTCACATTATTCATGGTAAAGGGACCGGAAGTTTGCGAAGGGGTATACATGAGCATTTAAGGACACTGAATTTCATCAAGGAATTCCATGAAGCAGATGCTAAAAATGGCGGTGCCGGTGCTACAGATGTCTATTTTTAATTGACTGGCATTCCCGGATGACAGGGCCTCTGGGCCGGATAATTCAGATTCTTACGAAAATGAACAGTAATGCTCATTCATACAAAAACTTGACCAAAAGTGTTTCGGGCGATATATTTAAATTGTGATAGTTTAATATAATTTCATTTAGGAGATACCATGTTCAATTTACCAGAAAAATATACAGAGATAGATGGATTCAGAATACCAAGTGATAAGGCTGAAGAATATAAACGTATCAAAGCAAGAATGATTCGTGAGGCTGAAACCTTTTTCCATACTTTTTGTGAAGAAGTGAAGAAAGAAAAACTGGTAGATCTTTTAGGAGAAGGTATTGTCGGCTATTCTTCTACTGGTGAAATGCTTGCCAGGATTTCATTAGATCCCTTTGAACTGTCTGCCATGAATGTTGCTCTCCAGAGAAAAAAGATTAGAGAATACATGCTGGCTACGAATGGCTACGATGATGATGATTATCAGCAGCTTCTTAAGGAGTTCGAGGAAAGAAGAGCAGAGAAGAAGGCCCAAAAAGATAAGAATAAATAGTAATAGGAAGGACCGTGCCATATGATACATTTTTTGTTAGACAGCACCTCTGCCATTCCTGAAAGTTATCTAGAACAACATGAAAACGTACATGTCGTTCCCCTGACTATTTCTATCAATCAGGAATATATACCTGAAAGCGATGTAACAATAGAAAAGGTCATTGAATGTTCAGAACGTGACAAGAAAACCGTACCGACAAGTCAGCCGAGCACCGGTGATTTTCTTCAGGCTTTTTCAAATGTACCGGAAGAAGATCCTGTCATCGTCCTGTGCTTAACGTCTGCAGTAAGCGGAACCTATAATGGGGCTGTTTTAGCTGCCAGACAGTCCGGACGCAAAAATATCTGCGTGCTTGACTCCAGGACGACTGCCATTGGAATGCTCCAGCTTCTTGAGGATGGTATAGAACTCGCACAGAGCAATCTGGCTTTTGATGAAGTATGCAAGAAGCTTTTTGATTTGACATTCCACATGCGGACTGAATTTACAGTAGATACTTTAGATTATTTATACAGAGGCGGGCGTATTGGCAAGGCAGCAAGCCTTATAGGCGGTATCCTGAAGATTCGTCCTGTTATCTATTTGAATCCAAATAACGAAGTGGATGTTTTAGCTAAGGTTCGTACTGAGAAAAAAGCGATTGCATCCATGGTGAAGTATTTGGAAGAAAATTCCCCTTGCAAGAGAATCGGAGTTGTACATATTGAAAACGAGGAGGGGGGAAAATCCCTGCAGGCTAAACTGCAAGAGTTATATCCCGAAAATGAGGTAACTCTTACGACCGGGACGCCGGTTCTGGCGTCGTATCTTGGGCCTGGGCTGCTGGGTATTATTTTTGAAAGTGCCAAATAATGGGGGCCAAAGTTATGTATACTACAATTGATAGTGTTTATTTTAAAAATATGTTGATAGGTGCATATCAGTTGTTCCAGCAAAAATATGAAATTCTGAATCAGCTGAATGTATTTCCTGTACCAGATGGAGATACGGGAAATAACATGCTTAATACACTTAAGTCCATGTACAGCATGATTGCTGACGTGGATCCAAGTGAACCAATCGGCATTATGGCGGAAAAAGCGTCTGCCGGCGCTATTATGGGCGCAAGAGGAAATTCCGGCGTTATCCTGTCCCAGATTATTCATGGAATCAGCAGGGGACTGCATGGCAAGACAACTGCGTCCTGCGGGCAGATGAGCAAGGCATTCCAGTATGGAATACTTTATGCATACAGATCTGTCACAAAACCGGTTGAGGGTACAATCCTTTCTGTAGCCAGAGGAATTGCCAAGGGTACAAGGGAAGTCATCCGTACAGAAACTGATTTCAGCAAGATTCTGGAAGCTTCCATCACCTGCGGGAATGAAGCCCTGGCCAAGACACCTGAACAGCTTCAGATACTGAAGGATGCAAATGTTGTCGATGCAGGCGGACAGGGACTGATATTCTTCTTGATGGGATGCCTTAATGGATTGACAGGAAAAGTAGAGAAAATTGATATTGAAGTAAAACCTGTCATCAGCAGACTGGAAGCCAAGGGTGAGCAGTTCTCCATTGAATATCCATACTGCACGGAGTTTATCATCAGTCCATGCAAACTGCCGGCTAAAGAGGTCAGAAAGAGACTGGAAGCCTGGGGCGAGTCTATGATTGTGGCTGAGGGCGATAATCTTATTAAAGTCCATATTCATGCACAGCGTCCGGGCCATGTACTTGATATGGCTGCTGACTGGGGAACGCTGCATGATATCAAATGCGACAATATGATAGACCAGTTCCATAAGAATAAGGATAAACAGAAAGTCATTGCTAAAAAGAAGCTGGGCGTCCTTGCTGTTGTCAGCGGAAACGGCTGGAAAGAACTGTATGAGAAGCTGCATTGCGATGTCATCTCCGGCGGGCAGTCGATGAACCCATCCGTTCAGGAAATCAGCCTGGGAATTGAAAATGGCCATTACGAAAAATATATTGTTCTTCCAAACAATAAAAATATCATTTTGGCAGCCCAGCAGCTCCAGAAAATGCTCGGCGATAAGGTGAATATAATTCCGTCCAGCAATCCTATGGAAGGGCTTGCAGCTGCCATGGAATTTTCTGAAGATGCATCTGTCGAAGAAAATATGGAAAACATGTCGGACAGGATGAAGGAAATCCACAGCGCATCGATAACCACTGCGGTAAGAGACAGTGTTGTTGGAAAAACAGTCATCCATAAAGATGATTACATGGGACTTGTTAAGGATCACGAAGTAGTGGCAACCAATGATCTTCACGACTGCCTCGAGAAGACAATTGGAAATATCACGACTGAGAATACGGAAATTATAACGGTCTATTATGGGGATGAATTGACGGAAGAGCGCTGCAATAAGGAAATAGAGCTTGTCCAGAAAGACTATCCGGATTTGACCTTTGAAATTTATAATGGCGGTCAGCCGCTTTATCCGATGCTCTTATCTGCGGAATAAATAGAAAAGGGGATGTGACAAAATTCATCCCAACAAAAAGGGCTCTGCCCCGGATCATTTGGTCCGGGGCAGAGCCTTTCGTGTTATAATTTTTTTGCAATGAAAAATAACAACACTAGCAATCATTTTACCGCAGAACGAGGCATTTTGCCAATGTTTCCCTCTGAGATTCTCAATGTCGATGATCCTGTTTTAATGTATGACAGATTTATGGAGGAAATCGATCTTAAAAAGTACCTTCGTTACATACCGACGCGTGGCGCTGGCAGACCCAGGTATAATCCCGTCAACATGCTGAAAACGATCATCTATGGTTTCGCAGAAGAAGGATATTGCTCTTTTAGAAAACTTGAAGATAATTGCAGGGTTAACATCAGATATATGTACCTGATGAATTATGAAGCCCCATCCTATCGGACATTCTGTCATTTCGTGAAGGGCTTTCTTAAGTATTCTCTCAAGGATATCTTTTATTCAATTACGAAAGAACTCTGCGGCAAACTCAACGTGGATTTGCAGCATATATATATTGACGGTTCCAAGTTTGAAGCGAACGCAAATAAATATAGCTGGGTATGGAAGAAATCCGCTGAAAAATCTCGCTACAAGCATTTTGCCAAGATTACCAGCCTTTTTGAGTTACTCAATGATGATCTTAAGTATGACCATATGAGTGTAAACATCAATACAGAATACGCTCCGGACTATCTGCGTCTGGTATTGGATAAATTAAAAGAAATCTGGCAGATTGATGAGACGGCCTTTGTTCATGGAAGCGGGCATCGCAAGTCCGATCATCAACGCAAGTATGAGCAGCTTAAGGCATATACATCAAAACTTGAAGAATATGTTGAGAAGATACAGATATGCGGTACTTCCAGAAACAGTTACTCGAAGACCGATACGGATGCAACATTCATGCGAATCAAGTCGGACTACAAGGGAAATGATCAGCTTCTGCCTGCATACAATGTCCAAATAGGTGTTGCCGATGAATTTATTGCCGTAATTGATGTTAACCAGTATCGTTCAGATATGGATTGCTTCGTACCGCTGATGGAGGAATTCCACGAAGTCTATGGGGCTTATCCTAAGTATCCTGTGGCAGATGCAGGATATGGATCTTTCAACAATTACATCTATTGCGAGCAGCACGGTATGGAAAAGTATATGAAATTCCCCATGTACAAGAAAGAAACGAAAGACAAGAAATACCATACCAATCCGTTTCGGCCAATAAACTTTAGAGTTGATGAGAATGGAACCATCCGTTGTCCAAATGACAGGGCTTTCAAATTTATCTATAGACATCTGGTCAGAGGGAACTTATACGGCAGGCAGGAGGAAGTATTTGAATGCGAAGACTGCCAAGGATGCCCGCTGGCAGAGCAATGTAAAAAGACCCCGAAGAACAAAAGAATCTCATTGAGCAGAGAACGGAATAACATGTACCAGGAGGTTCAGGATAATCTGGAAAGCATCCATGGAGCCCCGCTAAGAATGAACCGGTCAATCCAGGCTGAAGGAACTTTTGGAATCATGAAACATGACAGATGGTACAAAAGAATCGTCAGAAAAAGGATAGATTCTGTAAAAGTCGAGTTATACCTGGTAGCACTTGGCTATAATTTAAGGAAATACATCACAAAAATAATGCGTATAAGGATTGCCGCCTAAGACAATATAATTAAAAGTCTTATGGGGGTAAGGGGGCTTACGCATATTTTTACGTAAAAGGCTTACAGCAGAGCTAAAAATGATGAAATAAAGACGCAAAAAAGAGGCTGCAACAAAATGATTAACCATTTTGTCACAGCCCCTTTTTTTTATTATAGATGGCAGTTGTTTAACGTTCTTTGGTTTCAGCACCTTCTGCCGGGCTTGGGTAGAAGAACATTACACGGTCAGGCTGGAAATATCTGCTCGTTAATTTCTTGACAAGAATCGGAGTAATGGTCTGCTCAAAAGAAACGACATCAATAGGACTGATAATCGTATCTTCTACTAATACAATTATTGCAGGAGAAACCTCCGGAGCATTATCCGGAACCAAATCCCTGTCTAATGGGATATTGAATATAATCCTGACTGTTGCGATGTACTGATTTTTATAGTCAAAAATCGTACCCCTGAATGTATTTTCCCAAAGTGTTTTCATCAGGTCTATGGTATATTTATCCTGATTTAATTCTTCTGACATAATCATCACTCCTATCTTTTTAATCCTTTATAATAATACAACACCATAATATTAATGCAAGTACTTCGAGTCTTGTATTTAAGAATTATGTGGGGTGTGTCAAGAGTTTTGTGTAAATCGATTCAATAAGCAACATCGTATTGCTGCATAAGCTGAGACATCCTGTCGTCCATGAGCAGCTGGTTCCGGACCATCGCCCAGTTTGCGACGTGACGACCCTTCCATTTTTTATAGAGCTCTTGGATGCGTAGGTAGAAAATCTTGAAGACTGCATCCTCTTTGGGGAAAGCGCCTTTCTTGGTCACCTTGCGGAAGCTAGAGTTGACGCTCTCGATGGCATTGGTCGTGTACATGATCTTGCGCACGGCACTGCCATAGTTATAGAGCTGCTCGACGTGTGAGAAATTGTTTTCCCATACGCTGACCGCGCCTGGATAAGCCTGCCGGTCGGTCTTGAACTTCTCGAATTCCTGACGGGCCTGCTTGACGTTGATGGCACCATAGATGAGCTTCAGCTGCTTCGTGAATGCACTCCACTGCTTGCGTGGGATGTAGCGGATGGAATTGCGGATGAGGTGTACGATGCAGCGCTGAACCGTGGCATGCGGGAATACAGCCTTGGCGCCTTCCTCCAATCCGCTCACGCCATCCATGGACAGGATGCCAAGATCCTTAACGCCGCGAGCCCGCAGCTCGTCGAAGATCTGCATCCAGGCATGCTTGCTCTCCGTCTCGTTGATCCAGAGGGCAAGGACATCCTTGCAGCCGTTGACGTCATAGGCAAGCATGACATAGACGGCCACCTGCTGGACGCCATACTCCGTGCGCAGCGATACGTAGATGCAGTCGACGAAAGCAAATGGATAGAACGACTGGAGCGGACGATTCCGCCATGCCTCGACCTCTTCCATGACGCAGCCTGTGATGGTGGAGATCTGTTCATGTGACATCTGGAAGCCGTAGATGTCTTCGATGGTTGCAGCGATGTCGCGTTGGCTCATGCCACGGGCATACATCGCCAGTACCTTGCCCTCGATGGACGAAACGTCGCGCTGGTGCTTCTTGATAATCTGCGGTTCAAACGTACTCTGGCGATCCCTAGGGACGCGGATAGGAACCTCGCCCAGAGAGGTCTTGAGCGTCTTGGATGAATAGCCGTTCCGGACATTGTCACCGTCTTCGGAGCGCTCATGCTTCTTATGGCCGAGATGATTTTCCATCTCACCTTTGAGCATGGACTCAAAAATGGGGCCAAAAATCTGCTTCAGGACGTCCTGTACGTCTTCCGCGCTCTTGATGTCGTAGTTGTTGAGGATTTGCTGAGCAATCTGCTCGCCTGGGGTAGTTGGTGGAGTTTTACACTTTGCCATTCTGTTACCGTCCTTATCTTTGTTTACCCCAGTATGGGGCATAAAGTAGATTCATGCAATACCGATTTACACAAACTATTTTACACTCCCATTATGTGCTTTTATCTATTGATTTATCAATTCAGAAACATGAAGACATGACAGGCTTAAAATTCAATGAATTCCTATATTTATAGACAACAATCGATAAAAAGCTATTTATTGGCGATAGAATTTGACATATGTTATTATATAAATATTAAAAATAATTTTAAAATATATCAAATCCGGAAGAGGTGAATTACATTCATGGGGAATAAGATCTTTCTAGTTTTAGGAGGCGCCCGCAGCGGAAAAAGTGAATTTGCCGAAAAGCTGATGTATCATTTTACAGGGAAAAGAAAGGGATACATAGCAACGAGTCAGATTTTAGATGAAGAAATGAAATACAGGGTCCTGCTTCATAAGGAAAGACGGCCGTCTGATTGGAAGACTTACGAAATCATGCATACAGCAGGGAATCAGATAGGCACTGTATTAAATGAAACAGATACAATATTATTTGACTGCATTACAATGTACGTAAGCAATTTATTGATGGATCATATCAGTAATATAGATGCTGAGGTTTTAGGTGTTTCGGATTTGGAGAAGCTTCAGAGTTTATTGCAAAATGATCTGGATCGAATGTTTAACGAAATATCTTTAGTTTCTGACCGGGAGATTATTTTTGTTTCAGACGAACTCGGAATGGGGATTGTCCCGGCTAATGCAATGGGAAGAGTATACAGGGATCTTGTCGGCCTGGCAAATCAGTATATTGCCAAAAAAGCGGATGAGGTATACCTTTCGATTGCAGGAATTACTGTTGAGCTCAAAAGCAGAGGAGTGGAGCTGTCATGAAAAAAGCAAAGAAATTAATGTTTCAGGGAACCAGTTCACATGTAGGCAAAAGTATTTTGACTACGGCATTTTGCAGAATCCTGGCTCAGGATGGATACAAAACGGCACCTTTTAAAGCACAGAATATGGCATTAAATTCCTATGTCACTCCTTCCGGTGGGGAAATAGGAAGATCAACGGTGGCACAGGCTGAGGCTGCAGGTGCGGAACCGATTGTGCAGATGAATCCTGTCCTTCTGAAACCTACTGGCAATTCCTGCTCGCAGGTCATTATTCTTGGCACATCCAGAGGCAATTATTCTGCATCCGAATACCAGAACCAGTATAGCCAGAAAGCCTGGGCATCCGTAAAAGAAAGCATAGAATATATGGAATCCCACTATGATGTTATGGTCATAGAAGGCGCAGGCAGCCCGGCAGAAGTGAACCTGAAGAAAAATGACATCGTAAACATGAGAGTTGCTAAAGAATGCAATGCTTCGGTATTTTTGATAGCAGATATCGACCGCGGCGGTGCTTTGGCATCTATTGTCGGTACACTGGAACTGCTTGATGAAGACGAACGGGCTCTCGTTAAGGGTCTTGTCATCAACAAGTTCAGAGGAGATATCAAACTTCTCGAACCCGCTTTGACCTTTTTGAAGGAACGTACAGGAATACCTGTTTTAGGCGTTATTCCTTATTTGAACAAACTTGGCATTGATGATGAGGACTCCGTTTCCCTGCAGGAAATCCCGGATGATCACGTGATGAGGGATATCCATATTGCAGTAATCCAGACTCCTAAGATTTCCAACTTCACAGATTTCGACGCTTTGAATCACGAACCGGATGTCAATGTACGCTTTGTACAAAAGGGAGATTTGCTTGGAAATTCTGACTTGATCATCATTCCGGGAAGCAAAAATACTACAGAAGACCTCCTCTATTTGAAGAGGGAAGGCTATGCAAAGGAAATCTGCGAGCTGGCAGAACAGGGAACTCCGGTAATCGGCGTTTGCGGCGGTTACCAGATGCTTGGTGAAAAAGTCAGCGATCCGGATCATGTAGAAAGCCAGAATGATGAAGTCGATGGTTTGGGACTGCTGCCGTATACGACAGTTATGCAGGGGGTAAAGAACACATATCAGGTTCATTTTGATTGTGACGATCTGCCATTCCTCGATATGCAGTTTAAGGGCAGTGATTTAAAGGGATACGAAATACATATGGGCGAAACTACACTCAATAAACCTGCCCAGACTTTATTCCACATTACCAGCCGCAGCAGCAAGGATGTTGACGTGAATGATGGCTATATCAACGAAAAACATAATGTATTCGGGACATACTGCCATGGCGTTTTCGATAATGATGAATTGAGACGTGCCATTATCAATGCTTTGCGCAAGAGAAAAGGATTAAGTGAACTTCCGATTCAATTCCGCTATAGAGAGTATAAAGAATCTGAGTATGACCGTTTGGCGGACTCAGTCAGGAAGTATTTTGATATGGATACTGTTTATGAAATCCTGAGGAATGAATAAGTGAGTGATTTTTATTATTCTTTAATGTATGCTGTGATTCCGATCACAGCATGCATTATTGATACAGTCTACGGGGATCCGAGATCTAATTTTCACCCTGTTGTGCTCATAGGAAACTTAATTTCTTATATTGAAAACAAACTGTATCCCAAGAAGCCGGCTCTCCCGAAAGATTTAATGTTGAGGGGCTTATTGACAGTATGTCTTGTTCTTTTGACTGTTGGCCTGATCACATCATTTTTCGTGTACCTGGGACACAAAGGCGGAATTCTTCTCTATTTTTCGCTGAGTGCGTTGATTCTCTATGTCACTATTACGCCCAGAGCCCTTGCACGCGATGGAATGGAGATTTACCATCTTTTGAGAGACGGTGATCTGGTTAAGGTACGGGCAAGACTCAGCTGGATTGTTGGCAGAGATACAGATAACCTGTCGGAAGCTGATATCGTAAGAGGGACAGTAGAGACTATTGCCGAGAATACAACTGACGGAATTATATCGCCTCTGTTTTATTTCATGCTTTTCGGCCCTGTTGGCGCTGCTTTGTACCGCGCTGGAAACACCATGGATTCCATGCTTGGGTACAAAGACGACAGATATCTTTATTTTGGCCGTATTGCCGCCAGACTGGATGATATTCTGAATTATATTCCTGCAAGAATAACATTTTTGCTTTTTGCAGCAAGTGCTTATATTTTAAGGCTGGATTGGAAAAATGCTGTCGCTATAACCAGGCGTGATGCCCGCAAACATCCTAGTCCTAACGGAGGATATGCGGAGGCGCCGATGGCAGGAGCTCTGAATGTAAGACTGGGCGGATATAACTACTATCACGGAGTTGCCGAATTTAGAGAGTACATGGGGGACCCCAAGGTAGAACTTAAGGCGTTTCATATCAAGAAATCTATTATAATGATGTACCTGGCAACAGCGATCTTTGTTATATTCGAGTCAATTGTTATTTTCTTCACATGGTGATTTACAATGAATTCTTTTCTTGTAGGACTCCAGTTTTTAACACGGATTCATTTGTCTTCCAAAGCAATCTGGAAAGATGAGGAATTCGGTAAAAGTGTCATGTGGTTTCCTGTGATTGGATGGATTATAGGGCTTTTTCTTGTTCTGATTTTTCAGATTACGAAGCCTTTGGATACCCCCATATTAACGGGATTCCTCCTGGTGATTGGAGAAATTTTTATTTCCGGCGGTACGCTGACAGACGGGCTTATGGACGCATCTGACGGGCTTTTTTCCGGGAGGTCAAAGGAAAGAAGTCTGGAGATTATGAAAGATAGTCTCACAGGCTCTTTTGGCATGCTGTCGATTTTGATTTATGTTTTTTTGACAACACTATGCTTAGGGTATGTGGATAATACTCAGGCAATGCTGATGCTCCTTATTGCCATGCCAACTTTGGGGAGGCTGAACCTGGTTATAAGCATTTGCAATTATAATTATGCCAGACCATATGGTATGGGGAAGGCTTTTGCCGCTTATCACTCAAAGTACACGCTGCTTTGGGCAATTTTCTTCGCCATGCTGCCTGCGCTTTATTTTGGGTTCAGCTATTTATTCCTTATGGGGATTTCCATCATTATTGGCCTTGGCTTAAATAACTGGGTTGTCAAAAAAATTGACGGAACTACGGGAGACACGTATGGTTTTGTTACAGAAATAACAGAAGCAGGCATAGCGCTCCTGGGGGTTCTTTTGATTAGAGGGGACTTATGGCATATATAGTCAGTTCTCCGGGATCCTGCGGAGAATTTATTCAGGGATATATGGATGGAATATCGTTTATGGTGACTTGTCCGATTAACAGATATTCTTACGCAATGAGCCAATTCGACGGTCCGGGAGATCGTTTACCGAAGAAGGCAGCTCTTGCTGTAAAGAAAACGCTGAATTATCTGGGCGAGGAAGACCGTGATATTCCAATAAGACTGAAATCTAATATTCTGCCTGGAAAAGGAATGGCATCAAGCACTGCCGATATCAGCGCAGTCGCTCAGGCTGTTGCGCTTTCCTGCGGGAAAAGGCTGACAGCGCATGAAATAGCAGATATTGCACTTTCCATAGAACCAAGTGACGCCACTTTCTTCAACGGGATAGTACGATTTGATCATCGCGGCGGCACACTCATTCAGCAGATCGGTGACTGCCCGCCTCTTAAAATATTAATTTATGACTGCGGCGGAGAGATAGATACAGTCGATTTTAATACCAGAGCGGATCTGGTCGATCTTCAGAAGGAAAACGAAAAGTATATCAAAATAGCCCTTAACCTTTTCAGGAAGGGGATTCAGAACGGTTCTATTGATGAAATAGGAAGAGCATCCTCCATCAGCGCTTTTGCAAACCAGAAGATCTTATATAAGAAACAACTCAACCGTTTCTATAAAGTTGGGATGCAGGTGGGAGGAAAGGGAATTATCTGTGCGCATAGCGGAACCGTTTTAGGACTGATTGTTTCAGCCGATGGTGATATTGAAAATATGAAGCAGAGTATAAATGAATATATGGGAAAGGATTTTTCATATTTAGATTCTGTGGAAATTATTAATCAAGGAATCATAGATAGAAAGTGCGATGCGAATGAGTTCGACAAAGAGTAGACATGGCGGAGATATTTATGGATTTTCAGATGAGGAAAGAGATAAATTTCTGGATTTCAGCATCAATATAAATCCTCTGGGGCTATCCCCTAAAGGAAAAGCTGCCTTAACCGCAGGCTGGGAGAAGGAAACTTTGCGATATCCGGATGTCAAATGCAGAGATCTCATCAAAGCCTTATCAGAACGTTACCATGTCAATGAAACTAATATCGTGGTTGGAAATGGCGCCACTGAGCTGATGTATGCCATCCTGAGAATCATCAATCCGGATCTGGTTTTGATACCTGCTCCTTCATTCAGCGAGTACAGGCTGTCTGCAGAAGCAGCTGGGGCAAAAGTCTTGAGCCTCATGAGTGAACCGGCTGCATCCTTCAAAGCTTTCATGGAAGAAGTAAAAAATAATATCCAGCAGAATTCTTTGATATACGTAGGGAATCCTAATAATCCCGACGGCTTGCTGCTGGACTCCAGGGATCTTTCGGATCTTATAGAGATTGCTGATGCTGCGTCCAGCTTCCTTGTGATAGATGAATCGTTTATTGATTTTGTGGGAGATGAATATTCCTACCGCAATCTGAGTGAGACGCATTCAAATGTTATTATAGTTACTTCGCTGACTAAATTTTATGCAGTTCCCGGGCTGCGTATAGGCTGCGCTTTTCTTCCGCAGGCCATTCGTGATCAGGTCAATCAGAATCTCGTTCCCTGGAATGTCAACGGATTAGCTCAGCTGTACATGGTGCATGCGGTCAAAGATAATGAGTATATAGAAGAATCCAGTTCATTCTGCCTGATGCAAAGAGCAAAACTGGTTGAAAGATTGAAAGAATTTCCCGAGATCAAGGTGTATCCGGGAACGGTAAATTTTGTTCTTTGCGAGCTGCTTGTTAAAGGAATGGATGCCAAAGCTCTTCAGGCAAAACTGATTCACTACGGAATCATTATCCGGAAATGCGGAAATTATGAAGGATTGGATGATTCATTTTTCCGGGTAGCAGTGCGTTCTGATATTGAAAATAATAAGCTCATTAATGCATTACATGAGGTGCTTGCTAAATGATAACTATTTATCTGATCCGTCATGGTGAAACTTTGTGGAACAAAAAGGGACGCTATCAGGGAATCGCCGATGTAGAGCTCAGCGAGAAGGGAATCCTTCAGGCCGATAAAATTGAGGATTATTTCAGAGATATCAAGCTGGACGCTGTAATTTCAAGCCCCTTAAAAAGAGCTGTCAGAACAGGACAAGGCGTTGCCGTATCCCATGATCTCCCCCTGATAATTGAAGAGAACCTTCATGAGCTTGATTTTGGAGAATGGGAAGGAAAAAACTTTAAGGAAATAGAAAAGTGCTGGCCCGGATCCATGGAGAAGATGTTCACGCAGACTGAAACATTCAAATTTCCTAATGGTGAATCTTTCGAGGAATGCAGGAAGCGTGCTGCCGCATGTATAAAGAAACTCATTTCGTCAGGTGGTAATAAGACTTATGCTGTAGTCTGCCATGGTGTAGTGCTTCGAATGATTATATGCTCCTTCATAGGTATCCCGATAGCCAGAGCATGGAATCTTTCTTTAGATAATGCGAGCATATCCGTTATCAAGTGTTTCAACAATGGCTTGAATGTATTGGACTCACTCAATGGCGTCAGCCATTTGAAGGAATGATAATAGTATGCTGCGCTGAGTCCCGTCTTATGCCTGTTTCCAATTCCTTGAATTTTCATGGACAAAAAGTTCTTGATACGGTATTATTAGAGGGTAATGGAAAAGAGTGATTATGCATGTTATTAAAAGATAGAATCTTTGATTTTATGAAGGATAGCGGTCTGGATGCAGTTTTCGTTCAAAAAAATGAAAACTGTTATTATATTTCCAGATTTACGGGATCAGACAGCTTTTTATTTCTGACTAAAGATGCCGATTATCTTCTTACTGACAGCAGATATACAGAACAAGCAAAACAGGAAGCGGTTGGATTTGAAGTTATAAATCATGCAGGGAAATTACCGAGTGTTATTGCTGAGCTCGCTCAGAAGCACAAGGTCAAGCGTATAGGCGTTGAATCTCCGTTTTCATACAGTGCCTATCTGAGCTTTTCTGCTGTGATGGATAATGTAGAATTCAAAGTCTGCGCATTGGACAATATCAGACAGATAAAAACACAGGAAGAACTTAAGTGCATTGCAGAAGCCTGCCGGATTTCGGATGAAGGATTCAAGAAGACGATTCCATATATCAAGCCCGGAGTTACGGAGCGGGAGCTGATGGCTGTTTTGGAAAGTTCCATGCTGCTGGAAGGCTCTGAAGGGAAATCATTTGATACGATTGTTGCTTCTGGCTATAGAGGAGCGTATCCGCACGGTACTGCAACAGATAAAGTGATTGAGTCAGGGGATCTCATTACCTTTGACTTTGGCGCTATATATAAGGGATATCATTCCGACATCACAAGAACCGTTGCCGTTGGAGAAATTTCCGACCAGCAGCAATTCATGTATGATAAAGTGCTGGGATGTGTTGAGTATATAGAAGGCCTGCTTAAGGCAGGCGAGACTGCTTCTGATGTGGATCACTTGGCCAGAGAATACCTGAAAAAATTCTCTTTGGATAGTTATTTCACTCATGCGCTTGGTCACAGCGTAGGGCTTGAGATTCATGAGGCGCCGGTTCTGGCACCGCGTGACCATTCCGTTTTAATGGTCGGAATGACTGAAACGGTAGAACCCGGAGTTTATATCCCGGGAGTAGGTGGAGTTCGTATCGAAGATACGGTCACAATAGAAAAAGATGGAATTTCAGTTTTAACGAAATTCCCCAAAAAATTTTTAAGGGTTTAGTAGGAGGAAAAGTAAATGATTTCTAGTAATGATCTTCGTCCAGGCATAACAGTAGAACTTGACGGAATGGTTTGGCAGTGTGTGGAATTCCAGCATGTAAAACCAGGCAAGGGTGCTGCATTCGTTCGTGCCAAATTGAAAAATCTGCAGACAGGATCTGTTGTTGAACGTAAATTTAATGCCGGCATCAAACTGCAGAATGCTCAGGTAGAACGCAAGCCGATGCAGTATTTATATGAAGCTGACGGTTCCTACTGCTTCATGGATACCGAAACATATGAACAGATTATGCTGAACAAAGATCAGCTGGGCGACAAGATCAACTTCCTTAAAGAAGAAATGGAATGCACTGTTATGTTCTTCAACGGCAGCATCATCGGCGTCGATATTCCGAACTCTGTTGAACTCAAGGTCGTTGAAACAGAACCAGGCATCCGCGGCGATACAGCAACCGGCGGTTCCAAGCCGGCAAAAATGGAAACAGGATATATTGTTTCTGTACCGCTCTTTATCAACGAAGGTGAAATGCTCCGTATTGATACACGTACAGGCGCATATATCGAACGTGTAAAGTGAGTTGTTTAGACTAACATGGAAACTGCAGAGATAAAGAATTCGTTAGGCACGATTAGAATTTCAGATCAGGTCATCGCCAGTATTGCACAGGCGGCTACGCTGCATGTTAAGGGAATTTATGCGATGGATGATCGTTTTTCTCATGCAATTTCATCTGTCATCAATGATGAAGAAACTCGTGGAATTCGTGTTTCCAGTGATAATAAGAGTATAGTGGTTGATTTATACGTTGCTGTTTATCATGGAGACCGGATTCCTGCTATTGCTCTTAATCTTCAAGAAATTGTTAAGGAAGAAATATTGGATTCTGCCGGGATTAGAGTAACTGCGGTCAACGTTAACGTTCAAAAGGTTGTGTTTGATAAGGAGCGATAAAATGTCAGAAGAAGATTCTGTTTCTATTGTTCCTGAAGAAGAGGTTTATAGAAGAATCGAAGAGAAAGTACTTTCATTTCCTGAAGTTGCCGCTTTCACTGCTGAGGGATTTTCCTATTTGATGCAGGGAATCGGCCAGGCCTTCGGTCTTAAAGGCCATAAGGGCTTGTTGATCCGGAGAAATGGCAAAAAGGGAATAGAAGTTGCTATCTCCTTATCTCTGCATTCAGGCTGTAAAGTCAATCAAACCGCTCAACGTATACAGGCTGCTGTGAAAGATGTCTTAGCCTCCTGCACGGAGGAAATGATTTATGGAATTGATATTACTATCACTGAAATAGTTGATTGAAAGAGGTTGCAATGGGCAATAAAGATGCAATAGAGTATGCTTTGAAAGTTTTGTATTCTAAAGAACTGAATCCCGAAAGTGAAAATATCAGTGGTGAAACTTCTGATTTATCCGAAGCTGATATGGAGTACGCTTTAGCAGTGGTCGAAGAATACCAGAGTCATTCTGAATTGATTGATCACATGATTGAAAGCCATCTCATCAATTGGTCAATGAAGCAGTTAAATGTAGTCGATAAGAATATTCTTAGAACGGCAATTGCTGAATACCTTAAATTCGGCGCACCGGATAAACGGAACATGATTATCAATCAGGCTGTTGAACTTGCCAAGATCTATGGTGGTGAAAATTCTTACCGTTTCATTAACGGCTTGCTGGATCAGGCATTGAAGGAGAAATAATGAGTAAGTTTCTTGGTATTGACACAAGTTGTTATACTACCTCGCTTGCTGTTTATGATTCAGAAAAAGGCTTGATTTGTGAAGAGAGAATTATCCTTAAAGTTAAGATGGGAGGCCGTGGACTGTCTCAGTCCAATATGGTCTATCAGCATGTTAGAAATTTACCGGTATTGATGCAGAGAATATCTCCATCCTTAGGAGATGTATCTGTCATCGGAGTTTCTTCATTCCCAAGGAGGCGGGCAGATTCATTTATGCCCGCTTTTCTTGTTGGAAAAGGATTGGCAGACTCACTATCTGCGGCAGTTCATATCCCGATGTATCAATTCAGTCATCAAGAAAATCATGCTCTTTCTGCAATCAGGGAGGCACCCGAGTTATGGGGAAAAGATTTTTATTTGATGCATCTTTCTGGTGGTACTCAGGATGTACTGCGTTGTGCCTGGAAACAAAACAAGATTGAAATACAAGAGCTTATCACGACAAGAGATATTACCGCCGGGCAGCTGATCGACCGGATCGGAGTTGCTCTGGGGCTGCCGTTTCCCGCGGGGAAGCATTTGGAAATACTTGCCATGGAAGGAAAAGACAAGAATTATGTTTTGCCTATGACTAAAATTCTGAATGCTTTTAGTTTTTCGGGTTAGGAAAATCAATGCCTGCATGATATTGAGGGTAATCAATATAATAAGGCGGATATAGCAAAAGGGCTTTTATGTCATATTGGTGATTCTTTGGAAAAAGAACTCCTGAATTATCCTTTTGAAAAGGGGACCCCTTTCGTATCTATTGGCGGTGTCATGTCAAATCTCTATTTAAAAGGCCTGGTTAATGATATTTGCAGAGAAAAAATGTTAAAACCCTATTTTGCATCGCCCAAGTACAGCAGTGATAATGCTTCAGGCAACGCGTTCGGCGCATTTATGAATTATTCTTCCCGATATTGATCATCAGATGGTTTAATATTGTAGGCCATTTGAACTAAATGACACCTGTCTATAATAGATGCTGTTTTTCTGATTTGTTTAAATTTGATTATAAAATATGGGGTATGGCAAAGGGGGATTTAAATGATTGGCAGCTTATTAAACGAAAAGAAAGCGGACATTGACAAGGAGCTGGCGAATCTGCTTGCTGATAATGGTTCAGAATTGTATAAGTCCATGAATTACAGTCTCCTTGCAGGAGGAAAGCGCTTAAGGCCTGCTTTGTTCCTGATGCTTCTAGAAATATTCGGCTTAGAGGCAAGGTCCTATATGAAGGTTGCCTGTGCTATAGAATGTATCCATACATATTCCCTTATCCATGATGACCTTCCTGCCATGGATAATGATGATTATCGCAGGGGAAAACTGACAAATCATAAAATTTTTGGTCCGGGTATGGCAACTATGGCAGGTGACGGTCTTCTGACATATGCTTTTGAATTGATATCCAATCAGGAAAATATTTCTCCTGATACGAGATGCTATCTGATCTCAATTTTAGCAAAAGCTGCAGGTCCGGACGGAATGGTCGGTGGGCAGGCGCTTGATATCATTTCTGAAGGCCACTCCAGCAGTCTTCCCGAATTAAGGAAGATGGATTCATTAAAGACAGGATGCCTGATCTGTGCACCTATCGATATGGCAGCCTTAATTGCAAAATGCGATGAAGAGATGCAAAAATCCTTGCATGAGTTCGCAGTTCATTTAGGCCTGCTCTTTCAGATTACAGATGACCTTCTGGATGTACATGGAAGTTTAAAGGAAATGGGCAAGCTGCCAGGGCAGGATGAAAAGAGCTTAAAGTCTACATATGTTACAATTCTGGGAGAAGGAAAAGCCCAGGAATTGGCAAATGCTGAAAATAGAAGGGCCAAGGCTGCCATATCAAAACTGGGATCGTCGTTTGAGCGGTTAAACGATCTTGCGGATTATGTTTTAGCCAGAGCGAATTAATTAGAAACGGGAGGAGCAGCAGTGGCGAATCCAAAGGTAAAAAAAGAGAGACTGGATGTTCTCTTAGTGGAGCAGGGCTTCTTTAACAGCCGGGAAAATGCAAAACGGCATATTATGGAAGGCATAATTTTGGTCAATAATGTGCCTGTTGATAAAGCGGGGACAAAAGTTCCTTCGAATGCTGAAATCAGGATAAAAGGGCATATAATGCCATATGTGGGCAGAGGCGGATACAAACTCGAGAAAGCACTGAAATTCTTCAAAATTGACCTGAATGGCAAAGTTGTGGCTGATATCGGAGCCTCTACGGGAGGCTTTACTGACTGCGCCTTGCAAAATGGCGCGGTAAAGGTATATGCTATTGATGTTGGAACCAATCAGCTCGACTGGAAACTTCGAACAGATCAGAGAGTCATTAATATGGAGAAAACAAATATTAAACTTGTGACCCTGGAAACGTTAGGGGAACCCGTTGATTTTGTATGTACAGATATTTCTTTCATATCAGTGACAAAGATTATTCCAGCTGTTAAATCCATTCTGAAACCTGACGGATCCATTGCTGCTCTTATAAAGCCTCAGTTTGAGGTAGGCCGGGAGAAAGTTGGCAAGGGTGGTATTGTAAGAGATCCCGAAGTCCACAAAGAAGTTATTCGTGACACATTAAAAACATTTGAAGAATCCGGATATTTCTGCTGGGGACTGACTTATTCGCCCATTAAGGGCGGATCGGGGAATATTGAGTTCCTGACGTACCTTCGAAGCAGTATTCCGCAAGTTCTTATTAATGATGAAGATATTAATGCTGTTGTGGAAGAAGCACATAATAATCTTTTAAAGGGGCAAGTATGATATTTGGCATTTTTCCGAATCTTGAAAAAGAAGGAATCAATCTGGTTCTTCAGCGATTGATTTCTATATTAGATGATTTAGGGACTCCATATAAATTTTTGGTTTCGATGAAACATAAAATAGAAAACTTAGGCCTTGACCTTGGCGAGTCCTATGTATCTATTGAAGAGCTTGCGCATGCGGACTGCATTCTCTCTGTCGGTGGTGACGGATCTTTTCTTGGCGCCGCAAGAACTTTTTCTGATTATGATACTTTGATAGCAGGCATCCACCTGGGAGATCTGGGCTTCTTAAACAGCATCACTACCGATGATATGAAGGAAAGGATTAAACTTATTCTTGAAGGAGAGTACCTGAAGGAATCCAGACTTTTCCTGCATTCTGAAATAGAGCATGCAAATGGAGAGAAAGAGATACTGCCAGACGTTTTAAACGATGTTGTTATCGGCCATAATAAAATAGGACAGCTGGTCAGGGTACAGCTTTCAATTAATGATCATTTCATTCAGGAATACGCATCCGATGGATTGATTGTATCTTCGCCGACTGGTACGACCGGTTATTCATTATCCTGCGGGGGACCGGTGCTGGGACCTTCGGATACCAGAATGACAGTAGTACCGATCTGTGCACATACTTTGCAAAGATATTCCATGGTCTTGAATGATACCGATATAGTAAAAATTACGGTTCCTGAAAGAGAAAATACGCTCCAGCTTTCACTTGATGGTACTATGTCATTTGATTTCCCGCATTCTGATATACTTCGTGTCCGCGGAATTTCCAAGCCTATCCGTTTTGTCAGATTTGAAGGGCAGGAATTTTTCAGCAGTATTACGAAAAAACTCATACGGAAAATGTGCAATTGAAAATTTGTCTTTGAAATTTGTCTTTGAAATGAAAAAGTCTTTGACTTTCATGAAGACAGAAGGTATAATAGTAAAGTCATTGTACTAGGTGCCATGACGCAACCGCACGAGAAGGGTATTAAAATGCTGCAGGACAGCTACCTGAATCGGCGAGTATAGTAGAGGGAGGTGCACATATGTACGCAATTATCAAAACAGGTGGAAAACAGTATCAGGTTGAAGAAGGAAAAGTAATCAGTGTTGAAAAACTGATCGCTGAACAGGGCGACGAAGTAACATTTGATGACGTTCTTCTGGTATCCGGTGAAGACGTAAAGATTGGCAAGCCAAACGTTGAAGGTGCTAAGGTTGTTGGCGTTGTTCTTGAACAGGGCAAAGAAGCAAAGATCCGCATTTTCAAGTATAAAGCTAAATCCAACTATCGTCGTCGTCAGGGTCATCGTCAGCCATTTACAAAAGTTCAGATTAAGAAAATCGAGGGCTAATTGGTTACAGCAAGGATGTATTTGGACACAGATGGGTTCTATCACAAGTTTGATGTATCAGGCCATGCCGATGGATATACAGACGATAGTGAATACGATCTTGTCTGCGCAGCTATCTCATCTATAACACTGACAATTGCATCTGGACTTCAAGATGTACTTCATAAAGAGGGAAGTTTTCATTCAGAGAGCGGGTTCTTAAATGTATCCCTCGTTTCATACAGGGATAATGAGACGCAGGCACTGATGAAGACTTTGCAGCATGGTTTGGAAATCATTCAAACTATGTATCCCGACAAACTAAAACTGGAAAGTAAAGAGGGGTGAATTCTATGTTATTATTTGATCTTCAGTTATTCGCTCATAAAAAAGGTGTATCCAGCACAAAGAACGGCCGCGATTCCAACGCACAGCGTCTGGGAACAAAGATGCATGCTGGTCAGATTGCTAAACCAGGCAATATCATCGTAAGACAGAGAGGCACACATCTGCATCCGGGTCTGAATGTTAAGATCGGCAAGGATGATACTCTGTTTGCAGTTGCAGAAGGCAGAGTTGCATTCGAACGTCTTGGCAGAGACAAGAGACAGGTAAGTGTTTATCCTGTAGGTGAATAAAATCTGGAATGATATTTCATTCCTAAATAAAAAGGATTTCTGATATTTTATCAGGAATCCTTTTTTGTGCATATGAAATTTATTCAGTCTATAGGACTGGATAACGATCTGATCTGCCTTAGCCAGATTACTATAGGAGTCACTTAAATAATTGAAATAGGATATTGACGCTTTTTGATTTTTATACTACGATAGTTTCAATCAATGTTATAAGACTATCCCCAAAAGGCATTAAATGCTTGTGCATAAGTCAATGGGTTATCTGAAGGAGGGAATCTTAATGATTCATGTATTGGTAAATGGAGCAAGTGGCAGAATGGGAAGCGAAGTCGTTCGTTCTATTCTGGGCGAAGATGACCTTGATGTATGCGGTGCAGTTGATCCAGGCACAGCAGGACATGATTTAGGCGAAATTGTTGGTACGGGAGCAAACGGAATTACAATTGTTTCCTCGCTTCAAGAGGCATTTGCAGTTAATAAACCGGATGTTGTAGTCGATTTTACCAGCCCTAAGGTTATATTTGATAACGCAAAGTTTGTGCTGGAAAATGGTGTCAATATCATTATCGGGACTACAGGCCTGACCGCTGAACAGAGGGACATCCTTTCTGATATTGCTGACAGGCATCATGCAAATGGTCTGGTCGCTCCTAATTTTTCCTTAGGGGCAGTTCTGCTGATGAAATTATCTGCAGAAGTGGCAAAATATATGCCCAACGTGGAAATCATTGAACTGCATCATAATAAAAAATATGATGCGCCATCAGGGACGGCAAAACTGACTGCAGAAAAAATTGCAGATGCAAGGGTTGAAGAACCTGAAGAAGATTTAACGAAGGAAAGCCTGCCCGGAGCAAGAGGCGGCAAGTATAAAGGTGTTACGATTCATTCTGTCCGCCTTCCGGGATATGTTGCTCATCAGGAGGTTCTTTTTGGAGGATATGGGGAACTTCTGACCTTGAGACACGATTCATTAGACAGAAAGTCTTTTATGCCTGGAGTTATGATGGCTTGCAGAAAGGTCATGACTACAGATGGTTTTGTTTACGGGCTTGAAAATTATTTAGAATAATGAGGTGCATTTTATGAATCGCTATCCAAGAATCGCAGTCTTAGGAGCCACTGGTGCTGTCGGACAGGAATTTATCCGTCTTTTTGAAGAAAGAAATTTCAAATTCAGCTCTCTAAAATTATTGGCATCGGCACGTTCTGCAGGGAAAAAGATTTCTGTCTGTGGTAAAGAGTACGTTGTGGAAGAAGCAAAGCCGGAGTCTTTTGAAGATGTTGACATTGCACTTTTTGCCGGTGGAAACATCAGCAAGGTTTTGGCACCTGAAGCTGTAAAAAGAGGTGCAGTGGTTATCGATAATTCTTCCTCATTCAGAATGGATCCCGAAGTTCCTCTGGTAATTCCGGAAATAAACCCGGAAGACATACTTTGGAATAAGGGAATCATAGCAAACCCGAACTGCTCAACGATTATCATGCTTATGGCACTGAAACCGATTCACGACCTGTCCCGCATTAAGCGCATTGTTGTCAGCACATACCAGGCAGTTTCCGGTGCTGGCAAGGAAGGTATAGACGAGTTATATAACGAAACGGCTGCTATTGCTAAAGGAGAACACTATGAACCAACGATTCTTCCTTCTGCCAGCCTTCCAATCCATTATCAGATTGCTTATAACGTAATTCCGCAGATCGATATTTTCCTTGATGATGACTACACCAAGGAAGAGATGAAGATGGTCAATGAGACACATAAAATTCTTCATGACGATTCTATTGGAATTACTCCTACTGCCGTCCGGGTACCAGTTGTAAGAAGCCATGCAGAATCAATTTATATTGAGACAGAAGATGTTTTATCTGTCGATGCTGTTAAGGAAGCAATCAAGAACTTCCCTGGCGCGGAACTGGTCGATGATGTCGAGAACATGAAATATCCGATGCCGCTTGATACCTCTGATAAAACAGATGTAGCTGTCGGCCGTATCAGAAAAGACCTTGTATCACCAAATGGCATAAACTTATGGGTATCTGGCGATCAGATCCGTAAGGGTGCTGCATTAAATACTCTTCAGATTGCTGAATATATGATTGAACATGATATTATTAAATAAAATTGCTTTAAGTGTGTCTTTTGACTAAAAGGATATTAAAACTAAGGAGTAAAAAATGGCTAATGCAAAATTTGGGCGTGTTATAACTGCAATGATCACACCATTTACCGCTGATGGTGAAGTCGATTATGAAGGTGCCGTGACACTTGCAAAACACTTGGTAGAACATGGCTCCGAAGGAATTCTGGTTGGTGGTACCACCGGTGAAGGGGCTACCATGACTGCCGATGAAAAGCTTAAACTGTACGCTGCAGTTGTCAATGCAGTAGGCCGCAATGCTTCCGGCAAAAAGGTTCCTGTCATGGGCAATCTTGGCGGAATCAGCACTACGGAATCCATCGCTTTTGCAAAGAAGGCTGTAGAAACAGGTATCGACAGCGGCCTTGTCATTGTTCCGTTCTATGTAAAACCCAATCAGCAGGGAATGTATGAACATTTTGCTGCTATTGCCAAATCTGTTGATCTTCCAATTATCATTTATAATGTTCCCGGACGCACCGGTGTATCCATCCTTCCTGAAACAATCAAGAGAATTGTTGATGAATGCCCGAATGTTGTTGGTATTAAAGATGCAGCCGGCAACTGGGATCAGGTTACAAAGGAAAAGACACTGCTTCCGGATGATTTCATGATTTACAGCGGGGATGATTCCTTTACGCTTCCCATTCTTGCTGGAGGCGGGGTAGGCGTTATTTCCGTGGCAAGCCATGTTATTGGGGACGACCTCCTTGCGATGGTTAAAGCTTTTGAAGAAGGACGTTTACAGGATGCACTGCAGCTTCATATTAAGATGTATCCGATTATGAAAGGAATGTTCTTTATCGCTAGTCCGATTCCGGTAAAAACTGCAGTTAATCTCATCGGACTTCCTGGCGGACATTTCAGACTTCCGATTGCAGAACCATCTGACAGTGAACGTGAACATGTCAGAGAAATGCTCAACGATTATGGAATCTCCTGCTGAGTAAATTGAAATAAAAAGGCTGTGGCAAAATGATTACACATTTTGCCACAGCCTCTTTTATTTTTAGAATTTAATCTTGAGAAGACGGATGGAGTAAAGGACACAGATGATTGTTACACCGGTATCTGCAAATACCGCAAACCACATATTTGCATATCCCAGAAGGCCCATTACAAGTACAAGCACTTTAACCAGAATAGCAAAGGTAATATTTTCTTTTGCTGTACGCAGTACTTTTCTGGCAATCTTGACTGATTTTGGAATCGCTTCTACAGACGAATTAAGGAACACGAGATCGGCAGCTTCTATTGCAGAATCAGAACCACTGCCCATAGCCGCACCTACATCGGATCCTGCAAGGACCGGGGCATCATTGATCCCGTCACCGACATATAAAACCGGCCCGAATTTTGCACGAAGCGTTTTCATGATTTCGAATTTATCAGTCGGTTTGAGCTGTGCATATACTTCAGAAATTCCTGCCTTATCTGCCATAAACTGGGAGGCTTCCTTGTTGTCGCCAGTCAGCATGACCGGGGTAATTCCTAAGTCCTTAAGTTCCCTGATGCCTTCTTTTGCATCTTCTTTTAGCTCATCAGATACAACGATCCTGCCTAAGAACTTATTGTTCTTTGCAATAAAGATTTCCGGCCCTGCGGTTTCTAAAGTACTAAATTTTGACGGAATATCAATTCCGGATGTTTCCAGTAAAAGATGATTCCCGACATAGACTTTATCACCTTTGATAGATGCGATGATTCCCGATCCGCTGATTTCCTGTATGGAATCAACCTGATCAAGCGGGTTTTCGTCTAGATCGGTTGCAGTTACGATGGAGCGGGCTATCGGGTGTGTAGAATATGATTCTGCACTTGCAGCTAATGACAGCAATTCATTTCTGGAAATATCAGGTACAGTTAATACTTTTCTGACTTTAAAGGATCCTTCTGTTACTGTGCCTGTTTTGTCCAGTGCAGCAACTTTGGCTGTAGAAAGGCTTTCGATACTCGTGCCGCCTTTAAAAAGGATGCCTTCTCTTGAAGCAGCACCTATTCCTGAGAAGAAGGAAAGTGGAATGGATATTACAATCGCGCACGGGCAGCTGATAACAAGGAATGTCAGGGCTGTATAAATGTACGGGTACCAGGGATGATTGAATAATAACGGGGGAACAACCGCTGTTATTAATGCAATGACAACGACGATAGGGGTGTAAACCTTGGAGAACCTGGTTATGAATTTATCCAGTTTAGGCTTATTGGCGACTGCATTTTCAACGGAATTCAGGATCTTGCTTACCATGGATTCTGACAGTATCTTTTCTACTTTCAAAACGACGGTTTCAGTCATGTTTATGCAGCCTGAATCCAATGAATCTCCCACATGAACCGTGACTGGAACAGATTCCCCGGTAATGGCAGACGTATCAATCTGGGAGTCTCCCTTGACTACGATGCCGTCGAGCGGTATACGGTCGCCCGGGCGGATCAGGAGATAATCTCCGACTTTGGCATCCTCAGCAGGAATCTCCGTTACATTATTCTCAGAAGAAATCAAGTTTACCATCTGCGGTCTTAAATCGACTGCTTCCATAATCTGTTCACGGCTTTGATCGGTAGCAAGATCCATGAAGTATTCGCCAATGCGGTAGAAGAACATAACACCTACTGCTTCAGGGAACTCATGAATGGCGAAGGCGCCCAAAGTTGCTATCGACATCAAAAATGTTTCATCGAAAAATTCTCCGTGCATGATATTTTTTACCGCATTAAGCAGTACTTCACCGCCAAGAATGATGTAAGAAATAACAAACAGAATGTCAATGATTCCCTGAGGTACAGGAAGATTGATCAGGTTGTAATTCAGGATCATGCCTGCTCCGAAAATGATTCCGCCTATTCCAAGCTGTACTTTATCCTGCTTGATCCAGTCAAGGATTCCATGGGAACTATTCTCCTCAAGCTTGGCATGCGGCTTTTGAATCACTGTAGGAGATTCGATTTCGTTGCATTTTTCTGTTAATTCAGGAATCAGGGAGTCCGGATCTTCCGCTGTCAATTTAAGCGTCTTGGTTGCGTAAGAGATAGAAGCCGAAATAACATCAGGCTGTTTATTGATTAATTTCTCCAATTTGAGAGCACATGCAGCACAATCTAATGTGGGCATTTCGTACGTCTTGGTCTTATAAGATGTTTTACCAGGATTTGAGTGTCTCATGATTTTAATATTTTCATCTACACTTGCACATACTTTCTCTAACTGCGGGTAAATGATATCTTCAGGTGCCTTTGCAATCAGGTAGAGATCCTTATCTCTAAAACAAACGGCTGCATAAAGGATCAAGGGAAGCTGCCGTATTTTTCCTTCGATAATGGCTGCACATTCCATACAATCCAATCCATTCAAGTGGTATTCCAGCTTGGAAAGATTCTTGTCTAAAAGATCGCAATGACATTGATCCAGCTCTTTGCCGCAGTAATCGCACTCTTCATTTGTCATAAAAGAGATGCCTTTGGGATTATGGGCATCCGCTGGCAGGCTGCTGTTATGGAAATGTCCAAAAATACGCCTCTCATCTTTTACTATATCTGAAGAGCTTCTTTTAACGCTTTCCGCATCCTCAATGTAAGGGCGCATTTCTTCAGCAGAGTGAATATGCATTTTGCCATGCGGCAAATCTTTGGAATCTTTATCAGCATTAGGCAAGTGATTATTTTTTGATGGGAATTCAAGACTATTTTTTTCTTTATTCTCAGTATCGTTCACTTTTGACACCTCCGTATATTTCTTTAAACTCATTCTAGCATTCAACGAATTCAGTTAAAAATTTCTGAGGGAAATACTTTAAAATTTCAAGTTGCCATGCCGGAAATTGGAAATTGCATGTGGTGGGGGAAATAAAAAAGGGGCTGTGACAAAATGTGTAACCATTTCGCCACAGCCCCTTTTTCTATTAGAAAATTTCGGCTTATAGGACATTTCGTGTTGGTTTTAATGCCGATGAAACCCGTATTTATCGGGCTCCATCGGCATTTTAAGATTTTCAGTGATTCTTAAAGGGTGGACAAAACGTGTTGGTAAAAAGTCTCAGACACCTTGTAAATACGGGCTAAAATGGTATTTTATCTTTCCCAGGAAATGAATTATTTTCTAGGAGGTTATTTTATGAAAGAAGTTAGATGTCGTTATTGTGGTTTTACCTGCTACAAATATGGAAAAACACGGGCAGGAACACAACGCTGGAAGTGCCGAGAATGTGGGAATGTATTTACTCTTCCTATTAATCGTGATGCGAAGGATTTCAGTATGTTTCTTGATTGGTTATTCAGCAAGGATACACAGAAGGATATGACAGGTGAAGGGCGTAATTTCCGAAGAAAAACAGCAAAATTTTGGGATATCTGGGCCATGCCGCCGAAGATTGAAGAGCCGAGGGAAACTGTATATGTTGATGGCATTTATCTTGCCAGAAAAGCCTGCATTCTGATCTGTTGTGATGAGCATCATGTATTAGGATGGTATTTATGTAGATATGAACGTGCTTTTGCCTGGGAAGCCCTAATGAGTCGTATTGCTGAACCACGTATAGTCGTTTCTGACGGTGGTCCGGGTTTCCAAAAGGCATTAAAAAAAGTCTGGCCAAATGCCAGACTGCAGCGCTGCATATTTCATGTATTTTGCCAGATACGACGTTACACAACGACTCGTCCAAGAACCCTTGCCGGTGCCCAGCTGTATATGCTTGCCAGGGATTTGTTGGAGATAAAAACTCTTAAAAAAGCAGAAAAATGGGTAAGCCGATTTGAATCTTGGACAATGAAGCATAAGGAATTTCTAAAAGAAATGACAATGGACGATAGAGGCGTAATGCGACACACCCACGAACGCCTTATAAAGGCAAAAACATCGCTCATTAGTCTGATAAAATCCGGGAATCTTTTCACCTATCTGAAAGAGGCTGATGAATTCCCAAGTCCTTATCCGGCGACAAATAATCTCATAGAGGGCGGTGTAAATGCACAGCTTCGAGCGATGCTCAGAAACCATCGTGGATTATCCGTTGAAAGACGAATAAAAGCGGTTTTCTGGTGGTGTTACATGCACTCACCGAAACCGCTTTCACTCTCAGAAATACTCAAGGTTATGCCGACCGATAAAAGCATTTCTACTATCTATAATAGCATAAGCTCACAACAAAGACTGGCAGATTCAATCCCAGCTTGGGGTGATGCCATAATGTGGGACGAATTACATAATTCTGGATTTAATCCCAGCCATGGCTGGGATTAATTACCAACACGTTTTGTCCTATAACCCAAAATTTCATTATAGGATTATCCAGCATCGATGTGTATTGATTTTATATGAACACCTAAAAACCTCGCTTCGCTCGAAGAGATGAACCTCCTCAGGCGACTCCGTCGCCAGCTCCCCCTACGGGGCGAGCTCAAACACCCTTAAACCGAACTTCGTTCGAGAAAAGGGAAAATAGCGTTTTATCGGATTTTGTCACATCCCCTTCCGGGGCTGAAAATATCAGCTTTTATTTAAATTCCTTAGGCTCTGCCATGATTGTCTTATGGTGTGTAAATATGACATGGCCCGGTGTACTGTTAGGCATTCTTTTTACATACTTAATGTATGTATAATCGACAGCTGTTTTGCCTGAGTCTTTTCCCTTGCTGTAGAATGCTGCAATGGAGGCTGTTTTATTGATAGTATCCTCAGGGACTGTTTCTCCATTGGTGACTAGAACAACATGGGATCCAGGCAGATCCTTTACATGGAACCATAAATCGGTTTTTGCCGCCTTATGGAAGGTAAGCGAATCATTCTGTGTGTTGTTGCGGCCAATGAGTACTTTGAAACCATCTATAGTCAGCTGTGTAAAATGATCTTCATTGACTGAAGCTTTCTTCTTGGAGAGTTCCTTATGCAGATTCCTTTTGCCCGAGAATATATTCAATTCCTTCTGAACAGATAAAATATCATCCTTCGTTTTAGCTTCTTCCAGGAAGTATTTCAATTCCTGGAGGTATTCCAATCGCTTTTCACATTCACTTACTTTTTCCATACCTATCTTGAATCTTGTTTTCATTTTAGCGTATTTCTTGAAATAGATCTGGCTGTTCTGATTGATTGACAGCTGCGGGTCGAGAGGGATGTCTACATCAGAAACGGGATCGCTAAAAAGATTCGGCACGGTCAGAGATTTTCTGCCATTTACTTTTTCATTGGAATGAATCGACAGCAGGTTTCCCCATAATTTATACGTTTCGGTAAGATTGGTTTCCTCTAATTCAGAAGAAATTTTCTCTTTTTTACGTGTTTCTTTCTTTATCAGTGAATTCAGGAGTTTTCTGCATTCCTGTGAGGTGGAAGCAATCGTACTGTTGCTTTCCAGCATATAAGATTCCATCCACGATACAATATCTTTATCCTCATGAGGCCCGTTCAAAGATGTGAGAAGAATGGGGGATACAAGAGGCTTTCCATTCACACGATATACATGCAGGGTGTCCGATTCTTTCAGTTCTGAAATAATCGAAATCAGCTCACATGCCAATTTTCTTATATCCTCTTCGCTCAAACTGGAAGTCAATGTTGATTCTGTCAGCCCTGAACGGTAAAGCAGTTCATCAAGAAGCGGCCTTGAAAAGCCATTGAATGATGAAAAGATCCATTCTTTCAGAGAAACGGCAGTATTTTGTGAATATGTCAGAATGTTAATTAATTCTGTTTCAGAAAAATCCATGAAATTTAATCTGTTTGAATTTTCTGGCGGAGTATATTTTTCCCCTGGAATGATCCTGCGGTTTAATTTTTTCCCTTTTGAACAGGCATCGATCAGAATATCATTTTCAGACAAGATTAGATTTGGCGTTGATGGAATTAATTCAAGATACAACGTCCTTGTAATAATTTCTCCGGCTGTTTCAATCCGATCTGCCGATATGGCAACCAGCCTGTCCATATCCAGCTGCCGGATGGATGAAATTCTGGCGCCCTCAAGATACTTTCTAAGGGTCATGCAGAATGTTTGTGATGCGATGTACTGCGGGTGCCGATTCTTAGATGAAATATAAAATATAGGCGGGGTATGAAGATTAATGATCAAATGCAGGGGAGAACTATTTGGACGAAATAGTTCCAGGTCGAATATTTTCTGATCTATCTGATGAATCTGACGTATTTGTGAGGAAATTAAAAGTTTATTCAATCCTTTCACATATAGATAAAGAGTACTACTATCGATTTGCATAATTTTCCTCCTCTATGTCAATCGTAATGAGTCGTTAGAACAAGTATATCATGGATGGAGAACTGGCATTGAAATTCATCAGTCATCCATAATTTCTTGTATGTTAATATCCAATTTCCGAGAAATTCTCCCAGGCATCTTCAAAACAGGCCAAAATAAGAGAAATATCGAGTTATCAGTCAATCAACAGGGATTTTAACCTTGATAATATTTCGCTGATAATGGTACAATTTTAAATGAGCACCAAAACTGGTTGAAAATATTTCAAGAATATCCAGTTACTATATATTTGGAGGGCACACTATGCATTTTACCAAATGGCAGGCTTGTGGAAACGATTTTGTGTTTATCAACGCTGCTGAAAATCCTGATATAAAATCGATTTCTGATCAGGCCAAATTGATATGTGACCGTCATTACGGAGTTGGTGCTGATGGTGTTATTTTTATTCTACCTTCAGAAGCCGCTGATTTAAAGATGCGCATATTTAACAGCGATGGTTCGGAAGCAGAAATGTGCGGAAATGGCATACGGGCATTTGCAAAATGGGCTTTCGAACTGGGCTTGGTCAATGAAAAGAAAATATCTGTAGAAACCGGAGCAGGTATCTTATACCCTGAATTATTAGATGATGGAAATGTCCGCGTTGATATGGGCGTACCGCACTTATCAGCGAAGGAAATTCCTGTTCTCGGTTTTGGGGATGGGACTGTTGTAGATAAGCCGTTGATTAATGGCGGGACAGGCAAACATTATCAGGTTAGCTGCGTATCTATGGGCAATCCGCACTGTGTTATCTTTGTTGATGATGTAAATGCGATTGACCTTCCTGGAGAAGGTCATCAATTAGAGATTGATGCACATTTTCCAAATAAAACCAATGTGGAATTCGCTCAAAAACTTTCCGGGAATCACTTCAGAATGCGGGTTTGGGAAAGAGGCACCGGGATTACCCTGGCATGCGGAACGGGGACTTGTGCAGCTGTCGTAGCAGCTATTTTGAATGGTTTTGCCGATAAGAGCGCCGACGTAGATCTTGATGGAGGCAGTCTCCACATTGACTGGGCAGGCAGCAGCAAGGATCATGTGTATATGACGGGACCGGCAGTCAAAGTATTTGAAGGGGATATCAGCCTTTAATACGGGCTGTTTAGTGGAGCATAGGAGGAAGATTGTATTATGAGAAGTATGACCGGCTTTGGCACAGGTACTGCTAAAAGTGATAATCTTCTAATTGTTACGGAAATAAAGTCTGTAAACAGCCGTTTTCTTGAAATTAATTTCAGAAGCGATTATTCGAATCAAAATAATCTGGAGAACATCTCACGACAAGTTATCAAAGAGAATGCTTCACGTGGCAAGTTTAATGTCTATGTTTCCATTAAGGAAATTGAAACCCCTGATGGAAATTTGATTCATGTGGATGAGGATGCCCTTGGAAATTATATCAAGGTGTTATCGAAAGTTGCGCACAATAAAAAGCTGTTGAAGAGCCCTCTTGATTTATCTGATGTCTTGCTGTTTAAGGATGAGTGGCTTAAAGCGGAGAAAAAGGAAATTTCAGATGATGAAGTTTCTTCCCTTTTCAAAGAATCTATAGCAAAAGCTGTCCAGGAACTGGTCAGTATGAGAGAAACAGAAGGATGCAACCTGAAGGAAGATCTGACGTCAAGGATCGACTGGCTGCGCGGGAAGCATGATTATCTGGTGGCAAGACAAAACGATGTCATTAAGAGTTATGAAACCCGCTTAAGGAGCAGGATAGAGAAAATCTTTGATGACCAGAATAAGGAAATTGATGAAAGACGGATTTTGGAAGAGGTTGCTATCTTCGCTGATAAAACCGATTACACAGAGGAAGTTGTCAGATTCTCCAGCCACTTGGATCAGTTCCAGAAAATACTTAATGAAACTAAGCCTGTTGGCAAAAAGCTTGACTTTCTCCTGCAGGAAATTAACCGGGAAGTCAATACGATGGGTTCAAAAACGAATGACAATGATATCATTGACTGTGTTATAATGATTAAGACAGAATTGGAAAAAATTCGAGAACAAGTACAAAATATTGAATAGGAGAGTTAAAAGTGAGTTTTTCTTTAATTAATATTGGATTTGGTAATATGGCAGCAGCTGCACGTGTAATGGCAATCATCAGCCCTGAATCTGCTCCGGTCAAAAGAATGATTCAGGATTCAAGAGATAAGGGCGAATTAATAGATGCAACCTATGGAAGAAAAACACGTGCTGTTTTAATTATGGACAGCGGTCAGATTATTTTATCAGCTGTACAGCCAGAAACGATTTCGCACAGACTTATGAATAAAGATACGGCGATCAGTGAAGGAATGGATGATAATTGATGGACATGTCAGGAAAAACCGATAAGGGTATATTGCTTGTGGTTTCAGGTCCCAGCGGTGCAGGGAAGGGGACCATCTGCAGTGCAATTCGTGAGTTGTATCCAGATTTGCATTACTCTGTATCAATGACTACCAGGGAGCCCAGAAAATGTGAAGTCGAGGGAGAAAGTTATTTCTTCAGAACCAAGGAACAGTTTGAACAACTGATCAAAGAAGACGCCTTTTTGGAGTATGCAAAAGTGTATGATAATTACTATGGTACTCCCAAAAAGTATGTTTTGGATTTAATCGATAAAGGACAGTCTGTACTTCTTGAAATTGATATCCAGGGCGCGATGCAGGTAAAAAAGCGTTATCCTACCGGAGTATTTATCTATATTGTTCCACCTTCGCTGAATGTTTTATCAGGACGTCTCCATAACAGAGGAACAGATTCTGAAGAAGTGATTCAAAAGCGTCTGGCTCAAATAACAAGCGAGCTTGCAATGGCTCATCAGTATGATTATATTGTTGTTAATGATATTTTAGAGGACGCAGTTCATAAGACATCTGCTATTCTGGAGGCAGAGAAATGCAAACTCAGCCATAATGAGGGGCAGATTGAAACAATTTTCAAACAATATATCAATAAGGAGGTACCTTTAAAATGATGTGTTATCCTTCAATCGACAGTCTTATTAAGAAAGTAGATTCCAAATATACATTGGTAACTCTGGCGGCTCAGAGAGCCAGAGAACTTACCGACGGACAGCCTGCATTGATTCCAAATGCAGCTGATAAAAAAACTGTTACGATAGCATTGGAAGAAATCTACAATTCAAAGATTACCTATTCATTCGGGAAATAATACAAGCAGGGTGGTAACACTTCTATTCCTGAATTTTGACGGAAGGGCTAATAATGTTTAAAGATAAGCACATAGTTGTTGGTGTTTGCGGCGGCATAGCTGCCTATAAAGCAGCAGGGCTTGTAAGTCAGCTCAGACAGAATGGAGCTGATGTTCATTGTATTTTGACAGAACATGCAGCTAAGCTGGTTACTCCGATTACCTTTGGAGAACTTTCCGGCAATGATGTTACTGTTGATATGTTCGCAAATATTAATAAATGGGATGTTGAGCACATTGCTCTTGCCCGTCTTGCAGATGTATTTGTGATTGCGCCTGCAACGGCTGATATCATTGGAAAAGTAGGCAATGGGATCGCTGATGACATGCTGTCTACTACGATTATGGCAACGAAGGCAAAAGTAGTATTTGTTCCTTCAATGAATACTAATATGTATGAGAATCCCATTGTCCAGGCTAATATACGCAAACTGGAATCTTTAGGATATATTTTCGTTGAACCGGAATCCGGCCATTTGGCATGCAATGTTACGGGTAAAGGCCGTTTCCCGCAGCTGAATGTGATCATGGAGCACATTTACAAGGCACTCTACAGCAAGCATTTGCTGAAGGGGAAGAAAATTGTGGTTTCTGCCGGCGGAACTCAGGAAGATATCGATCCCGTCCGGTACATAAGCAACCGCTCAAGCGGTAAAATGGGATATTCCATTGCCAGAGCTGCCGCACTGGAAGATGCAGATGTTACTCTTGTAAGTTGTACACATGCGCTTCCTGAACCAGTCGGTGTTCATATGATTTACGTTCATGATGCCAGGGAACTGGAAAAGGCAGTTAATGCCCAGTATGACGATTGTGATGCACTTGTCATGGCTGCAGCTGTATCTGATTATCGTCCAGCCGTGCGGGCCGAAAATAAAATAAAGAAAGAACAGCATGATCATCTCAATATAGAACTCACAGAGAACCCGGATATACTCTACGGATTAGGCCAGAAAAAGACACACCAGTTCCTGGTAGGGTTTGCGGCTGAAACCAGGGATGTCATCGAATACGGTAAAGCTAAATTAGCAAAGAAAAACCTGAATCTCCTTGTGGCGAATGATGTTGCACAGCAAGGCGCAGGATTCAATGTTTCAACCAATATAGCAGCTCTTATCTATAAAGATGGTCATATTGAGCAATATCCGAAAATGACCAAAGATGATTTGGGACATATTATTATCGAGAAAATTGTCGAAGGCATAAATTGACAGTTAAAATAAAGAGACTCTCCTTCTAAAAGTGAGGGTCTCTTTTGATTATGTTATCTAATTGTTATTTTTAATCTATTGCTAAATAATGACATTCCCGTTATAATAGAAACATATGAAAATAACTCATCAAGAGCGGTAGAGGGAACTGGCCCGAGGAAGCCGCAGCAACCATTCTTTTTAGAACCGGTGCTAATTCCAACAGCAGCAGCTGACAGATGAGAGGACTATCTCTCCTTCTGCAGGAGAGTTTTTTTATTACCCAATTACCTTTATATTTAATCCTAAGGAGGGATTTTAATTGGCTAAGAAAGTATTATTTACTTCTGAATCTGTAACAGAAGGACATCCTGATAAAATTGCCGATCAGATTTCTGATGCAATTCTTGACGCAATCCTGGAACAGGATCCGAATGGCAGAGTTGCTTGTGAAACGACGGTTACGACTGGACAGGTACATGTCTTTGGTGAAATCACAACAACGGCCTATGTACCGATTCCTAAAATTATAAGAGATACGATTCGTGAAATCGGTTATACAGATGCACATTATGGCTTTGATGCTGATAGTGTCGGCATCAACGTTTCCATTGATGAACAGTCTCCGGATATCGCTATGGGCGTTGATAAATCTCTTGAAGCAAAAGAGTCCAAGGCTGACCAGTATGATATCGGCGCTGGCGATCAGGGAATGATGTTCGGCTATGCTTCCAATGAAACACCGGAATACCTTCCGATGCCTATTGCTCTGGCTCACAGACTTTCCCGCAGACTGGCAGAAGTCAGAAAAAATGGGGAACTCGCTTATCTGAGACCAGATGGCAAGACACAGGTTACTGTTGAATATGAAGACGGCAAGCCTGTATATATTGATACCATTGTAATCTCTGCACAGCATAATCCGGAAATTTCACTTGATCAGATCAAGAAAGATCTCATTGAACATGTAATCAAGGTTGTTATGCCGGCTGATTTTATTGACGACAGCACCAAGTACCTGATCAACCCGACCGGTCGTTTTGTTATCGGCGGACCGCAGGGAGATGCCGGTCTTACGGGCAGAAAGATTATTGTTGATACCTACGGCGGCATGGCTCGTCACGGCGGCGGATGCTTCTCTGGTAAGGATCCGACAAAGGTTGACCGTTCAGCTGCTTATGCGGCACGTTATGTTGCAAAAAATATTGTTGCAGCAGGTATCGCTGACAAATGCGAAATTGAATTGGCATACGCTATTGGCGTAGCTGAACCGGTATCCATTTTTGTTGATACTTTCGGAACCGGAAAGATCAGTGATGAAAGAATCATTGAACTCATCAGGAAGAATTTTGAATTAAGACCTGCCGGAATTATTGATATGCTGGATCTGAGACGTCCGATTTACAAGAAAACAGCAGCTTATGGACATTTTGGCAGAACAGATATTGATCTGACCTGGGAACACACCGATAAGGCGGACGTTCTTAGAAAAGAAGCTGGTTTATAATTCATATCAAGGGTTCTTGAAATATGATAGAATAGTGGTTACTCTTAAAGAGTAACCACTATTTTTTTGAGTCGATTGATCGGAGATAAAATTTTATGAGAACAATCATTGCTGAAGTGATTATCAATCGAGTGAGCAAGCGTTTAAATAAAACGTTTTCTTATATCGTCCCAGAAAAATTTGCATCCGTTAAGGCTGGTACCAGATGTCTGGTTTCCTTTGCAGGCAAGCATGAAGAAGGAATCATTCTATCCATAACCGATGCCGACCCAGATCAGTTTGATTATAAGCTTCAATATATATTGGATGTCATGGACACTGAACCTTGGTTTACTGAGCAGATGCTCCTTTTGGCTTATTGGATAGCCGCGTATTATATGTGTCCTCTGATTGAGGCTTTGAGACTTTTCCTGATTGATAAGGTAGGCATTCAAAGGGAATATACATATGAGATTTTGTGGGATAATATTCCGGCGGGCTCAGAATTCTCATCGTTGATAGATCATTCCGTCAAATCACTGCATGAAAAAGATGCTGAGCTTATTTTCGGGGGTCATCTTAAAGAATGTCTTGATCAATCTTATCTGATCAGGAGAGAACTATTATCCAGCGTACATGCAGCACCTGTTGAGCGGTGGATTGAATTCGTCTCGACTCCGAAAGAGAGTGATCTGATTCGCAGCAGCAAACAAAAACTGCTATGGGGGCTTCTTAAAACCGAAAAGGCAATCCCCGTCAGGAATTTAAAAGAACAAGGGATTTCTGATGCGGTCGTCCGTGCATATTGCAATAAAGGCTTTGCAAAAGTAATTTATAAAGCGAAGGATACTTATTCCCTGATAACGGATTCAAATACCAGAGGCAATGAAAAAAATCCAACTGAAGAACAGTTTAATGCAATCAATGAGATTTCCAAGCTTATTGATAAATCTTCTTACGAAGGCGTTTTATTAAAAGGTGTCACCGGGAGTGGGAAAACCGAGGTGTATCTTCAGTGTGCGAAACACGCTCTTGAAAAAGGCGGATCGGCCTTGATACTGGTTCCGGAGATTTCATTAACCAATCAGCTCACTTCCTATTTTGCATCTGTGTTTGGCGATGATGTCGTTTTTATGCATAGCAAATTATCAAAAGGAGAGAAATATAACAACCGCCAGAGAATCGTCAACGGAGAAAGCCGTATTATTATTGGATCACGTTCTGCGCTTTTCCTGCCATTTAAAAATCTGAAACTGATTGTTGTTGATGAGGAGTATGACTCTTCCTATAAACAAGGAGAGAGCCCCAGATATAATGGAAGGGACGTAGCCAAGATGATGGCCAAGATCTCTAACTGCCCTATTGTCCTGGGGGCGGCAACGCCATCGATAGCAACTTACTATGCGGCCTTAAGCGGGAAGATCAGGCTGATTGAATTAAAGCACAGGGTATTCAACACTCCCTTGCCCAAAATATTGATTTACGATATGAGAGGAGATTACAGTAACAGCGGAAGATTGATTTCCATGCCGCTTAGGGAGCTGCTTGAAAAGACACTGGAGAATAAAAGAAAAGCGATTCTGTTATTAAATAAAAGAGGATTTGCATCTACGCTGATATGCTCATCATGCGGCTATGTTTTTAAGTGCCCTAACTGTGACGTATCTTTTGTATATCATAAAGAAGAGAACTTATTGAAGTGTCATTACTGCGGCACGACCAGTATTCCTCCGTATAAATGCCCCAAATGCGGAAACAGGAAAATCCGCTATCTAGGCTGGGGGACTGAGTTGATAGAAAAAGAGTTAAAGGAAGATTTTCCGCAGGCCAGAAGCCAGCGCTTTGACCTTGACAGTACATCAAGAAAAAATAGTGCACAAAGAATCCTAAATGATTTCAAAAATGATAAAATAGATATATTATTTGGGACGCAGATGGTCGCAAAGGGACATGATATTCCAAATGTCAATACTGTTGGAATCTTATCTGCGGACAGCATCCTGAATATGCCGACCTATCTGGCAGCCGAACAGACATTTAATCTGATTACCCAGTGTGCAGGCAGAGCCGGCCGGGGAAAAGAACGCGGAGAAGTTATCCTGCAAACCTATAATCCTGAACATTATGTGATTGAAACAGCCGCCAGGCAGGATTATGAGAAATTTTATGAGCAGGAAGTAGAATTCCGTAAAATGCTCGGTTATCCTCCATTTCTGAAATTACTGAAAATTACATGTTTTAATAAGGATTACAATACTGCGGTCAATCAGGCAAATACCATTTACCGGTTCCTCTGCGAGGCCAATAAGAAACTGAAAGCAAAAGTATCCTTTACGGAACCGTTTCCGGAACCAATCAAACGGGTCAGAAACTTATATTTCATATCCATATTGATAAAAGGCAGTAATTTTGTGGATTTGAAAAATTTGATGAGAAATTCGGTAATATTCAAAGAAAATGATATAATTATAGACGTAGATCCAATATAAAGAATTAAATAATTGGATTTACTCGAAGATTAAGAGAAAGAAGGTATCATAAGTTGAGTAAAATTATTAGTGCGGGAAATCCGATATTAAAGAATGTGGCAGCTCCTGTTGAAGTGTTTGATAAAAAATTGAAATTCCTGGTTATTGATATGAAAAAGACCCTGTATGAAGCTAACGGTGTAGGTCTTGCTGCTCCGCAGATTGCGGTGTCTAAAAGGGTGTTTGTTGCTGATGACGGTGAATCCGGCTTTGAAGCTTACATCAATCCGGAATGGAGCCCCATCGGGGATGAGAAGAATACCGACATAGAAGGATGCTTATCCGTTCCTGAACTCTTTGGGGAAGTGGAACGCTATTCGAATGTCATTGTGCATTATCAGGATATACATGGCAAGAAAAAAACAAAAAAGGCATCCGGGTTATTAGCACGCTGCATCCAGCATGAAACTGATCATTTAAATGGCATCCTTTTCATTGAAAAGGCTCTTTCACTTCATAAAGGACCTAAGACAGATGAATAATTATAAAATCGTATTTATGGGAACACCGGATTTCGGAATACCATCATTAAATGAGCTCTATAAACAGGGGTATGAGGTTGAAGCTGTTTATACACAGCCGGACCGGGTCAATAAAAGGGGAAATAAAGTACAGTTTTCTGCGGTAAAACAATTCGCATTGGAACATGATATTACTATTTATCAGCCCAACTCCCTGAAGGATGAAAAAGAGCTTGATGTGTTAAGGGCTCTGAATCCTGATCTGATTATTGTAATAGCTTACGGAAAGATTTTGCCGCAGGCTGTTCTTGATATTCCCAAGTATGGCGTGATTAATGTGCACGCATCGCTTCTTCCTAAGTATCGCGGCGCCGCACCTGTTCAGCGTTCGATCATTGATGGAGAAGAAACAACCGGAGTAACGATCATGCAATTGGACGCAGGAATGGATACTGGCAATATTATTGCGGAAAAAAGCGTATCCATTACTCCGCATATGACATCAGAAGATCTTTTTGACGTACTGAGCAATGTCGGAGCAAAACTGTTGATCGATGTTTTGGATGATCTGCCGGCTAAACTGGCTGCTTCTGTAAAACAGGATGAAAGCAAAGCAACATATGCTGAAAAATTGACGAAGGAAATGGGACATATCAACTGGAATGATTCTGCCCGCACGATAGACAGGCTGATCAGGGGAATGTATCCAAATCCGGGTACATATACTTTCTTCAGGGGAAAGCGGATTAAAATTCACGAGGCTGTTCTGCTTGAATCAAGTTCTAATGATGCCCCAGGGAAGATCTTCTCTCTTTCCGACGGAATGCTTCATGTTAAATGCAGTGACGGTGCCATAGGGCTTCTCATGATTCAGCCCGAAAATCATAAAAAGATGAGCGCATCAGACTTTATTAACGGGTACAAGGTGACCACGGATGAATCATTTGAATACTAATGCTCAGGCTCCTTCTGCAAGGGCTCTGGCATATCAGGCGCTTTATGATATTTTGGAAAAAGGCGCTTATTCGAATCTAAGACTTCAGACGGCACTCAAAAAGAATCATTTGAAGGGGCCTGAGGCGCATTTATTGACAGAATTGGTTTACGGCACTCTTAGAAAATACAACTATCTTGTCTGGATTATCAGCCGTCTTAGCAGCCATCCTGTAAAAAAGATACATCCTGCAGTTCGGATCCTGTTATGTATTGGGCTCTATCAGCTGATATATTTATCCAGGATTCCGGAATCTGCCGCAGTCAATGAAACTGTTAAAATTGCAAAGAAGATTACACACCCCGGGAATGTCAGGTTCATCAATGGTGTGCTTAGAAATTTCCTCCGGAAGAAGGAACAGTTTGAACTGCCAAAACGGGAAAGCAATCCGCTTTTGTATGATGAACTCTTCTATAATATGCCTGGATGGCTGGTACAAAAATGGCAGAAAGAATTAGGACCGGAGAAAACAGATTTAATATTGAAGGCCTTTAACGAAGTACCTGATACTTCCATACGTGTTAATACTTTACGAACTGATACACAATCCGTTTTAAAGCTTTTATCTGAAAAAGGTGTCGAAGCCCAGCAGAGTGATTTTTATTCGCCAGCTATCATCCTTAAACATGGGGCTGACCAGTTTTTTGCTGAAATCCTAAACAAGGGCTATGCATCTGTTCAATCTGTCTCATCAATGATTCCGCCAGTTGTATTGTCTCCTGAACCAGGAGAGCGGGTTCTTGATATGTGTGCCGCCCCGGGAAGCAAAACGACGGAAATGGCTGAATTAATGAACAATGAGGGCCATATTGATGCATGGGATTTATATGACCACCGGGTTCAGCTAATAAAAGAAAGTGCACATAAGTTAGGTATCAAAATTATTCATGCAGAAGTACAGGATTCAACCGTCCTGAATGATTCCTGCAATGAAGAGTATGACAAAGTACTTTTGGATGCCCCGTGTTCCGGTCTGGGTGTACTTGGACATAAACTGGAAATCAGATGGAACAGGAAAGAGGCCGATATAAAGGAATTCCCCATCCTGCAGAAAAAGTTAATTTCTACTGCAGCTCATTATGTTAAGCATGGAGGGGTCTTGGTCTATAGTACCTGTACACTGAATAAACAGGAAAATGAATCTGTTGTTAAGTGGTTTATAGACAACTTTACTGATTTTGAATTAGAAGGTTTCCAATTGCCAAATGGAAAAGAATATGAAAACGGTATGGCAACGCTTTGGCCGGATGAATGTCATAGCGATGGATTCTTTATCGCTAAAATGAAAAGGAGATAATATGAGTTGGAATATTTGGGGCCATACACTTGCTGAAACAGAAGATTGGATTGTCAGAAATGGTTTTCCCAGATTCAGGGCCAAGCAGATTCAGGATTATTTATATCACAGATATGTATATGATTTTGATGAGATGAAACAATTGCCGGGTGCAATGAGAGAATGGCTCAAGGAAAATACAGTAATCAGCAAACCGCAGATTATCAATCAGCTGCAGTCGGATGATAAAAACACGACTAAACTCCTGCTCAAGCTTTCTGACGGCTCCCTGGTTGAAACCGTCTGCATGCATCATGATTATGGCAATTCCATTTGTGCTTCTACGCAGGTAGGATGTGCGATGGGATGCGTCTTCTGTGCTTCCACCTTTGATGGAATGAAGCGCAACCTTGATGCTTCAGAAATACTGGCGCAGGTGTTTGCTTTCAAGCAGCATTTTGATATTCCTGTACATTCCATCGTATTGATGGGAGCAGGCGAACCTCTGACAAACTATGAAAATGTGCTGCGGTTCATCAGACTCTGCAATGATCCCGATATCTTGAACATCAGTCTTAGAAATATCACTCTCTCAACCTGTGGTATCGTTCCACAGATCTATCGTCTGGCGGAAGAAGGATTGCCGATCACTTTGGCAATTTCGCTGCATGCGCCGAATGATATGATAAGAAATCAAATCATGCCTATCAGCAACTCTTATAAAATTGAGGATGTAATTAACGCCGCCAGATACTTCTATAACAAAACGGGCCGCCGGGTTACATTCGAATACATACTTATAAAAGATGTGAACGCTTCTGCGGATAATGCAAATGAATTATGCAGACTTATAGGAAATCTGAACTGTCACATTAATTTAATTCCTGTTAATGGCACTGAACATATTCAGTTATATCCGCCGGAAGCTGATGAAGTGAAAAAATTCCAAATGATTTTGGAAAAGCATGGCAGGACGACAACAGTCAGGAAACAGATGGGTGATAAGATTCAGGCAGCCTGCGGCCAGCTGAAGAGAAGATATCTGAAGAACTGAGCGAGACTGTTATTCATCTCTATTCATATGCCGCTCTGCTAAAATTGACTATGGTATTGCATAATGATAGTATTAGTGAAGAAATAGTTTCAAACGTATCTTACGAAAGTTTCTATTTAATGGATTGCTTTATAATTTTTTAGGTTTCATGCATATTTGCAGAAAACATGGACAGGCATTGGTTTCTATGATACTTACATTGGGTGATTCAAGAACCGGATTAGTCCGAAAAGTTAATGAAGACGCGATCAATCTGGATGTAGAAAATGTTTATATATTAGCAGATGGTATGGGCGGCTATGAAGGCGGCCAGATTGCCAGCACACTTGCTGTCGAGAGTGCTGGTAATTTTTTGGAGCGCCTTGAGCCCGCTGAACTCTCTGAATCCAACTTAAAGGAATCTATACTGCTGGCTAACCAGGCCATATTGGACCGGAAGCAGGATGACGATCAGTTTCTTTCTATGGGTACAACAATGATAGCTGCTTCAGTGATCGGCGATACCTTGAATTGGGCTCATGTAGGAGACAGCCGTTTATATGTTTGGCACGATAATATACTGAAACAAATCACTACGGATCATTCATTTGTTATGGAACTTGTCAATGAAGGAAAAATATCCAGGGAAGATATGCGTTTTCATCCCCGGAAAAACGAAATTACCAGGGCAGTCGGAATTGAAAAATCTTTGACTGTGGATACCGGGCATTTTAAGTTGGATAATGATTCTTTGGTTCTACTTTGCTCAGATGGTTTGACGGGTATGATTGATGATAACGTCATCAGGTCTGTTATTGCTGATAATCCAAGAAGAACACAGGATGACTTAAAAAAGTTAGACAAGGATTTAATGGAAAAAGCTTATGATGCAGGAGCAAAAGACAATGTGTCTCTTATTCTGGTTCAGTTTACAGAAACATTGGAGTAATTTATGACCGGAAAAATTCTAGATAGCAGATATGAAATTATAAAGAAAATCGGCTCTGGCGGCATGGCTGATGTTTATATGGCCAAAGATATCCTTTTGGATCGCATCGTAGCCGTTAAGATTCTGCATAGCAATTTTGCTGAGGATAATGATTTCATTGTAAGATTCAGACATGAGGCGCAATCCGCAGGAAAATTAACACACCCGAACATTGTGGGAATTTATGATGTCGGCTGTGATGGCGATATTCACTATATCGTCATGGAATATGTCGAAGGGGAGACACTGAAGCAATATATCCAGTCACACCCCAATATTCCCATTGATACAGCTGTCAGAATTGCTATCAGTATCGGCAATGCACTAGAAGAAGCACATGCGAATGGCATTATTCACTGTGACATCAAGCCGCATAATATACTGCTGACCACCAATGGAAAGGTCAAAGTAACAGATTTCGGCATTGCAAGAGCAATCAACTCATCCACTGTTATAGATAAACAGTCCATCCTGGGTTCCGTTCATTACCTGTCGCCTGAACAGGCTGCAGGTGATAAGATAACGGCCAAGACGGATATTTACTCTTTGGGAATTGTTCTTTATGAAATGCTGACTCATCATCTGCCGTTTGAAGGTGAGACAGCGGTAAGTATTGCTCTTCAGCATATGCAGGGAGATATTCCCAGGCCGACAAAATATAATCCGGCAATTTCGCCAATGCTGGAAGAATGCCTTCTTACAGCCCTCCAGCGGGATCCGGATAAAAGATATGATTCCGTTTCTGATTTCATTTCGGAATTGAAAATTGCGCAGGGATTTACGACTTCAATCTACAACAAGCCGGCGTCTCATGATTTTACTGCGCTGACTCGTCCTCTTCCTACAAAACAAAAGCCGATCGTATTGGAAAAAGATGGGAAAGTGGCTACTTTTATTGCCAATCTTCCGCAGAAGTACATCTGGATTGCGATGGTAGCTTTATTTGCAATCTGTTTTGCCTGGGCATTCTTTACCTTCGGCAACTTCTGGAGTGCTGAAAACATTTCCGTTCCGAACGTGGTGGGAAAACCGGTAGAGGTCGCTGAAACATCTCTGAAAAAACTGAATCTGAAGGTTTCTGTAGATGAAATTGCGAGTGATGATGTACCTTCCGGACAGGTCATTTCCCAGACGCCTCCGGCCGGTACCAATGTGAAAGCACAGAGGATCATTCATCTGACTGTAAGCAAGGGCGGTTCGACCATGCTTATTCCAGACCTGAAGGGTCTGACTTTGGAGCAGGCGAAAGAACGTCTTGACAAGATGGGATTGTCTTTGGGAGCAGTCGAAAATGGAAATGATCCGGACAAGCCTTCCGATGTTATTATTTCCCAAAGCCCGGATTCCGGCGCAAAGGCAACAAAGGGGACGCGGATCAATATAGTTATCAACATGCGTCAAAAGGTAAGTGTTCCGAATTTGACCGGAATGTCGTTATCTGATGCGCGTAATTCCTTGCTTTCCATGAAACTTTCCGTAGGTACAATAACTTCTTCTGACGGTACAGCAGCTGATGCTCCCAATGCAGTTGTAGTTTCGCAGGATCCGGCCGGCGGAGAACAAACGAATTTCAATGTCGTTAATCTTACGATTGGATCAAAATCCAAGAGCCAGAAGAAAAACGGGACAGTCAATATTACAATTCCAAAAGAAGGCAATGCACGTCAGGTAGAAATCTATGTAACTGATGATACCGGAAAGCATACGGTCTATAATGCGAAGGTTAATGCAGGAAGCACGATCAATAAGGATGTCTCTGGTGTAGGCAATGTCAGGGTTCAGGTTGTTATTGATGGTTCTGTCGTTCAAGACAGGGAGCTTTAATCCGCTATGAATGGCATTGTACTTAAGAACCAAAACGGCTACTTTAATGTTTTACTGGATAACAATGAGACGGCCTCTTGCCGATCCAGAGGAAAGCTGAAAAAGAAAACCGATATACTGGTTGGAGATTATGTTGACTGCGAGCTGGATGATTCAGGGCAGATGCTGATTAAGGATGTCTATCCCCGGCTGACGGTTCTTCATCGTCCGCCTATAGCCAACGTTGACCAGCTTATCCTGGTTTCTGCAATCAAAAGTCCTGATCTGGATCAATACTTATTGGACAAGATGATCGTCCTATCAGAATATGCAGGGATAAATCCGGCCATCATTATTAATAAATATGATCTGGATCCATCTCATGCACTTTCTGTCAGGTATTACTATGTAAATGCCGGATATGACTGTATTTGTACCTCTTTAGAAACAAAATACGGACTTGAAAATGTTCAGATGCTTTTAAAGGGGAAAATCATTGCTTTTTCCGGCCCTTCAGGTGTCGGGAAATCCAGTCTTCTGAATTATATTCTGGGCTCTTCTCATTTTATCTCCGGGGAAGTCAGCAGTCATTCAGGACGGGGAAAAACAACAACCCGTCATGCGGAATTAGTCAGATACTCTGATCACAGTCTTCTTATGGATACCCCCGGATACACGCTGCTTAACCTTAATCATCTGATGCCGGAAGAAACAGCCTATCTTTTTAAGGACTTCAGGCCTTATTTGGGCAAATGCAGATTCAATGACTGCATGCATGACAAGGAACCAGACTGTGCTGTCCGGGATGCAGTGCAAAACGGAGATATCCAGCTGGAACGATATAATAATTATATCAAACTTCTTAGTGAATTGAATTCAGAAAAGAACAGGAGATAGTTCTTATGGAAATAGCACCGTCAGTATTAGCTGCCAATTTTGTCAGACTCGAGGATGAAATCCGCGATGTGGAGCAAAACGGAGCAGACCTCCTTCACCTGGATGTTATGGATGGCCATTTTGTACCAAATATTTCATTCGGCCCGCCAGTGATTAAGTCTATCCGGACAGTAACCAATTTGCCGCTTGATGTACATCTTATGACCTATAATCCTCAGGATTATCTGGATGTATTGGAATCTATCTCTGTCCAGTACATTTCCTTCCATGTAGAAGCAGTTCCTCATTTGGACAGAATGATACAGAACATCAAAGGAAGGAATATCAAGGCCGGTATCGCACTGAATCCGGGTACACCGATAGGAGCTATAGAAGAAGTTCTTCCACTATTGGATTATGTGCTTATCATGTCCGTGAATCCGGGATTTGGCGGTCAGAAATTCATTACTTATACCCTTGATAAAGTAAGACGTTTAAAGGATTTCATCATAAACAAGGAGCTTTCCACTTTAATAGAAATTGATGGCGGCGTTAACAAGGACAATGCCAGATTACTGAAAAATGCCGGGGCAGATATACTTGTTGCTGGTTCATCAGTATTTAATCAGCCAGACAGAAAAGATGCCATTGAGTCTTTGAAGGTGTGAATTATTCCCCGATTAAAATAAAACCTGTACCTTATTGATTTAAATCAGAGGTACAGGTTTTATTTTGTCATATGATAATGGTAAAATATATACGATTAATACTTTAAGAGTATTGTAATCTGGTCTATATCAATTGATAATTTCTGGGACTGGTTTTAGGAGGAAAAAGAATTGATCACTAAAAATTCTATCCAACACTTACTTAATCATGAAGGACTCCGAATCACTGTTGCAGATGTTACTGATGCAGCAAAAGAAGCTGGGAATATACACAATCTTTCATTATTTTCTGAAATAATCATTGGCAAAATTCTCGCTGCAACTGCCGCACTGGCAACTGATTTCAAAAATCACGAAGGAATCTCTCTGAAGTGGGTAACGCATTCGCCTTTGGGAATTATCCGGGCTGATGCTTATGAAGGTCATTATGTAAGGGGATTTATAGAAAATCCTGAAGCAGAGGCTTTCGATAAATACGATCCTGCTGAAGAGAAACGTCTCGTTTGTGAAAATGCACAGCTGTTTGTCACAAGGTATTCCCTGCTGAAACAGCCATATATCAGCACAGTAAACGCATCATGCAATAGTATTTCTGAATGTCTTACTTCTTACCTGAACGAATCAGACCAAACAGATTCTTATCTGGATATCCAATTTCAGTTAGGAGAAGACGGAAAGCTGGAAAGAGTTGCCTGCTTCCTGGCACAGATGACGCCTCAGGCTAACAAGAAATTATATGATGATTTGTTTATACTGAACAGCAAGGGATGGAAAATCTTTGGAGACAAAGAGGATGCATCATCTTTAAGCTTCCTGATAGATAAGGAAGGCTTCCTTCCCATTGGCGAATCGGTCATCAAATTTCAGTGCACCTGCAATTTGGATCATATAAGAAATTCGCTGCTTCTGCTTCCCGAAACGGAAAGAAATGAATTGCTGGAAGACGAAGTTACAGAAGTTTGCTGCCATTATTGTGGTAAAAAATACAATATACCAAGATCAACTTTAGTTAAATGGTTTAACGATGAAAAAGGGGAGGGTATTCAATGAATAAATTAGCTTTTATTGGTGGTACAGGTGTTTATAACCCTGAAATATTAACTGATCTCCATAGCGAAACAATTGAAACTCCATATGGGACAGCAAAATATGAATTAGGATATTTCAAGGATAAGCCGATCGTCTTTATGGCAAGGCATGGTGTGAATCATACGATCCCGCCGCATAAGATCAACTTCAGGGCCAACATTTATGCTTTAAAGGCGCTGGGGGTATCTTCCATCGTATCGACAACAGCAGTTGGATCTCTGAATCCCGATTACAAGCCCGGCGAACTGGTACTGGTTGATCAGTTCATCGATCAGACGAAATCAAGAATCGGTACTTTCTATGACGGCGAACTGCATGGAGTTGCCCATATTGATATGACACATCCATATTGCCCGCATCTTCGTGCTGCTGTCCTGGATGCTGCACACCGTGAGGGAATCGTCATCCATCCAGAGGGAACCTATATCTGTACAGAAGGCCCCAGATTTGAAACTCCCGCTGAAATCAAAGCATACCGGATGTGGGGGGCTGATGTTGTCGGTATGACAAATGTGCCGGAGTGTCAGCTGGCCAGGGAAGCTGAAATGTGCTACGCTACCATTTCCATGGTAACAAATTTCGCTGCAGGCATTTCGAAACAATCTTTGACGCATCGCGAAGTTGTTGAATGCATGAATCAGAATATTGAGAGTTTTGTTAAGATCATTACGATCCTTTCTCAGGAATTTGATCCTGATACTGACTGCGACTGCAGACATGCCGCCAAAGACTTTGGAGGATTTCAGTTATGAAGCAAGGTCTTTGGTCATTGAAATGGGATAAAGATCACCTGATTCTTCTCGACCAGACAAAATTACCCGATGAAATTGTTTATATCGACTGTTATTCGTATAAGGATGTCGTCTCTGCCATCAAGACACTGGCTGTCAGAGGCGCGCCTGCCATTGGCGTGGCGGCCGGTTACGCATCTGTCCTGGCTTTCAGGGAATGCAGGGCATATTCTGACACTGGTTTGACGGAACGTTTTTATGCAGCGCTGGATGAACTTGAAGCAGCTCGTCCTACAGCTGTTAATCTGTCCTGGGCGATTTCTGAAATGAAAGAAGTTTATTCTCATTCAGAGAGCCTGGAAACAGCCGGGGCAGAACTGCTGAACAAAGCAAAAGACATTGAATATTCCGACCGGGATATGTGCAGGCGTATTGGTTCACACGGAGCTGATTTATTTAAAGGCAAAACTGCCCTTAACATTCTGACACACTGCAATACGGGTGCACTTGCTACGGCGGGGGACGGCACGGCATTCAGTGTTATCAAGGAGCTTAATGAAAGAGGCCAGATTTCATGTGTATATGCCGATGAGACGCGGCCCCTTCTGCAGGGATCACGTTTAACCGCAACGGAACTCATGGCAAATGAAATCCCGTGCTGTCTGATTACGGATAATATGGCTGCCATGCTCATGAATACAAGACATATTGATGCCATTATCGTCGGAGCTGACAGGATCGCTCTTAATGGAGACGGCGCCAATAAAATTGGTACATATGGACTTGCTGTCCTTGCTTCTTACCACCACATACCATTTTATCTGGCTGCACCGTTTTCCACATTTGATACCTCTATCAAAAGCGGCGGTGAAATAGTTATTGAGGAAAGAAATCCGGATGAAGTAAGGACATACAAGGGAATCCAGCTGGCCCCCAAGGATGTTCCTGTATTCAATCCGGCATTCGATGTGACTCCCAATCATCTGATAACAGGGATTATCACTGAAAAAGGCGTTATTGTCCCGCCATATACAGATAATATTAAAAGATTTTACAAGGAAGAAGGTTAAAACAATGAATGAATCAATGATACGTGATATTAATTTAGCTGAAGAAGGCAAACAGCGTATTGCCTGGGTAGAGAAATTTATGCCTGTTTTGAATACACTGAAAGAAGAATTCTCCGCTGATCAATCTTTCAAGGGCAAGACAGTGGTCATGTCCATTCATCTTGAAGCCAAAACTGCTTACCTGGCACTTACACTAAAAGCTGCAGGCACCAATGTTATCTGCACAGGAAGCAATCCGCTCTCAACACAGGATCCTATTGCGGCTGCTTTGGTTGATAACGGAATCACCGTTTATGCATGGCACGGCTGCACTGACGAGGAATATACGCTTTTCTTAAATAAGGCACTCGATCATAAACCTGATATCATCATCGATGATGGCGGCGATCTTGTTCATCTGCTTCATACGACCCGCAAGGATGCCCAGGTCAACTTAATCGGCGGCTCGGAAGAAACAACAACCGGCGTCCATCGTTTAAAGATCCTTGAAAAGGCTGGCGATCTGGAATTCCCGATGATTGCGGTAAACGATTCTTACTGCAAATATCTCTTCGATAACCGTTACGGGACAGGACAGTCGGCCTGGGATGGAATTATCAGAAGCACGAATCTGACAATTACCGGCAAAACTGTAGTCATTGCCGGATACGGCTGGTGCGGCAAGGGCGTTTCCATGCGTTCAAAAGGACTCGGCGCTCATGTCATCGTAACAGAGGTCGACCCGATCAAGGCTATTGAAGCAGTCATGGATGGTTTTGAAATCATGCCGATGGATGAGGCTGCAAAAGTAGGGGATATCTTCCTGACTGTAACCGGCGATATCGATGTCATTACAGAAAGACACTTCATACAGATGAAAGATGGCGCTATCTGTGCCAATGCAGGCCATTTTGACTGCGAAGTCAGCCGTGCTGACCTTGAGCGCATCTGCACGAAGAAATATGAAGCCAGAAAGAATATTGAAGGATACGTACTGCCAAATGGCAAGACTGTATTCTTAATGGCAGAAGGACGCCTTGTCAATCTGGCAGCCGGCGATGGACATCCGGCTGAAATCATGGATCTGTCCTTTGCTATGCAGACATTGGCAGTCTGGTACCTTTTAGGCCATGGCAGGGATATGAAACCGGCAGTATATACACTTCCTCATGAACTTGATACCAAAGTTGCTCAAATCAAACTTCAGTCAATGGGCTACAAGATTGACAGCTTATCTGAAGAACAGAAAAAATATCTGGGACTTGACTAGGAGGGAATATGTCAACACTTATCAGAAATGCAGCAGTTTTTAGGAACAATTCCATTGTGGAAAACCAGAATATCGTGATTGATGGAAAGTATATCAAAGAATTTCCCGATAATCCTGATCCGGCAGACTATGATGAAGTTATCGAAGGAAATAATATGCTTTGCCTTCCTGGTCTTGTCAATACACATACTCATGTGGCAATGACTTTATTCAGGAGCTATGCTGATGATATGGAACTGATGGACTGGCTTCAGAATAAGATCTGGCCGGCTGAAGATCATCTTGATGATGATATTGTATACTGGGGAAGCATGCTTGCCTTCGCGGAAATGATCCGCGGGGGAACAACAGCTTTCTGCGATATGTATATGTTCATGGATTCCTGTGCAAAAGCTGCCGATCTGGCCGGAATGAGAGGGAACCTGGCCAGAGGACTGGCAGGAATCGGACCCAATGGGGACAAGGGACTGGCAGAGAACATTGAGCTCTTTAAAAACTGGGATCATGCAGGAGACGGAAGATTCAAGGTTATGCTCGGACCGCATGCTTCATATACCTGTCCGCCTGATTACATCAGGAAGGTCAGGGATGCAGGCATGAAATACAACATTCCCATTCATATCCATCTGTCCGAAACGCAAGGCGAGGTTGACAATTGCCTGAAGGAGTATGGAAAGACCCCAATCGCATTGATGAATGATCTGGGATTATTTGACCTCCCGACACTGGCAGCACACTGTGTACATGTGAATGACGACGATATCAGAATCATGAAGGAGAAAGATGTACATGTCGCACATAATCCGACAAGCAACCTCAAGCTTGCATCAGGAATCGCTCCAGTAACAAAGATGAGGGCTGCAGGTATAACGGTGGGGCTCGGAACCGATGGGGCTTCCAGCAATAACAAGCTTGATATGTTTGCAGAAATGCGTCTGGCAGCACTCATTCATAAGGTGAAGGATAGCGATCCATTAGCCATCAATGCATTGGAAGCTTTGAACATGGCTACTGTTGATGGTGCTAAATGCATGGGCTATGACAATCTTGGCACTCTTGAATCGGGAAGCCTTGCAGATATCATCCTCGTAAATCGTGAAGGCTTCAACTGGATGCCCGGATTCAACAGCATTTCGCTGGCTGTATATTCTGGAAACTCAATGGATGTCGATACCGTAATGATTAATGGCAAAGTCGTAATGCGCCATAAGGAATTGCTCACCATTGATGTTGAAAGGATGAAGCGCGAAGTTTCCAGAGTTACGGATAAATTATTTTCGTTTGCAGGCTGAATTTGACGGGTAGGGATAGATTTATCTTTACTTCCGATAACATTAAATTAACTGTAATAGTCGATAAAATCTAGCTAAATCAAGCATTGCCACAAATCTTGCCACAGTTTCATGAAAAGTGTGGCAAAGGGGATAGGGGAACATGTTACAATGCATTATCAATGATAGAAACAAGCTTCTTCCGGCGCTTTTCCAGGATGTGGGAATAAATCTTTGTAGTGGTGACGATGCTGGAATGACCAAGCTGCTTGCTTACCAGTTCAACATCAGCTCCTGCCTCCAGCATTTGGGATGCATATGTGTGACGAAGAGAATGGAAGGTGCCTTTCCCGAATGTTTTATGACACCACTTGCCGAAATAGCGCATGCTGTCCGGAGTCATGATTTCTCCATTTTCATGGGGAGCTACCAGATTGTTATTGGTGTACCACTGGCCATATTTCAGGCGGTTCTGGAGCTGGCGGAATCTCTGGGACTCAAAAATCTTATAAAGATTACTGCCAAAGTAGATAGTGCGGATGGAATTCTCCGTTTTCGGAGCCTGGAAGGTCCATTCCTTCCCCTGTTGGACTAGTGTTCTGCTGATTCGGATGGTCATGTCTTTCATGTTTACGTCATTCCATGAAAGAGCGCAGCATTCTCCTAAGCGGAGGCCGGCATAGTATGAGAGGGCAATCATCATATAAAAGTCATGCCCAGGCGGAAAGTGCGCAAAGATTTTATCCATTTCTTCCGGAGTAAAGCAGACTGCTTCTTCATGTTTCTCAGGGGAAAAGAAGCGGGGGAGAACAATGTCTTTTGAAGGATTCAAAGGGATGAGGCCGGAAAAACTTGTGGCATAAGTAAAGGATTTTTTCAAAACGGAGCAGACTGTATTCACTGTGGAGCGGGAGAATCTGTTATCTCTCAGCTTATTAAGAAGATTCTGGAGCTCCCTGGGCGTTACATCTTTCAGTTCTTCTTTCCCCAGAGATGGCAGAATGTAATGAGTAATGGCTGATTTGTAAGCTCTGACAGTATTGATTTTATAGTTTCCGGCGGACAGCTCTTCCGATTCCCAGAGCATAAAAAACTTTTCCACTGTCATTTTGCTGGCAAGTTTGCCCATCCGGTCAGCTTCAGCCTGGGCAGCATGCATGATCCGGATTGTTTCATTCCGGTCAGATGTGCCGGCATATTCCTTCCGAACACGTTTCCCATTCTCATCCAGCACGTAAACATGGTAGTAATATTTGGAACCGCGCTTCCGGATTGAATTCATTACGTTTCACCACCTTTAGAATCTCTGAACAGTCGAAATGGTGAGTTCGAGGAGCTCGAAGCGATTTTTATGAGATGAACATGAGAAAAGCGATATTTTATTCATCAATATAATCACTTAATAAATCATAGAAAGTTTCTTCACTGATAATTTGCAGATCCTGTCCTTTTAGGATTAAGGATTCTGCTTTTTTCATTTTCCCGCTCTTTCCGCCTTTTACTGAAGGATTATTTTCCAATCCTCCAATGATAAGGAAATTCGTTCTTTTAGTAACATTATCATCGCACTTCCCGCCAATGTTGCACACAATCTGGGCTGCATCTTTTCGAAGGAACCTTTTGAGAGTACCGGTAAAGACACAATGCTTTCCGTAGAAAGGGTGCGTCTTATCATTTAATGACACATTACCTTTTAAAGAAGCTAGAGAAACATTATGATGTGTTTTGTGGATAGATAAATCTATTTTCTTTCCTTCCACGATGGCTAACAGGTGGGAGAGAACTTCCTGGGTAATTTCACAGTCATTCATCGCTCTGTGCTGCGTTTCTGTGATATTGAAAACTTCGCATAGATCCTTTAGACGATGGTGCTGTAGGTCCGGCATAACGATTCTGGCCAGACGCATTGTATCCATATAGTCATTATGGAATTCTTTTCCCAAACTGGCAGCGAAATTGTCATAAAGGAAATTAATATCGAAATTCACATTATGGCCAATAATAAATGCACCATCAAGATAGTCAAACAATTGCTCTGCAATATCTTTGAACTTTGGTGCATTTTGTAGCGTTTCATTGGTGATGCCAGTTAGTTCGCTGATGAAATCGTCAATATATACATTTTTTCCATCATCATCAAAAGGCTCAGGCTGTACATAAGAGTGGAATGTGCTAACTTCATGCCCATCTACGAAATGAATACAGGCAACTTCAATGATTTCATCGAAAGAAGAATTTAATCCTGTAGTTTCCAGGTCCACCACGATGTAATCTTTTGGAAGTGTTAAAAGCGAACGGCCTTTATTTCGTTTATTTTCCATTACAGAGCTGCCATTCAAAGAAATTTCAATTGACATGATCATACACCATCTTTCACACTATTCATTTTTCAGTTGTATAAATTGTTCTGGTACTCCACGACATTTAGCTAAGTCATAAAGAGAACGATCTTTATTGTTGGAAATGTATTCGTCATTTAGTAGCAATTCCACAGCAAAACGATTGGCTACATGCTCCACTTTATTTGCATTAATGCTCATTGTATATGTCTTTAACCACTGAGTATTATCATCTGGAGTGCAAAGTGCATGACCTAATTCGTGTGCACATACAAAGTTAAGCATATCCTGGGGAGTGCGCTTGTCATCAATAAGAATGAATTTTGACCGTTTATATTTTAAGTAGTTACCAAGTTTACCGCCTAAATCTCCATAAATAACATGAATGTTTTTAGCCTCCGCCAGCGCAAACGGATTATCAGTTTTATATTGATGGATTAGCTGGCGGATTTTCCGCTCTATTTCCATACTATTCAATCCTTTCGGTACTTTTTAGGCGTATATTTCTTTTTAGCAATCTTTTTGGCTTGGATCATTGCAGCTTTAATTGTGGCAGTGAATGCTTCTATATCCTCAATATCAGCATTATCTTCATAGGCAGCAGAGGAAACAGAATTCATCATATCTTCCAAATCGGACTCAATTTCCCGTTCATCTTTCTCTGTAAGTTCAGAATCTTTATTGCTGTTTAAGAAATCTGAAGAAAAGCGTGGATCAATATCTGATTTTTTAACATGCAGAGCATCAGCGATTTTTTGCACATTACCTGCTGATGGAGTTGATCTCATCGCAAAATATCCGGATAAAGTGGAAACCGGGATGCCGGTCATGTCCGATAACTGGTACTGTGTCAAATTTTCGGTGTATTTTTTTAAGTTGGTTGAAATCTGTTCACGCAGACTCTTGTCAAACTTTGAAAGCTTGTTCCTAGGCATTTTACATTCCCCTTTCCAGCGCTTCTTTAGCTACATTATAACGAATAAAGGCGTTAAAAACAAGAAAAAATAGAAAATTAAAACACTGAAATTCGTTTTCATGGATTGACAAAACGAATAAACTCGTTTATCATAAAGCCAATGAACGGAGGTGATAGACATGCTAAAGATTACACTCGAAGCAGCGAGGATTAACATCGGGTACACGCAGAAAGAAGCTGCGGCACTGTTTGGCATTCATTACCAGACATTGGCACGACTTGAAGAAGACAGTTCTAATGCTCCATTTTCCTTTATTCAGGCAATCCCTTCTGTTTACAAAATTACACCGGATAATATTTTTTTTGGTCGTAAAAACGAGTTTATTCGTTTTATGCGTTCTGAAGAAACTGCAAAGGATGCATAAAGGAGATGAACAAAATGAGATCTGAAAAACTTGAAATGTTCCCTGATGACACAGACCGCCTTATGGACACGGAAGAAGTAAGGCTGAGACTGGGCGTTGTTGATAAGGGAACAGTTTTCGCACTCATTAACAGCGAAGAGCTCCCAAGCCTCAGAATGGGAAGAAGAGTGCTTGTGAGAAAAGTTACATTCAATAAATTCCTGGCAGATCATGAGGGACAAGACCTTCGAGAGCTGGCAAAGCAGACCGGAGAATAAGGAAATTCACCGCTATCCTCTTCATCGGACTTTACCTCCAGCGGAGGCCATGGCCTCCGCTGGAGGATGAGGGAGAGGGCAAGGAAGATTTCATAGAAAAGGAGAAAGAATCATGAAATCACTAATCAGAAGAATCCGCTGGGCGCGCATCGGATGCATACTCTGCGGCCTCCTGGCCGCTGGCGCCGTAGGCTATGGCTGCTACAGAGACAGCCTAGACACAGAACTGGTGGAGTACCGGGCCACCGTAGAAGAAGGTGACACGCTATGGGGCATCGTGGCAAAAGCGGCCACGGACAAGGAGGATATGAGTAAGCTCACATGGCAGGTGATGCATGACAACCGGATTTCAGACCCGGGGCACCTGCAGCCGGGGACGGAGCTCATTATCCACGTGAAGAAAGCGAGGGAGCTGTGATGACCGAAGAACAGGATGAACTCATTGCGGTAGAGAACCGGAAGAAGGAAAACTGCATACATCATCTCCTGCAGATGTGCTATGCATCCGGCGTCAAGGTGTTTGATATTCTCCCTGCCTACGGAGCGGACAAAGCCATTGGCGCCGCCATCATCTGCTATGTCGACGGGAGCGAAAAAACAGTACGCTTTGAAGGAATGTCGGCCATGGAAATGGTAGCGGCCATTATTACCAAAGGACGCCTGGGGAAAGGGAAGTGAAATGGATGAAGAAAAGCTGAAGGAGAAGCTCCTTGATTGGGACAAAACTCTGAAATCAGACGCCATGACGTACAACGCCCTGGGGAATAACCGGATGTATCATTTTGCCCTGGGCTGTCTGAGCATAGTTCACGAAGTATTGAAAGAACTGGAGGAAGACCATGAACAAAGAAATTGAAGGGGACAACGACTTAAAAGAGTACTGCCTGGACATGTTACTGGGCATGTGCGTCAAAGCCGGCGTAGATGTAAGCCGCTTCGAACCGAAGAAAGGCCCGGACGGGGACATCGTAGCAGTTACCATCCAACGGTATTTCTCAGGGCCGCAGACAATCTGCGTGGAATCCGATGCGCCTATTACCATGCTGAAGGAAATCATTATCAAAGGTCATTTGGGGTAAAGAAAAGGGCTCTGACGTGTACCAGACGTCAGAGTCCTAAAGGAAAACTGTTTTATTTATTATATCACGAAGAAAACACCTATGAGCAAAGTAAGTAAGAAGAAATCATACATATGTTGCTTCTGTGGAAAAGAGATAGTGCCGGGAGAAGAATGCCTGGCGCGGCCCACGTGGCAGGAAGGAGGAAACATGGGAATCGTAGAAATCGAGAAGAGGAAAGTACTCTTGCTGAAGGTAAGAGCCATGACAGGTAAGGAATACTACCTGGTACTGCTTCACACACCGAAACCGGGTTGGATGATAAGAAGGGACATGAAAGAATCCATGGCAGAGATATGGAAAGACCCGGACCTGCTGACACCGAAAAGATGTAATGAGCTGGAAGGGGGAAGGTTCCAAGTCTTCCAGGTGCCTCCGTACATTCGCGGCGAGAAAAAAGGAAAGCCGAAATGGGAAAAACTTATATTTCACAAGGCCTTCGAAAGCCTAAGGGATGCCATAGGGTATATGGAAGCCGAAGTCGGGATCCATGTGCTGAAAATCATCGAATCAGAACCGGACGTACTCGGAGGAGCTGATAACAAAGGAACTCCGGATAAAGCATGAGAAGTCCGTTTTATCAGATGTGGAAAGAGGACAATGGGAAAAGGTATGTGGTGAAGGAATGGTTCAGAGGGGGCGAAGCCTATTACCGGGGAAGCTACAAGATCAAAGAGGGGAAATGGAGAACCATCAACTCCCTGCCCAGAAGGATGACTCCGGAAGAAGCGGAGAAAGACCTGGAATCGTATGCCGAAAGAAAAGGCCTGGTAAAGCTCCATCTGGAGGGGCGGGCCTAAATGATGCGGGATTGGAGGAGCCGGTTTGTGGAGGTTCAAACTTTCAAAGAATAATTACGAAAAACTGAAAGCCCTGGTGCGGGACAGGGAAGGATACATCTCCCGGGCCAGGGAATATTTCAACATCATCGGAGAACTCCCGCCGGCCTACGGCGGGCAGATTCACCACGTTGAATGGAGATCACACGGAGGCGGAGACAGGGAAGATAACCTGATCCTTCTTTCCTTCCAGCTGCACGACAGGGTGCACAGCGCATCCAGGAAGGAAAGAAAGGAACTGGAAGCGAAATTCCTGTCCTACCTTTCCTGCGGGGAGGTGGAGAAATGGCGAAGCGAGCACAGGGAAGAGCTGGAAGCTCTTTACCGGGTAGCCGAAGAAGAAATGGAAAAGAAAAAGCGGAACGGCTGCCTGCCGAAAAAGCCGAAGTGGGCCGCATTCTGAAGACCATCCCAGTCAGTGGCAGGAATGGGGAAGTCATTCCGGAGAAATTGGAAATCAGAAATACCTTGAAGGATATGCGCCTCATGGCGGTGGACGCCATCCAGTGGACAGGAAAGAAAGGGAAATTCATCACCGACACCGGAAGAGGGCTCACCATCCAGGGCGCCGAAGAGGAAACGGGAGTCGCCTGGCTTCGGGCAGGAAAGAGACAGCCCATACTGGCAGACCTGGATGCGGTGGTGCCATCCGGAAAGGATGAGCTCATCTGCCGTATCTGCTTCCAGGGAATACGAGGCGGAGTACGCTGCCCGCTGAAAGATGGCAACGTGTGCTATCGGCACTGCGAAAAATGCAGGTATGGACACTGGACCGGAGGATACTATGCATGCCGGTACAGATATAAAAAGGGCCCGGCGCTCTGGTAAGCGCGGGCCCAAAGGGGTGTAACCCTACAACACTATATATAGTATAGCACTAACGCACCCCGAACAAAAGAATAAAAAAGCCATGACGCCGGGCCGAAAAAAATGAAGTATGCGGCGTCTTGGCGTCCTCGTTAAAGGTATTCATTTTCAGGACATTCTGCATAAATATACTGCGGAGCCATCGGAGAAAATGAAGAACCATCGAAAAGAATCGTTTGAGGGGTGCAGGGATGCGGAAACGTAGTACGAATTACAAAAAAGGACCTGCTTACGTGAAAAAGACAATGATAGCAGGACCTACCATCACGATTGATAAATACATATCAGGGAGGATAGGGACAAAGGACCAGCACAGAGTGAGAATCCATCCCACAGAAGAAAAGGTCATGCGCTGGCAGAACAAGAGGGCAGAGAGAAAAGTATATGGTCTGCTGGAGGAGAACTTCAATCCCGATGACCTGTGGTGTACCTTCACCTATCCGGCCAAGACAAGAAAGTCAGCAGAAGAGGTGAGGAAGGACGTGGACCGTTTCATGCGTAGAGTGAAGCGAATCTACAGGAAGCATGAAAAAGAAGTGAAAAGTATCAAGACAGGATCCATCGGGGCCAAAGGTGGAATTCATCTGCACATGGTTCTGAACAAGGACTTCGACGGAGCGGAGGCAGCCATAGAGAAAGCATGGCAGGACACCGTGGGCACCGCAGCCTGCCCGTTTCCCCGGGTGAACATCCGACACCTTGATCGTTCCCACGAATGGCATCAGCTTGCCGCCTACATCGTGAAGAACGGAGTGGAAGGCAGGGAGAAAGGAGAACCCATCTTCAAGCACCGGTACTCCACCAGCCGTAACCTGAGAAAACCAAAGGAAAAAGTAGAAATCATCTATGCCGGATGGTGGTCAGAAAACCCGAAGCCTATCAAAGGCTATGAAATCATCAAAGACAGCCAGCGGGACACCTTCGGAAAAGAAGGCTACCCATACCAGACATACACCATGATCCGGACAAACGTAAGAAGAAATTATCCGCTTCGGATTTAGAAACTGGATGCAGAGAAATGAACATCGAAAGGGAAGAATCACAAATCAAAGTGCAGGACGCGGCGGAAAGAGAAAAGAATATTTCCAATGCCAGACTGGCCGCCATCGCCCTCATGTACATCTATGGCCATGGAAGCGAAATGCTGGGAGGCCGTACGCTGAAGCCGACGAAATCAAGGAGGACCAATCTGGCAAATCTGATGGAAGTTTTATCATGGCAGGAGGAAAAATGAAATGAATGCAGTACAGCTTTTAGGAAACCTGGAGAGAGATCCCATCATTCGTGCTACAAGAACGGGAAGGACGGTAGCGTCTTTCTCCATTGCGGTGAGCCGCATCTACACCACGCCACAGGGAGAGCAGAGAGAGCTCACAGACTGGATAAACATCGTGGCATGGGGAACGCTGGCGGAAGCCGTGAGGAGTGAGCTCAAGAAAGGAAGCCGCGTCTTCGTGGCAGGCCGTATTTCAACCCGTTCCTATGATGCCCAGGATGGTACAAAGCGGTATGTCACCGAAGTGGTGGCAGAAACCATCTGCAGACAGCTGCAGGCTCCTTCCAACAATGGGCAGTCCTATGGCAATGAACAGTACTCCGGCGGACAGCAGGGAGGAAACCACGGAGACTTCGAACAGTTTGGAGAAGCCAGACCGGAGAAGCCGCCAATGGAGCAGGAAAACCTTCCATTAGGACAAGGAAATGTTCCCTTTCCGGCTGCGTGCCTCCGGAATTGAGAGACAAGCTGAGGTAAGAAATGACAAGAGAAGAGTGGAGAAATCTGCGTAAAGAAAGAGGAATGACGCTTTATACCAGAAAGCAGAAAAGCTCAGGCTGGTTGGAATGGGAATTGGACAGAGTGTTCAAGAATGCTGCCATCCTACGGAGGGAAAAGAAGGAATACGGGTGTGAGCCTGGATTCTTGCCTTGCGAAACCAGCTTTTGCCCATGTGAAATGGTTTTTACAAAGGAACAGGCAGGAAATATGAGGAGCAGAAAGGAAAAGCGGTAAAAGAGATTGCGAGGGAAAGCAAATGAATAGGCAGGAAAGGCGGAGACTGGAAATCAAAAAGAAAGATCCCATGGTATACATAAAGCAGTCTGACATTGACCGAATAAAAGAAGAGGCCACAGGAAAAGGATGCAAGATGGCATTCAACCTCATGCTGGCTGTGCCGGCCATGGTGATTCATGACAAGTTCGGAAGCCTGATGAAATGGCAAAAATCCTGAAGGAAGAAGCCGGAGTGGAGATTGAGGGATGGCATTGATATGTTGAACAACATGACAGACGAGGATTTCTATAGGCTGCGGCCGTGGGTGCCGGTCGAGTTACCGAATGGACTTTTTGTAGTTGCTTGCAACTGGGACCCGAAACCTCTTGTGAAAGGCATCTACCCTGATTATGAATTTGCGAAGGAGATGGCAGATGTGTTGAATCGTGAACGCGGAATCGTTCGAACATAGGAAGGAGCATACATGAGAAAAGATGACAGAGCATTGAGCTGGGAGGACTTTGGAATAACTCCTGTTGTCAGAAGCAAGTCTGAACTTTATAGCAAGTCAGTTTCAAGTCAGTCTCAAGCAAGTTGCAAGTCGGTGCCCATGGACGATGATTTTCAGGAAATGCTTGTTTCCGCTGAACGCTATGCATTAGGCAGGATGACATATATCGTAAGCCTTACGGTCGATTACATCAGCCCTTTGATTAAAAGCCTTGATATGAAATACATTAACATCATGATTGACGATATCACCGGGCACAGTGACCTGGGGTACGGGATGGACATGGATGAAGAAGAATGGGAAAAGCTGCTGAGTCGGCTGCGTGCGGAAAAGGAGAGAAGAACGAATGGACGTCATGGATGAGCTGATAATCATAGCCGTATCCTTTGCTTGTGGTGCCGTATCCGCATGGATGTGCCTGGAAAACCGAACCAATGAAATCAATGCGGAAAATGATTTCATTCTCCGGCGGAAAGAGCACATCAAAGACTGCTGGGCAGATGTGGGGACCTTTATCCACGGGCTCCGTGAGGTAACGGAGGGCACTGGTACAGTGGTGGGCGGCTACTTCGACCGCGCTGATATGGATGCGCTCAAGGAGAAAATCAAGGAAATAGAAATCCTGATGGCAGATGAATGGAGGCCGAGGTAGGCCATGATTACAAGGCTGTACAAAGGGAACCGGAAAAGGGAAGTCATCACATCCAAAGGCGTGGGCCCATACAGCGGCACATTGAAAGTCGTGTACTGGCTTGAATCCGATGAGAAAGGCATCATGGATACCAAATGGCATGACCAGGTCATAGAGCACATATGGGCAGAGGCCAGGGCAAGGCACCGTGAACTGATGAAGCAGTTTATGGAGGATGGATGGCAGGAACAGAATGGACTTACCATGGAAGAAGTACTTGCCGCAATCCAGGCAGCCAAAGCAGAAGATGCGCCGACCATCAGAAGGACAGAAAAGCAGCTGGACGCTCTTCGGGCCAAAGGGGGCAGGACAGCGCAGGCAAGGGCAAGAGCCAGGAAGGCGGCGCAGTGATGGAAGCGGTGTGGTTTATCTTCGGGGCATTTGTAGGGAGTATCGTGGCGACTTTCACCTTGTGCATGTTCATGGTGAATGGCAGGCATCGGTAATTTGCGAAGGAGGAAACGGTGAGGGGAGACATAGAGAAGCTGAAAGGATTTTTGAACTCTATACGAAAACAGCAGGCCGATTACTTTTCCCTGCAGGAAGAGCTCCGGCGGCTGGAGTTTGAGGCACATAACCTTCGAGGCGTCCAGATGGGAGAAAAGGTACAGAGCGGCCATTGCGCCAATCTGGAGGAAATCGTGGAAAAACTGGAGGCCTATCATGCCAAGGTGAACAAGGCTTATTTGGAGCTTATCGAGAAAAGGGACAAGGGAGAAGAGCTCATAAGCAAGGAAGAAGACGGAGTCCGGCGGGCAGTTCTCAGAAGAAGGTATATCCAGTGCGAACGCTGGGGAGACATTGCAGAGAAAATGAATTTCGCAGAGTCGAACATCTACAAAATCCATGGGGAAGCACTGGTGGATTTGGAGCCATTCTTCAGAGAATCCGATTTCAACTAACATAAGAAAAGCAGACTGCGGTGAGGCAGCCTGCTTTTTAAATTGGACGAATATAGATAAAACGTATTTACAAAGAAACAATAAAAGGCTATAATATAGAGAATACAGAAAGGAGAGCTAAGTCAATGAGTAATGATTCAAGACAAACGATGGGGCAATGGTTTCTTATCATTCTGCTGGCATGCAATCTGGCGGCGCTGAGGACTGTGGATTTCCATAATCTACATGTCCTTGACTGCCTGCTGCTGATTACGATGGTTGTCCTGGCGGCGGTGAATTTCTACGGATGGGTGGTGAAGAAACGTGAGAGGCGGTAAAAGGGAAGGCGCCGGAAGACCGGTGGGCAGCGTTTCTGCGAAGGGCGTACGAAAGCAGAGACAGCTTCGGGCCTTTGACGATGAATGGGAAATCATTCGCGAGTTTTCACAAATCGTCAAAAGGAATCCGGAGCGGGCCAAACGGATGATGAAAACAGAGTGACTGAAAGAGTATAGTAAAATAGAGTAAATGATAGGGTATAATGATAGTGTGAGATTGAAGGAAGAGTTCATCGCACACGGTTGTCACCTCCTTCTTTATTCAGGGTTTTCACGTAAGAGCACGAGCTGATGTCGATAGGCTCGTGCTCTTACGTATCAAAAACCATTTCGGAATTCCGGAATGGTTTTTCTTTTTGGAAATGGAATTCGGAAATGGCAAAGGATTTCTCAAAAGGTATTTACAATTCGAGGCGTTGGCGTGCGGTTGCCAGAGCGTATGCAGAGTCACAGCACTATATTTGCGAGCGCTGTCACAACCGGTCCTTTGCTGGAACAGGAAAGCCGGCGCATTTCATCGTCCATCACAAACGACATCTCAACCCGGAGAACGTGACGGACGATAGCACAGTTTACGGGTGGGATAATCTGGAGCTGCTGTGCATCTACTGCCACAACGCTGTGCACAGCCAGGGGCTGGACCGTGAGTGCCGCTTTGATGATGATGGGAATCCGATTGGAATCGTAAATCATAACAACGGATGACTACCCCCCCCACCTTGGGAAGTAAAAAGTTAACAAAAGTACTCCGGGGGCGGGCCTTCGCGTAAAACGAACGCCGCACGCGAAGGGGGTGTAGTTAACAATATGCACTTATAATGTTTTAAAAATTTAATAAAATTCTAAAGGGAGAAGGTGAAAGTAGTGAGAAGAATCAAGCCGGAAAACCAAATTAAACGAAGAATCAAAGAATTGAATGACATATTTTCAGCCATGGATGAGGACCACAAAAAAGTGGTTACGCCGCTCATTGATTTCGCGGCACACATGGAAGTGAACCTCAGAAAACTGGATGAAGATCTTGAGAAAGTTGGATTCGTAGAGGAATATTCCAATGGAGAGAACCAGACTGGCAGAAAAGAGTCTACGGAGTCAAGAGCCTACTCCACCATGATAAAAAACTATACCGGCGTCATCCGAACACTGCTTTCCTGCCTCCCTGAGTCTGCACAGCCTGCAGCAGAGGATGAGCTGGGAGAGTTCCTGAGGAGCCGGATGAAGCGATGAACTACATAGAGAAATACTATGGGCAGATTCTATCCGGAGATGTAGTGGTATCCGATAAGGTGCGGCGAGTCATGAAGCACCTGGTGGACAAGCTGCACGACAAAAAATCCAAATACATCTACGATGACGACAAAGCGCAGTACGTGATTGATTTCATACAGACATTCTGCAAGCACTCCAAGGGGCAGTGGGCAGGGAAACCGGTCATTCTGGAACTGTGGCAGAAGGCAATCACGGCGGCGCTTTTCGGTTTTGTGGATAAAAACACGGGGCTCCGTGAATATAAGCAGCTCATCCTTATCGTGGCCAGAAAGAACGGTAAATCCACTTTCGCATCCTGCCTTGGGCTATACCTTCTGGTTGCGGATGGTGAAGCGGGGCCGGAAATCTACAGCGCCGCCACGAAGAGGGACCAGGCGAAGATCATCTGGAAGGAAGCGTGCGCCATGGTGAAGAAGTCGCCGGCGCTTCACAAGAAACTGGACCTCCGCGTATCCGTCATCCGGTCAAGGTTCAATGAAGGTTCATTCGAAGCGCTGGGAAGTGATTCGGATAAGCTGGATGGCTTAAACGTTCATGGAGCGCTGATAGATGAACTCCATGCATTGAAGGACAAGAACCTCTATGACGTCCTCATAGACGGTATGACTGCCAGGGAACAGCCGGTATGTATCATCACATCCACAGCCGGAACGGTTCGGGATAACATCTTCGACCTAAAATACGATGAATGCGAAAGAATCGTAAAAGGCTATGAGGATAGGGAAGGGTACAAAGATGAAACCATTCTTCCCTTCGTTTATGAACTGGACAAAAGGGAAGAATGGACAGACCCGGCGAAATGGCAGAAAGCCAATCCGGGACTGGGCAGCATCAAAAACAAGGAAACCCTGGCACAGAAAGTATACCAGGCACAGCATGACGCACTCCGCGTGAAGAACCTGCTGTGCAAGGATTTCAACATCCGTGAGACCGGCGGCGAAGCTTTCTTCTCATTCGATGATTTGAACAATGAAGAAAAGTATGACATCCGGTCTCTTCATCCGCGGTACGGGGTAGGAGGATTCGACCTTTCCGAGACCACAGACCTAACATGCGCCACTATTTTCTTCTGCGTGAAGGACAATCCGAACATCTACGTGAAGCAGATGTACTGGATACCGGAAGATCTTCTGGAAAAGCGGGTGAGGGAAGACCAGGTGCCATATGACATATGGAAGAAGAAAGGGTGGCTGCAGACTTCACCAGGCTTCCGCAATGACTACCGCCTTATCCTGCAGTGGTTCGTGGATGAAATGGAGAAGGATGATATCTACCTGTTCAAGTGCGGCTATGACCGGTGGTCTGCCCAGTACCTGGTGCAGTCCATGACTGAACGATTCGGAGAAGATATCATGGTGCCTGTGGCCCAGGGGAAAAAGACACTCTCCGGGCCGATGAAGAACCTGGCGGCTGATTTGAAGGCCAAAAGGGTGATTTACAACAACAACCCTATCCTGAAATGGTGTATGGCCAATGTAGCAGTGGATGTGGACCGAAATGACAACATTCAGCCATGCAAGACAAGCAACCCAAGAAAGCGCATCGACGGCTTTGCTTCCCTGCTGGATGCCTACACTGCTTATGAAACTTACAAAGAAGACTACATGAACATGATTTGAGAGGGGGTGAAGATTTGAGAAAAATCCAACTAAGAAGCATGATCCGGAACATCTTTGGCAGAATCACCGGCGGCCAGGATGGACTTACCAGGGCAAAGCTGCTAAACGGATGGTCAAATGACTACGTTCCTTTCGACGGGGAAGCCTATGACAACGCCACCGGAAGAAACTGCATTGATACCATTGCGCGTCATGCCGGAAAGCTCCATCCGCGCCACATAGTCCTGAAGAACGGAAATATTGTGAAAAATGCGGACAGCAAGCTGCAGTATATCCTTTCTACCAGGCCGAACTGGATCATGACGGCATCGGAGTTCATTGAAAAGATTGTGGCCCAGTATTACTGCTACAATAACCTCTTCGTGTACATCCAGAGAGACATGAATGGAAATGTGGAGGCTCTTTGGCCGCTGAATTTCAATAATCTGGAGCTTTTTGAGGACAAGAAGGGTAACCTTTACTGCCGTTTCACATTCGGAACCGGGGAACAAGCTACGGTTCCCTACGAAGAGATGATTCACATCCGGAGACACTTCAATCGGGATGACGTCTTTGGAGATCCAGAAGGAAAGATTCTGAGGGAGGATATCAACCTCCTGAAGGCAGTGAAGACGGCAGTCATCAACGTGGTGAAGAATTTTCACAAGCTCCGCGGCATCATCCAGTGGACTGGTACCGTGAGGCCGGAAGACCAGGAAAGCATGTGGCGGAAATTCGTGGACAGCTTTGCAGGGCCGTCCAACGGTTCCGGCATCGGTTCACTGGATAACAGAGGCAAGTTCCAGCAGCTGACTACAGATACACAGACCTTCGAGTCGGGACAGATGAAGTTTGCCAGGGACAATCTGTATAAGTACTTCGGAGTTTCCGAAGAAATCGTCTCCGGAAAGTTTAAGGAAGAAGAGTATCAGGCATTCTATGAAAGCGTCATTGCCCCGATAGCAATCAAGCTGTCACAGGAATTCACGGAAAAAATCTTCACTCCCAAGGAAAGAGGATTCGGGAATGAAATCGTATTCGAGGGGAACCGCCTGGCATACATGAGCACCACCTCCAAGGTAAAGATTGCGGAGGCCATGATTCCGGCGGGAGCTATCAAGCGGAATGAAATCCGAGAGCTATTCGGATATGCCGGACTGCCTGGCAAGGAAGGCGAGGAAATTGTGGTCAGCCTGAATTATGTAAAGACCAAGGACCAGTCGCTTTACCAGACGGGTAAAGACGATGATGATTCGAAAGGGGGTGATGGGGATGAGAAAGAAGATTAAGGTACGAAGCATGCAGCTCAGGGCGGCTGATGATGCGGATGGGGAGAATCTTCATGTCGAGGGTTATGCACTGGTTTTCAATCAGAAAACACTGCTGTGGGAGAGTCCGTACTCCGGCACGAAATACTATGAAGTCATCGCTCCTGGGGCCGTTGATGCCAATACGGACATGAGCGACGTCATCTTGCGGTATAACCACTCCGACTCCGCATTGATCCTGGCAAGGACTTCCAACGGAACCCTGCGTCTCAATGTGGATGAGAAGGGGCTCAAGATTGATGCGGACATTGCGCCTACCACGACAGGAAGGGACATTTATCAGCTGATTAAGCGGGGAGACATTTCCAAGATGTCATTTGCTTATACAAGTGATAAAGACTCCTGGGAAAACGATTCGGTGGCAAAGACACAGACAAGGACCATCGATCACATTGATTTCATCATGGACGTCAGTCCGGTGGATTTCCCTGCATACGATGGCACAAGCATTGAAGCCAGAGGCCATAATGCCATGATTGCCGAACTACAGGAGAAGGAAAAGAGTGAAGAACTTCGAAAGAAGCTCATTATAGAAACTTTTTTGTAAAATAAAAGGAGAGAAAAAATGAATAAGAGACTTCTTGAAATTAGAGCAAGAAAAATGGAAATCAGAAAAGCGCTGGAAGGCGAAGGTAAGGTGAACCTGAACGCGCTGCAGGAAGAACTGAAAAAACTGGATGCAGAACATGAGGAAATCGAAGAGCGTGAAAAGATTGCCCAGGGAATTCAGTTCGACAAGGAACCGGAAGGCGTGCAGAAAAGAAGCAAGCCCCAGGCCGCCGTAAAGAAAAATCCATATGAATCCGACGAATACCGTTCCGCATTCATGGAATATGTAACCAAGGGTACGCCGATTCCTGCTGAATTCCGCGATGCCGCTACAACCACAGATGCAGCCGCGCTGATTCCGCCGACTACCCTGAACCGCGTTATTGAAAAGGTTCGTACCTATGGCAATATTCTGCCCCTGGTAACCCGCACGGCCTATAAGACCGGCCTTGCCATCCCGACATCCAACGTAAAGCCGGTGGCTAAGTGGGTAGCAGAAGGGGCTACTTCCGAAAAGCAGAAAAAGGTGCTGGGCAGCATTACTTTCAGCCATTTCAAACTGCGCTGTGCTGTTGCTGTAACCCTTGAAACCGAGAACATGACGCTTTCCGCATTTGAAGATATCATTGTGAACAATGTGGCAGAGGCTATGGTGGTAGCTCTGGAAGAATCTATTATCAACGGCACCGGCTCCGGTCAGCCCACAGGCATCCTGGCGGATAAGTCTCAGGGCGTCACCATCAACGCCGCAAAGCTTGATTATAATACCCTCATTAAGGCAGAAGCCGCCATTCCCCAGGCATATGAAGCAGGTTCTGTATGGGTAATGAGCAAAGCTACTTTTATGTCTTTTATCGGTATGACCGACTCCAACGGCCAGCCCATTGCAAGAGTGACTGCAGGTATCAACGGTGTTCCTTCCAGAGTCCTCCTGGGCCGCAACGTAGAGCTCTGCGACTACCTGCCGGCATTTTCTACTACACTGAATAAAACCGACGTGTTCGCCTTCATTTACCGCATGAAGGACTACGTACTCAACAGCAACTACAGCGTGGCCATGAAGATATATGAAGACAATGACACCGACGATCTTGTAAGGAAGTCAATCATGATTGCCGATGGTAAACCGGTTGATTTTAATTCTCTGGTTATGCTGGCAGGCAATGCTACCGCCTGAGACGGGAGGGAATAAATCATGGCCGTAACACTGGAACAGGCAAAGAACTATCTCAAAGTCGATGAAGATATCACTGACGATGACGAACTGATTTCCTCCCTGATCAGTGCGGCCAGCGATTACGTCGAAAAGACCACCGGGAAGAGGGCGGACGGGAGTCCGCTCTGCGAGCTGTGTGTGAAGCAGCTGGTAACTCACTGGTATGAGAACCGTGCTGTATACAGCTCTAAACCCGGGGCCATCAACGTTCTGCCGCACACAGTCACGGCGCTTCTTACACACATTGCCCAATGCGAGGCATATCCGGAGGCTGATAAGACATGATTAATGCTGAAATCGGATCCATGGATAAAAAGATTCACATTCTGCAGTATGTGGACAAGGAAGACGAATACGGGTTGACGCACCAAGAGAAAGTAGATGTCATAGGGCATTCCATCTGGGCAAGGATGGAGCCTTTTCGTGGGAAAGAATACTATGAGCAGTTTAAGGACAAGGTACAGGAGACCATCAAGGTCACTATCCGCTACAGGAAAGGCCTTAACACGAACATGCTGATTTACTACCAGGGCGTGCTGTATGAAATCCAGACCATCTCCGATGTCTATATGGCTCACGTGAAACTGGAAATCATGTGCCGGCGTCTGCAGAGAGGTGCGGAAGATGAGGATTGAGGAATACACCGCACTCATTGAGAAAGTGCAGAAGGAATTTCCGGCGGAAGCCGAAGCGGAGCTTCAGAGAGGGGCCAAAAAGCTCAGAAGGGAAATCAAAGCCGCGAGCCCGGTTGGGCATGCCAAACATCCTCATAAGCTGAAGAACAGCTGGAAGATGGAAATGGCGGGAACATCCGCCAAAACGCTGGAAGCCCACATCTACAGCACGGCTCCTCACTTCCACCTGGTGGAGCGCGGTCACGTATGGAAGACGCCTCATGGCAAGATAAAAGGCTACAAGCAGGGCACCCACTTCATGGAAAAGACCGTGAATGCGGAAGGCCCTGGCATTTATGACGAAATGGGAAGAAGACTGGCGGAAAAGGTAGGTGTGGAACTTGGCTGAAATCGTAAAGATGATTGATATCGTAAAGACAGTGACGCAGATTCTGAAAGATGAATTCAAGTGTACTGTGTACTCTGATGAAGCATTGGAAAATTTCAAAAAGCCCTGTTTCTTTATCGCCGCCATCCCTGTTTCCATCCCGCAGACTACAAATTTCATGGAGAAACACCTTTCCATCGTGCTAACCTATTTTCCAAAGGACAGCATGAGGGATGAGGTGCATTATCTTGATGTTTTTGACAGAATTCAAAGTCATTTTGCTCTGGGAATGAAGGTGGGAGGCCGTTTCCTTCATGTTGACCGGGTTACTCCGGACAGAGTGGGGGAAGAACAGGATATCCTGCAGATAACCATTGAGATTATCTATCTGGAACAGACAGGGAAGTCGGAATCCGGAGCGGAAATGATGGAGGAAATCGAAGTGAACGGGCTCAATGGAGATGAGACCGTCCATGATTTCATTGATAATAACAGTTAGGAGGAAATAACTCATGGCGAAACTTGGTATGCCCAGTATTAATATCAGCTTCATTGAAGCAGGTATTGAAGCTATCCAGAGGAGCCAGCGCGGCATTGTGGCGCTGATTCTGGAAGAAGCTGCTGATACCATTACAAAGCTGAAGACCGACCACACGGTGGGAGACGATACGGTCAAGGCAATTGAAAATCCATTTACAATCTACACCACCGATGATATCCCGTCAGAACTGTCTGACGAAAACAAGGACTACATCACAAAGTGCTTAATCGGTTACACAAAAACACCGTACCGGGTCAAAGTGCTGCTGGTGGCGAAGAATGCGGAAAACGACACCAAGGCCGATAAATTCGCCGACGATCTTTCCGTATTGGCAACAGAACGCTGGGACTATCTGGCCATTCCGACCATTACCGACGTCCAGTGTGAAGCTGTGGCCACTTGGGTGAAGACAAACCGGGAAAACAAATTTAAGAAGGTGAAGGCAGTCCTTCCAAACTATGCCGGAGACTATGAAGGCATTATTGATTTCGGCAATACATCAATCAAGACGAAGACCAAGACCTATTCACCGGCGGAATACACGGCGCGCATCGCGGGACTCATCGCAGGTACTCCAATGACCATATCCGCTACTTATGCGCCGCTCGCTGAAGTAATTGACTGCGACCGGCACACACTGGATGAAAACGACGAAAAAGTCAACAAGGGCGAATTCTTCATCTGGTTCGACGGAGAAAAATTCAAGATGTCCCGTGCTATGAACTCCCTGGTAACCACCACTCAGGGAAAGCTGGAGGCCTATCAGACCATCAAGACCGTGGATATCATGGATATGATTTACGACGACATCAGGAAGACCGCGCAGGACAGCTATATCGGTAAATATACCAATGACTACGACAACAAGTGCCTTCTGATTTCCGCTATCCAGGGATATTTCCTTGAATTGGAAAGAGGACGTCTGCTGCAGAAGGACTATTCTCAGGTGGATATCGACGTGGATGCGGTAAAGAATTACCAGATTGTCCATGGCCTTTATACCAAGGATGAACTGGCGAAGATGAGCGACCTTGAAATCAAGAAGCTGGATACCAAGAAGAAGGTATTCCTGACAGCAAAGATTAAGATTCTGGATGCTATGGAAGACATTGAACTTCCAATTAACATCTGAGGGAGGTTAGAAAATGGCAGAAGCATTTAACAGCCAGCAGGTCATGTCCGGCACCCAGGGTGAAGTGTGGATTAACGACAAATACATGGCCCAGGTTACTGCTTTCAAGGCAGAAGTTAATCTGACCAAGGAAGAAGTGAACCAGGTCAAGAAAATGGCTAAACAGTACAAAGTGACAGGATGGGAAGGAAAAGGCAACGTGAAGATGAACCACATGTCCTCCTTCTTCCTGAACCTTATGGCTGAAAACATCAAGAACGCCCATCAGACTGTCTGCACAATCGTAGCAAAACTGGATGATCCGGATGCCATTGGGTCAGAACGGGTAGTCATCAGGGATGCCACCTTTGACAAGATGACTCTCATGGACTGGGAGGCTAAAAAACTGGCCCAGGATGACTATGATTTCACTTTTACTGATTTCGACCTGCTGGATACGGCAGATGAATAGGAGGGGCCATGAATCTTACTGAAGCGCTGTTGAAGGCGGATGTTGCATCCGTCACAGAAGAAGCGACAAAGGACTATGAAATCCCGCGGCTCACGAAGAAATTCCAGACTCCGTTCATCCTGCATCTACAGGAAATCCCGCCCAAAAGGGTGGCTGAGATCCAGTCTCTTGCATTCGAAATGGACGGGAAAGGCAAACTCAGCCAGGGCGATTTATACGCCATGAACATGCTGTATGTATGCGAGGGCGTGACCAATCCGGAATTTGCGGACAAGGAAGTGCTGAAGCACTTTAAGGCGGCAACGAAAAAGGACCTTCTGGCAAAGCTGTTGAATGCCGGTGAGCTCTCAGACGCTTCCGGAGAAGTGCAGAAGCTTTCCGGATTCGATGATGGTGAAGACCAGGAAGATAAAGTAAAAAACTGATTGAAACTGACGGGGAAACGCAGCTGATGTACTGGCTCTATGCCAAACATCATATTCTCCCGTCAGTGTATGCCAACATGGACCTCGGGGAGAAAGTAGTGCTCCGGGCGTTCTATGCAAAAGAAATCGAAGAAACTTTGAAAGAACAGGCAAGGCTGAATAAGACCATGGGGAGGTGAGCTGATGGCAAAAATCATTGATGTCATTATGAGACTGCAGGACCAGGTATCCGGTACACTGGGTAGAATCAGAAGACAGATGGAAGAGACCGGACGGATGCACAGACGTCTGGGCGGAGAAATCAGCCGGACCGGAAGAAACATTGAGAACATTGGCCGGGCCATGCTCCCTATGGCTGAAGGAATGGCCGGAGCAGGAGCATTGGCGCTCAAGACCTTTGCGGACTTTGACTCTACTATCACTATGGCAGGGCTGAAAGCAGGAGCTACAGCAGAAGAAATGGAACAGATGAGGAAGGTGGCGGCTGAAGTGGGCCGCGACTTCCCGATTTCTGCCAATGACGCTGCCAAGGCCATGGATAGATTGGCCGCCAGCGGGCTCAATGCCAACCAAGCTACTGCGTCTCTGCCGGGAATCGTGACAGCGGCTGTGGCATCAGGGGAAGACCTTGGTGCAACGGCTGATGTAATTACATCCGCCATGTCAACATACAAGATGATGACAGGAGATATGGGTGCCAACGCCGCCAAGGTAGCGGATATTATTCAGATGGCTGCCAACAGGTCAAAACTGGATATGGCTGCTTTTGGGACTGCTATGCAGTATGCCGGAGCTCCGGCAAATGCCCTGGGCGTAGACATCGAATCGCTGGCAGCGGCTATGGGCATCATGGCTAATAATGGCATTGAAGCATCCACCATTGGGACATCTCTTAGATCTACCCTTTCAAGACTTGCTTCTCCGCCAAAAGAAGCGGCAAACGCCATTGCACTCCTGGGGCTCAAGACCAAAGATGCATCAGGGAACTTCGTGGGACTGGATAATATTATCGGGCAGATGAGGACTGCTATGAGCGGGATGAGCAACACGCAGCAGGTGGCACTGGCAAAAGCCATTGCCGGCGAAGATGCTTATTCCGGACTGCTGGCACTCATAAAGACTGCTCCAGAGGACTACAAAGCACTGGAAGATGCCATCCGGAATGCCAGCGGCTCATCCAAAGAGGCTTTCAACGTCATGAATAAAACTGCCAAGGGCTCGTTCATGTCCATGCTGGGCAGTGTGGAATCTCTTGCCATTTCCATAGGTGGATTACTGGCGCCAACAATGAAGCAGATAACCGATGTCATTAAAGGTGCCGCCGACTGGATTAATGGGTTGGATGATAGCCAGAAGCAGATGATTCTGAATGTTGGGAAAGCTGTTATAGGATTCGTGGCATTCAACATGGCAGCAGGTAAAGCCATCGGAGTGGCAGGGGAACTGGTCAAAGTCTATGGAGATATCGGTATCGCGCTTCATGGAGGAACCATCCAAAACCGGCTCCTTATGTACTCCGTGCGAGGACTTGCCAGGGTACTGCCGGTGGTAGGCTCCGGACTATTTTCCATTGTGAAAGTGCTGGGAGGCGCAGCATCTTCGGCTATCGTCGGAGCTGTACGACTGCTTACTGCTCTTAGTGGAGGGATACTTGCGGTTGCAAGGGCACTTATTACTGCTGCCATTGCAGGCGGGCCAGTGGTGTGGGCCATTATGACCATTGCGGCGGCCGCCGCATTAATCTATGCAAACTGGGACGCCATAGGGCCTTATTTCAGAAACCTTTTCAATGGCATCGTGAATTTCATCAATGGGCCATTCGCCAGCGCGTGGAATGCGGCGTGGGATGGAATTGTAAGTTTCTTCTCCGGAATTTTCAGCGGGATTGAAGAAGTGTGCTCTTCGGTTATGAATGGAATCAAGAGCGCCATCAATTCCGTAATTTCAGGAATCAACGGCATCAGCGTAGACATTCCGGACTGGGTGCCTGGAGTGGGTGGAGGTCATTTGGGATTTAATATCCCCATGCTCTATACCGGTACTCCAAACTGGAGAGGTGGACCTGCAGTTATCAACGACCGTGGTGGAGAAGTGGTGGACCTTCCATCCGGAGCGAGAGTGATTCCGCATGAGCAGTCTCTGAACCAGGCTTACAGGCAGGGAAGAATGGCCGGAACTAATTCCGGAAACGCCTCCATCACTGTAAATATTTACAATCCGCAGATTAACAGTCAGGGAGATATCAATGAAATGGCCAGAAGAATAGCAGAGCGCATTTACTACGAACTGGCGAAGAATTCCATCAACATGAATGAGGGGGCAGTCTAATGGCAAGCTTTATCGAAAGCGCACTGAGGGCGGTGAACAGCGTTTTCAACGCCCTGGGCTCATACTGCTCTTTCACACTTTACTGCGGAGGAGATGCGGTCATTTTTCCTGTCACTCCGGGTTCCTTCGAGGTTTCGCAGAAATTCAATAACTCTACAGTAACCATAAACTCCATCGGAGAAATCAACATGCTGGGGAAGCCGGGCCTCAGATCCGTAAAGTTTCAGGCCTTCTTCCCGAACAATGATTATGATTTCTCCCTGAACTACTCAATGAGCCCCTATGGTTACGTGGAGAAAATTGCGCAGATGGCCAAAGCAGGACAGCCATGTCGAATCAATATCACGGGAACAGCTATTTCCATGCCATGTACCATTGATGATTTCAGCTATTCCGAGAAAGATGGAACCGGAGATGTTTATTTCTCTATTGAACTGAAGGAATATCGGTATGTTCGGCCTGACTCCGACTTGATAAATGATGTTACTGGATTGAAGAGCCGTACTGAAGAAGCGGAGAAGACCAGAAGCGTCACAGCCTACTCGACGGATGCCATGGAAACTGCCCAGAAGGCCGTGCAGAAAATTCAGAAGGTAACCAGGACGGTGGGAAATGCCAGACGGCAGATAGAGACCTATAAGGCCATCGTAAAATCCGGCGGCATCACTGCAGGCGACGTTCTGACTATCACAGCATCTGAAGTCATGAAGAACGGGCAGCTAATCAAGAGGTTTGGAGGCTAGCATGCTGAAACTGTACTACACAGACCCACCGGGAACAGAGAACGCAGTAAGTTGCCAAGATATTTCCAACTACGTCATTCATGTCACCTGGAGTGGTGATACGGACCAGGCGGCACGAAAGCTTGAATTCACTATCGCATACAACACGGCGGAGAAAGATGCTGCATTTGTACAGCTGAATCTGCTGCTGGGAGGAACAATTGAAGCATCTGATATAGATGAAACGACGGAAACACCGATTTTCATCGGAAGAATTTTCTTCAGAAAGCGGGCATCCGATTCATTCACATTTGAATTTACCTGCTACGACACCATGGTTTATCTGGCCAAAAGCAACATCCGGGCTAACTTCAAAGACATTGATGTTACCAGCGCAGTGAAGCAGGTCTGCGGAAGCATCGGACTTGAAACAGCCGACAACATTCCGTCAATTCCGACCGTAGTGAATTTCATTGCAGATGACAAGAGCGGCACCGAAGTACTGCAGATGCTCTTTGATAAAGCCAAAGCGGAACAGGGGAAAAGCTACAGGGCAATTTCGATAGGCGGGAAAATCACAGTAGTGGAAAGAGGAGAGACCATAGAAAACTACATCGCTGACAGCTCCGTCAATGTGATTTCAGCAGAACACTCCGAGTCACTGGAAGACATGGTGGACAAAGTGGTGGCAGTCAACGATGATGGTTCAGTGGGGCAGATTTTCACAACGGACGATGAAATCGGAAAGTATGGCACAATCCAGAAGATTTATAAAATCCAGCCGCCGAAGAGCGGTGAATCTGTGGACAACGTAACTGCCGCAAAAGCTCTCCTCAAAGCGCCAAAGGAAGAATCTTCTTTGAAGGCCCTGGGAGATATCCAGTGTATTTCAGGGTATGCCATTACGGTTCAGGAAGAACAGCTCAAAGGTAAATTCACTATCAAATCGGATACCCACCATTTTGAAAACGGGATTCACACAATGGACCTGACATTGGAATACATCGGGGAGGCTGAGAAATGAAACTGACAGAAGATCCATACAAAGGTCTGATTGAGCTTCACCGGCGGATAGCCAAAAGAGCGGCTCTGCAGCCGACCGCAGGAATAGGGACAATCATTTCGCCGCCTCCAGGAATCCAAATCAGCTATCATAGATTCATCCTGGATAAAGAGAACATTTACATAGATGAATATTGGCTGCAGGGACATACAAGAACCCATAAAGGGCACATTGTAAGTGAGACACAGCCAAGGGCAGGAGGGAGCGGAGATGCTGAATTCGCTTCCCATACCCATGATATAGACAACGATTACACAGACACACAGACCAAGACTGACACATGGAAACCGGGGGACAAGGTTCTTCTGGTGCCGATTACCACAGAAGATGAAAAGACCACGGCACAGTTTGTGGTGCTGTGCAAACTGGTAAGATTGGACGGTAATTGACTATGGCTAATCCATTTATAGCGGGGCCTCAGAGTGATAACCTTATAAAAGCGTCTCATGAGACATTTCGGGAATTTGCATGGGATTTTGAAAGGAATGATTTCATCCGCGACGACAATGGGCAGTACATCATACTGGAAGGTAATGCAGCGCTGAAGGTGTGGATATATAAATGCCTAATGACAGAACGGTACAGATACCGGGCCTATTTCGATGATTACGGGGCCGAGCTGGAACAATTCATCGGGAAACCGAATGACGGGACAGAAGGGACGGAGCTTTACCGCTACGTGAAAGAAGCTCTTCAGGTAAATCCTCACATCCGTTCAGTTAATGATGTTTTCATGAAGCAGGATAAGAAAAAAGTCACGCTGACCGTTTCCCTTGATACGGATTATGAAAGCCAGTCAGTAGAAGTGGAGGTGTGAAATGGCATTTCAGGCAGAAGACCGGGAAGTAATCCTGGCAAGGCTCATTGAAGCCTATAAAAAATACAGAAAGAATAATGCCAGCGAAGTGGAAGGCACTTTTGCATTCGACGACCTGGCGGCCAACTCCGTAGAATTTCAGAACATCCAGGCAGAAATGGAGCTGCTGATAGAAGCAATGTTCCCGCAGTCATCCTGGGGGGAATACCTTGACCTTCTAGCAGATGAACTAGGGAACGGCATGAAGCGGAGAGCCGCGACAAAGGCCGTGGTAGTACTTACCCTTTCCGGAACGGCAGGGACCGAAGTGAACACAGGAGTACTTTTTGCGACAGACGGGAAAATCAACTTCATCACAACCGAGGCATGCACTATCGGAGAAGATGGCTTATGCACTGTAAAAGCAGAGGCCCAGACGGCTGGGAAAGAAGGGAATGTAAAGGCAGGAACTATCGTCAAAATCCCTGTTTCCATTTATGGTGTGAGCGCAGTCACTAATAAAGAAGACGCTTATAACGGCTATGACGAGGAGACGGACGATTCACTTAGAGAAAGACTTCTGTTCAGGCTGAGACATCCGGTTACGTCCGGGAATGCGAATGAATACGTTGACTGGGCTGAATCTGTCGGAGGAGTAGGTGCTGCAAAGTGCATCCCGCTTTGGAATGGGAATGGAACAGTCAAGGTTATCATCGTGGATGCGAACAATGAACAAGCTAATGATGAGTTACTGAATGCAGTAAAGAATTACATTGAAACAGTAAGGCCAATCGGGGCTTCAGTCACAGTTATAACGCCGGAAATTCTGAAGGTTAGCGTGGCAGCTGAAGTTACTGTAGCATCTGAAGATTATGTTGCTAAAATTACGGAAGCCATTAATGAATATTTCAGAAGAGAAGGGTTCAACTCGAATTATGTTTCCATTGCGCACATCGGGAAGATAATGCTTGAGACAGGAGCTATCAGCGACTATGAATCGCTCACAATTAACGGAGGAATCAGCAACATTAGTGTAGATGATAACCATGTTCCACGGCTTGGGACGCTTACACTGGAGGTAAAATGAATGAGTTTAATCAGAAGTAGGCCGGTAGACATTTCATTATATCTACCAGGATTCCTTACAAAAAGTGCCGAATATAAAGCCGGGCTGGATGCGGAAAGCGGAGAGCATGAAAGAATGCGAATTGTACTGCTTGACATAGAAAAGCAGTTTAATGTCAAAACAGTAGACTGGGGGATAAATCTCTGGGAAGACTTGTACGCGATCAATCAGGATAGAAGCAAAAGCAGCCTAATTAGCAGACGTGATGTTGTGCTTGCTAAAATGGTTCCTCCATCCGTTGTCAATGAGCCTTTTATGGACAGGCTGGTCAATGCTTATGTTGCTGATAAGAAAGCCGAAATCGTAAGCTACATAGACGAATACAGAATTGAGATCCTATATCACGGTGGGCAGATCCTTGATTATGATAATCTTCGGAAATCAATCAGAGAATATTTACCGGCGCATCTGGGATACAAACTGGTTACGTTCACTTCTGGAGATTTATATTTCCATGCAGCCGGAATTGTCCAGAACTATAAAAAGATTACAGTCGATATGGACAGCAGTGTCCATCTGGAGGCCGCTGACACCACAATCCATTATGCAGGACAAGTAGTCCATAATTATAGAAAATTATCTATTTCGGGGGGGGTACTAAACCATGGCTAAATTTCCAAGTTTAACATTTACCGAAGCAGGCATGAAGATGCTGATTCAGTCCCAGAACGGGCACACACTCACTTTTACCAAAGGCAAGCTTGGCAGCGGCGTTCTGACAGACAGCGATGACATTACCAAATTTACCGACTTGAAGGCTCCCAAAATGGAGCTCCCGGTGGTAAAGAAAGATGATTCGGGTAAAGAAAAGATTTCCCTTACATTTAACACGTCAAACACGGCTCTTGAAGAAGGATTCGTCTCCAGAGAGCTGGGCGTGTTTGCAAAGCTGGACGACGGGGCCGAAACACTCTACGCATACAGTAACGCCGGAAACGATTATGATTACATCCCAAACAAGGACACACCGACAGATGAAAACAGGTTGGTTGTGAACCTCATCGTAAGCTCTTCTGCAAATATTGCTGTGCTGGTGGATGGCTCCATCGTTTACGCTCACATGAGCGACCTTGACGATAGACTGCAAGTGACCGCTACGGTAGGGAAGCCGGCAAGTATGGACGAAAAAGGCCTTTGGGTGGAAATCAAAGACGGGCTGAGATCTATTCTTCATCGGTGGAATAAGACAACGAATAGCTATGACACACTGCACCCTGAGACGGAATCTGCCCAGATTACCGACTGGCACTCTGGAATTATGGCAAGCCTCGCAAGCAAGACACTTGGGACCGTAGTGGATGCTATTACCACTGATTCAGTACTGGGAAAGCTTATAAAGCTGCTTTTAGATGCTAGCGGAGTAAAGTATTTAATTGATACAAATGGGTATGTATGCTTTGGCAGTCTGTTTGGCGGGCTAATTATACAGTGGGGATTCTACGTTTGTAATGCGAGTCAATCGTACCCGATAGCTTTTAGCATAAATCCATATTGTATTGCGGCGTCGGTGTTAGCTAGTACAACAGACTCAAATTATTACATCATTTCGGTTGATAATGATAGTAATAGATCATTTATCTTGAATGGCTGGAGAGATAACGTTAAACAGGGCGACATTTATGCTGCTGTTATAGCAATCGGGAAATAATGGACAGTGGGGACGTATAGTAAATTCTAATGGTAATACAAATACATATGTAACATTGCCAATCTCCGCAACACACGGCATAGGAGTTCTAAATGTATCTGATGCAGGAACTAGTGATGCCGTGTGGAATGGAGATTTAGTCTCCCAAAACATTATATTGATAACGACATATCGTCCTAATGGCATTTCGACTAAAGGAGTAATGGCAAAATGGATTTTGGTTTATTTTTGAGTAGACAACGTTAAATGGCTATTTCCCTATAGCAATCCAATAACTGCCCTTCGACTCTGTAGGCTGGCCATCGCTAATTATTTGGATTTGATTCTGAGATAGCACTTTTACTACTCTGATAGACCCAGAATTTGAAACTTCGCCATTTGCAGTGGCGACTAACGTATATCCGTTATTATTAAAAGCAATAGGTAAAGCAGTTAGCATACCATTGGATAAAAATCCCCACTGTTGAACATCTGGGCTTAATATCCGACAGAAAAGTATAAACAATGCAGCGATTTCCCACCGCTTTGATTTGTTTCTGTATAAAACATACAACTAGATTTTCCCAATTGATAGTACGAAACATGTTCATGCGTTTCTGCAGTGTCTTGTGCCATGGCATAAATCCCAAAGCAATTTTGCGTATACGATAGAGGAAAATTAACTGCTCCGAATCCATCACTGCTCGTGTAGATATTTCCCCACTGTTTAGTTACTGCCGATGATAAGGCATATACCAGTCACGTTATTGGTTTGAGCCTTAACCCCTATACGTAAAGAGCAGGTGGTCGCCGTAAAGTTTGTACAAGCGCAACTTGCTGGATTGGATACTGGTCCTCCTTGATGGAGGACTGTAACAGCAAGTGCATGTGCCATTTGTACTGGATAAGTTATTGTGGCATCAAAAATTTGTTCGCCGTTTAAGTGAAACGTATCTGTTGTTACCCACTGTAGAGGGATTGTTACGAAACAGGAGAAGTAGGTTAGAGTAAGCAGAGTATGCATGATTTTTTAAAAATAAAATCAATGAAAAACCCGCCAGAACATCAGATATCTACAATCGTAGAAGTGTAAATATATGCTAATCTGGCTGTTTTATCCAGTATCAATAGTAACAACCATCAAGCCACGGATAATGCAGATAATACGGTAATGCGTGCGATTGATTGAGTAGCGTACTAGTAACACTACTTTAGCAGCTCTATGCATTTTCGTAGCTGTCGCAAGCCCTTGTGTGTGTAAACCCTTTCAGTCACATCTCCTCCGGCATGACCTAATACACGCCGTTTTGCTGTTTCATTGGCTCCTGCATTGTCCAGCAGTGTTGCTACAGTATGGCGGCAGTCGTGGGTTGTATGACCATCAGCTTTGATGGAGTGCATGACATCACGCCAAAGCTGGCAATAGCGACTGTAGTCATATTGCTTTCCTTTGGAATCCGCTATCAGATGCACACCGATTGATTTCATACGGTTTGTAATGAGAGGGAAAATCCGATGATGGATGGGGATGGTTCTGATGCCGGAAACGGTCTTGCTTTTTGTAATACGCATGTATCCCTGCCGGAGGTTCACATCATTCTTCTGGAGTGCCAGCATCTCGCCAACACGCATACCGGTGTAAAGCAGAATGAGCACCGTATCAACACCGGGCTCATCGCAGTGTGCCCAAAGCCGATTAATTTTCTGCCGACTGAATGGATGGTGTGGATGTACAGCCTTATTCTTGCCGATTGATAGCAGGGGAGCGTAGCATTTATTTATCAACTCAATTTTCACAGCATATTTTTCAAGTAACGAAATCAAAGAGCGGACTTTCTTCAGAGAACTGTAAGACAGCCCGCTCTTTCGCATGGAATCAAGAATTTTCTGGTAGTCTGCATATTTTAGACTTTGGAATGGCTCATAGTGAAGAGGAACCAAGTGCTTGAATGAATTGGTGTAGCTGTCAAGTGTTGACTGCGATGGTGCGGTGTTGACCGTATGAGCAGGAAGCCAACGGTAATAGAGCTCAGCAAGCGTTATCTGATGACCTGGAAGGGAGCGATGGAAATGAAATTTATTGTAGTCAGCTTGAAAGATTTCAGCTTCAACCTGCGTGGAAAAGTACTCGACAGGCTTTTGCTTCCCATGAACGCTGATAACAAATACAAATGGCCTCCTCCGATTGCCGGAGAGCTTTTTGATTGAACCATATCCATTTGGTTTACGCATTTTAAAATCACCTCATTTTTATTGTTAAGGAGATAACTTATGAACGCAACAAATGTTGATTATTACATCGTCGGCTTTAAGTCGGACGGTAGCCGTGCCGCCGGTAAAATTTGTATGTTTGATCCAATTAAACATCCGGATAAGCTGGAAGCCGAAGCAGAAAAGATGAAAGCGGATAATGCCGATATTGTGACAGTAAAAGCCGTCACAACCGAAGATTACATGAACCTGCTTGGAAATAATACAGAAAGTAAAGAATACATCCTGAGCGGGGACACTTTTATTCCGAAACCGGATTATGTGCCGACCGAAGCCGAGGAAAAGCAGGCCGCCATCGCCACTATCAAAGCAAAGTACCAGCCGACATTGGATAGTTTGGTAGAAGCTAGGGTAAAAGCGGCCATGCTGGGCGCCGACACCACTAAGATTGACAGCCAGTACAAAACTACCCTTGCCAACATGGCAACGGAAATCAAGAACGCATAGAGGAGGGATAAATCATGGAATTTTGCGAATATTGCGGTAACCTTTTAAATGAAGACGGGCGCTGCCCATGGGATGGATGCCCGCACAATGCAATCATCGACGCTATGGCTGAAGCCAAAGCAGCCGATGAAGCAAAGACAGAGAAGAGTGAGGACAACCCTGATGGATATTAACACCTTGCTTATTTACACGCAGAAAGCGGTCAGCCGTTTAATTGACGGTTGGCCGTTTAAAATTGCCGTGGGCGGGATTGTTGCACTTGTACAATTTCACCTTGAACTGCTAACACTGTTTGCACTGCTGATTGTAATTGACCTGGCGACAAAGTGGGTAGAACTTTCATACAACAACATAAAAACAGAAAACTATACACCGAGTTTAATTGATGCAATTAAGGCTATCCCAACAGCACATAGAGCAGGAATCATCTCTAGTAGAGTCATGAAGACGCAGTTCTGTGGAAAGATCATAGTGTACTGCGTGATTGTCATCGCCGGAAGCATTGCAGATGAAATGACAGCCCATGTACACACAGGGGGGATGATAATGCCGCTCTGTGTGTCTTATCTGGCCGCTTCAGAGCTTCTCAGCATTATAGAAAATCTAAATGATGCTGGGGTCAGTGCAGTAGGTGGGCTTGTGCAACTCATTAAAGGGAGGAGGATAAGATGAAAAAAGGAATTGATGTTTCTGAAAATAACGGAAATATTAACTGGCCGGCGGTTAAAGATGCCGGTTTTGATTTTGCAATCATTCGACTAGGATACGGAAGGGGCCACCTGGATGGAAAATTCTATGACAATGTGAATGGAGCTTTAAATGCTGGTATTAAAATTGGCGTTTATTATTACTCGGAAGCCACTGATGCGTCGGAGGCCCGTGCAGAAGCAGATTTCGCGCTTTATGTCATGCAGGATGCCGGCATCACTCCGGATATGCTGGAGATGGGCGTATGGTTTGATGAAGAAAATGACAGCTGGAAATCGGAGAGGCTGACTGATCCGGCAGAAATTACGGATATCTGCACCACATTTATCAACACTCTGGAAGAAGCCGGATATCATTGTGGCTTGTATGCCAACTATGATTACTTGACCAACGTCATTGATATGAGCCGCCTTACAGGTGTTCCTGTATGGTGCGCCCAGTATAACAGCCAGTGCGACTATGATGGTGCTGCCATCTGGCAGTGCACGGATAACTATTTCATCAATGGTGCTCAGTTTGATAAGAACTATTCTTTCTGAGGAGGATTTATGTATAATGAAGATAAGAAAATCTATGCTGCTTTTGCCGCTATTGCTCTTATTATTGCCTTTTTTGGAGTCGGATATTTGCTGGGCATCCGAAACGCCAGCGCAGGAAACGAGAACTCTGTCAGCGGAGCAGTGGAGCGAGCTGCAGACTCTGTTGACAGAACAGCAGAGCGACTTGACGATGCTTCAGACTCGATTAGAGACGCTGAAAAAACAGCAGACGACATCAGCAGAACAGGCGCAGAAATTGGAAACACAGTCGACGAAATTAAACAGTCAGATAGCCAGTTTGAAACTGGACTTGATGATGTCACAAAAATCGTTGACAGATGCCAGGAGCGAAATAACCGGATTGCAGAAATCCTTAGCAGCGCTGAAAGTACAAGTGGAGGATCTCGAAAAGCAGAATCAATCACTGAAAAAGCAAAATAAACTGCTGAAGATTGCACTTATCGTTTCTGGTGGCGTGATCATTGGCGTGGCAGCTTCCAAGTAATATATAAAAGCGACTGCAGAAATGCGGCCGCTTTTTCTTTTGCCCAAATCACAAAATAAATCAAAAAACTTGATAAAATGCTATTGAATAGTCAAGTAATATGTGCTATCATATAATCAAGAGATGAAGAGACAATAAAGAAAAGGGGGGGGGAATTGATGATGGAGAGATCAAACGGATGGGGCGGAAGAAGAAAGGAAGCCGGTGCGCCAGCAAAATCCGTTCATAAAGATACCAAGTCAAGAGGAATCAGAATGACTGATTCTGAGTATGAAAAAGTAAAAAAGTTTTTAAATGATTTAAGAGAGGAAGAAAAGAAAATGAAAAAAGCAATCAATGCATTATTCGATGCCTGCCTTGATACTTCTAATGACAGCTACTCTGATATTCTGGCAGCTTTCAACGGAGTAAAAGCTACAGAAGAAAATAAAGAAATTTTCGGAAAGGTTATCCGTAAGTGCCTGGAAGACTACAATGAAGCTTATACCGATACCGGCCTTGAACATGCGGATCTGAACAGCGAAGTAGGCGAAAAGGCTATCAAAGAAAAGATTGATTCTCTTGATGATTCCATTGATACTACAAAAAGCGGAATTAAGTATTATCGCCTTGGAGACTGGCCGACTCATGATGATGAAATCAAAGAGAAGCCGGCTGATAAGGGTGACTACATGAATGATTACTATGCAGGCAAGATTTAAAAGCGCTCTGCTCTGACAGAAATGAGCAAAATAAAAGAGCCGTCTCATATGAAGTGAGGCGGCCTTTTTGCTGATAATTTTAATGCTTCTAATTAAAACTATGAAGTCAATATATAACAGGCTCTCAAAAAATATCGTTTTTATCGGATTATTTCCTGTAAAATCCTGCCACACTTTTTGCCACAAAATCATAAAAAGTCAGCCAAATACTGAGAACGTACGAGGAACACCACTGACGTTATGAGAGCACTGATAATTATAGATAAAATCTAGCAAAACTTGAATTCTGAAACACTGTAGGACACTGTGGGATAATGAGAACGTTATTACTTCCGATAACATTAAATTATCGGAACCTACAAATTCTCCCTAAAACAGCCAGGTCTCTCTCGTAATGCTTTTACCCCTCTCATATGTTCTTTTTGGTATTGTATTACTGAAAACTGGCTGAGGATCTATTTCCTCTATTTGGATACTACAAATACAACAACCAATTCTATTTTTTATAATGACTCCAAATTAAATAATCACCTGTATCTATCAGCTGATCATTTAATTTGGAGTCTTATTGATTTGAATCCCGGGAATGTCCATGCAGGTCATGAACGAATCTCCCGCTGTATATCTGTACTGCACAACCCCTCTGTATTTCTATTCTTTATATTTAGAAATAGCTTTTCGATTTTTAAATATCTTTTGAATATGATATGTGATAGCATATAATAATAATATGCATTTTATACTGGAAGGATCGGATCATTATAAATGGATGGCAATAATTTTTATATCAGTGATTTTCAAAAATCAAAACTCATGCAGGAAGAGTTGTCTGCAAAAAGTTTGAACTCATTGGCCGGTACAAAGGCTAAGAATACAATTGATGCATACAGGTCTGATTGGGATGATTTCTGCGATTGGTGCAAATACCATAAGCAAACGTCCTTCCCCGCAACTGCTGAAACAATTGTCAACTACATCAATGATTTGGCGGATTATGCCAAGACAGCTACCATCAGGAGAAGGGTCAGTGCCATTTCAGAGAACTATAACGCGGCCATTACTTCTGGCATAAAGGTCGAGAACCCCTGCCGGGAATGGATTGTCAAGGAGGCCTTGACGGGCCTGACCAGACTCAAGGGCGGCGCCCAAACCGGAAAAACTCCCATATATTGGGACCAGCTGTGCGATATGATCAAATGCATTGATACCAAAGGTCTGGGCGGATTAAGAGATAAGGCAGTCTTATTGCTGGGATTTATGGGTGCATTCCGCCGAAGCGAAATTTCCGGTTTAGATGTAACAGATATTAAAAGAGTTCATCAGGGAATTATTGTGACAGTCAGACAGTCTAAAACAGATCAGCAGCAAATGGGCCAGCAAGTTGGTATCCCTTGCATCAGCGACGACGATTTTGACTGTGTTAAAGCCGTCGAACAGTGGATTACCGCTGCCAATCTAGTCGATGGCCCCCTGTTCCGCTCGATTCTCAAGAACAACACAGCTTCTAAAAACAGGCTTAGTTCCAAGAGTATTAATCTAATCGTAAAAAAGTACGTGTCAATGATTGGGCTGAATCCTGATTTATATGGTGCACACAGCCTTAGGCATGGGTTTGCCACATATGCTGCTTTGAATGGTGTTGAAGAACGATTGATTATGAGGCAGACGCGGCACCGTTCGGTTGAAATGGTTAGAAGATATATTAATGAAGCTGATTTGTTCGTCAATAACCCAATCAGTGCCATTTTCAATAAAAAATAGCTGTGAGTAACATGCCTGATCAGCTAAAAAAACGTCAGTATAGAATCTATTCAACTAGAATCTATACTGACGTTTTAATTTCTAAAGAAGTATCATTTTTATATAACGGATGATCTTACCTTTATTTTATCGCCTGGCTGGATCTGCCCGGGATCCTTTATTCCATTCAATTGCTGGATATCATAGATGACTTCTCTTATATCCTTGCTGTCATCCGTTCTGGAAGCCGCAATACTCCAAAGAGTATCATTGGACTCAACAGTCACCGTCTCATACAAAGGTGTAACCGAAGCAACCGAGGCATTTACACCCCAGCCGCAGAATAATACGGTAGTAATTAGCAAGAACATTATCTTACGCATAATAGCAGCCTCCTAAAAGCACAAACAAACTATTATTCTTTAGAACGTTATTTCTATATAAGATACTACACCAAAACAAAAATTCGCACAATCGAACATAAAATTAGAATTTAGATAATTTTTAATATGTTCTGAACATTAGATATATTGAATTCTGACGTTTCTGTGAACTCTTGTTTGATTTTGAAAATATGGTATTGTATAATAATAGCAAATAAATATTCATATTATATATAAATAAGAAAGTTTGTTTTAGAAGGGACGTTTATAAAAAGTGGCTGCTAAAAGACTCGGTAAAAAAGATAGAGAATTGACAAGTAGAGAACAGAGTATATTGGATTTTATCAGACAAAAAGTCTGGGAAGACGGATTTCCGCCTACTGTTCGTGAGATTTGTCAGGCTGTTGGATTACGTTCCACTTCAACAGTACATGGATATCTTGCCCGCCTGGAAGAACTTGGCGTTATAAAAAGGGATCCGGCCAGCTCCAGAGCTATCGAAGTTGTCAATGATGCTTCCTGGCGTCATAAGAAGATGATTCCTATGCCTTTGGTCGGAGCTGTTCGTGCAGGTGAACCAATCGTCGCTGATGAACACCTGGAATCGATCTTCCCTATGCCGTCTGAACTTATTGGGAAAGATAATAATTGCTTTATTCTTGTCGTTCGCGGAGACAGCATGATTAATGCCGGTATCAAGGAAGGCGATTATCTGATCGTATCCGAACAGGATGATGCAAGAAACGGAGATATCGTTGTTGCACTCGTCGGCAATGACGAGGCAACTGTCAAGCGTTTTTACCGGGAAGCAGATCATATCAGGCTTCAGCCGGAAAACGATGCTTATAAACCGATTATTTCCAAGGATGTTATCATCAGAGGCAAGGTTATCGGTTTATACAGACACATGTAAGGCATTCTGTTTCCATAACTAATCAACAAAAGCAAAAGGGCTGTGGCAAAATGTGTAATCATTTTGTCACAGCCCTTTTTATGCTGCCGCATATGCTATTTTACTAATCGAATCGATTTTTCACCTAAATCAATCAATTTCTTCTTTAACAGATTTCCGACTGCACGCTTAAATGCAGATTTGCTGATCCCAAGCATATCTTTAATTTCCTGTGGATCCGAAGAATCTGTGATAAACAATTCTCCCCCATTTTCCGTGAGCTTTTTCAGGAGAGCTTCGGCATCAGTACCCATTGCAGATTCCTTCTGAGGACGCAGGGATATGTTTACATGGCCGTCTTTCCTGATAAATACGATTCTTCCTTTGATCTCGCTTCCCATTTTTATATCATCACGGAGTTCAGATTTATGTAAAAATAAGATATGACGATCTTTGGAGATAAGGAATGCACCTTCCGGAGTCATGTTATATATGGTTCCAGTAATGGAATCGCCCACCTTATACTCAAGACAGGGCAGTGCGATTCTTCTCATTTCATCTTCTACATGCATAGTCACAGCGAGACGGTTAGATTTATCCTTGTATAATTTAACCCAGATATACTGATCCTTTTCCACTCGTCCAATCATGTTCGAGAACGGAAGGAATATCCCGCGTTCCGTACCAACATCGACAAATGCACCGAATCTGGTGGTCAAAAGAACACAGACATAACCTATGCCATCCAGAGGAATCTGCGGAAGATGCATACTTGCCGTCAAACGGTGATGAGGGTCATGGTATAAGAATACCGTAACTTTCTGTCCTACTTCCACCGGGTGAGTCTGCTGATTGTTATGCAGCAGTATGTCATCGCTTGTATTACCGGTTCCAGCTTCCAGAAATGCGCCCATATCTGAAAGACGTACTACTGTAAGTTCTTCAATTGTATTTTCTTTTAAGTTTCCCATTGCCTTCAAATCACTATTCCTCATGGCAATTTATTACTGTGCATCATTTTCTGGCACTTCTGCTTCATGGAATTCTTCAGCTGGTGCATCTTTCCATAAAGTATCGAAATCAAATCTGCGTCTTTCATCATCGATAAAGATATGAACAAGAATATCACCAAAGTCAAGAAGGATCCAGTCGCCTTCGTTGTAGCCTTCTTTTCTTATAGCGATAATTCCTGTTTCCTTAAGTTTTTCTTCGACTTCATCTGCGGCAGCCTGTGTATTTTTCTTATTTCTGGCAGAAGTAAGAACAAAATAATCTGCAATTGTTGTCAATTCACGTACATCCAGTACTTTTGTATTAACACATTTTTTGTTTGCCAATGCATCGCATATTGTTTGTAAAACGTTATTCATCATTATCTCCTTTAATATAATTAACTATCCTGCTCCATGGTCATTGCAATGATCTTCTGAGCCTCCACCGGGTTCATAACCCAGACTTTTTGAGCGTTTTTCGTCTGTTTTTCTCCTGGAAGAATGATAAATTTGAAATCTGAAGATTCATAGCCAGAGACCTTATAGATAATCTTAGCGATTTCAGAAGAAGTTATATCACTATCAACGCTGTCCCAATGGTATCTGGCTTCAACCCAGTTGTATAAGGAGGGATTATTCTGAAGTGAGGCAATATATGCCTTGATCAATCTTTCCTGCCTTTGCAGGCGCCCTATTTCGCCATCCTGAGCATCAATGAAACGTAAATAGCCAAGTGCCTGGTCCCCGTCAAGCTTCTGATATCCCTTGCGTATGTTTATATCCGGCTGGCCGTACTTGTCAAAATGGCTCATATCCTTTTCAACGTAAAGATTTACACCTTTTTCTGTAGTGTCCAGATTTTCAAAAGCAGAAGTATTAAACACCGCGTATTTATCAATCCTGATATGAAGCAGGTTCTCGATCGCACTCTTTGTTTCCTCAGCACCGCCTTCTGAATACGTCTTATTCAGAAGTACACTTTTGCCCTCCGGACGTCCGATCTGAGTGTTTGGCGGTATTGATATAAACGAAACCTTCTTATTCACTTCATTCCATGCGACGAGCAGTATAAGATCCGCATCGGTATTCTCTTTATCATATGTTCCTATAACGAGGTAATAGGAAGGCCCTGCATCCTTTTGACCTAAAATCCTGCCAGGAAATCCAATTTTGCTGAAAGCGGATATGCCCAGAAAAATACAGGCGATGCAAAGCAGGACTGCCAGCAGGATGCGCCCTATTTTAAGTTTTCCTTTTCTCTTTTTATCTGGCCGTATCATTTTCACCATCTATCAAAAGAACCATATCATTCCTGCCGAGGAAAGTTAAATCGTATATATAAGCATCCTGATCAATTAAATGCTTGATTGTTGAGTTGTAAGCAGAGAGAACTGCCTGATTAAGATCCTTCTCTGCAAGCTTCCTGATAGTATCCACCCCGGGGAAATCTCTGGATGGCTCGATATAATCTGCCAGGAAAATGATCTTTTCCAGAAGTGTCATATTTGTGCGGCCTGTCGTATGATAAAAAATTGCACTTTTGATGTCCTTATCATCTATTCCATACTTGGTTTCGCACAAAATACTGCCGACGGGTCCGTGAAGCAGGGCTTTGCTGGACAGTACATATTTATCAAGCCTGAGTGAATGTTCATTGACTATATCATGCATTTCTGAAAGAGATAATTCCTTTGCACAGTCATGAACCCAACCGGCTATGTATGCCTTCTCAGCATTTGCACCATACTTATCGGCCAATGCCCTGGCAGAGTCTGCAACGCCGGCAGAATGACGATATCTTTTCGCGCTGAGTATTTTTTTTAAGTCCTTTTGAATATCTATTAAGTCCATATGCCTCTCATGCCTCATAAAGATGATATTTCTTAATATAAGTTAGTACATTGTCAGGTATAAAATATCTGGCTGATTTCTTGTTTGCAATTAATTCTCTTAGTTTCGTAGAGGAAATATCCAGTTCAGGCGTATTTAAAGGATGAATTTTCTTTATTCCGGTTTCGCCAAAGAAACGGATTGATTCCTCTAACTGTATCTCGCTCCCCGGCCGGCTCGCAGCGATAAAGTCACATGAATCAAGGAGTTCCTTATTATATTTCCAATTCGGCAGATCGACTATAGCGTCAGTGCCGCAAATGAAAAAAATCTGGCAGTCATGACTCAATGAAGTCCTCAGCAGCCTGATCGTATCTACCGTATAAGAGGGGCCTTCTCGCTCTCTTTCAATAGGAGAAATATCAAAATGCTCATTTCCTTCTATTGCCTTCTGAACCATGTTGTATCTTAAATGTTTATCTATATGGTGCATGTCTTTGTTAGGCGTATCACCAGATGGGATGAAAAGCACTTTCTCAAGACCGAACTCCTGCCATGCAGCTTCTGCTATGACAAGATGACCGATGTGTATTGGATTGAAAGAGCCGCCGAATATCCCTATGCGTTTAGACATATATACAACACCACTTCCGAAAGTGAAATGAATATCAGCAATGTAATGATTAGTTCTAAAATATGGCGCAGTTCAAATTTTCCCTTTGGGTGCTTCGTGTAATAAAACAAAAGCCATTTTGATTTCGTGAATATACTCATCTTATCATCTCATGATCAGCAAATTGTCTCGATGAATGACTGTTTCATATGGCGGTGCATATCCCAAGAGACTTTCTAATTTTTCTGAATGGCAGCCTTTGATCTTTTCTATATCTGCGTTATTATAGTGCGTTATGCCGCGGGCCAATTCTGTATCGCCGCAATATACGGCAACAGTATCCCCATCAGAAAACTGTCCTTCAACGCTGACTATTCCTACAGGAAGAAGGCTCGATCCCTTTTGGAGGATGGCTTCACTGCATCCCTTATCCACATAAATTCTTCCTTTAACAGCGGTACCGATAATGATATCGCGCTTCTTCAGCTGCGGGTGGACATTTTCAGCATAGAAAAGCGTGCCTAACTGCTCGCCCTCAACCAAACGGTAAAGGATTTCAGGTTCATCACTCTTGGCCACAATCATGTCAATCCCAGAGCGGACACATATTTCAGCAGCCTGCAGCTTCGTATACATTCCGCCTGTACCCCGGGCAGTTCCTGAACCTCCTGCCATGCTGAATAAGCTGCGGGTAAACTCAGGTACTTCATGAATGATCCTGGCATTTTCATGTGTACGCGGATCGGCATCATAAAGCCCGTCAATATCAGATAAGATAATCAGCAGATCTGCATCAGATATGCTGGCAACAATCGCCGACAGCGTATCATTGTCACCGATTTTTATCTCATCAGCGGTAACAGCATCATTTTCATTGATGATAGGGATCGCACCAAGCTCAAGAAGTGAAACCAATGTCCCCTTCATATACAGGTATCTGCTGGAATTTACCGCATCGCCCTTGGTAAGAAGCATCTGTGCCACAACCTGGCCATACTCATGAAAAGTATGTTCATAAATATTCATAAGTATTCCCTGGCCGACAGCTGCGGCGGCCTGTTTATATGGCAGGTAATCTGGTTTTTTCTCAAAGCCGAGCTCGGGAAGTCCTACTCCGATGGCACCAGAGGTAACTAAAATAACCTGCAGTCCGCTGTTTTTCAAATCGGATATCTGGCGGGCCAGGTGATCAATAAAACGCAGATTGATCTTGCCGTTATCATAGGTTATTGAACTGGTTCCAACCTTGATCACTATTCTTTTCTTGTTCTTAAGTAAAGACCGATGTTTATTTTCAGGGCAGCTCATAATGTGACTTCTTCTCTTTTTGCTTAAAAAGGACACAGGTCCTTCCAATCACCTGGACAACATCACACTGAAGTTTATCTGCAATATAAGAGGCTGTTTCCTTTATATCTTCATCTGAATTCTGGTTGATTTTAACTTTAATAAATTCACGGGCCAGTAAAGCATCTTCCGCACTCTTTAAGACGCTTTCAGTATTACCTTCTTTGCCAATCTGAAGAACTGCCGGCATTTTAGATGCCAGCGCTTTCAAATATTGTTTTTGTTTGCTGGTAAGCATATTAAGACACTCCTCTAAGACTATTCTTCTGTCTCTTCCTGATTCCTATTGTCAGAGAACGTAAATTCAGTTCCATAAAGGTTGACGGTATCGCCTTCCTGAATGCCATTCTTTTTGAGCAGCTTATCGATGCCCATGAATTTCCATGCACGATCAAAACGTCTCAAAGAAACGTAATCCTCAAAGTTTGTCATGCTTACGAGCTTTTCAATACGCTTCCCTGTTATGTAGAATACGCCATCCTTGACTTCGACAGTGAATTCCTCTTTAGGTTCTTCATAAACAATAACTTTTTCGGATTCCTCATTCTGGACATCCGGAATTTCCTGCAGCAGGTCCCATACGCTTTCAAGCAGCGGGCGGATTCCCTCTCCTGTCAGTGTACTGATCGGGAAGAATTCATAACCTTTCGCTTCGATTTTGCTCCTCAGATCATCAAGCACTTTAGGATCCTGTATCAAATCAATCTTATTGGCTGCAACAATCTGTTTTTTCTGAAGAAGTTTTGGGCTGTACAACGAGAGCTCATTATTGATAATGTTAAAATCATCAAAAGGATCCCTGCCTTCGCTTCCGGCAGCATCCAGAATATGGATCAAAACCTTTGTGCGTTCTACATGACGAAGGAATTCATCCCCAAGACCAACGCCCTGGCTTGCGCCTTCAATAAGGCCCGGAATATCTGCAACAACGAAATTTCTTTCGTCGTCAAGACTTACCACGCCAAGGATCGGGGAAAGTGTAGTAAAGTGATATGCTGCAACTTCCGGCTTGGCAGCGGAAACTTTCTTAAGGAAACTGGACTTGCCGACACTTGGGAATCCCAAAAGACCCACATCTGCTAAAATCTTAAGTTCCAGTCTGATTTCTTTCTGCTCTCCTGGTTCCCCTTTTTCAGCAAATGTAGGGGCACGGACAGCACTTGTTGCAAAATGAGAGTTGCCTCTTCCGCCATGTCCGCCTTTGACAATGACTGCTCTTTGGCCTTCCTGCGTCATATCCGCAAGAAGTTCGCCAGTTTTATTATCATAAATCATTGTTCCCAAAGGAACTTCGACGATGACATCTTCAGCATTTTTGCCAAACATTTCCTTTGCACCGCCATTTTCACCCTTATTGGCTGTAAAGTGCCTGTGACGGCGGAAATTGACGAGAGTATTTAAATCAGGATTTGCAACGACAATGACGGAACCGCCTTTGCCGCCGTCTCCGCCGCTCGGGCCTCCGCGCGGAACATACTTCTCACGACGGAAGGAAACCATTCCGTCGCCGCCGGCACCTGACGTTACTATAATTTTTGCTCTATCGATAAACATATGAAACCTCTTGATTCTTTCAATAAAAACACATAATCATTCAGCTTCTATTATAGCTGATTTGAATATCATCTGTCATGCCTAAATAATTTAATAATAGAAATTTCTGCATGGTAAATTTCAAAATAAAGCAGAGTTTGAAAATCCAGCTTCCTGATATATAAAAACTGCAACGATATAAGAAAATCGCTGCAGTTTTTTTATCATGTATCCTGAAGTTTTTTGACAGCAAACTGTAACACGGAGTCATGTCCGGCATCAAAGGCTTTCCCATCCTGGGAAATCTTTATATCAGGCGTAATTCCGACCTTGTTGATCTTTTTGCCGTCAGCAGTCTTGTATTCGCCGATTGAGATCTTCAAAGCAGCATCCTGATCATTTTCAAAAATGACATCCTGTATGGTTCCCTTGCCAAAAGTAGTTTCACCGATGATAAGCCCTTCATGTCTGGCCTGAACGGCACCAGCCAATATTTCAGAAGCACTGGCACTGTTCCTGTCAACAAGGATTGCCATCGGCATAGGATTTGAAATTCCCTCTATATCATATTGCTTAGGGGCTCCATTTTTAGGAATATAACTTAGAACGAGTCCCTTGCTCAGTATCTGATCAGCAATATCCACAACGGATTCGATGGAACCGCCAGGATTCATACGCAAATCAATGATGAGCTTCTGCATGCCCTTTGATTTCAGATCGGCTAATGCCTGCTTGAATTCAGATGGTGTATTCTTGGCGAAGATGAATATATGAATGTATCCTGTATCAGGGCTTGCCATAGAAGACGAGACGCTGGGGATATTAATATCAGAACGTATAATATCCGAAGAATAGGATTCACTGCCTCTGGTATATCCAATCTTGACAGACGTTCCAGATTCTCCCTGAATTGACTGAGAGATGGCATTCGGTTCCCATCCATCGATGCTCTTTCCATCCACAGATTTCAAGACATCTCCGGATTTCAGTCCGGCTGAGGCAGCAGGGCTATTGGGAATGACATATAATATCACAGGTTCTTTATCAATGGTAAAACCGATAATGATGCCGATACCGTGATATTCTCCGTTTATCCCCTGTATGAAGGAATTCAGCTTTTCACCAGTAAGATATGTTGAATAGGGATCTCCCAGTGATTTCACCATTCCGTTTACAGCGCCTTCAAACAGGACTCTGTCAGATACAGGCTCATAATAATCCGCCTTTACCGTACGGTAATTGCAAAGGAATCCTATAAATGCCTGAGGATCATCCGTAAGCCAGTACAGCACACCTGTAAGAAACACGATGCAGAGTGCCAGGCAAAGAACAATATGAAGCAATACGTTCTTCCAGGACATATGGAACTTAGACATTATAAGTAACCCATCGGGTCAACGGCTGAACCGTTTACCTGCACTTCAAAATGGCAGTGAGGCCCTGTGGAGTTGCCCGTGGAACCGGCAAAGGCAATGACCTGGCCCTTTGAAACGCTCTGACCTTCAGAAACATTCAGCGACTGGTTATGTCCATAAAGTGTCTGCATTCCGTTTCCATGGTCTATGATGACTGCATTCCCGTAACCGCTGATCCAGCCGACATAAATAACGGTTCCGCTGTCAGCGGCATGAATCGGAGTTCCATAATCGACGCCTATATCAATACCGGAGTGATAGATTGTCGTTCCAAATATCGGATGGACACGGTAGCCATATGGAGAAGTGATTGGACCGTTGCATGGCCAGCTGAGAACACCGCTGCCCTGCGTATAGGATGGCGCTTCACCACCGGACTGCGAGGCAGCCTGTCTGGCAGCTTCCTGCTGGCGGAGTCGTTCCTGAATCAAGTTATGAACCCGCTTAGATTCAGCAATCAAATCTTGTTCCATCTGAGCAGCTGCAGCCTTATTGTCTTTCGCATCATCAAGAACTTTCTGCTGTTCAGCTTTCTTAGCTGCAATCTGACTCTGTGCTTTCTGAGCTTCCTGAGCGAGTGCATCTAATCTTGCCTTATCCTTTTCCAATTGTTCTTCTTTAGCTTCAATCTGGGCTTTCTGATTCTGGATTTCCAATATTAAATTATAATCTGACCTGATGACACGTTTTAAAAGTTCCAGCCGGTTTGCAAAATCACTGAAACTCTTTGCACCAGTTATAACTTCAAGGTAGTTCAGCTGGCCATGCATGTAGATGGAACGGACTCTCTGGTTCAGGACCTTCTGATGCTGGAGCAAATGCTCCTGTGCCTTTCTGATTTCCTCCTGAGTCTGTTTTATCTGAGCATTGATCTGTGCCTGCTGATTCTGAATATCTTTGAGTCTGGCATTTGCAGCATCTAGATCTACCTGGATCGCTCTCAGCTTTACATTTACCTGGTCAATAATCTCCTGCCAATTTGCTTGAGAATTATGTGATTCATCTATCTGACCTTGAATATCCTGTAATTGATCATCAAGATCATCGGCAAAAGTCCCCTGATAAGATGACGCGGCTAAGGTGCAGGCTATGATAATCGATAAAGCAAATTGATTTTTTCTATTCATTAATTACACCTTCATATATTTACGAAGTGAAATTGCACTGCCCAGTATGCCGATAATTATACCAATGGCCAAAATGATCAAGGTGGTATACATCATGAATGGCCAGAGAGGAATGATAGGGATAAATACAAGCCCTGCCCCGGTCATTTCATTGATTGCCAGTTTATAGCCTTCCCATAAGATGAAAGAAGCAATACCGGAACCAATCAGGCCTATAATCATGCCTTCGAAGAGGAATGGCCAGCGGATGAAGCCGTTAGTAGCGCCGACATACTTCATAATCTGAATTTCGCGCCTTCTTGCAAAGACTGTAAGGCGGATGGTATTGGAAATAATAAACAGTTCTGCGCCTGCCAGGAATGCAATAAGAACAACGCCGCTGATTCTTATTACCTGAGCAACTTTATAAAGCTGTTCAATAATATCCTGTCCATACTGCACACTTTCGACACTATTATATTTTGCTACCGTTTGTGCAGCTTCTTTCAGCTGATCCGGAGTGGTAAAGGATGTCTTGTAAGAAGCAGGAAGCGGATTGCCGTTGATTGCATCCAGAAGCCCCTGCTGATCCTTCATCCTTTCGCGGAATTCAGCCATGGCCTGATCCTTGTTTGTGAATGAAATTTCCTTGAGGCCTGGAAGAGTTTTTAACTGTTTGCCAACATCCATTACCTGATTGGTGGTGAGACCATCCTTAAGATATATCGTCATTTCCACCTGATTTTCCAGATAGGACGCCATATGGTTAATATTCAGAACAGCAGCAAGAAATACCCCGAGTATAAACATGGAAAGCGTTACTGTCAGAATGGAAGCCAGAGCCATGAATCTGTTTCTTAAGAGGGACCTAAATGTTTCACCCCAAAAATAAGATAAAGAACTAAACATTTAGATCATAGCCACCTTTCTTCACATCATTGACAATATGGCCCTCCTCGATATTTACAACCCTTTTATGCATAGCATTAACCAGATCTTTATTATGGGTAACCATGATAATAGTTGTTCCCATATGATTGATTTCTGTAAAAAGCTTCATAATTTCTTCGGATGTCTTAGGATCCAGATTGCCCGTCGGTTCGTCGGCGATAAGTAATGTGGGCTGATTAACTAAAGCACGCGCAATAGCAACTCTCTGCTGTTCACCACCGGATAATTTGCTCGGAAGCTCTTTTTCCTTTCCACGAAGTCCTACAAGATCGAGAACTTTATTGACTCTTTCCTTGATGTCTTTCGATTTTGTACCAGTAACCCTCAGTACAAAAGCTATATTTTCAAAAACTGTTTTTTCAGACAGCAGCCTGAAATCCTGGAATACAATTCCAAGACTTCTTCTGTAATAAGGTACTTTGCTGGGTTTGAGCTTATTGATCTTGATGTTATTTACAATGACAGAACCGGTTTCAGGAACCAGTTCATGTGTGAGTATCTTAACAAAGGTTGACTTCCCCGCTCCGCTGGGGCCTACGATAAAGACAAACTCTCCTTTGTCGATATGTATATTTATATTGCTTAAAGCAGTATGTCTGGCATCATAATTTAATGACACATCATCAAAAGTAATCATTAAAAATCCTCACTTCCTAGTGATAAGTTTTACTGCCTCTTCTACAATATGTTCTGAAGTCAGATTGTATTTCTTTAATAAATCTTCTGCTTTGCCAGATTCGCCAAATGTGTCATTCGTACCAATCATAGACATGGGAACCGGTTTATTCAGGCAGAGAACTTCAGCGACAGCTCCGCCTAAACCGCCTTTGACGGTGTGTTCTTCACATGTAAGAATCGCACCTGTTTCAGAAGCAGCTTTGTTAATGGCAGCTTCATCAATCGGTTTAATAGAGCTCATGTTAAGAACTCTGGCAGAAATTCCCTGTTTTGCCAATTCATCAGAGGCCTGTACTGCTTTTTCGACCATGATTCCGCAGGCGATGATCGTCAAATCACTGCCCTCTCTTAAAGTGGTGCAGCATCCTGGCGTAAAGACATGGCCCTCCGGCGTGATGTCTTCGCATTTTGCACGACCCATTCTGATATAAACAGGACCATGATAGGAAGCTGCCCAGCGAACTGCAGCTTTTGTTTCCTCGCCATCTGCAGGAACAATTACAGTCATATTAGGCAATGCTCTCATCAGAGAAATATCCTCGAGCATCTGATGGGTAGCACCATCTTCACCAACAGTCAGACCTGAATGTGTTACGGCAATTTTAACGTTTAATTTAGGATAGCAGATAGAGTTTCTAATCTGTTCATAGGCTCTGCCAGCCCCGAAAACTGCAAATGTGGATGCAAACGGAATTTTTCCTGCAGCAGCTAAGCCTGCGGCTACACCCATCATATTTGCTTCGGCAATACCGGTATTGAAAAAACGATCAGGGTAGGCTTTAGCAAATACCTGTGTTTTTGTTGATGAGGATAAATCAGCATCTAATACGACAATGTCCGGATTTTCTCCACCTAATTCTTTTAAAACTTCACCATAAGCGTCACGCGTAGCTTTACCCATTATTCTGCCTCCAGAACTTTAATAAATCTTTCACATTCCTCTTCTGACGGTGCTTTGCCATGCCAGCCAACCTGATTTTCAATTTCAGGGATTCCCTTGCCCTTGACAGTCTTCATGATTATCATTGTCGGCTTGCCCTTTGTGGCTTTTGCTTTTTCAATAGCATCATGAAGTTCAGCCATATCATGTCCATTGACTGATAAAACATTCCATCCAAAAGCTTTGAATTTATCAGCAATAGGCAGCGGAGACATGACCTTTGTAATAGGTCCGTCAATCTGCAGGCCGTTGTTATCAACGAATGCAGTCAGATTATCCAGTTTGTAATTTCCTGCATACATTGCAGCTTCCCAGACCTGGCCTTCTTCTAATTCTCCATCGCCGAGAACTGCATAAACTCTCCAGGATGCTTTATCTATTTTTGCACAGAGAGCCATGCCGCATGCAGCACTGATTCCCTGGCCTAAAGAACCTGTTGTCATATCCACACCCGGGATATGTTTCATGTCCGGATGCCCCTGAAGGATATGACCAGCCTGTCTTAAATGAGACAATTCTTCCTTCGGGAAATATCCTTTATCAGCCAGGACAGCGTACAGAGCCGGAGCTGCATGACCCTTGGAGAGGACAAATCTGTCTCTTTCCTTATCCTGAGGCTGGGCTGGATTCACTTTCATTTCTTTAAAGAATAATAAAGTCAGCAGATCGATGACAGATAAGGAGCCTCCTGTATGTCCCGAATTTGCTTTAGTTATCATTTTTATAATATCAATACGCAAATTTTTAGCCTTGTTCTTCAGGCCCTGAATTTCACTTTCACTCAGATGACTCATCTGGTTTCCTCCTTTGTTTCAACAAAGCGTCTCAGAATATTAGCATTTTCACCTGCATAATGTTGAAGATCTTGAACAGAATCCCATACCTTAGGAGGCATTCCGTGTTCAAGGATGTGACATGTCTTATTATACAACTTTTCTGCATCCAGATGTTGCACAGAAGCACCCGGTTCAAGACCAATCAAACTCAAAAAGTTATCTATTTTAGGGTCATAGGAAATCCCTATAAAAGGAACCCTCATCAGTGCAGAAAAGATCAAGGCATGCAGTCTCATTCCAACAATCAGATTACAATTGCCGATAATAGAAATTAATTCGTCCAGAGTATATCCGCCCTGCAGACGGAAAATATTTTCCTTAGCAAGATTTCCTGCTATTTCTTCGGAAGCCACTCTGTCATCAGGTGACTGCATCGGTATAAAGACAACAGCATAATCTTTCAACGAAGCAATCTTATTAATGTAGGAAATCAAATCATTTGTCCAGGAATACTTTTTCTCCCAGCGTCTGATGGCAACGCCAATGATTTTCTTATCGGCGGGAATCCCTTCTGCATCAAGAATTGCTCTTCCAGGTTCCAGCTTCGGGGGATGCAGTGAAAGGACGGCATCTGCCGTTGTATATATCCTGCGTTTGACACCCAGTCTTTCAAGAAAACCTTTTGATTCCTTATCCCTGACCGTTATAACATCCACATGGTTAAGGACATGTTTCAGTACAATTCTGATTACACGGTATCTGACCGGTCCTATCCCCTGTGAATAAAGGAAGACCCGTTTCCTGAATAAAACGCCCAGCGTAATGATGGATAAATAATAAATCATGCTTTTCCAGCTGGTCACATCCTGCAGGAGGCTTCCGCCTCCGCTTATGATGAGATCAGAACGGAATATACTTTTTATGATAGGAAGCATGCCGAAGCGCGGAATTGCCTTAACATCAAAAATCCAGGATGTCTTGGCTGGAGAACCAGAAATAACAGTAATCTCCGGAGTATCAAAAGTACTTCTAAGTGACTGTATTATGGCTGACAGCATGGCTTCGTCACCGGCGTTATTAAAACCATAATAGCCAGAGATTACGATTTTATAATTTGCCATATCGTTCTCCAAAAAACTTAGTAATTCGTGCCAGAATCATTACACCCAAAAGTGCTGCAACCATGGACAGCGTACCAGCGGCCAGACCATCCAGTCCCCTGATAAAGCTCAGGATAAAGGGGCTGCGCATATGCGCGAAGGTTTCGACCATGGATCCCTGCCCTATCGTTACCGCAAGAATTAAGAGATAATGCAGGATCTGCGGCCATTTCCTATATAATGCAGCCAAAGACAGCAGGATGGCGGGGTGTCCGAACAAGAACTCTTTTTCTCTTGGACGGGCATACATGGTATCTTCCAGGAAACGTCTTAAGGCAATTTCAAAAGCAGGTATAGGAGCCCCATTATTACCGCTGCGGCCTATAAAGACATACCCGACAATTGCAAGAATCCCAAGCCCGGCCAATAATCCCAGCTTTATCTGTACAGAGCAGAATTTCTTGACAAACTGAACGAAATCTCTGTCTGATGCAACTACATGTCCGAAGAAAGGGAATTTTTGAATATAGATAATGGATACCAGGATAATAGGGAGCAAAAAGGTTACTTTTACACCTCTGAAAATCTGCATCTCCAGCAAGAATCTGATGTCCCCGAGAAGGCCGCTGATAAACAGGGCGCCGATAAGGGAAAGAATTCCTGCAATCCACAGAATAGCGACGGATTCCACGAAGAGTCTGCCCCAGCCGATTTCGGAGAAAGCTTTGTTCTTCTGCTTGATGCAATATTCAAGGAATAAAGACACAACAACTACCGGAGTGCAGACGGCACATCCAAGGGCAAGCATCTGCAAAGGCAGGACGGAATGCGTCAGCCAGAATAAGCCCTGTGTAAGTAGGAGCACAGCGATTTCAATCACATATCCGAATTTAAATGCGGCAGGGAATATCAGAACAAATGCAAGTACGCATAATGATGCAGCACCTGCCATAGCAATAGCGCGTACTATGGAATTAGGGAAATATGGTTCCATGATGGAAGCCTTCCCTACCGAGAAACCATGTTCTTCAAGCCTCTGCTTGACATCAGAAATATATTCTGCATTCGTCTCAGACAAGGTCTTGCCATCAGCAGCAAACTTGTAAGACGGGAAAAGATTCATCCTTATATTTCGTTCAATATCAGAAATATAGAATCTGGATGCAGCTTCATCCGGACTGATTTTAATCAGTTCATCTTTTGACATGGCATACAGACGGACGACATCATAGTCCATATATCTTGCAAGATCCAAAATACCATCCTGGCGTTCAAAGCCGAGCTGATTCTGAGCCTCTATAAGAACAACGGGGATTTTAAGTTTCTGGAGCCCGCCGGCAAGATATTTAAGCTGGCTTTTATATCCCAACGCTTCCTTTCCCTGGAATATAACAGCACTCACTTTATCCGAAGACGATACAGCATCCAAGAACAGCTGAACATCATCTTGTGTTACATGCGGGATATTGGATGGTCTTACTACTACATAGAATCCTTTTGCAGCCGCATTTTTGATGGATTGCTTGAATATGCCAAGAGGCATCGTCATAAATTTATCATATGCTCCGTTCACTTCAAGTGTATCGGTGCCTGCAATTTGATGTTCTTCTAAGTCTTCAGGACGAAGAAGTGCATTCAGGTGCTCTTTTACTTCGCCGAAATATTCGGCGCTGTTATCTTCTGAACCCTGCTGAATGTAAATCTTATCTTTATCGATCCTGCCTGCTTCAGAAGGATTTCTAAAAGCAAAATCAGAACCACGGTAAACCTTCAAATAGTTATGATTAACCAATTTTTCCGGAGTTTCATCATACACTGCCAGAGAGGTTATCCCACTTTGCTTATAAAGCGAAAAAAGCTCATCCGGTGTTTTTTTCTCCACAGATGCGCTGTCGATAATATTATTGTAATCATAAACCATTTCTACGGTTCTTGCAGCAGTTTCTACATGATTACGCTGCAGGGAGATCATCCCTGCAGCAATTGCACCAATGCATATTAAAACTGTTAAAACCTTAACAAAACCACTATGCATAGCTTTCATTATTTCCACCTTTTACTGTGCCTTGGAGTTGAACTTGTTCATCTTCAGGTAACCTTCGATAAATGGATTCAGATCTCCGTCCATGACACCCTGGATATTGCCTGTTTCTACACCAGTCCTGTTATCTTTTACCAGTGTGTACGGCTGGAAAACATAGGAACGAATCTGGCTGCCCCATTCAATCGACTGCTGCTCGCCTTCAATTTCCTTTGTCATGTTTTCACGTTTTTTCAATTCTAGTTCATAAAGCTTTGCGCGAAGGAGTCTTAAGCACTGCTCTTTATTCTGGAACTGTGAACGTTCGTTTTGGCAGGCTGCCACAATCCCGGTAGGGATATGTGTCATACGGACAGCTGAACTTGTTTTATTAATGTGCTGTCCGCCTGCACCGCTTGAACGATAGTAATCGACCCTGACATCAGCCATATTCAGGTCCACCTGGACATCATCGCTGATTTCCGGCATTACATCAACAGCAGAGAATGAAGTATGGCGGCGTTTGGCAGCGTCAAACGGAGATATTCTGACAAGTCTATGAACGCCTTTTTCGGATTTCAGGAAACCGTAAGCATACTCTCCCTTGACCATATATTCCGCACTCTTTATACCAGCTTCATCGCCTGGGAGCATATTGAGTTCTTCTATCGTAAAGCCTTCTGATTCAGCCCATTTGATATACATTCTTATGAGCATCTCTGTCCAGTCCTGAGCTTCCGTACCGCCAGCACCGGCATGGAACGTGATAATGGCATTATTCTTGTCATACTGGCCGCTCAGAAGAAGTTCTATTTCCTTTTTATCAAGGATTGCCTTGACCTCGGCTAATTCTTCTGCAATTTCAGGCTCCATTTCCTGGTCATCTTCTTCGATTGCCAGGTCAAGGATATCCTTCAAGCTTTCTGCACGCTGAAACAGATTTGTATATGTTTCATAAGCATCCTTTGCTTCTGTCGCCTTCTGGGAAATTTCTCTGGCCTTGTCAGCATCATTCCAGAATGTCGGATCGCTCATCTGGACGTCATAACTCTTGATTCGTTCTTTCAGTCTGGGTAAGTCAAAGTGAATCCCTTATTTCTCTCTCATGACTCAGTAAATCAGTTAGTGTTTTCTTTAAATCTTCTAACATCTGATATATCATCTCTCTCTCTTTATTCAATGCTTGGTATTCTTTATATGTGAAGTGACTTAATTCTTGCTGGCATTTTCATTGTCTGTATAGGATGAATCTTCATTGACATAATGAGGTGTTGCATCTTTCAAATGGTCATCCTGTTCTACAGCTTCAGCCGGAGGCTCTTCAGCAAATCTGATCTGAATGTGATACAGATAGAGAATGATTGTCTCCATCATAGCCTGCTGCATTTCCTCAAAGATGTCATAAGCTTCAACTTTGTATTCTACGATCGGATTTCTTTGACCATAGGAACGCAGGCCGATGCCTTCCTTGAGCATGTCCATATCATCGAGATGTTCCATCCATTTGGAATCGACAACTTTAAGCATGACAGCCTTTTCGAGTTCTCTCATCATAGGAGATCCAATGGATTTTTCTCTGGAGTCATATGTTTCATGAGCGCATGTTTTCAGTTTGTCTTCTACTTCTTCACGGCTCATTTCTTCAAGCTGTTCTACCGTAAGTTCACCCGGTGAGAGGAAGTACTTTTCACTATACTTCAGAAGGCCGGCAAAATCCCATTCTTCCGGATATAATTTGGGATCAGCGTAAATTTCCATTCCTTTTTCAATGATTGTGTCGACCATGTTCAGGATCTGGTCCTTCATGTTTTCGCCCTCAAGGATTCTTCTTCTCTGTTCATAGACGACCTTACGCTGCTGGTTCATGACATCGTCGTATTCGAGAACGTACTTACGTATATCAAAGTTACGAGCTTCTACACGTTTCTGGGCCTTCTGGATAGCATTTGAAACCATCTTGCTGTTGATCGGTTCATCATCATCAAGGCCCATCTTTTCCATGAATTTCTTTATATTATCGCCACCGAAGATTCTGAGAAGATCATCTTCCAGCGAAAGGAAGAACTGGCTTGAACCCGGATCGCCCTGTCTGCCGGCACGTCCGCGAAGCTGATTATCAATTCTTCGGCTTTCATGACGTTCAGTACCAATAATCGCAAGTCCGCCAAGTTCAGCAACACCTTCGCCAAGCTGGATATCCGTACCACGGCCTGCCATATTCGTTGCGATGGTAACCTGCCCCTTCTGGCCTGCCTGAGCGACAATCATTGCTTCACGTTCATGATATTTAGCATTCAGTACACTGTGGACAATGCCTGCCTGGGTCAAAAGATGTGAGAGTTCTTCGGACTGTTCGATCGACGTTGTACCAATAAGCATTGGCTGCCCGGTCTGATGTCTGCGCTGAACTTCCTTGACAACCGCTCTGTACTTCCCTGCTTTTGTCTTGAAGACAACATCGGGGAGATCCTTACGCAGTATCGGTTTATTGGTTGGAACCTGAAGTACAGGAAGTCCGTAAATCTTGATAAATTCCTGTTCTTCCGTTTTTGCAGTACCGGTCATACCGGCGAGCTTAGCATACATTCTGAAGTAGTTCTGGAAGGTGATTGTTGCCAGAGTCTGGCTTTCACGCTGTACTTCCAGTCCCTCTTTTGCTTCAATAGCCTGATGGAGGCCATCAGAGTAACGACGGCCATACATCAGTCGGCCGGTAAATTCATCAACAATAACTACTTCGCCATCCTTGACGACATAGTCACGGTCTCTTTCCATCATGGCCTGCGCACGCAGGGCCTGAACGAAGAGATGGTTTAATTCCAGATTTTCTGCGTCATAAAGATTATCTACATGAAGCAGTTTTTCCATCTTTGCAACACCGGCTTCAGTCGGTGCAACAGTTTTCTGCTTTTCATCAATTGTGTAATCTTCATCCTTCTTCAGCTGCGGGACAAGTTTTGCCATTACGTAGTAATTATCCGTAGATTTCTGTCCCGGTCCGGAAATGATCAATGGTGTACGTGCTTCATCAATCAGAATGGAGTCGACTTCATCGATCAGGCAGAAATGCAGCGGACGCTGTATCATCTGATCCAATGATGTGACCATATTATCTCTAAGATAATCAAAGCCAAATTCATTGTTTGTCCCGTAGGTAATATCTGAGTTGTAGGCAATCTTTCTCTGGTTGAAATCAAGATCATGTACAATCAGTCCTACAGTAAGTCCTAAGAATTTATAAACCTGGCCCATCCATTCACTATCACGCTTAGCAAGATAATCGTTGACAGTGATGACGTGTACGCCCTTTCCTTCCAGAGCGTTCAAATATACCGGAGCAGTTGCAACCAAGGTCTTGCCTTCGCCGGTGCACATTTCAGCAATATTTCCCTTGTGGAGGATAATACCGCCAATCAGCTGCACATCAAAGTGACGCATGCCAAGTACACGGCGGGATGCTTCTCGTATTACAGCAAAAGCTTCCGGCAGGATATCATCAAGAGTTTCCCCTTTCGCCAGTCTTGCCTTAAATTCATTTGTTTTGTTTGCCAACGAGGAATCGCTAAGTTTCTTCATTGAACCTTCAAGAGGATTTATTTCCTGTTCAACGATCTTGCGGATCTTTTTGATCTCTTTCTCATTTGAACCATTGAACAACCTGTCAAAAAACTTATCAAACATCGAAGCAGCTCCTTATTTAAATTGATTCAAGAATCTAATCCTTCCAGCATATCTATTCATCTGTACATCTTGTTTATTTTATCAAAATACCCCCATATAGTCAAAAGGGAGCGGAATATTCCGCTCCCTTTTTCATTAATCTCTACTAATTTATTTGTTAGCGTCAATCAGACCATACTTGCCGTCATCTCTGCGATAAACGACAGCCATTCCTTCGGTCTCGGAATTGAAGAACATGAAGAAACTATGTCCTAAAAGATTCATCTGAAGAATTGCTTCTTCCGGAGACATTGGGGTAATGTTGAAATGTTTGGTCTTAACAATTTCAAAAGCAGATTCAGATACAGGCTGTACAGCTTCTTCTTCCTGCATAAACTGTTTGCTGAGCGTGTTTCTTTCTTTGAATTTCTTTGCCAGGCGTGTCTTATATTTATGAATCTGTCTTTCAACTTTGTCAAAAACAAGGTCGATCGATTTGTACATATCGTCAGACTTTTCAACACCACGAAGAATTACGCCATCAACAAACACTGTCACTTCACAAGTTTTCGTCATATTGGAAATGCGAAGTAAAACATTGATCTTAATGGGTTTATCAAAGTACCTCTGAATCTTTCCCGTATGCTTTTCTACATAAGTATGTAAAGCATCGGTGATCTCAAGATTTTTGCCTCTTACTGTTAACTCCATAATAAGATCCCCCTTTCCTTAATAAGCTGAATTGCTTATCCTTATGTATTTATTATACGATATTTATAATTTTTTTCAAATCAAAATTATTTAATCATAATTAGCATACTATAAATTTAGGGTTATAGGACAAAACGTGTTGGTAAAAATTTATATTATGCTTGTATTAAGGGCAGAATACGGGGCATACTGAAATACGCCCGAGCTGCACTGTAATCCATCTCATCACAATTAGCTGGAAGCGTAAAAGCGCCCATATTCTCAGCACTTCCAGATTTGTGTTCAAATGCGCACTTTTCCGCATCAGCAGCAGATAAAGACACAATAAGGGCATCTATTTTTCATAACGATAATCTTTCCAGAAGATTATTCACACTGAAAAGATAAAATCCCATTTTAGCCTGTATTTATCAGGGGTTTGAGGCTTTTTACCAACACGTTTTGTCCACCCTTTAAGAATTACTGAAAGTCTTAAAATGCCGATGGAGCCCGATAAACGCGGGGCTCATCGACTATAAAAACAACACGAAATGTCCTATAAGCCTAAATTTATATTTATGAAACAAATGAAAAATGGGAGTAAATCCATTAAAGATTTACTCCCATTCTTTGATTCAGAAACTTTCGCTCTATTGCTTCAGTAAGTGATCAGCCTTCAACTTTTACGTTTGCAGCCTGCGGTCCTCTTGCACCATCAATAATTTCGAAATCAACTTTCTGACCTTCATTCAGTGTCTTGAAGCCATCGGACTGAATAGCAGAGAAATGAACAAAAACATCTCCGCCTTCTTCTCTTTCAATAAAGCCATAGCCCTTTTCTGCACTGAACCACTTAACTGTACCTTTCATGGAAATTCCTCCTAAAAAAATTACTACATTGCTCAGATTGAGCATGTTTTAACAATACCATAATTTTTTAATTTCGTCAATCTAAAAGCCGAAATATAGCTGTCCAAATATTATAAAAATTTGGGCTTTGGTATAAAAATAAATTATGGCAGGATTGTTTAGAGAACCTGGGAGAGGAATTCCTTTGTCCGGTCTTCTTTTGTATGATTGAACACGTCTTCCGGAGTACCTTCTTCTACTGTGACGCCCTGGTCGATAAATACCACGCGCGATCCAACCTCACGGGCAAATCCCATTTCGTGAGTAACGACGACCATAGTCATGCCCTCTTCAGCAACTTCCTTCATGACGTCCAATACTTCATGGACCATTTCTGGATCCAGTGCAGAAGTCGGTTCATCAAACAAGAGAGCTTTCGGCTTCATCGCAAGAGCACGGGCAATCGCGACTCGCTGCTGCTGACCGCCTGAGAGCTGTGCCGGTTTGTAATCCGCTTTATCAGCAAGGCCGACTTTCTTCAGAAGAAGCATACCTCTTTCCTTCGCCTCATCAGAGGAAATCTTTCTTACCTTCATAGGCGCCAGCATAAGATTTTGCAGTACTGTCATATGCGGGAACAAATTAAATCGCTGAAAGACCATGCCGACTTCAGTTCTTACGTAATTGATGTTCTTTTCCCCGTTAACCTCAAGGCCATCAAAGAAAATAGCGCCCGATGTCGGTGTTTCAAGTCCGTTTATGCAGCGTAAAAGCGTACTTTTTCCTGAACCGGACGGTCCTATGATAACCACAACTTCTTTTTCCTTGACCTTCAGGCTGATGTCTTTTAAAACTGTAAGATCACCAAACTTCTTGCTTATATGCTTGATCTCTATCAAATTTTTTGTTTCAGGCATAATTATCTCTTTTCCAAAGCGGCAACTACTCGAGAAATTGCTAATGTCATAATGAGGTAAAGAATTGCAACGGTTGTCCAAATTTCAAAGGATCCATACGTCTGAGCAATAATTAACTGTCCTCTTCTTGTCAATTCTTCAAATCCAATAACTGAAACCAAAGAAGAATCTTTCAGCATCGCAATGAATTCATTACCGAGCGGCGGCAGAATGTTTCTGACCGCCTGCGGCAGTATTACATAGTACATCGTCTGCCACCATGTTAATCCCAAAGATCTTCCTGCTTCGGTCTGACCGATATCGATTGACTGGATTCCTGCTCTGAAAATTTCAGAAACATAAGCACCGCTGTTAATACCGCAGGCAATAACGGCAGCTGCAAAAGGTTCAACTCTGTGCCCTGTAACAATTGGCAGTGCAAAATATATAAGGAAGATTTGCACCAGCAGAGGAGTTCCTCTGATGCAGTCAGCGTAAATAGTGGCCAGAATTCTTAAAATTTTCATCTGGGAAATTCTGGCAATGCCCACAAACAAGCCAATAAAGAAACCAATGGCAACGCTGACCGCTGTGATTTCAATCGTCACACCTGCTCCAAGAAGCAGTATGGGAAGGGCATGCTCAATAAGTTCAAAATCCATCGAGACTTCTCCTTATATCTGACTAAATCTGACCATCAATAAACAACACCAATAATTGGCAGCTAAGATTTAGCCAAATTCTTAATTGTCAGAACAATACGCCAAAGCATCTTCTAAGAGTTTGACGGCCTTTTCTTTACCAAATAATGCAATCATATCATAGAGGCCAGGTCCATGGGTAACGCCTGTCAAAGCAATTCTGACTGGTTCAAATGCAGCTTTTCCTTTGACTTTTGTTTCCTTCATCAGGCGGGTAAAACAGCTCTTGATAGAATCAGCATCGAAGGATTCCAGCTTTTTCAGTTCTTCTGCAAAGGATTTGATAATCAATGCACTTGTTTCAGCCTTCATGACAGCAAGCAGCTCCGGATCCTGAAGCGCCGGGAGATCTTCAAAGAAAACCTTAACATTTTCCGGAGCCTGCGCACCATAATACAAATGATCACGTACATACCACACGACTGCTTTGAGCCATTCTTTCTTATCAGCATCGATAGGTTCCTGCACGTATCCTGCCTTTTCAATAAATGGCAGAGTCAGTTCCAGCAGCTGATCCGGTGTTAACTGCTTCATATACTGGAAATTAATCCAGTTCAGCTTTTCAATATCAAAAACAGCATCATTGGAGGAAACACGGTTCATAGAGAACTGCTTGACTAATTCATCTACTGAGAAAATTTCCTGTTCTCCCTGCGGAGCCCATCCAAGCAAAGCCAGGTAATTGAACATAGCCTGCGGAAGATATCCCATATTTCTATATTCAGTCACTGAGGTAGCGCCATGTCTCTTGCTCATCTTCTTATGGTCAGCACCCAGAATCAGAGAAATATGACCAAACTTAGGAACTTCATAACCCAGCGCTTCATAAATAGCTAACTGTCTGGGTGTATTGGAAAGGTGTTCTTCAGCACGGATAACGTGAGTGATCCCCATCTTGGCATCATCGATAACTACTGCGAAGTTATACACCGGAATGCCATCGGATTTTACAATGATGAAATCACCGATTCCGGATGCCTGGAACTCAACATGGCCTCTGACCATATCATCAAATGCAAACACACCATCTTTTCTGACTTTCAGGCGGACGACCGGTTTGCGACCTTCAGCCTTATACTGATCAATCTGTTCCTGCGTTAAATGTTCGCAATGTCCATCATAAACCGGAGTCTTGCCTGCTGCTATCTGTTCTTTTCTGCTTTCTTCCAGTTCTTCTTCTGTGCAGTAGCAGTAGTAGGCTTTTCCTTCGTCAATCAGTTTCTTAACTTCTGCATTGTAAATATCGAGGCGTTCAGTCTGTCTATATGGGCCATTGTCTCCTCCCACATCGATGCCTTCATCCCAGTTAAGTCCCAGCCATTTCAGAGAATCCTTTATGTTTTCTTCGGATTCTTTCGTAGATCTCTTTAAGTCTGTGTCTTCAATTCTAACCAGGAATGTACCATTCATATGATGTGCATAGAGCCAGTTGAACAAAGCAGATCTGGCGCCGCCAATATGAAAAGGCCCTGTAGGACTTGGTGCAAAACGAACTTTAACTTTCTTCTCCATTAAAAATCCCTCCTAAATAATATCGCAGATGCAAAAGACGCAATTCCTTCTTCTCTGCCTGCTGCATCTAATTTTTCATTTGTTTTTGCCTTAATCCCCAATTTGGAAACCGGGATATCCAATACACCGGCAATGTTAGCCTTCATAGTATCAATATATCCTGCCAGCTTAGGTTTCTCAGCAATAACAGTCGTATCTATATTTCCAATCAGGAAACCAGATTCAGTTATCATTTTACCGACATTCTCAAGCAGTTTCAAACTGGAAATCCCCTTATACCTGTCATCAGTATCGGGGAAATAATACCCAATATCCCGCAGCCCGGCGGCACCCAGCAGAGCATCTATGATGGCATGTATCAGAACATCCGCATCAGAATGCCCCTTTAATCCATGATGATCTCTAATTTTGACACCACCGATGACAAGCGGTGATGATTCATCCATCTGGTGAATATCATACCCCTGCCCTATGCGGCAAAACGCATTATCTTTATTCATCATTGTCTTGAATCGATCCCAATCTTCTGGTGTTGTTACCTTAAAATATGATTCTTTCCCAGGCACTACGCTGACTTTTATGCCTTTATTTTCCAAAATGGAAGCATCATCTGTAATAGTGCTGTCATTTTCCAATGCAGATACTGCCTTTTGGAAAATATCTGTATAAGCGCCCTGCGGAGTTTGTGCCCTGATCAAATTGGAACGATCCAGCGTCTTTACTATAGTGTCATATGACACAGCCTTCATCGTGTCAACACAGGGTATTCCAACCATAACGGCAGGATGACGGGAATCAATAGAGATGAACGCGAGATCGATTATTTCTCCATCCACGAAAGGTCTTGCCCCGTCATGGACCAGTACCTTTTCTGAACGATCTGACACCTGTGCCAGACCATTTCTGACTGAATCAATTCTTCTGGCTCCGCCTGATGCAAATTTCACAGGAATCTTAAAATTGAGAGATTCGACTAAAGGGAGAAAAATACTGAGTTCTTCCTTGCTGGCGACAACAATCAATTCAGAAAGCAGCCTGCTTTTCTGAATATTTTTCAGCGTGTAATAAATTAAGGGATATCCTTGGTACTCCAAAAACAGTTTATTTTTTGCTGCATTCATTCTGGTACCCTTACCTGCAGCAACTAAGATCAAACTATTCATTCGTCACTTTCCAATTTTGCAAATATCATTTTTCCGGCAGAAGTTTGTAATACAGATGTAATGATGACCGGAACCTCTTTTCCTATGCACTGGCTCCCGTTTTCAACAACGATCATTGTGCCATCTTCAAGATAAGCAACGCCTTGTCCTTCTTCCTTGCCGCTCTTGACCAATTGGACAAAAATCTGCTCGCCCGGAATTACAGCAGGCTTCACGGCTATTGCCAGATCATTTATGTTCAGAACAGCAACGCCCTGCAGCTCAGCTACCTTATTCAAATTATAGTCATTAGTGACTATTTTGTAATTTTTCTCACGTGCCAGCTTCACAAGTTTGGAATCGACTTCAGAAATATCCTCAAAATCATTTGTTACGATGATCACATCATCCTTGCTGTTCTTTCTCATATGATTGAGTATGTCGAGTCCCCTGCGTCCACGGTTTCTCTTAAGAATATCAGAACTGTCAGCAATCTTCTGCAGCTCTTCCAAGACAAAAACAGGGACGATGATCGGCCCTTCAAGAAATCCTGATCTGTAAATGTCTGCTACACGTCCATCTATGATAACATTTGTATCCAATAATTTGCCGGTATGATGATCTTTATTCTTTTTCTTATCAAAAGATCCTTCTGCATGCAAATGCAGCCAGCCTGCCAATTCACTTTTTTTACTGACCACCAAGTGCATTCCAAGATAGCCGAGAATAATACTCAAAGCTACGGAAACATATGGCCCGATATAGGGAACACTCCCAAATGCCAGTCCCACAAGGTTTGCAATAATGAGACCCAAAAACAGCCCCAGGGTTCCCGCAATGAGATCCTGCGTGGACATGGCTGAAAGAGACTTTTCTACTGTTGATGTGAACATAAAGAGGCTCTTGATCAGGTATGGTGAAATAAAGCTCCCGATAATTGCCCCGAATATACCGCCAACCAGCATGGCAGCCAGCGACATAAATGTAATTCCTAAAATAGTTTCAGTCAGAACTGAGTTTGGCAGCAGCAATGCAAGTACTGTTTCTCCCTGCCTCGATAAAACGATTCCGAGGACAGTGAAAAGCAAGACAAATATTGCTCTCAGTATTTTTTCCGGCATCTTAAAATTTCCTCTTAATTAAAAAAAGTAGTGTCATAAACAAATTGAAACAAAAATCTTATGAGTTTAGTTCATTCTTATGTATGTTTTATGTATTTTTTTATTATACCAAAATATGCATGCGATTTACACTACTCTTGCTAGAAAAAACGAGACATTATAAAAAATCAAGAGCCTGCGTAATCTTTTCAACAAAATGAATATCTAAACCATGACCAATTTTACCACTTTTTTCAAGAGATAATACCTCATTTTTATTTCTGGAAGGAAGAATAAATTGTTTGAAATTCATCTTTATCCCCTCTTTGAGTCGGATACCTATATGAGAAACAGGGAGTATTTCACCTGTCAGCCCGATTTCCCCAAGGGCCATCAGCCCGGATGGTATAGGTTTTTCCTTCTTCATTGAAACCAAGGCCAGCGCAACAGCAAGATCAGCCGCTGTTTCCCTCACCTTAAATCCGCCGGCAACATTAAGATAGACATCATCTGAAGAAAACATAACATGCCCGCGCTTTTCCAGAACAGCAAGAAGTATAACAAGCCTGTTATAGTCATATCCTGAAGAAATCCTTCTTGGTATGGCCAGCACAGAATGTGTTGTCAGCGCCTGAATTTCAATCAATATCGGCCTGAGGCCTTCCATGCATGCCATGACGATAGACCCGGGCACCATTTCAGCGCGGTCTCTTAACAGATAGGTTGACGGATCTTGAATTCCGATTAATCCCTTTCCTTCCATGACAAAAAGGCCTGAATCTGCAGTAGAGCCAAATCTGTTCTTTACTGTCCGCAGAACCCTGAACTGATAGCTCCGGTCGCCTTCCAGATAAAGTACGACATCCACCATATGTTCCAAAATACGGGGTCCTGCCAAATTACCCTCTTTGGTAACATGCCCTATAATCATGACTGTTATATTATTCGCTTTTGCAAACCTGACAAGAGCAGCTGTACAATCTCGTATCTGAGCGGGACTCCCCATGGGAGAATCGTTATCTGAAATGTACATGGTCTGGATGGAGTCAATAACAAGCATATTAGGCTTGATTTCGTTGGCCTCGTTGATAATTGCCTCAAGATCTCCGCCCGAATAAATATAGCAGGCATCTTCATTGATGTTAAGACGTTCAGCCCGGAGCTTGATCTGCTCTTCTGATTCCTCTCCGCTGCAATAAAGGACCGTGTTCCCGGTTTTCGCCATAGCATTACATATCTGCAGGATAAGTGTAGACTTGCCTATACCAGGCTCACCGCCCCATAAAATTACGGACCCTGGAACGACGCCGCCGCCAAGCGGCCGGTCTACTTCAGAAAGACCCAGCTTAATTCTGTTATGGTTCGACAGATTGATTTTGGAAAGGCTGACAGGAGCCTTTGAAATGGTTTCAGCACCACTGATTCTTATATTTTTGGGAGCAGACACTTCAATTTTCTCTTCAAGGGTATTCCATTCCCCACATTGTGGACATCTACCCATCCATTTTAGTGTTTCTGCACCACAGTTCGAACATTTATATTTAATATTTTTATTATTTTTCCCACTCATGTTAAATACCTCATACAAAAAAATGGATACAGGCAATGCGGCCTGTATCCATTATACTATACGTTTATATAACTGAAATTATTTAGCTGTAAAAGTCAATTTATTCTTGTCGTCCGTATTAATCTGAAGTACTGACTTGCCTTCCAATCCATCTTCCAGAATCAAGTTGGCAACCGGATCTTCGATTTCTTTCTGAATAACCCTCTTCAAAGGACGGGCACCATACTCAATATCTGTACCATCTTTGATCAGAAGCTTCTTAGCGGAATCAGAAATTTCAAGACTTACATTGAAATGTTCCAGTTTCTTTTCTACATCTTTCAAAAGCAGATTTACGATGGCAGAAAGGTTCTCTTCCGTCAATGGATGGAAAACAATGATTTCATCGATACGGTTGATGAATTCCGGTCTGAAGGTACGCTTTACTTCAGCAAGGATTGTTTCCTTGATCGATTCGAAATCTTCATCCTTCTTATCATCACTATCAGAAGAGAAGCCCGGTTTCTTTACGTGTCCCTTGAGATAATTGGATCCCAGGTTGCTTGTCATTATGATGACACAGTTTGTGAAATCAACCGTACGTCCCTGACCGTCTGTCAGGCGGCCGTCATCCAATACCTGCAGCAGGATATTGAAGAAATCCATGTGAGCTTTTTCTACTTCATCAAAGAGAATGACACTGTAAGGATTCTTTCTGACGGCATCTGTCAATTGACCGCCTTCTTCGTATCCGACGTATCCTGGAGGTGCACCGACCAGACGCGAAACTTCATGCTTTTCCATGTATTCGGACATATCAAAACGAATCATATTCTTTTCGCTGCCAAACATTGTCTCTGCCAGGGCACGTGCCAGTTCCGTTTTGCCGACACCGGTCGAACCGAGGAACAGGAAAGAACCAATCGGGCGTTTTGGATCCTTCATGCCTGCTCTCGCACGGCGGATTGCAGTAGCAACCGCATGAACAGCATCATCCTGTCCGATGACTCTCTTATGGAGTTCATCTTCCAGGTGAAGCAGACGTTCGGAATCGCTCTTCTTCAGGTTCTGGAGAGGAACACCTGTCCATTTGGAAACAACTTCTGCAACATCTTCTTCAGTTACAGTAAGATGATCATGGTCAGCACCTTTCCATTCTTTCTTCAACTGTTCGATATCCGCTTCAAGCTTCTTGGACTGGTCACGGTAAATAGCAGCGCGTTCATAGTCCTGCGTGGAGATTGCCGCTTCCTTTTCTTTCTGCAGGGATGCAAGCTGGGCTTCCTTGTTTTTAAGTCCTTCTGGTGCTGAAGAAGCTTCCATACGTACCTTGGCAGCCGCTTCATCGATTACATCAATTGATTTATCCGGCTGGAATCTATCCGTAATATAACGTCCGGAAAGCTCAACAGCAGCCTTCAATGCTTCATCAGTAATTTTAGCCTTATGGAATGCCTCATATCTGTCGCGCAGGCCTTCCAGAATACGAAGGGTATCTGCAGGATTCGGTTCTCCTACCTTTACAGGCTGGAAACGTCTTTCCAAAGCTGCATCCTTTTCGATATATTTTTTATATTCTTTCAGGGTTGTAGCGCCAATGCAGTGAAGCTCACCTCTTGCAAGTGCAGGTTTCATGATATTTGCTGCATCCATGGAACCTTCGCTGGAACCTGCTCCTACCAGTGTATGGAGTTCATCAATGAACAGAATCCAGTCGGGATGCTGCTTGACGGTATCCAGCACCTTTTTCAGCCTTTCCTCAAATTCACCTCTGTACTTTGTGCCAGCAACAACTGCAGACATATTCAGTGAAATAATATGGCAGTTTTTCAATATTTCAGGCACATCATTGTTTACGATTCTCTGAGCCAGGCCTTCCGCGATAGCAGTTTTACCAACGCCAGGTTCGCCAATAAGCACAGGATTGTTTTTGCTTCTTCTGGACAGAATTTGAATAACTCTGTTGATTTCTTCCTCGCGGCCAATGACAGGATCGATTTTTCCCTGTTTGGCACGTTCATTCAAATCAATGGCAAAGTCACTTAAATCGCCAAGGGAAGCCGATTGATCACTCTTGGAATTATCCTCAGAAAGTACATCTTCAAATGCTTTCTGAAGTTTATCCTCAGTGACTCCCAGCTGCTCTAAAATTCTTACAGCCAGGCCGCCTTCGTGCAGTATTGCCAGAAGCAGATGTTCTGTCCCGACATAAGAATTTCCGAGTTCATTGGCTTCTTCGACAGCCATCTCCAGTACGCGTTTTGTACGCGGTGCAACATACAGTTCGGATCTCCGGGACAGGGATGTATTTCTGCTGCCGGACAAAAGCTCTTCCAGAGTACCAACAGTAATCCCCAGGGAATTTAAAATCTTTCCGCCTGCGGAATCTCCTTCATGAGCAATGCCAATCAGCAAGTGCTCAGTACCGATGTAATCGCTGCCCAATTTTGCAGCTTCCTGTGCTGCAAATTTCCAGGCATTCTTAACACCATCAGTATATCTATCTTCCATATTAATCCCTCCTTATAAGGGTAAAATAATCTTTCATTATAATTCTTTAACTGCATCTCTCAGCAAAGCAGCACGCCATGCATTGATTGATTGTGCATCATCCATTTCTTTATGTGTCGTATAAGCGACCTGGTTATTTGAAACCAGAGAAAAGATTTGATGAAATAATAACCCATTCTTATCTGGTATCATTTTCTCTTTTACGCCAGCTTTTATAAGGCCTGCCAGTTTCATCGCTTCCTGTCCGTCAATCTGCCGGGCATATTTCAAAGTTCCCAATGCCCTCCAGATCTGATCCCTGATAGTTATCTCAGAACCTTTGAACATCTTTTCCCAGTACTGGTTTTCGATGTCGTTGATATCCGAAAGAAGCGAATCAAATCTTTGCATATACTTTTCTTCCTGGACACCGATCGTCTGTGTAGACTTTATTTCATAAAAGGCACTATTCCAGGAATCATTACCTGTCAGGCTCCTGATGGAAAATCCCTGCCGTTCAACAGCCCTGGCCAGATCCCTGATCCTGCCGTTGGCAGTAAGACCTGGAAGGAAGAGCATTGCCTCGGCAGCTAATCCGGTACCCGTATTAAAAATAGATCCCGTTAAATAGCCGAATTGATTATCATAAGCATAGCGGATTGATTGAGATAATTTATCATCAATTTGTGTTAAATCTTTCCAGCTGCCAGAGAAAGAATCCGCATGGCCGACTGCATTGAGGCATATATGATCCAATGCATTAGACAGGAGAGAAATATGTCCGTCTCCAATCGGGAACAAACTTATTCCATTTAAATTCCGCAGACTCTTTTTCGGAATCATGCCTCTGTCAAGCAATACCTGTCTTTCGTTTGAATCCATGCCTGCCAGCGGATACTCTTCAGCATCAAGTCCAGCTGCATCAAGAGCCCTTTGTATTTCAGACAAGACCTTTTGTCTTTCCTGCATGGAAAGCTTCTCCGGAAAATGAAATCCGCTTATATTCCTCCTGATGCAGATTCGCTTCCCAAATTCAGACCGATCCTGGTTTCCATCAGTCAAGCCGCCTGCCGGGCCGGCTAAAAACTCCTCTAATTTCATTTAGAGCTGCCTCCCTCAAGTTTATTAATCTGATCTCTGATTACAGCTGCCTGTTCGTAGTTTTCTTCCTTGATGCACTTCTTGAGCTCACTTTTCAGCCGATTGATTTCAGACATTCCTTCTGTTTTTTCCTCGTCCTGTTTACCAGGAGCCTTTCCGCTATGCTGATCAGTTCCCTGATTTTTATTCAGGAAATTTTTCAATTTGGAACGGAACTGGTTATAGCACTCCTCGCAGCCAAGCAGACCATCCTTTCTAAAATCCTGATATGTCTTCCCGCAATTGGAACATGACAAACCAGGCTGCAGGTTCTGCTCTGCATGCTGGAAAGGATTGACAAAGTCATTACCGAAAAAGGAATCAAATGGATGAGCAAAAACTTCCTGATTCCAAAGATCAAACGGATCGTTGATCAAATTTTCTTTCCTGGCACAATCCCGGCATAAATGCCGTTCAGATCTTCTGCCATTAACCACTTGCGTCATATGAATGACAGCTTCTTTTTGATGACAAGAATCACAAAGCATTTTATTCTCCTTTCGTGACCTATTCAATTCTATGAATCATTGTCTTGGCCGCCTCACGACGGTGGCTTTCAGGACAATACTCCAGCATTGTATGAGTTAGTGTACAAATTAATCTGTATTCTCTGGACGAGATAATTTCATAGTCTAAGAGCATTCTGAAATAGCTGTCTAATCCATTCTCTATTTCTGTAATACTATTGGGATGAATTTCATTGGTTCGTTGTTTCCCTCCTGTGCTGGTACTGCTTCTGGTCTTGGATGAAGCCTGATCCTTAGAATGTGAAGGTGCATTATCTTCCCTTAACGATATCTTGATATATCCTCCGCTTCCGCGCCTTGATTCCACGACAAAACGATTATCGGGAGAAAATCTGGTATTAATTACATACGTAACTTGAGAAGGAGCACATTCTAATAAATCTGCCACATCTTTCCTTTTCAGTAAAATTTCATCAGTTGACTGTTTACCCAGCATTTCCAAAATAAACTTTTCAATCCTGTCAGATAACATTGAATTATTCATTGCTTGCCAGCCCTCCCTTCCATTGATTCTTCTCTATATTATAAAACAATAAATCAAAAAGTCAATAGGTCAAAGTAAACTATCTGATTATTTTTTTATTCCATCAAAACTATTCTGCCAACGGACGGTTTTCCCCGAATATCATGGTTGAAACCTGCGCGCATATCTATTTACCAAACATGAAAAGCCATGCTGAACTTCAGCATGGCTTTATCAATTCAAATTTGAAATTTCTGAAATGTCCCAAATTACGGGACTCTTTGTAAATGTGGCAGGTACTATAAGAGACTAATCTTCGTATTCGAATGTTCTTACTTCTCTTAAAGCTGTCATCACTGCACTTTGCGAGAGTCCGCGCCTCAGAAGAAATGCGGCGGCCTTCCTGTAATTAATTAATAACTCCGGTTTGATCCGAACTTTTTCTTCCAGTAAGGAAACGGCAATATCTATTTCTTCCTCCGCCGTTAAATGCTTATTGGTATGGAGCCCTCTGGACTTAAGCTTCTGATGAATATAGGTGTCCCCATAACATTTTCTGTTCCTGAATGAATCAAACAAATCATCCGCGAGCTCAGAATCATTCAGATACCCATAGTGCTTTAACTTATCCATGACTTTGCCGATCTCATCAGGATCATATCCTTTGCGGGCCAGTTTGGTTCTAAGTTCATATTCACTTTGGGGTCTGTAATTCAATAAATGAATTGCTGATTCATATGCAGTCTTATTTGTCCTCTTCATCTTGTTCAGATAATACGCCATCTTCAAAATGGCCAGGCTCAACGACAAGTGTATCCCTGATGGTTTTATCAATCTCAGCAGCAACATCCGGATGTTCTTTTAAGTATGTCTTGGCTGCTTCACGTCCCTGGCTGATTCTGCTTCCATTATAGGAATACCAGGCTCCGCTCTTCTGGATAATATCCATATTTACAGCAATATCAAGAAGTGTTCCTTCTACAGAAATGCCTTCCCCATACATGATATCAAATTCAGCCACCTTAAACGGAGGAGCCACTTTGTTCTTTACAACCTTTGCCCTTGTCCTGTTTCCGATAACATCCGTGCCATTCTTTATGGCTTCCGCTCTTCTTATTTCAATACGCATGGATGCATAGAATTTAAGTGCGCGTCCGCCTGTCGTGGTTTCCGGGTTGCCAAACATAACGCCGACTTTTTCACGAATCTGGTTAATGAAAATGACGATTGTTTTGGATTTGCTTATGATGCCGGTCAGTTTTCTGAGTGCTTTACTCATCAGTCTTGCCTGAAGGCCGACAGACTGATCGCCAATATCGCCTTCAATTTCCTGTTTTGGAACCAATGCCGCAACGGAGTCGATGACTACGATATCAACAGCGCCGCTTCTGACCAAAGATTCACAAATGCTGAGTGCCTGTTCACCACTGTCCGGCTGGGATATTAATAAATCCTTAGTATCAACGCCAAGCCGATGAGCATACATTGGGTCCAATGCGTGTTCAGCATCAATAAAAGCAGCGAATCCGCCTAATTTCTGGGCTTCAGCAATTGCATGCAGGGCCAGTGTGGTCTTACCGGAAGATTCCGGACCATAAATTTCAATCACTCTGCCGCGTGGATATCCGCCAACACCGACAGCAATATCGAGTGCTAAGGAACCTGTAGGAATAACATCAATATCTAATTTATTCCCCATATCGCCAAGACGCATAATCGATCCGGCGCCAAATTCACGAGTAATCTGATGGATTGCATTATCAAGAGCTTTTCTCTTTTCTGCATTACTATCTGTTGCCATCTTTTTCCCTCTCTTCCTGCACTAACTTCTTAATGTATTTCATAGCATAATAGAAAGCCGTTTCTGCAGCGGCATAACGGACGCCTTTACGTGAACCCATGAAATGTTCTTCGTAAACTACAGTCCCGATTGGCCCTGAAACCCCGATATAAACAAGCCCGGCCGGTTCTCCCCTTTCTCCGGAGCCTGGTCCGGCATAACCTGTAGTAGAAACGGATATGTCACTCTTATAAAGTCTGCGTGCCCCTTCTGCCATCTCTTTTGCCACATTTTCACTGACTGCCGTGTATTTTTCAAGCACTTCAGGATCGACATGCAGTACATTTTCTTTCGCTTCATTCCAGTACGTCACCGCACTGCCTTTGAAATAATCAGAACTGCCGGGCAGATCCGTGAGAAGTTTCCCAATCAATCCGCCTGTGCAAGATTCTGCGGCACTTATAGTCAGCTTATTGTTTTGGATTTCCTTGACTAAATCTTCCCTTGCATTCTTTTCTATATGATAACTTGAGACAGGCAGCAATTCTCCTATCTGCTTTATGACCGGTTCCATCAGATGATAGGTATCATCTGCACTGCATCCCTTTCCAGTCACCCTGACCAGAATATATCCCGGTCTTGCCAGGAGCGCGATTGTAGGATTATTCTGGGCTTTTAATAAATGGCTGATCCTTGTTTCTATTTCAGCTTCCGATAATCCTTTGACCGGCAGTTCAGCAGAACGAATCACGCCCTGATTCCCGAATTTTTCCTCAAGGAATGGCATCATCTGATTCTGCGCCATCATTTTCATTTCAAATGGAGGTCCGGGCAGATGAATCAGCAATTTGCCATTGCATTCTGTTACTGATCCGGAAGCGGAACCATACTCGTTTTTCAGTAAAACAGCCCCTTTGGCAAACCAGGCCTGCCTTTCTAAAGACGGAAGATATTTACGCTTCTTCTGTTCATAATATGACTTCAGCCGAATGGATTCGTCAGCATTTAGCATGAATGGAATCCCCAATGCGTCAGCTCCGGCTTTCTTTGTAATATCTCCCATAGTTGAGCCCAGTCCGCCTGAAGTGATAACAATATCCGCTCTTGCCAGAGCAGTCTTGAAAGTCTCTTCCAAACGTTTCGGGTTATCCCCTGCTGTGGTCAAATATGCCACAGTATAACCATGTTCATTCATAAAAGATGCAAGCCACTGCGCATTCTCGTTAACAATCTCTCCCAAAAGCAGCTCAGTGCCTGTGGTTATGATTTCAGTTATCATGATTCCCTCTCAGAAGGTCATTAGATCTTTTCGCCAATTAAATCGTATGCATAGCCATCAACAATTTTTACATTTACAAAATCACCGGGCTGAAGGTCATCCGGCTGATCGATATACACATTTCCATCAACTTCCGGAGCCTGGAAAGATGCACGTCCTTTTGCCTGGATATTCCCGTCACCGGTATCAATAAGTTCCTCGACAAGGACTTCCGTTTCAGTGCCTATCAGATTTTCATTATTTTCTTCAGAAATGCCGGCCTGGATAGACATTAATTCATGATAGCGGGATTCCTTAACCTCTTCAGGAATCTGGTCTGCCATTCCTGCAGCCGGTGTACCTTCCTGCGGTGAGAACATGAAAGCACCCATATCATCAAATTTTACTTCCTTGATGAAATCGCAAAGTTCTTGGAAATCCTGATCTGTTTCTCCAGGGAAGCCGACCATCAAAGTAGTTCTGACTGTCATGCGTGGAGAAGATGAACGTATCTTTGACAACAACTCCCTGATACTTTCCGTTGAGTCCTTGCGGTTCATACGTTTCAGCACATTATTGCTAATATGCTGCAATGGAATATCAACATATTTGCAGATTTTGGGTTCAGTCAGAATGATCTGCAAAAGTTCATCATCAAAATAAGTCGGGTAAAGGTAGAAAAGTCTTATCCTTTTTACGCCTTCAATCCTTACAAGCTCTTTTAGAAGCTTGGCAAGACTTGCCGGTTCACTCAAATCTCTTCCGTAGCAGCTTAAGTCCTGTGCTATTAAATTGAACTCTCTCACGCCATCGGCAGCCAGTCTTCTGACTTCATGCACAATAGATGCAACGGGACGGCTTCTCATCGGTCCGCGAACATACGGGATATAGCAGAATGTGCATCCGTTGCTGCATCCTTCTGCAATTTTCACATAAGCAGAATATTTTGGCGTCAATATTTCTCTTGGCATTGATTCTTCATTATTGCAGGGTTTCATGTTGAACTTGAAAACATTTTCCCCTTGCTCAGCATAGGATTCCTTCAATGCTTCGGAAATAAGCTGCCATGATTCGGTTCCGATGAAAATATCCACTTCCGGCAGTTCAGCGCTGAGGCTCTTCTTGTATTGCTGTGCAAGACAGCCTGCCACAACCAATTTTTCGCAAATGCCCGACTTCTTATATTCAGCTGCCTGCAAAATCGTCTGTATGGATTCTTCTTTGGCTGCATCAATAAACGTACAAGTATTTACAAAAATGACTTGTGCATCATCCAGATCATCTACCATTTTGTAGCCATCTTTTTCAAGAATGCCTACCATCATTTCCGTATCAACGAGATTCTTAGAGCAGCCTAAGCTTACAACTCCTAAAGTTTTAACTGTCAATTATTTGTTCCTCCAAAACGAATTTTGTCAGCCCATTGGTTGAGCAAATCCTTTTTCCCTTCATCAAAATACATCTTTTTCAAATCCCAGAAGCGAAGATCTCCGCCAATAACGTCCGGCTTCATATCTTCATCATTAACATAAACATAATAATATTGATTCTGTTCCATTATCTTCTTGTATCCTTCCGGATTAAGCAGCCATTCTATGAATTGTCTGCCCCGGTCCGGATTCAGGCTGCTTTTTGAAAGACCTGCTCCATAAAGATACCATGGAGAACCATCTTCCGGATAAATAATAGTAACGGGCATGTTCTCATTTCTTGTACGAAGCGTTTCATTAAGCCCCGAGATACCGATATCGCATTTTCCCATGGCAGCCATTCTTGAAGGAGTAGACAGATACTTGCCGTACTGAACTACATGCCCCTGTGCCTGGTATAAAAGCTGGAAGGTTTCATTGATACCGAAATGTTCTGCCATGCACATAAGCAGGTCTTCAGCCATATCTGCAGCAATGAAATCTGTCATTGATAACTGAACTGATTTCCTGGTAAGCACCTCTGTCCAGGTATAGCTGAATGCAGGATGCTTTAAAAAGAAATCCTTATTGACTGCAAATATAACCGGATCTATCCAGATGCCTGTCCAGTATGAATCATCATCACGAAAAACATTCAAAGCTGTATCTGTGCGTGATGAAAAATATGGCTCTAACATTTTATTATCTTTCAATTTGACCAGAGAATCCTGGGATGTGATATAGACATCGGGTATTTTATCAGAATCTGAAGATCCCTGCACCATCTGATTCGAGGTCAAATATACGATATCCAGTTTCATTCCGGTTTCCTTATAGAAAGGCGCATTCAGCGGTTCCAGCATTCCTGACTGCAAATCGGTATATACTACGACTTTTTCCGTGGTATCAGATCTCTGTTTTTTCAGGTTTTCCTGATTTTTTGCATATTGGAAAATGCCCAGATATGCCGCCCCCGCAAGTATCAGAAACAGGATAACGGAAAGCAGACGCTTCATATTTTTCACCCCGATTCCCAATAAGAATTATATCATACCATCTCCAGCAGCTAATTACTAATAGCAATCCGCAGCAATAGAGCTATTGTTGTTCTTCTTCCTTAGAATTTTCCATATTCATAAACATTTCAGATACTTTATCTTTAGTCATCAGGATTTCACGCGGCTTGGCACCTTCCGCAGGTCCAACGATTCCCATTTTCTCCATGGAGTCCATAAGCCGGCCCGCACGCGTGTATCCGATACGGAATCTTCTCTGAAGAGCAGATACGGATGCACGTTTGGTGTCTAAAACCCATTCGGAAGCCTCTTGCAGCAGATCATCCATCATATCTTCCGCATTCGCCTCATTCGAAGATTTTTCAGGAATGGACAAATCAATCGGTTCATACTTTACAGGCTCAGATTCCTGCTTCAGGCACTCGTTCTTCACATAATTGACAACGTTCTCAACTTCTTCATCGGGAATAAAAGCGCCCTGGATTCTTACAAGGTTGAGCGCGCCTGCGCGCTTAAACAGCATATCACCCTTTCCAAGTAACGATTCAGCGCCCCCTTCATCAAGGATGATTCTGGAGTTCAGATTGGATTCCACCATAAAGGAAATTCTGCTTGGGATATTAGACTTGATAACCCCTGTAATGACATCAGCAGACGGGCGCTGTGTCGCAAGTATCAGATGGATTCCGGCTGCTCTTGCCTTTTGTGTAAGTCTCTGGATCAGGACTTCAACTTCTTTGGCCGCTACGTTCATCAAATCGGCAAATTCATCGACTATGATCAGAATATAAGGCATCTTCTTATCAGGATTCAGATTATTATAACCTTCAATATTCCTGACTTTACAGCCGGCAAAAAGCTGATACCTTGATTCCATTTCACGCACAGCCCAATTCAGCGTTCCCTGTGCTTTCTTCATATCCGTGACAACTTCCGTACGAAGGTGCGGAATTCCATTATAGACACTGAGCTCAACGACCTTTGGATCGATCAGCATTAATTTCACGTCGCTTGGCTTGCTCTTATAAATAATACTTGTGATGATGGAATTAATGCATACGCTCTTGCCGCTCCCTGTAGAACCTGCAATCAACAAATGCGGCATTTTTGATAAATCAGTAACAACTGGTTTTCCCGTGATATCCTTCCCTAAGGCAACCAGAATATGTCCCTTCCCCTTTTGGAATTCATCACTTGCAAGAACATCCCTGAGAGGTACAGGAATAATTTTGCTGTTTGGTATCTCTATTCCAACTGCTGATTTACCTGGAATTGGTGCCTCGATGCGGATATGTGTGGCTGCAAGTGCCATAGCAAGTTCATTTGACAAACCTTCGATCTTGCTGACTCTTACACCGATTTCGGGTTTGAGTTCAAATCTTGTGACAGTCGGCCCGACACTGGCATTGATTACTTTTGCACCCACGCCAAAGCTTGCCAGCGTAGATTCAATGATTTTGGCCTTATGCTGGATATCATCCTGTTTGGCATGCACCGGACCATCCGTATGCAGCAGTGACAGCGGCGGGAACACATATTCCTGAGCAGCCGGTTCATCTGTATTCTTTTGATCAGAACTGCTGATGACTTTGGACTTATCAGGAAGATGCTCATCGGCATGCAGGCCGCCATTTGGTTTTTGATTCTCCGCAGCTTCAGATTCCTGACCTTCTTGTCCTGCGGACACTTCTTCAGCTTCCTTTTCTGTTTCTACAGGCTCTATTCGAGTTGCCTCAAAAGGCATATTTTCTTCATCTATAGGCTTCAAATCAGGACCATTTTGTTCGGCCTGTACGGGTGAACTACTTTCTTCGGAATTAAGCAGTTCTGCAATATCGTCTGGTATCGGCTCATCATCTTTAGCTGAAAAATCTGCGCTCTTTTCTTCATCATCCGGTGTTTCATTTCCTGACTTCTTGTAAATGAATTCACCCCTGCTTTCTTCCAATGGTTCCAGTCTGGCAGCAGATTTCTCTGCATTGATCTGTGCCCTTTTCTGCTTCCAGTAAGATGCAGCATCTTCCAGTTTCTGCTCTGTTTTTAAGCCTATTTTTTGTGCTTTCACGCCCACCTTCCTGGCTCCATTGGATACCGACCAATGTGTCAGGAGTAAAATATCAATCACTATGGCTCCGACAAGAATGATAGACGTACCCATTTCCCCGACCGAGATATGAAGTGCCCAGGAAATGGCAGAGCCAATGGCACCGCCATACTCAAGGAGATTCGAAATACCAAATTCCTCTCCTATTGGCACAAAGAAATGATGAATCAGCGACAAACATAAGCAAAACAAAACTCCAAAGTAGTAAAAATAGCGGTTTGAATGAAATGGCTTTGCTGTTAAAACATAATAACCACCCATGAATATGATAACCAGAACAGACAAAAAAGCTCCCATGCCAAATAAGAAATGGAGTCCATTATTTGCCCAGCTCCCGAGAATTCCCGTATTGTAGTTGGCCAGGCTCACAAAAGAAAAGACACCAAAAAGAAGCATTATAATTCCGGTTATCTCATAATTTCTATTATTCTGTTTTAACTGTACATCTTTCTTTTTCTGAGTTTTATTTCGCATAATAGAAAAAATCCGCTCCTAATCATTATTTGTTTTTCCGTCTAAAATTATTCCATCTGCTTTCAAGCGAAGACTCCATACCGTTCTTTCCCGGTGAATAATAAACATGCCCCTTAAGTTCACTTGGCATATATTCCTGCTCCACCCATCCGCCAAAATCATGTGGATATAAATATCCATTGCCATGACCTAATTTCGCGGCGCCCGCATAATGAGCATCTCTCAGGTAATCAGGAATTGACCAGTCGGACCGTTTCCCCGCCTCTGCGGAAGCTGCCATGATCCCCATAACAGCGCTGTTGCTCTTAGGTGCAAGACATATGTATAAGACAGCTTCTGCCAAAGGAATCTGTGCCTCTGGAAATCCAACAAATTCAGCCGCTTTTGCAGCTTCCACTGCAACGGTCAATGCATTGGGATCAGCCAGGCCGACATCTTCAGCAGCACAGATGATGATTCTTCTTGAAATGAATGAGGGTTTCTCCCCGCTGTTGATCATTCTGGCCAGATAATGGAGTGCAGCATCCGGATCACTGCCGCGCATGCTTTTTATAAAGGCTGAGACAACATCATAATGATAATCCCCGTTTTTATCATAGTTGAGTATCTTTTCGCCCGCCAGCTCCTTGAGTTCCTTTTCTGTAAGCGTTCCATTGTCCTCAAGAAGTGCCGTTGCCTGCTCTAATAAGTTGAGCGCTGCGCGTGAATCCCCTGAAGCATAGGAAGCTACCATTTTCAATACGGGCCTCGAAACATGGTAGCCATGTTTTCCAAGTCCCCGCTCCCTGTCATTGAGTGCCCGTTCAAGTATTTCAACAATGCTTTCCTCATCCAGTGCTTTTAAGCGGATCAGCCTTAATCTTGATAAAAGCGGTGCATTGATCTCAAAATAAGGATTTTCGGTCGTTGCGCCGATTAATATAAATGTTCCATCCTCAACATATGGCAGCAGAATATCCTGCTGTCCTTTATTGAAACGATGAATTTCATCAACAAAAACAATAGTGCGTCTCTGATAAAACTGAAGCTCATCCTTCGCGCTTTTGGCCAAATCCCTGATTTCCTTTATGCCGCTGGCAGTCGCATTCAATTTCACAAACTTGCTTTTAGTTATATTGGCAATGACAGTAGCAATCGTGGTCTTTCCGCAGCCGGGAGGCCCAAATAGCAGAATGGAAGGAACCATGTCCTTTTGAATCATCTTAGCTAGAAATGAATTTGGGCCGACAGCAAGCTCCTGTCCTACGACATCGGACAACTTCTTAGGCCGCATTCTCTCTGCAAGAGGTGCAAATTTCATGTGGTCATTCTGGTCTAGATCAAATAGTGAATCCATTATAATGCCTCAACATTCAAGACTGTTCATACCGTTAAAGAATGAAAGTTAAAACATCCATTCGTGAGAAAACATCTGTTTAGTATAGTATGCCATTATTGAGAGTAAAATGCAAAATAAAAATACCGCCAAGATAATCTTGACGGTATTAGTATCCATACCCCACCATGTCGTTAATTGCCGTATTTTGAGTCTGCATAATTGCAGGTGGGTGTTCTCTTGAAGAGTTTCATCTGTCCCCCAAAAGGGGCATAGACTATTTCCATCCAAATCCGAACTCCCTAGGTAAAGGTGTTGGTTCAAAATATAAAGCTGCACGTGCACAGCAGGGTTCTTTACTTACATATAGTTTAACAAATCATCTGTGAATTTACAAGATGAGCACATTCAGTCTTAATCGTCTTCAAAAAGATCTTTTTCTTTATCTTTCTTCGTTTCAACTTTAATGTGCAGTTCTTTCAGCTGTTTGTCAGCAACATAAGATGGAGCCTGTGTCAATGGATCAATAGCGCTCTGTGTCTTCGGGAATGCAATTACGTCGCGGATAGATTCCAGATGAAGCATCAGCATAACGAGTCTGTCAAGGCCGAGTGCAATGCCTGCATGCGGCGGTGCACCATACTTGAATGCATCAAGAAGGAATCCGAATTTCTGCTGAGCTTCTTCTTCGGTAATTCCAATTGCCCTAAATACCTTCTCCTGCAGATCTTCCTGATAGATACGGAGGCTTCCGCCGCCGGCTTCGACACCATTGAGAACCATGTCGTAAGCTTTAGCATATACCTTGGACGGATCAGTGGAGAGATACTGAATGTCTTCATCACGCGGTGCAGTGAAAGGATGATGTTCAGCTACATATCTATGTTCTTCTTCGCTGTATTCAAACATCGGGAAATCGGTAACCCAGCGGAAGCAGAATTCGTTCGGATCAATCAGATTCATTCTGCGTCCCATTTCAAGGCGCAGTTCGCCCAAAGCCTGAGCTACTACCTTCGGCTTATCAGCAATAATAAGGATCAAATCGCCAAGTTCTGCTTCGCAGGCCTTGCCAATTTCTCTGATTTTTTCTTCGCCGAGGAATTTGGTAATCTGGCATTTCAGGCTGCCGTCGTTATTGAATCCGATCCATGCAAGGCCCTTTGCGCCATATCTTCCAACATAATCGACAAGTCCGTCTAATTCACGGCGTGGAATGCCTGCATAGCCCTTAACATTAATAGCCTTGACTACGCCGCCATTATCGAGAACAGAACGGAATACCTTAAATCCTGTATCGACCAATAAAGAAGATACATCATAGAAATGCATATCAAATCTCAGATCTGGTTTATCAGATCCGTAAAGATTCATTGCATCATCCCATTTAATACGTTTAAACGGAATCTGGATATCAATGTCTAAAACATTCTTGAAAACCGTCTGCATCATGTGTTCCATCAGATCAAGGATGAAGTCCTGATCTTCAAAGGAAAGTTCCATATCCAGCTGAGTGAATTCCGGCTGTCTGTCAGCGCGCAGATCTTCGTCTCTGAAGCAGCGTGCAACCTGGAAATATCTTTCAAATCCAGACACCATCAGAAGCTGTTTGAAGAGCTGTGGTGACTGAGGAAGTGCATAGAACTTGCCCAAGTTGACACGGCTGGGAACCAAATAGTCGCGTGCGCCTTCCGGTGTGCTCTTTGTAAGCATCGGGGTTTCAATTTCAAGGAAATCATGTTTGTCAAGGAATGTTCTCATTTCATGAACAATCTTATGACGCATGATCAGGTTATTCTGCATTTCCGGACGTCTCAAATCAATGTATCTGTACTTCAGGCGAACGTTTTCATCTACATCAATTCCATCCTCAACGTAGAATGGAGGAGTCTTGGATTTATTCAAAATGCGAAGTTCAGTTACTACAACCTCAACTTTGCCTGTTTTCATCTTCGGGTTGATTGTATCTTCGCTTCTTGCTCTTACTTTTCCCTTAATTGCAAGAACATATTCACTGCGTACGGATTCAGCCTTATGGAAAGCTTCCTCACCATACTGTGGACTCATGACCAGCTGTACAATCCCGCTGCGATCACGAAGATCAATAAAGATCAATCCGCCATGATCTCTTCGTGTATTAACCCATCCAGCTAATGTAAGTTCTTTGCCATAGTCAAGTTCTGTTACATGACCGCATCCGCAGGATCGATGCATACCTGCCATTGTTTCCATATTCAAACACCTCTCCATTAATAATATATAAATGATGGCTTAGGCCAGATTTATCAATTGTTTTTCAAAGCTGAAGGGATATATTCAGCAACATTATCGAAAGGAACCTGCTTTTGTTCCCCATTATTCATGTTTTTAACGGTTACAGCTTTTTCTTCCAATTCATTGCTGCCAATGATAATTGCAAAATCAGCTTTTGATTTGCCTGCCTGCTTCATCTGTCCCTTCAGGCTCTTATCCTGAAGATCCATTTCCGCAATCACTCCTTCAGAGCGGAGCAGATGCTGGATCTTTATTCCTTCAATGACTGCATCCTGTCCTAAAGAAGCAATATAAACTTTATGTGCGCTTTGCGGAACAGGAATCAGATTCTGCATTTCCAAAGCGAGCAGCAGTCTTTCAAGACCGATGGCGAATCCGATTCCAGGAGTGGACGGCCCGCCCATTTCTTCAACCAGACCATCATATCTGCCTCCGCCGCAAACAGCGCTCTGTGCGCCAAGAGGCGGATACTGAATTTCAAAAGCGGTGTTGGTATAATAATCCAATCCCCTGACAAGCTTGGGGTCTACCGTATAATCGATTCCTAAAGCAGTCAGATACTTTTTGACTGCTTCGAATTTGGTATTGCAGTCTTCACAAAGATAATCGGTAATCACAGGCGCTCCAACAGATGCAGCCTTGCAGCCTTCTTCCTTGCAGTCTAATATGCGGAGCGGATTTTTCAGAAGCCTTTCCTTGCAGTCATCACATAACTGATCAACTTTAGGCATGAAGAAATCAATCAATTTCTGCCTGTATGCAGGACGGCAATTCTTATCCCCGATTGAATTGATATGAAGATCAAGGTCTTTTAATCCAAGCTTATGGAATATTTCACAAGCCATGGCAATAACTTCAGCATCAGCCAGCGGAGAAGATGCTCCCAGTACTTCCAGCCCGAATTGATGGAATTCTCTGTATCTCCCTGCCTGCGGCCTGTCATATCTGAACATTGATCCAATATAAAACATCTTATGAACCTGCTGGTCAGCATACAGTTTATGTTCCAGGAATGCACGGACTGCAGAAGCTGTATTTTCAGGTCTCAGTGTTACAGATCTGTTGCCTCTGTCAAGAAATGTGTACATTTCTTTAGATACGACATCCGTCGAGTCCCCAATTCCGCGCTGAAAAAGTTCAGTTGCTTCAATGATAGGTGTTCTAATCTCTTTGTATCCATAGCGAGCACATACGTCTCGTATAACGCTTTCCATATAATCCCATTTATACACTTCACTGGGTAAAATGTCATGGGTCCCTTTTAACGCCTGCATCTTTGCACGACACCTCTTTAAAATATTACTACTAAGATTTATTCGTTAGAGATTAACATTTGAATTGTATCATTTTCTATACTTCATTGGCAAATTTTAACTGCTCATTATGCAGTCATCCTTTATTATTATTTGCCTTTTTTATGCAATCCTTGCAATAGCCATAAAATTTCAACTGGTAATCTACGATATTAAATCCATTTTCTTTCTGTATTTTATCCTTGACATCGTTCAGGAAATCATACGAAAATTCAACAACTTTTCCGCATCCCAGACAAATCAGATGATGATGGGAATGCGTAATTGTTTTATCGTTCAATTCATACCGGCTTCTGCCGTCACCAAAGTCCAGCTTCTTGAGCAATTCCAAAGATGTAAACAGTTCCAAAGAACGATATACAGTTGCCAAACCAATCGCAGGATTTTCTTCATGTACGATTTCATATACGTCCTCAGCACTCATATGGTTCTCTTTGCTGTCCAGAAACGCCTGAAGCACAATCTTCCTTTGCGTCGTGAATTTATACTGATGCTCTTTTATTTTCTTCTTAAGCGTGCTCATTACGGTTGCTTTTTTCATAACCTGTCTCCTACCTCATCGTTCTGTATCTATCATAGAACCACATATGCCGCAGTAAAACCTGAAGTACTGCAACAAGAGGAACTGATATCATCATTCCAACAACACCGAATAAATGCCCACCCACAAGCACACCGGCGATGATGGCAACCGGATGTACATCAATAATGCTGCCCATTAATTTCGGCATCACAAAGTGTCCGTCAAGCTGCTGAACAATGATATAAAAAATTATAACCTGGAACATGACTCCCGTCCCCTGCAGAAGTCCGAGGAGCACCGGGGGTACCGCTCCGATAATCGGTCCGATCAGCGGAATCATTTCAACAATTCCGGCAAGGAAGCCAATCACAAGCGGGTACGGTATGTTCATGGACCACATGCCAAGGAAAACAACGATGGACATCAATATGGAAAGAAGGAGCTGCCCTCTTATATACGCATTCAGCACAAAATGGATTTCTCTGAATAATTGTGTCAGGTGTGCATGATATCTGTCAGGAAATATACCGATGAAAGAAGAAATAAAAGCGCCTCCTTTTTTCATCATATAAAATGTGACAAATGGTACGACGATCAGCTCAATAATCGTGCTGGCAAAACTGAAAATCGCGGAAAGACTGAATTGTGCAAGCTTTAATGTATATTCCCCTACATCCTGAACAAATCTTGATATCAGATTTTTGGCCTCTGGCGGCAGTAAATCCAATTGGTACTGGCGTTCGATTTCCGGTATGGCAAGCTGTGCCGTATCAAGCATCCCCGGAACACTTTTTATAAATTCCCTGAATTCCTTGATGAACGGAACAAACACATGAACTGCAATAAGATATATGACCGCAACAAAAACTGCAAATGATATCAGGATAGCTGCATCATAAGGAAAACGTTTTATTCCTAGGCGCCCTGCTCCTTTATAAATAAAGCGGGCCAGAGGCGTTAAAAGAATAGTAATAATTAAAGAAGTAATGAATGGGAATAAAACTATAGGTGCTTTAATTATTAAAACGCAAAACATGGCTACAATAACAACACGAAGCCAAAACTCAGCGCCCCACCTCATTTAAAATTCCTCCTGAAAAAAAGGATTGCTTTCTTTTTCATAACCCACTGTCGTTATCTCGCCATGCCCTGAAAGCACGCGGACCGAATCAGGCAGCTGGAACAGATTTTGCATGATATTTGTCAATAATTCTTTCAGATTCCCGCCGGGGAAATCAGTTCGTCCAATGGACCCCTGGAACAGCGAGTCCCCGGTAAAAACGATTCCCTCATTTTTCAGATAGAAGGAAATCCCTCCCGGCGTATGACCGGCGGTATCAAGAACTGTAAATTCCAGCCCGCAGGTCTTGATTATATCTCTGTCTTTGACCCATACATCTGCAGGCTTGCAGACAATGGGTTCCGGCAGAAAATCAGATAAATTCATATTCGGATCACGGAGAAGCTCCTCGTCTCTTTTATCCATGTAAAACTTGGCATCAGGAAAAGCTTCCCGCAGCTGATTCAAACCTGCCAGATGATCCACATGTGCATGCGTCAGGAGAATGGATTCCAAGATTATTTTCTTGTCATTCAATTCGCTGATATATTTATCTGGTGAAAAAGAAGGGTCTATTACTACACCATGTAAAGTTTTTTCATCATAAACAATATAAGTGTTTGTCGCAAACGGCCCAAGAGTCATATATTCAATTTTCACTGGTATTCTCCTTTCAAAGGAATATTAGAAATTCCTTTTGCTGTCCAGGAGAATCGTAACAGGTCCGTCATTCTCCAGATTGATTTTCATATAGGTCTGAAACTCTCCTGTCTTGACATGCACTCCGGAATCTCTGCACCTCTCAACGAGCTGGTTATATAATTCATTGGCACGTTCCGGAGCTTCCGCTTCAAAGAAACTGGGACGTCTCCCTTTTCTCATATCACCATATAAAGTGAATTGCGATACAATGGCAAGCTCTCCATTCACATCTTTGAGAGAAAGATTCATTTTCTGGTTTTCATCTTCAAAAACTCTCATATTCATAACTTTATCGGCAATATAATTTACATCATTATCATTATCTTCCTTACCGACCCCAAGAAGAACGACTAGTCCCTTTCCCGTTTCGGAGACTTCTCCGTTTTCAAGAGTGATTTTGCACCAATTGCATCGTTGTACGACTGCTCTCATAATTCAGGCCTCTCCCTGCTGTGCTGATCTCATACGGCGTACAGAATGAACGCCCTTGATTCGTCTGACTTTTGTCATAATATAATCAAGCTGCTGGAGATCCTTGATCTGGATTCCCAGATTCATTACAGCCATACCACTATTTTCTACTTTTACATTTGCAGAAGAAACTGACAACTTCATTTCAGTCAGTGCCGCCAGAATATCTGCCATCAAACCTGTACGGTCATAACTGATAACTTCAATGGTTACAAGGAAAACTCCGCCAGACTGATCTTCCCAGGATACATCAATCATCCGGTCCTTGTCAGGGAAATTAACAGCATTCGGGCAGTCCACACAGTGTACAGATACGCCCCTTCCCCTTGTAACAAAGCCTACTATGTTATCACCAGGTACCGGATTGCAGCACTTGGCCAAATGTACGACAAGACCTTCCTCTCCTTTTACGAGAATGCCGCTGTTGGATCTGGTCTTTACGCTGCGCATTTTCAGGTTTTCAAGATCTTTTGCCGTTTTCTGCGCAGTATTTTTCTGTGCATTCAGTTCTTTTTTGTATACTTCGGCAAGCTTGAGTATGACGCTCTTGGATGGGATTCCACCATATCCTACAGATGCAAGAAGATCCTCTTCCGTAATATTATTGAAAGTTTTGGCAATATCTTCAAGCCTGTTCTTCTGTGTCAGTTTCTTCCATTCAAATCCAAGACGGTCTGCTTCCTGGATCAGAAGCTCCTGGCCGCGGGCAATATTCTCCGGTTTATTTTCCTTCTTGAACCAGCTCCTGATTTTAGCTTTACTATCAGCTGCCCCAACCATATTGATCCAGTCATAGCTAGGTTTTCCCGTCTTTGATGTTATAATCGAAACAATATCGCCATTCTTGAGTTTTGTATCGAGCGGGACAATCTTATTATTTATTTTTGCCCCAACACATCTGTTGCCGACCTCCGTATGAATCCTATATGCGAAATCGATCGGGATCGACCCTTTAGGCAGATTGGTGACATCACCTTTTGGTGTGAATACGAATACCTCGTCTGAAAATACATCGAGTTTCAATGCATTCATGAACTCTTTCGGATTGCTGGTATCCTGCCATTCGAGAATCCTGCGGAGCCAGCTGATTTTCGTATCAAAATCCTTTGAACCGGCCTGTTTCCCTTCCTTGTAGCGCCAGTGGGCTGCTACACCATATTCAGAAATATGATGCATTTCCCATGTTCTTATCTGGATTTCAACCGGCTGTCCCTTAGTACCGATGACTGTTGTATGGAGGGACTGATACATATTAGGCTTAGGAACAGCGATATAATCCTTGAACCTGTTAGGCAGCGGTTTCCAAAGCGTATGCACAATTCCCAAAATTGCATAACACTGCGGAATCGTGTCGACAATAACCCTGACTGCATACAGATCATAAATCTGGGATAAGTCCTTGCCATCCCTCTTCATTTTCTTATATATGCTGTAAAAATGCTTCGGTCTTCCCGTTATTGTTGCCTGGATTCCGGCCTTCTCTATGTTTTCGTGAAGGACTCTCATCGTATCATTAACGATTTCTTCACGGGCCTTCCTCTTCTGCTTCATCTGACGGACAAGGTCATAATATTCATCCGGATGCAGGTAATGGAAGCACAGATCTTCCAGCTCCCATTTGATATTGTAAATACCAAGACGGTGAGCCAGAGGAGCATATATTTCTATCGTTTCTCTTGCTATACGCTGCTGCTTGTCCTTGCGGAATACGCCGAGCGTACGCATATTGTGAAGTCTGTCAGCCAGTTTTATAACGACAACTCTGATATCCTTAGCCATCGCCAGGAACATTTTCCTGAAGTTTTCCAGCTGCTGATCTTCCTTATCCTTGTAATGGAATTGAGAAAGTTTCGTGACACCGTCTACAAGAAACGCAACTTCATCTCCGAAGAGCATTTTTATATCATCGAGTGTGTAATCCGTGTCTTCCACTACATCATGAAGGAGTGCCGCAATGATTCCCTGCGTATCAATTTCGAGTTCAGCCAGAATATATGCGACTGCGAGAGGATGGACAATATATGGTTCTCCGGTAGCCCGGATCTGTCCGCTGTGTGCTTTGTCTGCAAGTTCATATGCCTCTCTGATGGCTTCAAGACTTTTCTTGTCAGTTATGTACGTCTTGACCTTATCAATCAGCTTCTGGTACTCTGCTGCTTCTTCTCCGGCAAAATCTTTCTTTTCATGCTGTTTTTTTACATATTCATCCTGATGAATCAGGAACTCTGCCAGAGTCGAGGCAGACGCATCTGTATGTATCGTCTCTTCATTCAGGTTCTTATTGAAGACTGCCGCTTTGGTATTAACGTTCTTGCTGACCGGAGTGCGTACATTCTCTTGCTCCGTCACTGCCTGCGTTCCGTCTTTTTCGATATTTTTATCCATAATATCCTCTCCTTAGCGCATATGCCTTCTGTATACCGAAGATGAGAGCAAATCCATCTTTTTATTGACCATCTGGAACTGATAGAATTCTTCACCATCGAAATTATATCTGGATATTAACCGCAATTCTTCAAACACCGCCAGCGCTATATCAATATCAGCAGCATCGAATCCGGTTCCTTCTGTCAGGAGCCGCTTAACGTCTTCTGCCAGGCGAGGTTCCCGTAGTATACTCCTGATTTTGCGATACACGTCTGCCAGAAAATCCCTGGTTATTATTCTTTTCTTGTCTACCCGTATATCTTTGCAGATCAGCTGGACGTGTTCACCATACCATTCATGGATTTCCGGTTCAAAGACTATATTAATATTGTCTCCGGCTCTGCATGGCTGCGGTTCTCCGGCTCCCCAGAATATAGCATCAATAAGATCGGAATTTTTCCCCAGCTGACATTTAAAATGCCGCTTGTCTGCGCCTATGTATCTGGCGGTCTCAACAAAAATGTTATTTGAAGCAAATAAAGGCTTTGGGTTATCGCAGCCGCATGGTTCCAATAAGTCTAATGACTTAACGAAATCTACCGTTAATTTTTCTACCGGAATCACTTCTTCAATATCCAAAACCGGTATGCAGTCTTCTTCTGTCAGATGTTCCTTTGCGTACTCATTCATCCGCTTCCGGAACTCTTCAATATTCTCAGCCTTGATAGAAAAGCCGGCTGCCATTTTGTGGCCTCCGAATTGGATCAGAAGATCTGACTGCGCTGCGAGGGCTTCATAAATATTAAATGCCGGTATACTTCTGCAGGATCCTTTACCGATCCCGTCATTAACAGTAATCACCAGAACCGGGCGATGGAGTTCATCCAGGATACGGGAAGCTACAATTCCGATAACGCCCGGATGCCAATTAGGACCGTCTACAACGATCGCCATGTCTTTTTCAATGCCTAATTGTTTTATACGTTCTTCCGCCTGCGTGCAGATGTCTTTTTCTATTTCCCGTCTCGTGACATTTGTACTGCACAGCCTTTCAGCCAGCTGCTGTGCTTCCTGCGTCGAATCTGTGATCATGAGCTCGACGCCTTCTTTGGCATGCGATATTCTCCCGGCCGCATTGAGGCGTGGTGCAAGGCCGAAAGAAATCTGATCCGCATGAGTAATGCTTTGTGTCGTATCCTTTATAAGCCCGGCAGCCTGAATTAAAGCAAAAAGCCCCTTTACCGGAGTGGACAAGAATCTTTTCATGCCTTCTTTAACTATAATCCGATTCTCCCCTGTCAGGGATACTACATCAGCTATAGTGCCAAGAGCGGCCAGTTCTATATTATCTGTATAACTGACTCCATATTTTTTCAGCATGAGTCCTCTGCAAAGAGTAAATGCGACGCCGCATCCCGCCAATTCTTTATATGGATAACCGCAGTCAGACTGGTGAGGATTCAAAACCGCAATGCACTGCGGAAGATTTTCCGGAGGCGTGTGATGATCGGTAACTATGATATCTATCTTCCCCTGGAATTCCTTGATCAGGTCTGCCGAGCTGATCCCGCAGTCCACTGTAATTAACAGCTTAAAGCCATCATTGGCTAATTTTTCGACAGCTTTCGCGTTAAGCCCGTATCCTTCAGATTCCCTATGAGGAATATAGAAGCCGACATCGGCCTTAAGGCTCTTAAGCCCCCGGTATAGAATCGATGTCGAGGTAATCCCGTCCACATCATAATCGCCATAAATAACGATTTTCTCCCTGCCATCTATCGCGCGCAGAATCCTGTCGACTGCTTCAGGCATTCCCTTCATCAGGAATGGATCTCCCAGATCTGCAGCAGAATCAAATAGGTAGTGGGATAACTTAGACTCATCATCTATTCCGCGATTCATCAGTATCTTAGCTAGTTCTTCAGTTATATTATATTTTTTGGAAAATTCAGGCACTCCTGTTTCCGTCTTATTTAAGGAATTTAGAATATGCCACTTGTATTTATCCGTATTCATATGATTTCCTCAGTTCAAGTATATTCCTTTTTATTCTATCACCTTTTATTCTCAATTTCTATTTTTTATTATCATTCTCAAAATTAAAACGGCATAATAAAAGACCCCGCTTCCCCCGGGGTCCTTCATTGATAAGCTTATTCTTTTATTCCCAAGCTTCCTTCATGATATTTTTGTATTCCTGTGTCAAATGGTCAACAATAACATCAAGGACAACGCGCACGATGTCAGCATCAAAGCTTTCATTTGTGCTTGGCAGGCATGCATCAAGGAACAAAGAACCATCTTCAGCTGCCACATACTTGAATACTTTATAGCTTCTGTTCAGGTTGTTGATGTATTCCAGGAATTTTGCCTTATTTCCTTCTTTTACAAGTCCGCTTCCTACCTGAACACGGATAATCGTATAAATCGTGTTATCGGTAATGATTCCTACAGGGATTGTCTGGCCTTCTACTTTAATGTTAGACTGGAAAACAACAGTGCCTGCTTCATCATGAAGTTCATTCTTATTGAAGAAATTCATGTTCTTTTCCTGTGTGTACTGTTCAAATTTGCCAGCTTTTCCGTTCACTCTGATTTCTTCTGCCATTTATAATTACCCTCCAATTAAAATATAAATCTCTTTTTTATTCTACACTAACTTGTAATTTATTTCCATATTACATACTATAGAATTATGGGGTGTGTCAAGAGTTTTGTGTAAATCGATTCAATAAGCAACATCGTATTGCTGCATAAGCTGAGACATCCTGTCGTCCATGAGCAGCTGGTTCCGGACCATCGCCCAGCTTGCGACGTGACGACCTTTCCATTTTTTATAGAGCTCTTGGATGCGTAGGTAGAAAATCTTGAAGACTGCATCCTCGTTGGGGAAAGCGCCTTTCTTGGTCACCTTGCGGAAGCTAGAGTTGACGCTCTCGATGGCATTGGTCGTGTACATGATCTTGCGCACGGCACTGCCATAGTTATAGAGCTGCTCGACGTGTGAGAAATTGTTTTCCCATACGCTGACCGCGCCTGGATAAGCCTGCCAGTCGGTCTTGAACTTCTCGAATTCCTGACGGGCCTGCTTGACGTTGATGGCACCATAGATGAGCTTCAGCTGCTTCGTGAATGCACTCCACTGCTTGCGTGGGATGTAGCGGATGGAATTGCGGATGAGGTGTACGATGCAGCGCTGAACCGTGGCATGCGGGAATACAGCCTTGGCGCCTTCCTCCAATCCGCTCACGCCATCCATGGACAGGATGCCAAGATCCTTAACGCCGCGAGCCCGCAGCTCGTCGAAGATCTGCATCCAGTCATGCTTGCTCTCCGTCTCGTTGATCCAGAGGCCAAGGACATCCTTGCAGCCGTTGACGTCATAGGCAAGCATGACATAGACGGCCACCTGCTGGACGCCATACTCCGTGCGCAGCGATACGTAGATGCAGTCGACGAAAGCAAATGGATAGAACGACTGGAGCGGACGATTCCGCCATGCCTCGACCTCTTCCATGACGCAGCCTGTGATGGTGGAGATCTGTTCATGTGACATCTGGAAGCCGTAGATGTCTTCGATGGTTGCAGCGATGTCGCGTTGGCTCATGCCACGGGCATACATCGACAGTACCTTGCCCTCGATGGACGAAACGTCGCGCTGGTGCTTCTTGATGATCTGCGGTTCAAACGTACTCTGGCGATCCCTAGGGACGCGGATAGGAACCTCGCCCAGAGAGGTCTTGAGCGTCTTGGATGAATAGCCGTTCCGGACATTGTCACCGTCTTCGGAGCGCTCATGCTTCTTATGGCCGAGATGATTTTCCATCTCACCTTTGAGCATGGACTCAAAAATGGGGCCAAAAATCTGCTTCAGGACGTCCTGTACGTCTTCCGCGCTCTTGATGTCGTAGTTGTTGAGGATTTGCTGAGCAATCTGCTCGCCTGGGGTAGTTGGTGGAGTTTTACACTTTGCCATTCTGTTACCGTCCTTATCTTTGTTTACCCCAGTATGGGGCATAAAGTAGATTCATGCAATACCGATTTACACAAACTATTTTACACTCCCGAATTATGATTAGCAAAATACAGAAAGTATTGTTATTTACGAATGCTCTATAACAGAGGTTATAATGGATGACACAAAATATATGAATCTAGCCATTAAAGAAGGGCTGAAGGGATTGTCCGCAGGAGAAGTTCCAATCGGTGCTGTCCTGACCCTTGACGATTTTGTCATTGCCATAGGCCATAACACCAAAGAAACGATGAATGATCCCTCGGGCCATGCCGAGATACAGGTAATAAAAAGTGCCTCAAAATTCCTGTCCCGCTGGCGTTTGACGGGTTGTTCTCTTTATGTTACCATAGAGCCATGCCCTATGTGCGCCGGTGCAATTATGGGTTCCCGTATATCAAGACTTGTGTACGGAGCTCCTAATATGCAGTATGGTGGGATTAATTCCATCTTTCAGATCGGGCAGTCTCAGGCACTCAACCATAATCTCTCCATTACTGCCGGAGTCAGATTCAATGAGTGCAAAGAACTGATGGACAAGTTCTTTTTATTGAGCCGGGAGAGCCATTAACTTAATATGGAGCAGTATCGAAGTGGTCATAACGAGGCGGACTCGAAATCCGTTAGCCGTTCGCGGCCCGTGGGTTCGAATCCCACCTGCTCCGCCAGAAATTAAAGCAGAATTATCTTTTTCGGGAAAATTCTGCTTTTTCTAATTCTGCTTTTTCTATTGCACGGAAAATTTATTACTTATCCTGTACGTGATATAATATTTAAAATAACTTTTAACTATGGAGGATTTTAACTTGGTACTGAAAAGAAAACTATTCGTATTGGCCTCTGCTCTTTTCATTGCAGGCGGGATTCTATCTTCCGATGCCAAGACCCTGCTTCTGGTTCCTCAGGATAACCGTCCCGTAAGCTTATCTTATACAGTTTCAACAGCAACAAAGGCAGGCTATACGGTCCTTACGCCTCCGGACGCATATCTGTCCGGGAAAAATTATCAGGGAAGCCCCGATCTTATCTGGCAATGGGTAGACAGGAACATAGGCAAAGCAGATGCTGCCATCCTCTCCACTGATACCTTGATTTACGGAGGACTCGTTGATTCCAGAAAACATAATGAATCACTTGAGACTTTGGAGAACAGAGCTGACCGAATCCGCACACTTCACAGAAGATTCCCGAGTGTTCCGATTTATGCATTCGGTACAATTATGAGAACTCCTTATGCTTCCAGCGGAGGAGTAGAGCCCTATTACTATACCAGCTACGGGACATCATTATACAGAATTTCTGCTCTGCAGGACAAAATGGATATCGGGACGATCTCCAATGCTGAAACTGCTGAGCTTCTTTCTTTGAAACTCTCTGTCCCTTCAGAATACCTTCAGGACTGGTATAAAAGAAGAACTAAAAATACAATCATCAACAGGAAACTGATCGAAGATACACGGGAAGGTGTTTTTGCGTACTTCTGCAAAGGACATGATGATAACAGCAAGAACTCTCAGTCCGCTCTGGAGTCCAGATACCTGACCAAGGATGCGAAGGGACTCTCCCCTAAAATTTACGGTTCCTTCCCAGGCGCCGATCAGCTGGCCCTGCTTTTAATTGCCAGATACCACAATGATGCCAATCACCTGAAGCCGACATTTTCTGTAATCTATCCTTTAGGCCGTGAAGAAGATACGGTTCCAAGTTATGAGAATCAGCCGATTGGAAAGACGATAGAAGAACATGTCATTGCGGCCGGCGGAACGATTATCAAAAAGAACACACCGGATATTATGCTTGCCGTTAATACGCCTCTTGTTTCGACTGGAGAATCCGGAACATTCAGCAACTACGGCATGATGAAACAAAGCACAACAGATTTCATGAACCAGGTCGACAGCATTATCGATCGCGGAATCCCGGTTGCCATGGTTGATGTTTACTTTGCAAACGGCTCCGATAATACTTTAATGAAGCTTATGCAGAAGCATGACATTCTCTACAAAGTAGCTGCCTATGACGGATGGAATACTGCGTCGAATACAATCGGATTTGCCATCGCACAGGCTATCCTGGCTCCTGACATGTCCGCGCAGGATCATAAAGATATGCTTACCGAGCAATATCTCGACAACTGGGCTTATCAGGCAAATATCCGCAAGGATATAACCAGAATGTGTGAATCTCAGCATACAAACTATATCCCTACCCCGGATATCAAGGAAGAAATGATAGCTGAAGTCCAGGATTTTGCGAAGAGAAAATTAGGATTGAATCCGGCCACCGTTTCAGCAGATTTCCCATGGAACCGCCTGTTTGAAATTGATGCAAAAGTCTCTCCGAATCCTATATACCCCGTCTATATGACGCAGGCAGCCAAGAGACTTAAAGAAGAGCAGGAAGCTGCCAGAAAATTGAAAGAAGCTCAGGAACAGCAGAAAGCAAAAGCCGAATCCGCTTCCGTTCCCGTGCAGGCTAAGGGAAGCAATGTATCCGAAGGTACGGATATCTCGACCGTCTATATAAATAAATAAAAATCTGCAGCAGAAAAGGAGACCGCATTTGAAACTGGTCTCCTTTTTTATTAACCGTTTTTGACGCTTTTTTCCATTTCTCTGGCAGACTCTAAGGCGCTTGCCGAATCATAGGTGCCGGAAATCATCAGAGCAATGGCATTCAGATGCTGGCTTTCATTAAGGAGGTCTGCCTCAGCAAAAGTATGCCCGTCAATGACTTTCTTAGCAATTTTATAATGCTTATCCGCAATGCATGCGGTCTGGGGAAGATGCGTAATACATAAGATCTGCAGAGATTTGGATAGAATTCCGATTTTCTTCGCGACCTGAATAGCAACACGCCCGCTGATGCCCACATCAATTTCATCAAATATCAGTGTCTGTCTTTTCAAGAGGTTGGAAATCACCATTTCAATGGCTAACGCAATTCTGGATATTTCGCCGCCGGACGCTGTATCCTTCATGCTTCTTAAAGGTTCGCCCGTATTGGCGGAAAAATAAAATTCCATTTCAAGAGCACCGTTGGGAACTGGTTCTTTCGCAGGTACGAGGTGCAGCTCCATCCTGGCATTATTCATACCCATATCTTTCAAGATATCGACTACACGGTTCAGGATTCTGGCGGAGGAAACCTGTCTTAAGTGATTCAATGATTCTGCTGCCTGCATAACCATCTTCGTCAATACGCTGAATTTTTCCCGCATACTGTCATTATCATAAATAATTTCCTTGAGGGAGTCATACTCTGCCTTTGCATTGGCTTCATATGCGATTACATCCTTAATGGCAGGGCCAAATTTTTTCTTCATTTCAAGAATAACTTCATTTCTTTCCTGAAGCCCGCTAAGTTCCTCCTCGGAGAAATCACTGCCTGACAAGTATGATTCAATTCCCGTAATTGCGTCTTCCAGAGAATATGCTGCTGAATCCAAGGATTCCGAGAGTGATGCAATGGAGTTGTCATAGGAAGAGGCAATGGATACCTCCTTGACCGCTTTTGCTATACAATCCTGTACCCCATTATCAGCTGTGATAATATCCAGTGCTCCCTGCAATGCCCTCAGGATCTTCTCATGATTCTGGAGGATATTTAGCTTGCTGGTTACCTCTTCATCCTCTCCCTCATGGAGATTTGCTGCATTGATTTGGTTGAGTTCCCATTCCAGGGTATCAAGCCTGCGTTCTCTCTCCTGTTTCCTTAACTTATAATCATCGAGATCATCTTTTAATTTTTTCCATTCTTTGTATAGTTCCCGGTATTTCTTATATGATGCTATGACATCCGGAGTACCTGTATCCACCATTCTTTCGCAAAACGGGATCGACAGAAGTTCCATATTATCATTTTGCTCGTGAAGCCTCACGAGCTTGCTTCCCAGACTCTGCAGCTGGCGAACCGTACAGAAATTGCCATTAATTGTGCATATGCCTCTTCCATTCCTATTGAGTCTTCTGGATAAAATAAGCTGATTGCCGTCGGTATCGATCCCTTCCTTCTGAAGATCTTCGATGATAGTGTCATCTACATAAAACACACCTTCAATTTTGAAGTAATCGGCTCCCGTACGTATGAAATCAGTCTTTGCACGCCTTCCCATTAAAACTGCCAGTGCATCAATAACGATAGACTTTCCCGATCCGGTCTCGCCCGTGCAGATTGTCACGCCGGATGCCGGATCAAGAACAGTATCTTTAATGATTGCAAAGTTAATGATATGAAGACTTTGAAGCATTGTTCACCGCCTCACTTTTATGACTTTAAGAGTCCTTGAATATGTTCAAGAAAGACAGGAACGTCTTCCGGGCTCTTCAAAATGATCAGAATCGTATCGTCCCCGGCCAGCGTTCCTATAACCACATCAGAATTGGCATGATCGATAGCAAATGCAACTGCCGATGCGGAACCGGGAATCGTGTGTAAAACGACAAGATTCATGCTGCTGTCAATCTTTGTGACTGCCTGCTGAAACAACATGGCTGTGTGGTTCTTGGGCATGACATTTTGCTTTTCATCAGATAAAGCGTATCTGTAATGCCTGTCCTTGTAGGGAACCTTAATCAGCATAAGCTCCTTGATATCTCTGGATACAGTTGCCTGTGTAACTACGATCCCCTCTTTTTTCAAAGCAGCGGCCAATTCTTCCTGCGTTTCAATGACCTGATTCTGTATGATTTCCTTTATCTTCATTATTCTATATCTTTTCATTATATCTACCTTTCCTATTGCTTCCTTTGCAGGAGTCTTCAGTCATCGGTTCAAGATGAGATCCCTGCAAATGAATAGACATACTTTAAATCCTATGAATATTTATTATAAATTTTAAAGCATTTAGTGAATAAGGTCAATGATTTCTGTATAAAAATTCTTTTTACGGATCACTTTCCTGAAATTTTATTAAGTTTTCAGTCAGGATTTTCTGCTTTCGTCCGTTTAACGCTCTTGATAATGCAAACAATTGCAAAATAAATGCATGAAATCGGATATTCTGTTATAATTTAATAAAGAAAATCAATTCATTGTATAGAGGGATATGTATATGGATAATTATATCGGAAAGCATTTGCTGGTTGACTGCTATGGATGCAGACCTTCTTCTATAGATTCGTCACCAGATCTGCTTGCAGCCATGATTGATGCTGCTGAAAAAATCGGAATGACATTAAAAGAAAACTTCTGCCATGAAAGCGAAGATGAGGTAATCATTGCTGCTTACGGAGATAAATCTCATATCTGCGTACATGCTTACCCGCAGCTTTGTTATGCAGCCGTGGATATTTACAGCTTTGATGCAGATTTAAAACCGACCCGGACCATGGTGATGCTCAGAAACTATTTCCATCCGGAGAAAATCAGGGCAACCTCAGTCAAGAGAGGAAATATAAATCCTGATATGAAGCCTAATATCCATTCGAAATCGACAACGATGCATAAGTTCAAAAATACAGGACATCAGATGTCGGCTGCCGGAAAGAAAGTAGCCAGCTACATTGTCCACCGGAATGAAAAGAGAGGCGGACTTGGGCCGGAATAACTTCTGCGGTTCAATATATTCGTTTATCAGGATCCATACCAATTAAAAAAAGAGCACTGCCTTTTCGGCATGTGCTCCTTTTTTATTGGTGTTACGCTCTTAAATTAATTCCTGCCTTTGCAAGTGCATTGACAATATTGTTCACCCACTGATCCACTTCTGCATCGGTAAGGGTTCTGTCTGCTGCGCGGAAAGACAGTTTGTAGGCCATGCTCTTGAAGCCTTCCTTAACCTGTTCTCCCTGATACAGATCGAACAGATACAGGGATTCCAGATTATCTCCTGCTGCATCATGAATGATCTTTTCTACATCAATATTCATGTACTGCGTCGGAACCATCATTGACAGATCTCTTGTCGAGGATGGGAATTTAGGAATCTTATGATAATCTATGACCTCATCGACAATGCCAAGGACTTCCGGAATGGAAATGACAAAACCGAAAACCTTTTTCTTTATATTCATCTGATCCAGCACGGAAGGATGCAATGCGCCAAAAGAAGCGATTACCTTTCCATCTTTGACAAAGTCCGCAGAAATACCTGGATGGAATACAGGATATGTGGACCTTACAGTTTCATACCCCTTGATGTTCAGTGCCTTGAATACATCTTCCATGATTCCCTTGACATCAAAGAAATCATATTCCCTGTTGCTGTTTGGATATCCTTTTTCTTCAGGACCACCGCAAAGCAGACCGGAAACCAGTGCATATTCATAAGGAAGTTCTGTTAATGGAAGCGACTTTGGCTGATAAACATGTCCATGTTCAAAGATAGAAATCTGTTCATTATGCTGTGCCAGATTGTAAGCCAGAGTGTGAAGAAGTCCTGGCAGCAGCGTTGTTCTCATATCAGGATATTCTTCTGAAATAGGATTCATGATCTTGATTGCGTTGTAAACCTTATCCGTTTCAGGATAGTTGAGCTTTTTCAGTTCCTTCTTATCCATGAAGCTGTAATTTACAACCTGAGACATTCCGTCGGCAATCAAGGTATCGCTGATATTGAAGAGAACTTTCTGCTCATCTGAGATGCTGCCCTTCTTAATAGCACTCCATGGGGTCTTATTAGGAATATTCGCATACCCGTATACTCTTGCCACTTCTTCTGCCAGATCAGGCATTCCTTCAAGATCAAGCCTGAAATCAGGAACAGTGACCGCAAGCGTTCCTTCCGATTCCTTGACATCGAAATGAAGGCTGGTCAGGATATTGATGATTCTTTCAGCAGGAATTTCAATGCCGATATATTCATTGATTTTTCTTACAGATGTAACGATGATCTGCGGCTCAGCTTTGACCGGATATTCATCAACCATTCCGGATGCAACCTGGCAGGCTCCCTGTTCTTCCAGAAGCTGGCAGATTCTATTAATGGCCATTTCCGTTCTTGCAGGGTTGATTCCCTTTTCGTAACGGCCGGACGCTTCAGAACGAAGGCCCAGGCGGCGTGAAGTACGTCTTATGGATGCGCTGTCGAAAACAGCTGCTTCCAGGAGGACGTTCTTCGTCGATTCCGTAACTTCGGAATTCAGTCCTCCCATGACACCGGCGATGCATGCAGCCGTATTGCTTCCATCAGAAATAACAAGATCGGAAGAGGATAAGATTCTCTCGTTTTCATCGAGGGTTACTATCTTTTCTCCCTCTTCTGCATGACGGCATGTCAATGAATGGCCGTCAATCTTGTCATAATCATACGTATGAAGAGGCTGCCCGATTTCGAGCATAACGTAATTGGCCGCATCAACCACATTATTGATTGGCCTGATTCCGTTGCTTCTCAGGCGGTTTTCAATCCACACAGGAGAACGTGTAATGGTGACATTTTCCAGGAGGCGTCCGCAAAAACGCTTGCAGTATTTGGAATCACTGATATGAACGGAAGCGCGGCCAGCAATCGGGAGACCCGTTTCCCTGACTGCGATTTCCCGCAAAGTGACCTTGCGGTTGAAAATTGCACCAACTTCAAGCGCCATACCTATCATACTGAAGCAGTCGGCTCTGTTGGCAGTCAGTTCCATTTCATAAACAACGTCATCCAAGTCAAATAAGGTATGAATATCATTCCCTACAGGTGTATCCTTGGGAAGAATCAGAATACCTTCCTTATTAAGTTCAGGATAAAGATTCAAATCAAGGCCCATCTCACCAGCGGAACACATCATTCCGGCAGATTCAACACCTCTGAGCTTTCCTGCCTTGATCAGTGTATCACCAAATTTCAGACCCGAAGGCTGGCTTGCATCATGAGTTGCCGGCACATGTGCACCATCCAGAGCGACCGGTACAATCTGTCCCGGTTCAACATTATGTGCACTGGTAACAATCTGAACGGTTTTGCCGCTTCCAACATTGACCTTGCAGACTAAAAGGCGGTCTGCATCAGGATGCTTGTCAACGCTGAGTATTTCCCCGGTTACAACGCCCCTGAGGTTCTTTCCCGGATAAATGACATGTTCAACCGGTATTCCGTCTATAGTCAGAGTTTCGGCCATTTCTTCAGCATCAAGGCCCTTTATATCAACTAATGTACTCAGCCATTTTAAAGATACATTCATTCTAATATCCCCTCTCTGTCTTAGAACTGTTCCAAAAATCTTACATCATTTTCATAGAAGTTTCTAAGATCATCAATTCCGTAAAGCAGCATGGCAATACGTTCAATACCCATACCGAAGGCAAAGCCGCTCACCTGCTGCGGATCATACCCGTTAAGGCTCAATACCTGAGGATGCACCATGCCGCAGCCAAGAATTTCCAGCCAGTCAGGATCTCCGCCCTCATCATGAGTTCTGGAAGCAAAGGAGATGTCGACTTCAGCAGATGGTTCTGTGAACGGGAAGTAGCTGGCTCTGAATCTGATCTTTGTATCGGAACCAAACAGATCCTTTAAGAAAATTTCCAGTGTTCCTTTCAAATCAGCAAAGCTGATGCCCTTATCGACGACTAAGCCTTCTACCTGATGGAATACAGGAGAATGTGTAGCATCATTATCCCAGCGGAAAACTTTGCCAGGAGCAATCATTCTGATTGGAGAGTTTGGTTCATGTCTTCTAAGGGTGCGGGCCTGAACCGGAGAAGTGTGTGTTCTTAAGAGAATTTCATTTGTTATGTAGAATGAATCCTGCATATCTCTGGCGGGATGATCTTTCGGCAGGTTGAGGCATTCAAAGTTATAATAATCCGATTCGATTTCCGGTCCTTCTTCGACAGAGTAACCCATACGAACAAAGGATTCCATGATCTTTCTCAAAGCTTTGTCCAATGGATGGACATGGCCGGCCTTATGGTGTCTGGCGGGCAGTGTAATATCAACGGTCTCATTTTTAATCTGGCTTTCGAGACGCTTTGCCTTAAGCTGTGCCTGCTTTTCACCGATGAAAGATTCAACAGCAGCCCTGACTGTATTCGCTGCAGTGCCGATAACCGGACGCTGGTCTGCGGGAACGTCTTTCATGTTTTTAAGGATTGCGGTCAGCTTTCCTTTCTTGCCAAGATAAAATACTTTGGCATCCTGCAGTTCTCTTTCATCAACTGCTGCACTGATTTTTTCTTCGGCAGATTTCTGCAATTCAGCTAAATCAGTATTGATGAAATTAACAACCTCATTGCCAAGTTCCTTTGCAATTTTCATGAATTCGACATCCTCGAGCAATTTGTGAGATTTGATATCATTCAGCAGATTGTTTAAAGATTTGCGGACATCAGGCAGGTTTTCTACACTTAAGTCACCCTCTCTGCATTTTTTAAGCATTTGCTGAGCTTTTACCTTAAGCTCTTCTAAATCCTTGTCCATGTTCCAGTCCCCTCCTGTAAAAATACTTTTTTGATGTAATCAGAAAAGTGAACAATCAAATAATTAAATAAAAAAAGAACCCAGCCCCGGCAAAGGGGCGAGGTTCTCTTACTCGCGGTACCACCCTAATTTATATCTTGAAAACCTTAACGCAGTCCCTACGTTTGGCCTACTCCGTTCAGCCAAAAGCTCTGAAGTGAATAAACTCCGGTACCCTTCCAATGTTCCACTATCATCGGATCCCTATGAGAGAACTTGGGAGTTCTGTCTTCGTCATTGCTATAATGATAAAAATATTTTAACATTCCAGACGGAAATGTCAATTAAAATTTCCAATTAATACAATGGGCGGATTGTATAATTAAGTTGAACACTTAAAAATCCATAGCGAACCCTTGTGGTAAAATGTAGTTGCACAAAAAACACAACCACAAAGGAGAATCGCTATGGATCAAAATCATTTTACCACGGATACGTTACGCAAAAAAGGGGCTCATTTAACTTTTGAGGAACGAGTCATTATCCAAACGCGTCTCCGCGACAAGCAATCGTATCGGAGCATAGCCCGTGAGATTGGGTGCTGTGTCAATACGGTACGCAACGAGGTGAAGCGTGGCAAGGTTCTTTGCTATAACGGCAAGGTGGAACGCTATCGCGCAGCAGACGGGCAAAGCACCTATGAGGCGCATCGCGAAAACTGTGGTCGCAAATGCGACGCCATAGCAAAGGGAGCATTCCTCGACTATGTGCAGAAGAGACTTCAGGAACATCACTGGTCGCTCGATGCCTGCTTTGGCAGGGCACTGGTTACGGGAGAATGTCAACGTGGCGAGATGGTCTGTACGAAAACCCTGTACAACTATGTCACGCTGGGGCTCCTAGGAAAAATCAAGAGTATTGACCTGCCCTTGCGCGTCAAGCGAAAAAACGCCAGGAAGCGGGTTCGTGAGCGTAAGAAGAAGTTCGGCCGCAGTATAGATGAGCGCGATCCTTCTGTGGATGAGCGTCAGGATTTCGGGCATTGGGAGTGTGACCTTGTACTGGGATCTCGCTCAAAGGACGAAGTACTGCTGACTCTGGTTGAGCGCAAGACACGCTGTTCCCTCATCAGAAAACTGCCCAACAAGGAAAGTGCCTCTGTAATAGCAGCCTTCAGAAAATTGAAGGATGGAATGTTCCGCGGCTGTTTCAGCCGAGTGTTCCTCAGCATTACGACAGACAATGGCAGTGAGTTTTCCAGCCTGTCGGAGCTAGAGAAACTAAGTCACACACGGATCTATTATGCGCATCCGTACTGCTCCGGCGACAAAGGTACGAATGAGAATCACAACGGCTTATTCCGTCAATTTCTTCCCAAAGGGAAGAAAATCCAGGATTACCCAGTGGAACACATTTCCAGAGTAGAGTGCTGGGCCAACACCCTGCCAAGAAAAATACTCGGCTATAAGACACCCGAGGAGTGCTTTAGGGAAGAAATGCTTGCAGCACTTACTGCATAAAGGTTCGCCGGGTGTTCAACTTATTATTGCAATTCGGGAATTAATACAATGCAGCATTGGCGATAACCAGTCTCTGTACCTGATTGGTTCCTTCATAAATCTGCATGATCTTGGCGTCGCGCATGTATTTTTCATTCGGATTTTCACGGGAATATCCATTGCCGCCCATAACCTGCACGGCAGTCGTAGTTACTTCCATTGCCACATCAGATGCATAGCACTTGGACATGGAAGAATACAGAGAAGCCTGTTTATCATTGTTCATTTCAAGCCAGCAGGCTTTATAAACAAGAGCTCTTGCAGCTTCTGTCTTCATGACCATATCGGCAATCATTTCCTGAACCATTTCGAACGATGCAATCTTCTGTCCGAACTGCTTGCGCTGGTGGGCATAGTGAATGGCATGTTCAAGAGCCGCCTGTGCAATGCCGACGGAAATGGCGCCTACAATAGGACGGGCCTTCTCTAAAGTTTCCATCGCAATACGGAATCCCATACCATTTCTGCCTACCAGAGCCGTTGCCGGCACGAAGCAGTCATCAAGAATGATTTCAGATGTAGCAGATGCTCTGATACCCATCTTGTCTTCTTCTTTGCCAATTGTAACGCCCGGTGTATTTCTATCCACCATAAATACAGTCAGCCCGCGAATGCCGCCGAATTCTCTTGTATTTGCAAAGAGAGTGATCTTATCAGCAATCGGTGCATTGGTGATGAAGCATTTCGTACCATTAAGCAGATATCCGCCTTCTACTTTTTTTGCCTTGCACGCAACAGCCCCGGCATCAGATCCTGCCCCCGGTTCGGTAAGTGCGAAACATGCCATGCCGCCCTTATTCAGGCAGTCGAAGTATTCTTTTTTCTGTTCTTCAGAACCCGCTACAACAACCGGGAAAGAAGCTAAGGAGTTAGCAGCACAGACAGTAGCAACACCAGCGCACCCCTTTGCGATTTCTTCTGTCACCAGAGCAACCGTAAGAAGATCAAGTCCTGGTCCGCCATACTCAGCTGGCACAGCCAGGGTAGTCATTCCTGACTGTTTCAAAATATTAAGAAGATCTTCATCCATAACTCCGCTTTTATCAATATCCAAGGCTCTGGGAGCTATTTCCTTCTCACTAATTTCTTTAGCTAATCCGATTAGCTCCTGCTGTTTGGCTGTCAGCGAAAAATCCATACTTTACCTCCATTAGGTACATAAAAATTAACAATACATCAGTTCAACGGTCTCTTCCCTATTTTGCTTATACTGTGAAATAGTCTGAAAAATCATCAGATGCAAGTTAATGCTGATCTCTGTAAAATTTTAGCATATCAGACATAATAAAGAAATAATCAGTTCTATAAAACAGGAAATCAATTATCTGACTTATTCATAATGAAGGGCATCAATTGGGTTCAATTTGGCAGCCTTTTGTGCTGGATATATACCAAAAATCAAACCAATAAGCACAGAGAATAAGAAAGATCCCAAGATTGGGGTTACTGTCAAAACCGTGGTTAAGGTAGAAACATAAGGAATGATCTTTGAAATAATAATTCCAAGGATGACCCCGATCAGCCCGCCGGCGACACTGACTGTCACAGATTCAATCAAGAACTGGACAATAATCATTTCATAAGTTGCTCCAAGTGCTTTCCTGATGCCGATTTCCTTGGTACGCTCCGTAACGGAAACGAGCATGATATTCATGATGCCGATACCGCCTACCAAAAGGGAAATAGCAGCGATACTTCCCAGGAAAATGGTCAATGTTCTGGTCGTTGATTCCATTGTCTTCAGAAGATCCTGAGAATTCTGAATGGAAAAATCATCATCAGCCCCGGTTGCTATATGATGCCTGAGTCTCAGCAGGTTCGTAACATCCGTTTCTATCTGGCTTAAATCACTGCTGTTTTCCGATGAGATGGCAATATTATTGACATATGTTATATGGAGCATTCTTTCCTGTACGGTAGTAAACGGAATGAGGATACGATCGTCCTGATCCATAAAGGAATACCCTTTCGCCTCAAGCAGTCCGATAACGGTAAACGGATCGCCATTGATACGTATCTTCTGCCCGATCGGGGATTCCTCTCCAAATAAGCTTGTTGCTACCGTCTGGCCGATAACAGCCACTCTTGCTCTTTCATTATATTCTCTTGCCGTCCAGAAACGTCCTTCTGAAACATTCAGATCTGAAAGCTTGGCATAGTCTTCTGTACATCCATAGATGCGGGTTGTCCAGTTCTTGTTGCCATTGACAACGACATAGCTCGTATTGACCAGCGGCGCTGCATAAGAGATATTAGGAAGATTCTTTATTGCTTCATAATCCTTGTATGTCAAAGTCTGCATAGAACCGGCAGCCGGCCTTATGCCGGGCTTTCTGCCTGTACCAGGAGTAATAGTGATTGTATTCGTTCCCAGGCTTGAGATATTGCTTTCGATTGATGACTGGACACCATAACCTATAGACATCAATGCAATGACCGCAGCAACACCGATAATAATACCGAGCATTGTCAATAGCGACCGCATTTTATTGCTGATGATAGAACTCCAGGCCATCAATACACTTTCAAAATATATATTTGTCATAGCAATCGCCCCTTAAAGTCTTTGCTAATATGGCCATCAGACAATACCACATGGCGGTTGGCATAATTGGCTACATCCGTTTCGTGGGTAACCAGTATAACCGTCTTCCCCATTTTATAAAGATCAGCAAATATCTCCATGACTTCCCTGGTCGAGTGGCTGTCAAGATTCCCTGTAGGTTCATCTGCCATGATAATGGCGGGATCATTGACCAATGCTCTGGCGATGGCAACGCGTTGTCTCTGGCCGCCTGACATTTCCGCCGGCATGTGGTCTATACGGTCACCCAGCCCCACTGATTCCAGCATTTTCACTGCACGTTCTTTGCGCTCTTTTTTAAAGACATTTCCATATATCATTGGAAGAATAACATTATCAAGAGCTGACAGGCGCGGCAGCAGATTAAAGCTCTGGAAAACAAATCCAATCTTCTTGTTTCTGGTATATGCCAATTCTTTATCTGTCAGATTAGCGACTTCTTTTCCGTCTAATTTATAGGACCCTTTTGTCGGCCGGTCAAGACAGCCTAAGATATTCATCAGTGTGGACTTGCCAGCCCCGGAAGGGCCCATAATCGACACGAATTCCCCCTTAGTGATGGAAAGATCTATATGCGTCAATACAGGCACTTCCTGATCACCGATGTAGTAACTCTTTCCTATTCCCTGGAGCCGGATAACTTCTTCAGCTTGCTCATCTGTTTTTATTGCCATTAGAACCCCGGTCCTCTCCGCGTATCCCTTGTCGTCGGAGCCGCAGCTTTTTCCTGAGATACAGTACCGCTTACGACGATTTGATCGCCTTCGCTTACACCAGAAAGCACCTCTACGGCCTTATCTGTCGTAATTCCTGTCTTTATATAGGACTTTTTGATTCCGTCTCCATCCTTTACATATAGGTAAGATCCATTTGAATCTGTTCTGACTGCAGTTACCGGAACAGTCAAGACATCATCATCCTGACGTCCCTTGATTGTTGCGCGGGCAGTCATAGAGGGGTAGAGCCCATCCAATTCGTCCTTATTGATTCCAACATAAACCGTATAATATACGACAGAGCTGGAGGAGCTGGAGGAAGAGCTGGATGAGGAATACTGCTTTTTGGAAATATCAGTAACAACACCATGGAATGTCTTATTCGGATACGCATCAACGGTGAATTCTACACCCTGTCCGACGGCTACTTCTCCAATATCTGTTTCATCTACCAGAAGCTCAATACGCATGGAAGAAAGGTCAGCAACGCTCACAATGACCATCTGGCTGGACAGCCCCTGGGAGACGGTTTCCCCTTCCTTCATTGGTTCACCGATGACAACCCCATCCATTGGGGAAACAATGACTGTATCATTGACATCTGCCTGTGCTTTGTCATAGGATGCCTGTGCATTCAAATAATCAAGTCTGGCATTGTCCATTTCCTGATAAGATATCGCTCCCTGTTTATAAAGGTTATTCAATCTGTCGTAATAGGATTCCTTATTCGACAATGTATTCTGAGCCTGTTTCATTGTGGAGGTCAGTGCTTTTGATTCGATGGTTGCCAATGTCTCGCCCTTAGTGACTTTTTCATTCTGCTTGACATAAACCTTTTCCAATGTACCGGATGCTGTCGCAGACAAATCAACGCTGTTTACCGGTTCAATAGTTCCTGTCGCATCAATAGACAAACCTATATTGCTCCTTGCAACAGTTCCCAGTGTGTAATCATCCTTTTTAGTTTCATTTGATTTCGTGTACCAATAGTATGCACCTGAAATAATAATCAAGATGACAACAATAATTGCTATTATGCCTTTTTTCTTTGTCATATACACCAACTCCTTATCGAGTGTTTGAATTCCATTCCCTATGGTTTAAATTATAGCACACATGATGCACTGCCCCCAATATCACTGAATCAAAAAAGGGCGGGTACGCCTGCGCCTGCATTACGTACTCACCCTTTTTGAAATTATATTCGTTCAATTAGAGATCCTGATAGAGCGGATACTTTTCACAAAGTTTTTTGACTCTTTCAGCACATGCTGATTTAACAGCTTCATCTTCAGGATTCTTGACTACTGTTGCAATGATATCAGCAATTTCAACAAAGTCTTCCTCAACAAACCCTCTGGTTGTTAAGGCCGGGGATCCCAGACGAATGCCGCTTGTCACAAACGGGCTGAGCGTTTCGAATGGAATTGTGTTCTTATTGACAGTAATGCCGACTTCATCCAAAGCATTCTGTGCTATTTTGCCGGTTGTGCCTACGGCCTGCATATCAGCTAAGAGTACATGAGTATCCGTACCGCCGGAAACAACACGGATTCCGACACGCTGCAGTTCATCAGAAAGAACTTTTTCATTGCGTTTGATCTGTTTAGCGTATTGTTTGAAGTCATCAGAGAGTGCTTCACCGAAAGCAACCGCTTTTGCTGCAATGATATGCATCAGCGGTCCCCCCTGCATGCCTGGGAAAACAGCCTTATCAATGGCTTTTGCATACTGTTCCTTGCACATGATGACACCGCCTCTTGGTCCGCGAAGTGTCTTATGTGTAGTTGTCGTTACGATATCTGCCCAAGGAATCGGACTTGGATATTCGCCGCCTGCAACCAGACCTGCAAAATGAGCCATATCGACCATGAATAATGCGCCAACTTCTTTTGCAATTGCTGCAATACGTTCAAAGTCGATAATACGGGAATACGCGCTGGTGCCGCCGATAATTAATTTTGGCTGTACTTCCTTGGCAATCTTTTCCATTGCTTCATAATCAAGAAGTTCATCTTCTTTTCTGACACCGTAAGGAACGAAATTGAAATAGTTTCCGGAGATATTGACCGTACTTCCGTGTGTCAGATGACCACCGTCCGTAAGGTTCATGCCCATGACTGTGTCACCAGGATTCAGCAGCCCATAATAAACGGCAAAATTTGCCTGTGAGCCGGAATGCGGCTGAACATTGACATGTTCTGCACCAAAAAGTTCTTTAGCACGGTCGATAGCCAATTGCTCAACGATATCAACATATTCACATCCGCCATAATATCTCTTGCCCGGATATCCTTCCGCATATTTATTGGTCAATACGCTTCCCTGAGCTTCCATTACAGCATAGCTGACAATATTTTCAGAGGCGATCATTTCCAGTTTATCCCTCTGGCGGCCTAATTCCTTCTGGATTGCTTCATATACTGCCTGATCAGCTTTTAAATGCTCCATATTCCCTTCCTCCTTGAAATCCCCACGAATTTAACTATTTCCAATTATCATTCCATAAAGAGATTCTGAAATCTTAATCCATTCCATCCTCTCTTGTATAATGGGCACGTTCACCACCTATAAGAGGCGGCCTGGTTTTTGCACCAGAAACATAAGCCTGTCCGATTCTGTTTGCTTTCAGCCGGATGGGTACAGCCACTCTCTTAAGATGCATTCCAATCATAGTCAAACCTATATCAATACCTCCGCTGGCAGCTACTCTTTCAACTGCAACAGGATCCTTGAACTGATAGAAGGCACTTGTAGAAAATGCACCGCCGGCATGAAGCCATGGAACGACTGTAACTTCATCATACCCAAAGAATTCAGCATCTTCCCTTTCCATAATGAGAGCACGGTTTAAATGTTCACAGCACTGAAAAGCAAGCCTCAAATGTCTTTTGCCCGCTTCCTCGATAATTGTACTTGTAACAGTCTTTCCAACTTCATAAGAGCTGTCCTTTCCAATCACGCCTCCCCTTACTTCACTGGACGATCCTCCGACCACAATTAAACTGCCAGGTTTAAACTGGGCTGTTTCGCAAAGCTCATTAAAGGAATTTCTTGTTTGTTCCTTGAGATCTTCATACATCTTACAATTCCTCGTTTTCTATCTTTTTTATTTTCTCCAAACGACGGGCATGACGTCCGCCCTCAAATTCACTGGATAAAAAAGTGTCGAGAATAGATTCAGCAAGTCCTGGCCCGATAACCCTTGCGCCAAGTGTCAATACATTGGCATCATTATGGGCACGGGTAAAGTGTGCTGAAAATTCATCACCGCACAGTGCCGCTCTGATTCCCTTCATTTTATTAGCTGCGATGCACATGCCGATACCGGTACCGCAAACAAGGACAGCATACGTTGCCTCGCCATTCTGCACCAGCCTGCACGCTTTTTCTGCATAGTCAGGGTAATCACAGGATTCTTCTGTATAAGTGCCGCAATCAACATAATCAATGTTCTTGTCGGATAAATGTTTAATCAAAACTGATTTTAATCCCACTCCGCCATGGTCACTTGCAATGGCTATTTTCATATTTTTCCCTTTCGTCAAAATACATAAACTTTTACGTAAAGTATACTCCTTATTGGAGTTTATTGCAAATAAATATGCACTATGTACGGTTTAAATGTATCAATTACCGCTACTGCACTTAAAGCTTCATTCAATTACCTATTAAGTGTATACATAATAATTTTATATTAAGTTTCTTTTTCCTCGACCACGATATGCCCGCCTGATGCTTTTTTCAGTCTGTTCATGATGGCGCGGCCTATACCTGCCTGATCTGTTCCTTCACCGTATATCTGCTCAACAGGCTGCTCATTGAAATATAACAGCCCTGTGAATAAGTTATGTGCGAAGCTTTCCTTATCCTCTCTTTTGCCCCAGATATAGCAGATCGCATCTTCAGGAAGCATCTTAGCCGTTTCTTCACTGACAAAAAATCCGATTTTACTTACATCTCCTTCATGAACCTTTTCAAGGATTTTAGCGGCTGCAGAATCTCTGTCTCCTGTGTATACAGTCAAAGGCGCTTTCGGTGCATAGTGCCTGTACTTCATGCCCGGTGCTTTAGGATGACCTGTATCAACAATCAGATTGCTGTCCATTCTGGCGGGTCCTATTTCCTGAAGCATTTCAAGCGTGATGCCGCCGGGCCGGTAAACAACGATTTCTCCATTTTCTACACCGATAATGGTAGATTCAAGCCCTATGTTGCATGGACCATCATCCACTACAGCACTGATTCTCCCATTCATATCATGGAGCACATCATCTGCTGTTGTCGGACTGGGCCTTCCCGAAATGTTTGCACTGGGGCCCGCAAGAGGAACACCGGCTGCCTTAATAAGGGCTCTTGTCGCAGCATTCTGCGGGCACCTTAATGCAACTGTATCAAGACCTCCGCTGGTTTCTTTCGGAATGATATCTTTCTTCGGAAAAACAATCGTAAGCGGCCCGGGCCAGAACTTCTCTATTAATTTGTTTTCTATGCTTCCTACATGCTCTACATATTTTTCTACTTCATCCCTGCCGGAAACATGTACAATCAGCGGATTATCGGATGGCCTTCCTTTTGCCGCATATATTTTTTTCGCAGCATCTGCATCCAGCGCATTGCCGCCAAGTCCGTATACTGTTTCCGTTGGAAACGCAACAAGTCCGCCCTCTCTTAATATTTTACCTAACTTGAAAACTTCTTCTTTATAATACGACTCATTTACATGAATTCGTTTTGTATCCATTTTTAAAACTTCTTTCTGCAATATATAGCTCTTTCTATACCGCCGTAATCCTTTATGACTTCGAAATCCTCAAATGAACCGCTGTCTTTCAGCATATCCAGTATTGGCTGCGTCTGCCCAATGCCATATTCAACAGCCAGAAAACCGCCTTCTTTTAAATGATTTGCCGCTTCCTTGGCAAGCTCTCTGTAAAAATCAAGGCCGTCTTCCCCGCCGTCTAATGCAATTCTGGGTTCTCTCTGTACTTCAGGAGCCAGTCCTGAAATATCCTTTGACGGAATGTACGGAGGATTGCTCAATATGCCGTCAAACAGCTCTCCTTCTTTGAGCATTGTCAGGTAATTGCCCAAACGCCATTCCACGCGGTCTTCCATTTTCAGCTGAATTCCGTTTCCCTTGGCAATTGCAAGCGCATCTTCAGATATATCAATACCGACACCATGCGCACCTTCGCAATAGTAGAGGAAGCTAAGAAGAATAGCTCCGCTCCCCGTCCCAAGATCAGCGACAAACAATTCAGGATCATTTCTATGATACTGTATGACCTTTTCAAGCCAGGTTTCCGTATCCTGCCTTGGAATCAATGTATTTTCACTCAGCTTGAAGGTGAGCCCCATAAACTCCTTTTCACCCGTTATGGCTGCTACCGAATATCCTTCAATGCGCTTTTTGATATATCCGCGATACATGGCCAGCTCATCCGGATTGACGATTAAATCAAAATTAGTATAGAGATAAATGCGTGATTTATTCAGCACATGGGCAAGAAGGATTTCCGCATCAAGACGTGGCGATTCTATATGATGGTCTTTAAAATAATGCGTTGTCCATGTTATTAATTTATTAATCGTCCATATTGTATTACCGGCCACTGGAATCCCCTTCCTTCATTCTTCGCGACAGGTCTTCCTCGATGAGCCTGTCAAGTATCGCGTCCATGTCACCATTTAAAAAATCATCCAGCTGATAGATGCTCATATTGATTCTGTGATCGGTAACACGTCCCTGCGGGAAATTATATGTACGGATTCGTTCGGAGCGGTCTCCTGATCCAACCTGATTCTTCCTGTCTTCTGCCTCTTTGCTCTGGCTGTTCTGCAGGGCCTGGTCATATAATCTGGACTTAAGAATCTGGAGCGCCTTTTCCTTATTCTGTCTCTGGCTTCGTTCATTCTGACAGGTAACAACCATACTGGAAGGAATATGCGTAATACGGATAGCCGAAGATGTCTTATTGATATGCTGTCCGCCTGCACCTGAAGAACGATATACATCTATCCTTAAATCATCACGTTTTATGTCGATATCTACATCCTCAGCTTCTGGCAGAACTGCCACGGTGACAGCAGAAGTATGCACTCTCCCCTGACTTTCCGTCTCAGGAATTCTCTGTACTCTGTGAACACCGCTTTCAAATTTAAGAATGGAGTAAGCGTTCTTTCCTTCAATCGTGCATGTTACTTCCTTAAATCCGCCCAGATCGGTTTCGTTAGCACTTGCAATTTCTGCCTTCCAGCCCTTTCTCTCAGCGAACTTCAGATACATCTTTAAAAGATCTGCAGCAAAAAGCGCTGCCTCTTCACCGCCTGTTCCGGCTCTGATTTCAAGAATGACATTCTTGCTGTCATTGGGATCCTTTGGAATCAGCAATTTATGTATTTCCAAATCCAGTTCATCCCTGCGTTTTTCGCTTTCCTTAAGTTCTTCCTTGGCAAGCTCATGCAGGTCTGATTGTGATTTATCTCCAAGAATTTCCAAAGCCTCTTTCGCCTGATCCAGCACTTCTTTATATTCTCTATATTTAGAGACGACTTCTGCCAGCTCAGAATGCTCTTTTGAAAGTTCTCTCCATTTATTTTGGTCGGCTATAACAGAAGGATCACTCAGCTGGTCTTCCAGTGAAATAAACCTGGCTTCCATTTTATCCAACTTATTGATCTGCATATTTCAAAACGCTCCTTCAAACTATAAAAATAAATTCATATCAGGATGATGACAGTCCATTTCATCCCATTCTGTTAATAAACTATATTGTACAGTATAACAGAATATCACTATGAATAACAAAGTGTGCAGGCATTCCATCCCTAAAAAATGAAATTAAAAAACAGGGCTTCATAGCCCTGTTTCTTAGTCTGATGTTTTTCCGTAACGTTTGTTGAACTTTTCGATACGGCCGCGAGCCTTACCGAAACGCTGCTGTCCCGTATAGAACGGATGAGATTTGCTGCTGATATCAATATTGATCAGCGGGTATTCATTTCCATCTTCCCATTTAACAGTCTGGTTGGAAACAGCTGTAGAACGAGTCAGAAAGGAATAGTCAGCACCGATATCGCGGAAAACGACAGGATGATAGTCCGGATGGATGTCCTTCTTCACTTAATTGCACCTCACTTCAAATACATAGATAATTCTTTGTTATTATATCAGAAGAAATCTGGTAATGCAAGGAAAGGAAATAAAATAATATTCCATTTCTGCAATAAAATCAGCTTGTAAGACCGGCTCTTCGTTTACTGGCCGTCCCTAATGATATTAGCTATTTCATCAACGAACTTGGCCTTCTGACGATATCCAATGATCCTGCCGATTTCCTTCCCGTCTTTAAACAAGACAAAAGTCGGAATGCCGACAGTCTGGAATAAATCAGCCAGTGCTTCCTGTTCTTCTACTTCTAATCTGCAAAAGGAAATTTTGTCTTTAAACTTTTCTTCAGCAAATTTCAAGGTTGGTTCCATGACCTGACAAGGACGGCACCATGCAGCCCATAGGTTCAAAAGGACATATCCATCCTTCTGATAAACTTCATCTTCCAGATTTTGCTTTGAGTGAATATCTACAGCCATAGTTTTCCCCTCTTATCTTTCTGACAATATACTATATACCCCCCATTTGAGACTATCATCTGCTTCCAGTTTAACCGGCTTATTAACAAGTGTCTCAAAGTTAGTTATATTATCCTTTATACTTATAAAATCTGCAACTTCTTTATTACATACTATTGTAATTCCTGTCTTAATTCCAGTCCCTGATTTCCTTTTTTGAAGATCATGGTAGATAGAACGGGCAATCGATTCAGGAGAAAGTACTATCCCCGTACCATGGCACACCGGACACGCATCAAAATAATTTTGCCAAAGTCTCTGATTGGTTCTCTTCCTTGTTATTTCAACAAGGCCAAGCGATGTGATTCCGCATACAACGGCTTTGTTATGATCTTTCTGAAATGCTTGCTTCAGCGTATCAAGCAGTTCATCCTTCTGCGATTTCTTATTCATATCAATGAAATCAACGAGAATGATTCCTCCGATTTCCCTAAGTTTGATTTGTCTTGCAATCTCAACAGCGGCTTCCTTGTTGATCAGGAAAGCCGACTCGCTGTGAGGGATTCCATTCCCTTTAAAGGATCCTGAATTAATATCAATGACGGTCAAAGCTTCGGTGTAATCAATAACAAAGTAAGCCCCGGATTTTAGCTCGACTTTTCGGTCAAACAGCTGCTCTATCTGTTCTTCGACATGAAATTTCTCAAGTAAAAGCTCCGGTCCATGGTAATAATGCAGCCTGTCTTCAAGACTGTTGGGTTTCTTCTTTTCTAATTCAGAAGCACGGTCAAAGGACTCCTCATCATCAATAAAGAACGATTCCACATCATCATTCATGTAATCTCTTATCCCCTTGACGATAAGATCGCTTCCTCTGTATAAAAGCACCGGTCCCCTTTCCACTTTGGATCGTTTGGAAATAATGTTGAATATATGATCCAGATACTCGATTTCCTCTTTAAGTACATCCTCTTCGACGTTTGCAGCCGCAGTTCGTATAATGATACCCTTGCCATCCGGACGCACAGATTTTACCCAGCTCCTCAGGCTGCTTCTGCGCTTTGTATCTACAATCTTCTTGGATACGCCAACATAGCTGCTATTTACAAGCATAACAAAATACTTGCCCTGTATGCCGATTTTGCCGGTCACTAAGGGGCTTTTTGTTTCCGTGCTGTCTTTTTCGACCTGCACCAGAACAGTGCTTCCTTCGGTAATATTTGTATCCGCAGGCAAATCTCTCTTCCTCAGAAACGCATTCCTTCCAATACCGATATCAATAAAATATCCGTTTATAGAAGGAACTGAATTTCTGACGATTCCTTTATAGACTCTTCCGACTATATCCAAATTATTATTACGTTCGATCTCAAGATCATTTAAGATACCATCATCAAGCGCGGCAAATATCTTTTCATCCGGCTCGACATGAAGAAGAATCTGTCTCATTTATATTACCCTTTCGAATAAACTTCAATAAATTCAGGATCGAATGGTGTCTTTCTCTTCTCCCCGTCGCGCTGATAGGTACCTGCCCTTGAGCATATAAATTCATCATTGACCCAGGGAAGGCCAAAGGAGTCCGACAGCATTTTCCAGATATCCTTAGGCTGCACGGTTCCCGTAGTGCTCCTGACCAGGGAAAAGGTAAGGTAAGCCCTGTTATTCCTGATGCTTAAGCGGAGAGGTTCAAGAATCATAGGTTTTACATCCATCTCCCTGACTTTCTTAGGAGTTACTCTTTTATAAATAAAAGAAGATAAATCATTGAATTTCTGGATGCCTGCTTCGGCTTTGGCAGCGTCATAATCTTCATAAACAGGGCCTTCCATCTGATATACATCTTCGTTGAAAATCGCGGAAAGCTTGGGGCATTCTTTTACGACAACAATGATTCCATTAATAGAGATTCCTCCAGGCAGCTGGCTTGTCAGGCTTGACTTAACTTCATCAAGAGGAACTTCTCTTTCAAGATCCATTTCCATATAAAGAGGATCCGCAGTAACCCCTACGCCCAGCGCAGAGTCCATTGATATTTTCATGTGCGGATTGAATCCTTCTGAAAATGCTACCGGAAGGCCGGATCTCATAATGGCTCTTTCCATAGTTCTTAAGTAATCCAAATGCCCCAGAAATCTCAGTTCCTCACCTTTGCTTATAGATAAAAACAGCCTTATCATTCCAATTCTCCTCTTTATGATCAATCAATGCTACGTCAAGTATCGGGCAGACTGCACAGCCATTGCATGCCAGATGCCTGCAGTCGTGTGTGAGAATGCCCTTCTGTGCAAGCTTCCATTCCTTGCGAAGATAATCTTTTGTTACTCCGCAGTCAATATGGTCCCAGGGTTCAGCTTCATATTCATCCCTGTCTCTGGCAGCGTACTGATCCGGATCGACTCCGCACTCTTCAAAACATGACATCCATTTATCGAAATCAAAGAATTCTGTCCAGCTGTCATATTCACAGCCCTTCTGCCAGGCCTTGAGGATAACCTGATTAAGCTTCCTGTCACCTCTTGCAAGAACGGCTTCCATATAGCCGGTCCGTGCGTCATGGTATGCAAACTTAATATGTCTGTTGGTAAACAGGCTCTTTAAATATTTCTGCTTTCTTTCTATTTCTTCTACGCTACACTGAGGCATCCACTGGAACGGAGTAAAAGGCTTTGGTACAAAGCTTGCAACGCTGACAGTGATTCTGCACCCATACTTGCCGCGTATCTCATGATACAGTTCATTGATCCTGTTTGCTAAATCAGCAATCCCCTTCAGGTCTTCATCAGTTTCTGTAGGAAGACCCATCATAAAGTACAGCTTAACGCGGTCCCATCCATTTCTGAATGCGTTTGAACATGCTCCCATGATGTCATCTTCGGTAATGCCTTTATTAATTACATCGCGAAGCCTCTGTGTACCGGCTTCCGGTGCTAAGGTAAGACCGCTCTTCCTGACCTGCTGCACCTTTTTGGCAATATCGACGGAGAAACTGTCGACACGCAGGGACGGAAGGCTTACGCTGACTCTCTTGTCCTTGAAATTATCCATCAAATGATCGACCAGTTCCGGAAGGCAGGAATAATCTGCCGAGGACAGTGACATTAAGGAAATTTCATTATATCCGGTATTCTTAATCAAAGTATCAGCAATTTCCTGGAGCTTTTCCTCACTCTTTTCTCTGACCGGCCTGTAAATCATGCCCGCCTGACAGAAACGGCAGCCTCTGCTGCAGCCTCTGAACATCTCAAGCACAGCGCGGTCATGGACAATCTCGATATGAGGAAGTATCGGCTTATCGTCTACGATAACATGATCGACGTCTTTTATGACTCTCTTTTCAACAGGAAATTGTGCCGATGGATCAATCGGCTTTATGGCTCTGAATATGCCATTTTCGTAGTAAGAAGTTTCATACAGAGAAGGAACATAGCATCCCTTGATTTCAGCCAGTCTATGAATGGCTTCCCATCTTCCGCCGGGTTTATTTTCTGCTTTCCATTTTTTTATGACTTCAACCATTTCCTGAATGGCTTCTTCTGACTCGCCGATAAAAAATACATCGATAAAATCAGTCATCGGCTCAGCATTATAAACACAGGGGCCTCCGGAAACAACAATAGGATCCTCATCTGTGCGGTCTTTGGAAAGCACTGGGATTCCAGACAGATCGATCATATTGAGGATGTTGGTGTAACACATTTCATAGGGCATTGTAAGACCAAGAACGTCAAAGTCTTTAATCGGCGCTTTGGATTCCAGTGCATAGAGAGGTATATTTCTTTCTCTCATCATTTTTTCCATATCAACCCATGGTGTATAGACTCGTTCAGCCAGGGCATCTTTTCTGGAGTTGATGACGCTGTAAATGATTTTCAGCCCTAAATGGCTCATTCCGACTTCATAAACATCAGGAAACGCGAGAGCGACCTTTACATCCACGTCTGCATGATTTTTCATTACACTGTTCCATTCGCCGCCGACATATCTGGCTGGTTTCTGGACATGCATTAACCAAACTGGATCTATTTCTACTCGATTCATTTTCTTCTCCTAGTCAAACATTAACTTCTTACGTCTTAAATAAATGTTCATCAAAATACCAACGCACAGCAGATTCATAACTAATGCACTGCCGCCGTAACTCATAAAGGGCAGAGGAATGCCTGTAACAGGCATGATTCCTAACGTCATTCCCACATTAATAAATACCTGAAACAGCCACATCGAAAAGATTCCGCATGCCAGAAGGCTGCCAAAGGAATCTCCTGATGAGCGGGAAATCATAATCGTTCTGTAAAGCAGTACAAAATACAGGAATATGACAAAGATGGCACCGATAAATCCAAGCTCTTCCCCAATAACAGAGAAAATAAAATCCGTATGATTTTCCGGGAGGAAGTTCAGCTGGCTTTGCGTCCCTTCAAAAAGTCCCTGTCCCAAAAATCCGCCGCTACCGATAGATATTTTGGACTGGATGACATGGTAACCAGATCCGTACGGGTCAACACTTGGATTGAAAAGAACCAGAATTCTCATCTTCTGATAGCTGTGAAGAACGAAGAACCAAATTACCGGAAACATGACAACTAACGCAATGAGCGCTCTTTTTACAAGCTCCATCCGGAGTCCGCAAATGTAAAGCATGCCGAAAGCAATCGCGGCAAAGACGAGACTCGTTCCCAGATCCGGCTGGATAAATATCAGTATTGTCGGCAAAAACATCATGCCGGCAACCGGAATCAGACTCTTCCATGTTTTAAACCCTGTATGGTTGGTAGAAAGCAGGCGGGCCAGACAGATAATCATGATCAGCTTGGCAAATTCTGAAGGCTGAAGTGTAAAAGGTCCGATCTGGATCCAGCGCTGCGCCCCCAGGGCACTTGTTCCGGCAAATTTTACGATTAAAAGCATGACTGCATTAATGATATATAATGCAGGAACCAATCTATATAATTTCCTGTAGTCGAAATAAAGCGTTCCTGCGGCAATACAGATTCCGCCTACAAGAAAAACGCCTTGTTTCATAACAAAATCATATCTGCCGGGATAATCAGGAATATTTGCATGTGTAGCACTTGCAATGATCAAAAGGCAGATGATGCCCAGTCCAAGAACCGTCAATAAAAGCGTACTGTCAATACGGCGCCAATAATGAATCAAATTCAATACGGTTCATCTCCTTCTCCGCCATTTGTAAAACTGGCTTCCTGAGTTCCAGGAAAGCCCAGGCTTGTTAATAACAGGAACCAAACCAGCGCTCTTATTCAAGATCTCATCAGCTTCATTGTCACAGCCCCGGATAAGCTTTGACCAGACACTTAACGGAAATTCCTTCCCTTCAATGACTGATCTGTATACGTAATCAACCGCTTTTCCAAAAGGCCCGTTCAGCTTTAAATCCTTCAGATTTCCATGACCTGCAAGACGAGCTGCTTCTACAGAAAAAGGAATCACTCCACCGAAATACTCCGAATCGATCGTTTCGAGCATTTCCTGAAAGGATGCCTGATTCTGATTGGAGAACGAAAATTGATTCATCACATAAGAGAAATCAACTTTGGGCTTAATCATTTGAGCGGCCTGGTCAGCCGTCCGTCTGGATGCCCACGAAGGAGCCACAACGATCATAAACTTATCTGAAACATCTGCTGCGAACTGAATTCCGCTCCCTACTCCTGCAGGGCAGTCCAATAAGATGAAATCATAATCATCGCCGGCATCATCAAGTATGACACTGATAGCTGCAGGGAATATTTCATCCCATGTTTCTGCCTGTGCTGCGGGAATAAAGTCAAGATTTTTGCTGACAGAAAGCTTTACATCATTCATGAAGCATCTGCCTTCAGCCAAATCTAAAATATTATAGAAGCATTCATTTTCCAAACCAAGAATCAAATCCATGTTTCTTAAGCCCATGTCTCCATCTATGAGCAGGACTCTGTAACCTTTATGGGCCATGACTATCCCCAATGAGGCTGTCAAAAGCGTCTTGCCTACCCCGCCCTTTCCGGAAGCTATAGATAAGACTTTAGCCATTAGGATTTACCTCCTGTCCCGGAATCCTTAGATGCAGCTGACTTAGCATATTTTCCAAAATGGAAGTATGCATCCATGATTTCCTTAACCACTGGTGCTGCAGAATCTGCACCAAATCCGCTGTGTTCAAACATACATAAAACGACAATTTCCGGTTTGTCAAATGGAGCATATGCTACAAACCAGCCATTATCCAGACCATTCGTTTCTGCGGTTCCCGACTTCCCGGCAATGCTTACCGGATAGTCATGGAACAGCATCCCGCCGGTACCGTCTTTGGACATAACCATCCTTAAACCAGTGTGGATATCGTCCAAAGTTGCTTTGGATACAGGAAGCGATCCGACACGCTTAGGAGAATAAATCTTTAAAGGAGAACCATCCAGCTTATCAATACGGTTTACAAGATACGGCTGATATTTGAAGCCGCCGTTTGCAATGGACGAATAGACCATGGCCATCTGGATTGGCGTAGTCAATGTATAACTTTGCCCTATAGCAGCATCCATTGTTTCGCCCAGATACCAGTCCTGATCAAAGACTTTCTTTTTATACTCTTCACTGGCAACGTTTCCGTCAGCTTCACCAGCAAGATCTATCCCAGTTGGCTTGCCTAATCCAAACTCGCGCGCCATCTGGGATAACTTATCGATTCCAAGGCGGCGGCCCATTTCATAGAAATACACATTATCTGATTTTTCCAGGGCTTCATAAAAATCAATCCACCCAAAGGCTTCGCCCTGCGCATTCCTTTTATCTACAAGCCAGTGCTTGCCGCTGTCAAAAATCCTCTCTGTCGGCGACATGACTTTTGCTTCCAGCGCAGCCGCCCCCGTAACGACCTTGAACAGGGATCCGGGAGGATACATGGATGCAATGGTACGGTTCTGCATAGGATGATTTTTATTATTAATAATCTGATTCCAGTCAGCAGTTGAAATTCCTTTGCTGAAGCGGTTCGGATCATAACTTGGTTCGCTGACCATAGCCAGTACCGCGCCGCTGTTAGGATCAATCGCTACAGCAGAAGCTCCCGTTGCATAAATACCTGATTTCGCCAGAATCTTGACCTGGGAATCAATCGCATCCTCTGCAGCTTTCTGCAGGTTGGCATCAAGTGTCAATCGGATATTGTTTCCGGAAACGGCAGGTGTACCGCCGACATAACCGACCGGTTGCCCCGAAGCATTGACTTCAATTGTTTTTGATCCGTTTTTCCCTTCAAGGTATTGGTTGTATTTCCTTTCGATTCCGGCTCTTCCGATCAAAGTTGCTGTTGTATATGGATTTCCATCAGCATCCTTATCATCCGGACCGGCTTCACCAACGTATCCAAGTACCTGCGCTCCAGCCGCTCCTAAAGGATACACTCTAAGAGGATTGACCTCGATCTGAATTCCCGGGAAATCATCTTTCTTTTCTTCAATCTGTGTTGCTACATCTACGCCGACATCATTGGCAAGATAAATAGCACCAAAAGCTCTCTTATTGTCTTCTATCTTTTTCTTCAGATCAGCAACAGGCATTTTTAGCAGGACTGATAATTTCTGCAGTTCGTCATCACTTAAGGTATTTCCCTTCCTGTCAACAGGCATGATGACGCTGTATGCAGGCCTTGAACCTGCCAGAATGACTCCGTTCCTGTCATACATGACTCCGCGGGTAGCCTGAACAGGAATACTGCGGATTCTGTTTCCATCTGCTTCTTCTTTATAGTAACTGCCCTCGACCACCTGCATGTAAAATAATCTGGCTGACAATATGAACAAGAGAATGATTGCAGCATAAATCATCCGGGCATATCTGGATTCTTCTTTATTTTTTAATAAGCTTGTCAAAAAAGTTGGTATGTTTTTTCTTTTCACCATTTGGGCTCACTTTCACGCTTCATCCTCCACAATAAATTATAAAGGATTATAGACGAAAGACCATTTAAGAAAGTCAGCGGAATACCTAGACTCAAGAAGTAGGAATAGGAAAGATAATGACTTCCTCCCCACCACAAAATCAAACTGGAGAACAGCAAGTACACAATCGTTGCCATAACAACAGCAAGCAAAGATATATACCAGTGGCGTGTATATCTTCCTCTTCCAAATCTGACCAGAAGCGCTGTTATCAATAAGTATGGCAGTAAATGAAGGCCAAAAAAGTTGCCAATGATAATGTCCTGAATGAGCCCGCCGGCCATTGCTATGGCAAAAGCTTTCCTTTTATCAAAAAGAAGTGCTGCAATGGCAATACTGGTCAGGATCAGATCCGGCTGGACCAATCCATGAAAAAGCATTGGAGCAAATGAAGCCTGAATAAAAATAACGACAAGTATGAAAATCGTTATCGAAAAAGAACTCATTATTTCTCACCTGCCTGCACCTTGTTGGGGTTCATTGGCGGTTCACGCTTAGGTGCATTAGCCGTAATACTCCCGGGTGCTGTTTTTTGTACTTGATCCGTAATAACGAATACCTCTTCTAAATGAGAAAAATCAGCAGCCGGCGTTATATATGCGACCTGGCTTCCGCCTATCGTATCCACATCAACATTAGAAACTGTTCCAATAACCAGACCCTTCGGATAAACTCCGCCATAGCCCGAAGTGATGATAACATCACCCTTTAGGACATCTGCCTCTCTTGCGAGATTTATAAAGGCAAGCTTGTCAGGACTGCCGCTGTTTCCCGATACCATAGAAACGACACGGGAAGCCGGTCTCTCTACAATGCCGCCAACTGTAGTCCTTGGATCAAGAAGAAGCTGAACACGGGCTGAATTTTCATAGACTTCGCTGATGAATCCGACCAGACCGGGCGGAACAATAACCGGCATATACTTCTTTAAACCGCTGTCTTCTCCGCGGTCAATCACCATGGTCTGTGTCCATCCGCCATAATCTCTCGTAATGACTGATGCTCCAAGCATATTGTACTGCTTATAACCCTGCTTGAATTGCAAGAGACTCCTGAGCCTTATGTTTTCAGCCAATATTTCACTATAACCTGACTGTTCAGCTTTCAGGCTCTCGTTTTCTTTTTTAAGAGAATCCAATTCTTTCCAGTTATTCAGAACCTGAGAAAGGATTCCCAATCCATCTCTTGTATTCCAGGCTGCGCGGCTTACCCCATATTCAAAGGGTGCTGCTCCGGTGGAAAGAGGCTGGGAAACAAAGGGAATATATTCTCTGTGCCTCCAGAACCAGCCGCAAGCTCCTGCAAATATAAAAAGAAGAATGGCAAATACTATCTTCTTCCTATCAAAAAATATCACGATTAAGCGCCTCCATAATATTTTTCACCATTCTCTATCAAGAGAGAAAGATGTTTCTGCTTGTCAAAAGCTTTCAGGCAGCCTTCTGAAATAATATCTGCGGGATTATCCGGAACGAGCACAGGAATCCCCAATTCAAAAGAAAGCCAGTCCTTTAATCCGGACAATAGTGCGCTGCCGCCAGAAAGGAGCAGGCCATTCTTCAGCAGATCGCCTGCCATATCCGGTGTTGCTTCTGCTATAGCCCTTTTAACAGACGATAAGACAGGCTTCATGATTTTTTTCATAACAGGGCTCAGCTCTTCGAGGGACAGTTCGATGACAACTTCTACCCCATCACTGATCCTTCTGCCTCGTATGGTAAAAGTATCCTGATTCCCTCCGCGGGTTAAAGAAATCACTTCACTCTTTAATTTTTCAGCCTGCTCTATTCCTATCAGGACATTATATTTATCCTGAAGATACTGACAGATTCCAACATCAATATTATGTCCGCCAAAGGCATCTCCCACCTGAGAGACGATGCCGCCGCAGCAATATAATCCGACATTTGTAACATCCCGGCCTATGACCATGGATAAAATCGTCGAGGAATTCTCAAGATTGAAATCAGCCCCGATAGCTGCTGCAGCCGGAGAGGCGATTAAATAAACCTGCCTCGCGCCTGCATGCATCAAGGCGTCCACTAATGCATGCCTTGCTACCGAACTTGTCTCACAGGGAACCGCTATCATTACGGATGGACGGCTGACCGAATGATGAAGCGCCTTATTGATAAAATAGCGCAGCATTGATTTTGCAATGTTATAATCAGCAATAGAACCGTTTTTTACAGGCCATGCCAAGTAATGATTTTCTGGCTCTTCATGGTATCGGATCAATGCGTCTGTGCCAAATCCCAGAACTCTGCCGTTGATGTTATCCACTACGGCAACGCTGGATTCTTCTAATACCACTCTGTCATCACGAAAAATACGGACTTGAGAGGAGCCCAGATCGATTCCTAATTTATTCGTTAATGCGGAAAATGCTTTCATACATTTTTATACCTTTCTATAGTAATACAATTTATTATATCATGTTTGTGGTATAACAATCATCAAAAACCAGCTTATCTGTTGTAAAGAAGACCTGCTTTGCTATTTGCTCTTCCAGGTGAAATTCCGGATGGTTTCCTGTTGCTTTTAATCATCCTGAAGAAGAAGCGTATTATTTTTCATTTTCCTTTTATTTCCTGGTATGCAGCTTTATATTCTAAACCTTAATTTATAAATGTTTTCAAACGTACCGATTGTTCTAATTTATTTCTATTGATATATTAATTAATTCTGTGTTTTTTGTTGACTTTAGAATAATCCTGTATTAAAGTTATGATATAAAACAACTCAAGACTGTGATCAAGTACTTGGGAAATGCTCAGATTCTCTCTCGAGTTGCTTATAATTCTATTTCTATCAGAATTTTAGCAAAAGGAGTGATTTTCTAATGAAAAAAGGAGTTAGACGTATGGTGGTTGCCTCTATGGCTGCACTTTGTGCATTGGGTGCCAGTTTTTCGACAAGTGCCTATGAATTGAATCCGGAAGTCAAGGATGTTACACCAGCTCTTCGCGAAGCATCTACCGTAGGTGTTTGGACATCTGAAAACCCCGCAATGAAGAATGCGCCAAACAAAGATGCCATTCTCGTAATGACATTTGGCACAACATTTAAAGACACTCGTGCCAAAACCATTGATGCAGTAGAAAAAGCCATTCAGGAAGCCAATCCCGGGGTACCTGTATATGAAGCTTATACCTCCCATATCATCATCGATCGAGTCAAGGCAAAGGAAGGAATTCAGAAGTTAACGCCTGAGGAAGCGTTTGCTAAACTGAAAGCAGACGGATATACACGTGTTGCCGTCGTTTCTCTCGATGTTATTCCTGGCATGGAATACAGCTATGACTCTATCATTACCAAGATGCAGGCTAATAACTTCAAGAAACTTTCTCTTGCAATGCCTCTTATGTATTTCCAGGGCACCGAAGGTGAACCAGATCAGATCGTAGAATTCTTAAATGCTCTCAAGAGCCAAATTCCGAAAATGGGACCGCATGAAGCTACCTTGATTATGGCTCATGGCACCCCGCATCCGGGCAATGCTTACTATTCTGTTATTCAGGATCGTCTGCAGCAGCTCGGTATGAATAATGTGTTCGTATACTCCGTAGAAGGCCGTCCGAATCTTGAAGATGTCATCCCGAAGCTGAAAGCTGGCGGTTATACGACAGTTACCCTGATGCCAATCATGATGGTCGCTGGTGATCATGCAAATAATGATATGGCTGGCAGTGATCCGGATTCTCATAAGAGCATCCTTGAAAAAGACGGATTTACTGTAAAGACTTACATCCATGGACTTGGTGAAAACAAGAATGTCCGTCAGATCTATGTGAACAGAGCTGAAGAAGCGCTGTCCGCACTGCAGAAATAATCCCATTTGTGATATGATAAAAAGAACCTCTCCGTCATTCTATGCCGAGGAGGTTCTTTTAACAATCCTCCAATAAAATCCATCAGGCTTGATATTTATTCTGCTTCTGCAGACGAACTATATTCGTAGAAAGGGGAAAAATGTCTCCAAAAAAGATTTGCACGCTTCTTGTATCGGCTGCACTCTGTTTCGCTCTTGCAGGATGTGCAACTTCAGGTACATCCTCTGAGAAGGGTTCCATTCAATACAAATATGAGGAGCATACGGTAACAATGAAAGCCCAGCCGAAGAGAGTCGTCACGCTGACCGCTCCCCTGCTGAACATGGCTTATAGTGTCGGCGGCACTTCTGTTGCAAGACCTGTAACCACAAGCCCGATTCCTCCTGAGGCAGAATCTCTCCCAATCATCGGCACTATCCAGCATATCAATATGGAAACCTTGGTGGGAATGAAGCCGGACTTTGTTATCGGCGAGAAAAGTCATGATGCAAAACTTGAATCGCTGCTTCAAAGCAACAAGATTCCCTATATCCTGATTAATTATGATGGAATCAAGGATAACGTTCCTTTGCTGGAATTTATGGGACAGGTTTATGGCAAGGAAGATGCCGCAAAAAAGATTGTAGCTGATTATAATAACAAGATGTCTGATATAGAAAAAAAGGCATCTGCAAAGACACCAGCCAGAGTCGCCGTATTAAGAGCTACCGGCAAATCAATTACTGCCGAAACTCCTGAATCGATTTGTGCATCTATGGTAGAATTGCTGAAAATGAACAATGTCGTCGTTTCCCATAAGAATATTAATCTGACTGGGAAAACCGTTCCTTATTCTCTTGAACAGCTGACTGCAGACGACCCGGATATCATCTTTGTTGTGACGATGGGAAATGCTGATGAAATCAACAAGAAGATGGATGAAGACATGCGTTCAAATCCTGCATGGAATCATTTGAAAGCTGTAGAAAATCATAAGGTCTTCTTCCTCCCCTCGGATCTCTTTCTGCTAAATCCTGGTGTAAGAACACCAGAAGCCATGGAGAAGCTGTATGATCTGGCCTATAACGGCTAAATGGCTGCATCCGATTTCATATTAAAGAAAGGGGATGTGACAAAATTCATCCCAACAAAAAGGGCTCTGCCCCGGATCATTTGGTCCGGGGCAGAGCCTTTCGTGTTATAATTTTTTTGCAATGAAAAATAACAACACTAGCAATCATTTTACCGCAGAACAAGGCATTTTGCCAATGTTTCCTTCTGAGATTCTCAATGTCGATGATCCTGTTTTAATGTATGACAGATTTATGGAGGAAATCGATCTTAAAAAGTACCTTCGTTACATACCGACGCGTGGCGCTGGCAGACCCAGGTATAATCCCGTCAACATGCTGAAAACGATTATCTATGGTTTCGCAGAAGAAGGATATTGCTCTTTTAGAAAACTTGAAGATAATTGCAGGGTTAACATCAGATATATGTACCTGATGAATTATGAAGCCCCATCCTATCGGACATTCTGTCATTTCGTGAAGGGCTTTCTTAAGTATTCTCTCAAGGATATCTTTTATTCAATTACGAAAGAACTCTGCGGCAAACTCAACGTGGATTTGCAGCATATATATATTGACGGTTCCAAGTTTGAAGCGAACGCAAATAAATACAGCTGGGTATGGAAGAAATCCGCTGAAAAATCCCGCTACAAGCTTTTTTGCCAAGATTACCAGCCTTTTTGAGTTACTCAATGATGATCTTAAGTATGACCATATGAGTGTAAACATCAATACAGAATACGCTCCGGACTATCTGCGTCTGGTATTGGATAAATTAAAAGAAATCTGGCAGATTGATGAGACGGCCTTTGTTCATGGAAGCGGGCATCGCAAGTCCGATCATCAACGCAAGTATGAGCAGCTTAAGGCATATACATCAAAACTTGAAGAATATGTTGAGAAGATACAGATATGCGGTACTTCCAGAAACAGTTACTCGAAGACCGATACGGATGCAACATTCATGCGAATCAAGTCGGACTACATGGGAAATGATCAGCTTCTGCCTGCATACAATGTCCAAATAGGTGTTGCCGATGAATTTATTGCCGTAATTGATGTTAACCAGTATCGTTCAGATATGGATTGCTTCGTACCGCTGATGGAGGAATTCCACGAAGTCTATGGGGCTTATCCTAAGTATCCTGTGGCAGATGCAGGATATGGATCTTTCAACAATTACATCTATTGCGAGCAGCACGGTATGGAAAAGTATATGAAATTCCCCATGTACAAGAAAGAAACGAAAGACAAGAAATACCATACCAATCCGTTTCGGCCAATAAACTCTAGAGTTGATGAGAATGGAACCATCCGTTGTCCAAATGACAGGGCTTTCAAATTTATCTATAGACATCTGGTCAGAGGGAACTTATACGGCAGGCAGGAGGAAGTATTTGAATGCGAAGACTGCCAAGGATGCCCGCTGGCAGAGCAATGTAAAAAGACCCCGAAGAACAAAAGAATCTCATTGAGCAGAGAACGGAATAACATGTACCAGGAGGTTCAGGATAATCTGGAAAGCATCCATGGAGCCCTGCTAAGAATGAACCGGTCAATCCAGGCTGAAGGAACTTTTGGAATCATGAAACATGACAGATGGTACAAAAGAATCGTCAGAAAAAGGATAGATTCTGTAAAAGCCGAGTTATACCTGGTAGCACTTGGCTATAATTTAAGGAAATACATCACAAAAATAATGCGTATAAGGATTGCCGCCTAAGACAATATAATTAAAAGTCTTATGGGGGGTAAGGGGGCTTACGCGCATTTTTACGTAAAAGGCTTACAGCAGAGCTAAAAATGATGAAATAAAGACGCAAAAAAGAGGCTGCAACAAAATGATTAACCATTTTGTTGCAGCCCCTTTTCATTTAGGCAGATTGATTTAAAGCAGCCCGTTGACTATAACACTGGGCCTGCCCTGTCTTATTTCTATGTCCGCATCCACCTTGAATATTTCACCGATTGTCTCATGTGTCATGATTTCAACAGGATTCCCATGATATTTGATAATACCATCTTCAAGCACGAGGATATCCTGGGAATAACGTATCGCCTGATTAATATCATGAAGAACCATCACTACGGTCAATTTCTCATCCTGATTCAGTTTTTCTATCAGCTCCAGCACTTCAAGCTGATGGCAGATATCCAGATACGTGGTAGGTTCATCCAGAATCAAAATTTCAGGTTCCTGTGCCAGAGCCATGGCAATCCAGACTCTCTGTCTTTCACCGCCGGAAAGATTGGCCGCAATACGATTTTTCAAATGTATCGTATTTGTTTTTTCCATAGCAAGTTCAATGATTTCCCGATCGTGCTCGGAAACACCTGTCCACCAGTGCTGGTATGGATACCTGCCGCATGCTACCAATTCCTCAGTCGTCATATCCCGTGGGATTTCATGAACCTGAGGCAGGAAAGCAACTTTCTGTGCCATCTCGGAGGCGGAAAAGCTGGACAATGTACGCCCTTCAATTTCAATGGATCCGTTTTCCGGCTTTAAATTTCCGGTTACGACTTTCAGCAGTGTTGATTTCCCGCAGCCGTTTCTCCCCAAAAAGGTAACAATGCTCCCCTTTTTGATTTCTCCGCTCGCTCCTTTAAGCACATGATGATTTCCAAATGAAACATGTACATCGGATATTTTAATAGCAATATCATCACTCATCATGAACTCCTCCTAAGCAGGTACAGGAAAAACGGAGCTCCTAAAAATGCCATAATAATGCCGGCAGGTATTTCTATTGGAGAAAAAGCAACACGGCCCAGAGTATCGCAGAATACAAGGACGCCCGCTCCCAAAATAGCTGATCCGGGAATGACATACTTGTAATCCGTTCCGATAATCAATCTGACAATATGCGGGACCACGAGTCCTACAAACCCGATCAATCCAGCAACGCTGACGGCCCCTGCCGCTAAAAGAGCTGCCACTGCGGTCATGGAAAATCGTACACGCTCGACAGGCACACCAAGCCCTCTTGCCGTTTCATCACCAAGGCTCAGGATTGTAAGCGCTTTACATCCGGCCAGGGCAAGAACAAGCCCCAGTATCGTGTATGGGAAAAGCGTCTCTACCTGCGGCCAGCTTCTTGCAGATAAACCACCGACCATCCAAAGGAGAGCCCCCTGCACTTTATCAGAATAGAACACCAGCAGGGCAGATATTCCGCTTCCCAGAAAGGCGCTGACTGCAACCCCTGCCAGTATGATTCGTGTCGGCCGTATCCCATTTTTCCAGGCCAGCGCATAAACAGCTGCCGCAGAAAGCATAGCCCCCACAAAAGCGACGGGAGTCAGAAGGATAGACGCTTCCGGCATAAATATGAGCATGATAACGCCTGCCAATCCGGCACCGCTTGAAACACCGACGATTCCAGGATCTGCAAGGGGATTCTTCATGACTGCCTGAAGTATAGCCCCTGAGACAGCCAGGTTGGCCCCGACAAGGGCTCCTACGATATTTCTGGGGAACCGGATATTCCAGATTACCATTTCATCAGTAGTCTGGACATTTCCCAAGAGTGTATGCACGATAGTTGAGAAAGAAATATCTACGGAGCCCAGGGTAAGGCTTGCTACCATCGCAAATATAGTAAACCCGGTGAAAAAAAGAATAATAATTATTTTGAGACTTTTGCTTTTTATCGTCTCATCCGTTTCTATCTCGTTCAAATAATTTTCCTCCTAGTAAAGCCAGCGGCCTTTGAGACAAAAGTTAGGCAAATCATTATTGAACCACATGATTCAGAGCACCAGAAACAGCTATAGAAAGAAGCACTGATCTCCAATGCGCATCAGTGCTTCTCAAGAGTTATTTCTTTTTGCCTTCTATATAAAGCATGTTATCGCGTTTTACCAGATTGTACATAAGTGCATTGACGCAGGATGCCACGATGGAACTTCCGCCTTTCGTGCCTCTTACTGTGATATAAGGGCACGGAGCTTTCCTGATCAGCTGTTCCTTGGAGTCAGCAGCTCCTACAAAGCCAACCGGGATGCCGATAATCAGCGCCGGCTTAATTCCATCTTCCAGTGTCATGCGGATAGCTTCATAAAGGGCCGTCGGAGCATTGCCTACAGCAATAATAGCGCCATTCAGATCAGTTCCGAAAGAATTCATTGCGGCCATGGAGCGGGCAATATTCTTTTCTTTTGCGATTTTAGCAATTTCCGGATCGGAAACACGGCAGAATACTTCACTTCCCAGAACTTTCAGTGCATTCTTGTTGATGCCGGCTTTAACCATATTAACATCGCAATAGATATTGCAGCCTTTAGCTAATGCTTTGATGCCCTCTTCTACAGCATTCTCGCTCGTACGAATAAGATGACCGTAGTCTACATCTCCGGACGCATGAATCATCCGTGAATAAACGGTAACTTCTTCATCAGTTAAATCAATATCAGAAATAAATGGATCAATCAAATCCATGCTCTTTTCTTCAATTGCTCTTGGGTTCTTTATAAAGTCCATAGTGATCCTCCATATAACTCAATACATCCTGCGTATTGTTAAAAACAGGCACTCCGGTAAGTACAGACTTCGGTTTTTCGATAACTATAACAGCAATGCCTGCGCTCATAGCAGCCTCAAGCTTTTTATCGCTGCCTCCCACTAATCCGCTGTTCTTTGTAATCAGAACATCAGCTTTGTAATCATGAATCATTGCCATGTTCATCTCATAGGAGAACGGTCCCTGCACTGCCAGTATATTCTTAGCTTTCATGCCGAGTTCTTCACACATTTTGACTACACCGGAAGTGGGAAGTACTCTCGCCCATATTTCTTTGCCTTCGAGGGCTTTGGAATTGACAAATGTGCTGAGTGTCTTGGATCCCGTCGTAAGGAGGATGCTGTTTCCCAAACGTCCTGCCAGTTCGGCCGCCTCATTTTCGTCTTTTACTACGTAAAGTTTATCGTAATCCGGCAGAGGAATTTCAGGTCTTTCGTAACGGATATACTGGATACCGGTTTCCCTGCATGCACTGAAAGCCGTCTCAGAGACAATTGCGGCATAAGGATGGCTGGCGTCTATAATCAATTCGATATCCTTATCATGAATAATACGGACCATATCAGGCTTCGTGAAACGCCCGACCTCTATATCAATTCCGGTATGTTCGGCCAAAACTTTGCCATACTGGCTTACGACCGTCATAAGGATCCCCTTTCGTTCATCCGGGTTCTTCAAATTTTCCCGATCAGCAAGTTCGGCGCCAAGTTCTCGTCCGTCCTGAGTTCCGGAAATAATCCAAATCAAAGCTTGTACCCCCTTGGAGTAATCATTTTGCCATCAGCTACATAGGTATTGCTGTTTCCGATGATAACCGTGGACTGCATGTCGACATCTTCATCAGGAAGTTTTTCAAGATCCGTGATCGTCCAGTTCATTCCCGGACGTCCGGCCTTGCGGACGATGCCTACCGGAGTTTCAGGCTTGCGATATTTCATGACAATATCTCTGATCTCATTCAGGTATGTAGCACGGCCGCGGCTCTTAGGATTGTAAATGGCAATAACAAAATCACCCTGAGCTGCAAAATCAGCTCTCTTTTTGATCTGATTCCACGGAGTCATAAGATCGGAAAGGCTGATAACTGCATAGTCATGCATGAGAGGTGCTCCCAAAGCAGCTGCAGAGGTATTCGCAGCGGTAAGGCCAGGAATGACAATGCATTCCGGTCTCTTCTGTGCATCAACTTTCTGGATGAGTTCCAGAACCAGTCCGGCCATGCCATAAACACCCGGATCCCCGGAAGAAACAACTGCGACCTTATTGCCTTCGACGGCCAGATCGACAGCCTTCTGGCAGCGGTCCACTTCCTGGCGCATGCCATTGCCGACTACTTCCTTATCACCGATAAGATCTTTTATGAGAGCAATATAAGTATTGTATCCGACAATGATATCAGACTGTTCAAGAGCGTCGACAGCTCTTGGTGTCATTTCTTCCTTATATCCTGGTCCTATTCCGATAACGTAGATAACCCCATGGCTGCTGCCACTGTTACCCCCACATACTTTGTTTTCGGAAGAATTGTTCGGCCCTTTGCTGATTCCATTAGTGCTGCTGATTGACATACGTTTCCAACTCCTATTGTTTTTTCTACGAATGATGACTTTTCCAACTGATACTCATCCGTGATTATTTTTAATTCTTCAGGCCTATAAAAATGTATAGGCAAATTCATGTGCCTGGCAAAATCAAGCAGTCCCTTTTCATCCGCCTTCAAATCTACACTGGCAAGAGAAACTACCTGATATTCACAAGCCCCTATTTTCTTCAGGCAATCCTGAAAAGCATCATATATATTCTTCTCGGGAGTGCCGCGTTTACATCCTATCCCGATATACAGGTTTTTAGGGCGCAAATAAACGTGAGGCTTGGATATATTGAAACTTTTCTCGGATATAACTGCACAGCCTGCATAATCTGCTTTTGAGAGAAGATTTATATCTAAACACTCTATACCGAGCTTATCTAGTTTGTTCCTTATGATATCTGCATCCGGTATTTCTGAATCGAGGAACCAGGCAAATACTTTGCCTTCAGCAATTAAACTGTTTACCGGCTTCAAAGCCTGCAATGGCTCGACTCTCATCATCAATTCGCGGGAAATATCATCCGGAGCCTTATGGTCATGAACATCCGTTGCTGTAGTTATGACCGCTTCGGCACCAGTTGCTGCAGCTACTTCTCTTGCCCACGCATTGGCTCCGCCTAAATGTCCTGACAATAGCGAGATACAGTGAATTCCGCACTCATCCATAACCAGAACCGCAGGGTCGCTGGCCTTGCTGACTACATGAGACGCTATGGCTCTCACTGCAATTCCAGATGCCATGATGAAAATGATCCCGTCATAAAGCGCGAATATTTCGGTAATAAGATCCATCGTTCTCTTGAAATAAACGGCTACCTGACCACTTTCCGATCCCGCTCTTTCATACAGGGTTCCATCACCCGAAATGCCCGCTTTGACTTTTGCGCCTAACCGGGCACCGGTTTTCGAAACAGAAACAATGGCATATTTCATTAGTCTTCAGTCCCTTTACGGAACATCGTGGTAAATTTGCTGTCATACAACTTAGAAAGTTCATAGTCTGTGTCAAGAACTTTGCCAACGACGATCATGGCCTGTCTGACAACCCCTGCTTTATGAAGGATATCAGCAATCGTATCAATCGTACCGCGGAAAATTCTCTGGTCAGGCCAGCTGGCTCTGGATACGATAGCCACAGGTGTATCTCCCGGATAACCGCCTTCTTTAAGAGTGCTCATTACTTTATCGATCGCCTGAACAGAAAGGAAAATGCACATGGTTGCCTGATGCGCAGCCAAAGAAGCTAATTTTTCCTTTGGAGGCACTGGTGTTCTTCCTTCCATACGGGTAATAATAACAGTCTGCGATATGGAAGGCAGTGTGTATTCCTGCTTCAAAGCAGCTGCAGTTGCAAGGAAAGAGCTGACTCCAGGAATGACTTCAAACTGTTCTTCGTTGATGCCGGCAGCACGGAGACCATCCATCTGTTCCTGAATCGCACCATAGATAGCCGGATCGCCTGTATGAACACGAGCGACTTCAAGCCCCTTATTTAAAGCTTCCAATTCAACTTTCAACACTTCGTCCAGATTCATTTCTGCACTGTTATAAACAACAGCACCATTTTTCCTGCAGTTCAATACTTCCGGATTAACCAGAGAACCAGCATAGATGATTACATCTGCTTCAGAAATGATTCTTTTTCCCTTGACCGTGATTAATTCCGGGTCTCCCGGACCGGCGCCGATAAAGTAAAGTTTCCCTAACATAAATCCTCCTCAAATTTTAGTTGCTGTAAATATAAAAACTGGACTCTGCGGATCGAAAAGATGATATCTCCCCAGCTTGCGGAGACGATTGATCTGCATCTGGAATCCCTCAAACTTGAAAGGGCGGTCTTTGAATTCTCTGACAACTTCACCCGTAGTCTCAGCTGTGACTGCGGTCAGTACGATTCTTCCGCCTTTTTTCAAGAGATTTTCCGCATTATCCAATATTTTATGCATATTGCCGCTGGTGCCGCCTATGATAATTACATCAAGAGGTGGAAGTCCATCCATTGCATCAGGTGCGCTGCCTTCGATTGCAATGATATTTTGGTAGCCAAACTTTTCTGCATTCTGCTTAATTAACTGAATGCCCTCAGGATTCTTTTCAATCGCAAAGACCTTGCCGGACTTTGCACATAAAGCTGCTTCTATGGTCAATGAGCCGGTTCCTGCACCAATATCAGCAACGATATCGTTATCCTGGATTGCAGCTTTAACCATGACCATAGCCCTGATTTCAGCTTTTGTCATGGGCACCTTCCCACGTATAAATTCTGAATCTTCAATTCCGAATGCTGCCATTATCCCACCACCATTACCGATTCTTCAAATCCATCCAGCTTTGCAATTTCAGACAAAGTTGACGTAACAATGTGCTGATTCTCGTAAGATAGATGTTCGCAGGCAGAAGCCGGTGTCTCGCCGGGCCAGCCCTTGCCCATAAGATATTCCGCTATAAAAGCAGGATTATGTACACCGTCCGTTAAAAAGGATAATTTCCTGCCTTCAGAAAACATAAGCTTGTCATCATCCGGAACACGGCCGTGAAAACTCAGCCATTCAGATCCCTGCCATGGCTGTGCCAAAGCGCAGTATGCGGCCTGCACAGAAGATATTCCGGGAATAACAGTCAAAGGACACTCCGGAAACTGTTTCTTCAGCCAGGGAAGAAGACTATAGTATCCCGGATCACCACTGACCATGACAACTACATCATCTTTACTGAGAGCCTCTTTAATCCACTGTGCAAGAGGTGCGAGTTTACCCGTAACGGCATAAGTCTCTTGATTTTCAGATGCATAATCAGAAAGCGCCCTGTGACCTCCGACGAGGTAATGAGCACGTTTTATTGCAGTCAGAGCTTTGGGAAGAATAAAATCCTTTCCTCCCGGCCCTATGCCTGCAACAATTAATGTATGTTCCATCCCTCTTCCTCCAATATATCCTTAGCATGTGAGCTGACTGCCTGAATGGTTCCATCCATCCCGGCAAATATGACACCCACTCTTGATTTTCCAAAAATATAGCGTTCGGATCTTACCTGGGCTCTTTCTGCCATCTGTGAATAAATCATATCAAGATGTTCTCTGTGAATAATAATAGCTGCACCATCTGTCGTATTGCAATCTAAAATTTCACGTACGACTTCTTTTGATGCCCCATTTGCAGCTGCATATGCCGCCATTGTCTCCATTCTGCCATCGCTGTTTCGATTATACGTATGGAAACTGCCTGATGCGACCTTGACCAATTTTCCCATATGACCCACAAGGATCATCTTTTCAAAGCCGCGTGCAATGCACTGCTCCATCATAAACCCAATGAAATTGCTGGTTTCAATAATGGCTCCTTCCGGAATTCCCATTATTTTAGCAGCGTTTTCACCGATGCGTCCGGGGCAGAGCACAGCCGTCCTGTATCCGTCTGCCCAGACAACCGGCACCTGCGGTGCCAAAGATCTCTTATATGCATCCTCACTCATCGGTTTTACAATTCCTGTCGTCCCCAGTACAGAGATGCCGCCTTTAATCCCGATTGCCGGGTTTAAAGTCTGTTTCGCCAGCTCTTCCCCTTCAGGAATAGATATCGTAACGATGCATCCCTTGTCTTTTCCGATGAGTTCTTCAAAAACATAGCGGAGCATGATCTGCGGGCCCGGATTGATTGCAGGCTTTCCTATCTTGACCTGCAGTCCGGGTCTGGTTACGATACCGACTCCCTTTCCTGCTTTCAGTTCCATACCCTTGGTGTCAGTCAGTTCGACAGTGACAACAATGGGAGTGCCATTCGTGCAGTCCAAATCATCTCCGGCATCCTTAATGCAGGTAGCCGTGCCGACAGTACCCTCTGCAGATGCAGATTCGACCGGAATAACAATTTCTTTCCTTTGCGGGGATAATACTGATACTTGCTTCGGAAATTCTCCTCTGATGGCAAGAATCGCGGCCTTCATTGCGCCAGCAGCCGTAGCTCCTGTCGTATGGCCTTCCCTTAACGTTCTACCTATCATTTCCTCTGGCGTCATTATAACTCCCTCGATTATCTATAGTTTACAAACTGCAAATCAGCCGGAAGATCCAGCTTCTTCAAAAAGGCAATGCATGCCTGGAGATCATCTTTGTCTTTCCCTGTTACACGAACTTCATCACCGTTAATTTTAGCAGCGACTTTAATCTTGGAACCTTTGACCTCTTTGACAATTTCTTTTGCAAGCTCTGATGAGATTCCATTTTGGAGTTCAAGTACCTGACGTACAGTTCCCCCGGCAGCAGCTTCCTTCTTCTGCTCTTTTAAATTTTTCAGAGAAATGCCTCTCTTGACAAGCTTGCCGTTAATGATTTCCCTGACCAATCTCAGCTTGAAATCATCATCACCAATTAAAGTAATATGACCGTCATCTAAAGTGACAGAGCTTTTGCTCCCCTTGAAATCGTACCTCGTACCTATTTCCTTGGACGCCTGATTGACCGCATTAGCCACTTCCTGCATATCTGTGCGGCAAACAACATCGAATGAATAATCCTTTGCCATAGCAACCTCCTGTCTATATATTGTGAAAGTTTGTTACGCTTGTGAAGTTCACCTTATAATAAAGGAAAACCATACCTTTTCATTTTACCATATTCAACGTCATCGGGATTTATATTTTTAGCTAAATTCCAATTAATTTTGACATGCTTTATTTTTTCTATAGGATTCAAAGGAAAATAGAACTTTTAATTAAATTCTAAATCTTTTCTCATGCATTGGCAACTTTTAATATTTGCTATCATTTATATAAATTAACTTCTTTTTTCTATCAAAATGCTAAAATATTGGCTCTTCACGGAAATTGGGGGGATGAATAATTTTTAGGTAAAGAATGGAATCGGATAAGGGTAAAGAAATAATCCATGTTTCGGTACCCATATCCGATTCTTTTTAGTACCTTGATCTTATTATTGAATCCTTCAAGCTTCCCCGTATTGATAGGATACAGGGCATGAGCAGCCAGTCCCTTGATTCGCTTCTGCTTTTGCCGGGCAAACTTTACCAGGGCAGGAATCCCGCTCTCCAGTCCAGCCTGAATCCATTTTGTCCATCCGGCGAGAGCTTCTTCATAGTCAGTCAATGTGAACAGACGAGTCATCTCCTGCTTCATGGCATAACAAATCGCCAAATCCCTATGCTCGCTCAGGATATCCAACAGATGAGTTTTCTGCCTTTCATTCAGGTGGTCGTCCTTCTTTAACAGTATCCATCGGGATTTCTTTAATTCGGTATAAAGCTTCCTTTCTTCATGGCTCTTTTCCCTGGCCATCTTCTGGAGCTCTGGATTATTAGTTTCTTTCGTATATTCCTTTAATGCTTCTGCTTCCTGCCTATGCTTTTGTGCTTCCTCCAGGCGCACGGCTCCCATAACATCACGCCCAAACTGTGCCTGCATATGGTACCGGTCATAAACGATGGGGACCTTCGGACAATATTTCTGGAACAGCCTGTTAAAGGATGCGTTCATATCCATGGCCACCGCTTTTAGCCTGGAAAGAAGCGAAAGGCCAATGCTCTTAAAGAAGTGCTCAAAATCTGCCATGGAGCGACCCAGGCCGGCCCACAAGATGAATCCCGTTTCCAAATCCATAACGCAGGTGGCATAGCGATGGCCCTTATGGATAGCGAACTCATCTACGGCCAAATACCGTGGGCGATAGTTACTTTTCTTCAGGCAGGTTTCAAAGGCAGCCAACGCCTTATCCATGATATGCTTTTGTATTTTCTGTATGGTACTCCAATGTACAGAGAGCATGGCCGAAATGGCAGAAATGGATGTATGACACTTAAGCAGATGGATAATCCACAAGGCCATATCCCAAGTAACGCGTGTGAAAGGGCATTGGCAGGGGATATCTTCCGTTATGGTCTCCCCGCAGGATGTGCAGCGGAATCTGTGCCCCGAGAACTCTATATACTTCTTTTGCTTAGGAAGATCTGGAAAATCCTTGATGAGTACAGAAAAAGCCCCATAACTATACATACGGGAGTGACAGTGCGGACAGGAAAAATCTCTGGCAGTCCGTAGACTGGTAACTCGGGTATGGCAATGAGGATTTGGATGGTTAGTGATATTTTCTGTGCGATAATATTGACAATTAAAAGTGATTTCATTATGGTAATAAAAGAGCATTATTCGACCTCCGTGCGTAGTTTTAGGCAACTTACATTTTGGAGTAGATAATGCTCTTTTTCAATGCCAATTTTATATGTTATTATTTTTATCCCACAAGAAAGCGTGAAGAACCAAAATATTCTGGTCCTAAGCATCAGCTGAACGATAAAAATAACGAATATCTTTCCGGATGTATTTTTCCAGTTCCAATTACAGTAATCCCCCAGACGCTGTAAGGAAGGCAGATTTAGGGCGCTCAACATTTCATATCTTTATTTAAATCCCATGGAAATCTATTGATTCTTTCAGTATAATAAAGAAGAATGATTACATGACTTTTCTGAAAGTCATGTACTGATAGAATTATTCTTGCATTATTTGAAATGGAGGAAACAAATATGCCGCTCGTTGGAACAACTGAAATGTTCAAAAAAGCGTATGAAGGACACTATGCAATAGGCGCTTTCAACGTCAACAACATGGAAATTATTCAGGGAATCATGGAAGCAGCCAAAGAGGAGAACTCACCAGTTATTCTTCAGGCTTCCGAAGGTGCACGCAACTATGCAGGCCAGGAATATATTGTAGGACTTGTAAAAATTGCTCTTCAGGATTATCCGGAAATCCCAACTGCTCTTCATCTCGACCATGGCTCTTCCTATGAAATCTGCAAAGCCTGCATTGATGGCGGATTCTCCTCCGTCATGTATGATGGTTCAAAACACCCATATGAAGAAAACGTTAGAATCACGAAACAGATTGTTGGATATGCTCACGATAAAGGTGTTGTGGTTGAAGCAGAATTAGGAAGACTGGCCGGAGTAGAAGACCTGGTCAGTGTAGATGCAAAAGATGCAATCTTCACTGATCCTGATCAGGCAGCAGAATTTGTTGAACTGACTGGCTGCGATTCCCTTGCTATCGCCATCGGCACAAGCCATGGCGCCTATAAATACAAAGGCGACCCCTATCTGGATTATGACCGCCTGGAAAAGGTTGGAAAACTTCTGCCGGATTATCCGATCGTTCTTCATGGTGCTTCCACCGTTATTCCGGAATTTGTTGAACAGTGCAATGCCTATGGCGGAAAAGTACTCGGTGCCAAGGGTGTTCCTGAAGATATGCTGAGAAAAGCTGCGACTATGGCTGTATGCAAAATTAATATCGACACAGACATTCGTCTTGCGATGACAAGTGCCATCAGAAAAGCTCTTGCTGAAGACCCATCCAACTTTGACCCGCGCGGATACTTGAAACCAGCACGCGAAGCTGTCAAACAGATGGTCATGCATAAGATTGAAGCTGTCCTCGGTTCCGCAAATACGATTTAATCAAGGATTATAGTATAAAAAAGGGGATGTGACAAAATTCATCCCAACAAAAAGGGCTCTGCCCCGGATCATTTGGTCCGGGGCAGAGCCTTTCGTGTTATAATTTTTTACAATGAAAAATAACAACACTAGCAATCATTTTACCGCAGAACAAGGCATTTTGCCAATGTTTCCCTCTGAGATTCTCAATGTCGATGATCCTGTTTTAATGTATGACAGATTTATGGAGGAAATCGATCTTAAAAAGTACCTTCGTTACATACCGACGCGTGGCGCTGGCAGACCCAGGTATAATCCCGTCAACATGCTGAAAACGATCATCTATGGTTTCGCAGAAGAAGGATATTGCTCTTTTAGAAAACTTGAAGATAATTGCAGGGTTAATATCAGATATATGTACCTGATGAATTATGAAGCCCCATCCTATCGGACATTCTGTCATTTCGTGAAGGGCTTTCTTAAGTATTCTCTCAAGGATATCTTTTATTCAATTACGAAAGAACTCTGCGGCAAACTCAACGTGGATTTGCAGCATATATATATTGACGGTTCCAAGTTTGAAGCGAACGCAAATAAATACAGCTGGGTATGGAAGAAATCCGCTGAAAAATCCCGCTACAAGCTTTTTGCCAAGATTACCAGCCTTTTTGAGTTACTCAATGATGATCTTAAGTATGACCATATGAGTGTAAACATCAATACAGAATACGCTCCGGACTATCTGCGTCTGGTATTGGATAAATTAAAAGAAATCTGGCAGATTGATGAGACGGCCTTTGTTCATGGAAGCGGGCATCGCAAGTCCGATCATCAACGCAAGTATGAGCAGCTTAAGGCATATACATCAAAACTTGAAGAATATGTTGAGAAGATACAGATATGCGGTACTTCCAGAAACAGTTATTCGAAGACCGATACGGATGCAACATTCATGCGAATCAAGTCGGACTACATGGGAAATGATCAGCTTCTGCCTGCATACAATGTCCAAATAGGTGTTGCCGATGAATTTATTGCCGTAATTGATGTTAACCAGTATCGTTCAGATATGGATTGCTTCGTACCGCTGATGGAGGAATTCCACGAAGTCTATGGGGCTTATCCTAAGTATCCTGTGGCAGATGCAGGATATGGATCTTTCAACAATTACATCTATTGCGAGCAGCACGGTATGGAAAAGTATATGAAATTCCCCATGTACAAGAAAGAAACGAAAGACAAGAAATACCATACCAATCCGTTTCGGCCAATAAACTTTAGAGTTGATGAGAATGGAACCATCCGTTGTCCAAATGACAGGGCTTTCAAATTTATCTATAGACATCTGGTCAGAGGGAACTTATACGGCAGGCAGGAGGAAGTATTTGAATGCGAAGACTGCCAAGGATGCCCGCTGGCAGAGCAATGTAAAAAGACCCCGAAGAACAAAAGAATCTCATTGAGCAGAGAACGGAATAACATGTACCAGGAGGTTCAGGATAATCTGGAAAGCATCCATGGAGCCCTGCTAAGAATGAACCGGTCAATCCAGGCTGAAGGAACTTTTGGAATCATGAAACATGACAGATGGTACAAAAGAATCGTCAGAAAAGGGATAGATTCTGTAAAAGCCGAGTTATACCTGGTAGCACTTGGCTATAATTTAAGGAAATACATCACAAAAATAATGCGTATAAGGATTGCCGCCTAAGACAATATAATTAAAAGTCTTATGGGGGTAAGGGGGCTTACGCGCATTTTTACGTAAAAGGCTTACAGCAGAGCTAAAAATGATGAAATAAAGACGCAAAAAAGAGGCTGCAACAAAATGATTAACCATTTTGTCACAGCCCCTTTTTTATACTATAATGAAAAATCAGTTATCAATACCAGGATTTCCCGGATATTGATAACTGATTTTTTAGTTCAAAGTTTTGAAGCAGTCCTAATTAAGCGTTCTTAGCTGCATCGCAGATCTTTGCAAAGCCTGCAGGATCATTGATAGCGAGTTCAGACAGCATCTTGCGGTTTACTTCAATGCCAGCTTTTGTAAGTCCGGCAATCAGTTTGCTGTAGGTCAGGCCGTTGAGACGAGCTGCTGCATTGATACGAACGATCCAAAGCTTACGGAATTCTCTCTTCTTGGATCTGCGGTCTCTTCTTGCATAGTAGAGAGCCTTCATAACCAGTTCATTTGCTTTTCTGAACTGAGTATGACGTGCACCTCTATAACCCTTAGCCAGTTTCAGAATTTTCTTATGTCTTGCATGTGCGGTAACGCCGCTTTTTACTCTTGCCATTCTCTTAAATCCTCCTTATTAGCCGTTCGGCAGCAGTTTCGCTACACGTTTGTAATCAGACTTAGAAACCAGTGCTGCTTTTCTGAAATTTCTCTTTCTCTTTGGGGACTTCTTTTCGAGAATGTGGCTCTTGAAAGCTTTATTTCTCTTGAACTGACCGGATCCGGTTTCTGTAAAACGTTTTGCCGCAGCGCGACGGGTTTTCATTTTCGGCATTTTATTCTCTCCTTTATTATGCTTTCGGGGCGATAATCATAGTCATATTGCGCCCTTCCATTTTCGGTGGTTTTTCTCGAACAATTGAGTCTCCCAACTCTTTTGCAAAGCGATCGAGAACATCCTGACCTAATTCAGGATGAGTCATTTCTCTACCCCGAAACATAATGGTAACTTTGACTTTATTACCATCCAACAAAAAGCGTTGTGCATTTTTTAATTTGACAAAGAAATCATGGTCTTCGATATTCGGACGAAGCTTAACTTCCTTTATCTGGAAAACCTTCTGTTTCTTTTTTGCTTCCTTATCACGTTTCTGCTGTTCATATCTGTATTTGCCATAATTCATAATACGGCATACTGGAGGATGCCCGTTTGGAGCAACTTCCACGAGATCAAGGCCTTTTTCTTCAGCCAGACTGATCGCTTCATGAAGCGTCATGATCCCCAACTGTTCGTTTGCATCGCTGACAACACGAACCTCTCTGGCTCGTATTTCTTCATTGATACTGAGTTCCTTACCTATTCTTTTCACCCCCGAAATGAAATCATTAAATAATAAAAGCGGGCAGCATGAGCTGTCCGCTTTTAAATCATTGTTTAAACCCTAGTAGCTCTTAGCCTTGTAAGGTGAGAAGCGGATCACTTCTGCTTTAATAAATCACTTTTGCTATAATACCTCAATCATCTTCATCTGTCAAGTCATTTCTAAGAACTCTATGTGCCATTCCTAAAGTTACTTCGTTGAAATGTAAAACACCTACTTCAACGAATACAGCAACACAAAGATGTTCCTTCCATCTGGCAATTCCAATCTTGCCGCCTACGTTCATCCCCATCGCCATAAGCTTGATCTGCTCGATAGCGGATTCCATGGCTCCGACAACGGACCCATCGCCAACATGTGTATCAGAGATAACATGCTGACGCTGGGCTGCAACAATGGCAGACTCATAAATTTTAGGGATGATATCCAGGAACTTGCCGCCAAAGTTGACTGCAACAGCACGAATTCCACTTTTTGCCAGTTTTTCACGAAGCTCGTTTTCATCGCTTCTGTTTTCAGAGAGTGCCATCCTGATGGCTGCTCTGGCTACATCAGCGCTCTGGAATTCTTTATACATAATCAGCCTTCTCTGGTTTTAATTTCACGAATCAGATTGGCAACAAACATGGCAACCGGCGTAGAACCTTCATCGCCATTTTTTCTGCTTCTGATCGAAACTGTATGAGACTTCATTTCCTTGTCGCCGACAATCAGCATATAAGGAACCTTTTCCATCTGTGCCTTGCGGATCTTGTATCCGAGTGTTTCATTGGCTTCTTCGACTTCTACACGGATATCAGATTCAGACATAGCGTCTGCAACAGCCTTTGCATATTCCAGATTCTTTTCAGTTACCGGGATAACCTTAACCTGTACAGGAGCAATCCAGGTCGGGAAAGCGCCGGCATAATGTTCAATCAGGATGCCGATGAAACGTTCAAGAGAGCCGTATCCTGCACGATGCAGCATGACAGCACGATGTTTGTTTCCATCTTCACCGACATAATTGACGTCGAATCTTTCCGGAAGCTGCATATCCATCTGGATCGTGCCGCACTGCCATGTTCTTCCAAGGGAATCCTGTACATGGAAATCCAGCTTAGGTCCATAGAATGCACCGTCGCCTTCATTGATCTGATACGGAACGCCGGCAATTTCGATAGCTTCACGAAGTGCATTTGTCGAAATTTCCCAAAGTTCATCACTGCCCATTGAGTTTTCAGGACGGGTGGACAGTTCTACATGGTATTCAAGGCCGAAAACTCCATACATCTTCTTATACATAGACATGCACTTGATAACTTCTTCCTTCATCTGATCCTGAGTCATGAAGATATGCGCATCATCCTGTGTGAAGCAGCGGACGCGGAATAATCCATGAAGGGCTCCGTGCAGCTCGTGTCTGTGTACAAGGCCGAATTCACCGACGCGCATCGGGAGATCACGATAGGAACGCTGCTGGCTCTTGAAGTAAAGAATTCCTCCCGGGCAGTTCATCGGCTTAATTGCATAGTCTTCATCATCAATTTTGGTGAAGTACATATTTTCTTTATAATGATCCCAATGGCCGGACTGGATCCACAGCTTCTTGGAGAGGATGACTGGTGTCATGATTTCAACATAGCCGAATTCCTTGAACAGCTGTCTTTCATATTCCATCAGCTGATTGCGGAGAACCATTCCCTTTGGATGGAAGAACGGGAAACCAGGTCCTTCTTCATGGAAGGAAAAGAGGTCAAGCTGTTTTCCGAGTTTTCTATGATCACGTTTTTCTGCTTCTGCACGTACAAAGAGGAAATGTTCAAGATCTTCTTTGTTGAAGAATGCAGTCGCATAAATACGCTGGAGCATCTTGTTGTGTTCATCGCCGCGCCAGTAAGCACCTGCAACGGTCATCAGCTTAAATACCTTGACTTTGCCGGTTGCTTTCATATGCGGGCCTGCGCAAAGGTCTGTGAAATCTCCCTGTTCATATAAGGAAATGACAGCATCCTCCGGAAGGTCTTCAATCAGCATGACTTTATAATCCTGATTCTTTTCTTTGAAGAATTCCAATGCTTCTGCTCTCGGCAAAACCTTTTTTACCAGCGGAATATTTTCCTTGCTGATCTTTGCCATTTCTCTTTCAATGGCATCAAAGTCTTCCTGGCTGAAGACATGTTCAGAGTCAATATCATAATAGAATCCATCATCAATAGCCGGGCCAATTGCAAATTTTACGCCTGGATATAAATGCTGGATTGCTTGAGCCATTACATGCGCTGCAGTATGTCTGAGTGTGAAAAGCCCTTCCGGATCCTTTTTTGTGAAGAATTCCACAGTGGCCCCATCCACGATCGGATCACGAAGATCGGTCAATTCGCCATCAACTTTAGCTACAACGGCCTCTTTCCCCAAGCTGTTGGAGATAGCTTTTGCAGCTTCGGAAAGTGCAACATTGCTTTCAAACTGCTTTTCCTTTCCATCTTTCAAATGAATTGTAACCATAACAATTTCACCCTTTCTATAAAATCTGTTTCGGGATACATCCAACAAAACAAAAAACTTCCGTCCCGTAAGGGACGAAAGGTATATTCCGTGGTTCCACCCAAATTAAAGCCTAAGCTTCACTCTGACATATAACGGTGTTCACCGGAAAGATTTCAGATCTTTCTGTTTAAGAGTGGTAACAGATCGACTGCATCGTCTATTCACACCAGCCATAGACTCTCTTGGCATGCCTGTCTGAAATGTCATGTCTCTTGCACTACATTTAATATAAACACTATAACCTTATAAAATTAGTTTGTCAAGAAATTAGCAGAACTTAATTGTAATTCCGGCAGAAATTTAAAACATTTCAAATTTCATGAACATAGGAGATTCCCTCAACGGTCTGCAAATAGGAAATATACTTCCCCTTCTCACCATGATGCGGCACCTTCATGGTCATAGTTGCGGCAAGAGCAGCCGCTCCATGCTTTTCTTTAAATACATTGAAGTTTGTAATCTCCACGCCCTTCTTCCTTACGTCCATCAGAAATGCTTTAATTGACTGGACATCGCTAAACTCAACATACAGGTCAAAATCCTTAGCCTGCGTCCGCAGATGCTTATCTACAGGCTCCAGCACTCTTAATACAAAGATTACAAAAATCTGTGCAATGATAGTCCCCTCAAAGAAACCGATGCCTGCTGAGAGTCCTATGATGGCACATGCCCACAATCCGGCTGCCGTTGTCAGCCCTTTGACTTCATTTCTGCCCGTGACAATAATCGTACCTACACCAAGAAAGCCGATTCCGCTGATAACCTGCGCTCCCAGACGTGTCAGATCTGTATTGGATGCAGGATAATTTCGCAAAACATACTCATTTAATATCATTGCCATAGCGGCTCCGATAGAGACAAGCGCGTGGGTTTTTACACCGGCGCCCTTATTTTTATATTCTCTGTCCATTCCTATGATAACGCCAGCCACAGTCGCCATCAGCAGGCGAAAACATATTCCCCCAATGCTCCATTCCTTAAAAAGAGCATCTAATGTATCCAAAGCCACCACCTCAACTCACATTGAAATACAAATTCCAATTCTTTTCCCTATAAATATAATAACACTCAACTCCATGAAAACGTTTTAAAATATTACATTTTTTATTTATTCCTTTAATGCCGGGTGCTTTTAGCATATGCCTGAAAATTTCATCCTAATTAAAAAGCTTCTATCCGGAATATGAATCCTTCCAGATAGAAGTTTTAAACTCAATTACCTGACGCTCTTAACCTTTAAACGTCTTTCAAGAACCTTAAGACACATAGATACGAAGAATGTCATGATGAAGTAATACAATGCAACGATAACCAGCGGCGGGAACGGCTGGAAGCTGATTCCCTGAATCGTGGTAGCCGTATACATCAGATCTGCCATACCGATGACGGAAACCTGAGAGGATTCCTTGATAAGTGTAACAAATTCATTGCCGATGACCGGAAGAATATTACGAATCGCCTGCGGGATGATAATCCGGATCATTGATTCCCATTTGGAAAACCCGAGCGACATTGCCCCTTCGAGCTGCCCCTTAGGAATCGACTGAATGCCCGATCTTACAATTTCACATTCATAAGCCCCGGAATTGATAATAAGCGCCAACACACCTGCAGACAAGCGTTCAAAATCAACGCCTAAGATCTGGAAACTCGGGAAATGGATTCCAAGGAATGGAAGCCCGAAGAACACGAGCGAAATCTGTACGAGTACTGGCGTACCTCTGATAATTTCAACATAAACAGTAGCAATTGCCTGCAGAATTTTAATGCCGGAGATTTTCATGAATGCAAGAATAATCCCCAGTAAAAGGCCGAAAAAGCAGGAAAGCAATGAAATAATAATCGTAATTTTAGCGCCGGACATAAAGATGTCATTATATTTAACCGCTGTATCAATTACCAAATCCATAATAATGTCATCTCCTATATATCTGCATGCAGCAACCGTTTAAGGAATGTCTGCGTTCTTTCTTCCTTCGGATGAGTAAATATATCCTCCGGATTTCCTTCTTCTACGATATACCCCTGATCCATAAAAACAACATGGTTGGAAACGGATCTTGCAAACTGCATTTCATGTGTAACAACTGCCATCGTCATTCCAGCCAGGGCTACCTCTTTCATAACTGAAAGAACGTCCCCTACCAGTTCAGGATCCAAAGCGGATGTCGGTTCATCAAATAAAAGCATCTTAGGTTTCATCGCAAGAGCGCGTGCAATAGCGACACGCTGCTGCTGACCTCCGGAAAGCTCTCCCGGATAATAATCAGCTCTGTTTTCCAGACCGACTTTGGCCAACAGTTCCATCCCCTCTTCACGAGCCTGGCTTTTGGGCATCTTTTTTATATGGATTGGCGCATACATAACATTCTCAAGCGCTGTAAACATAGGGAAAAGATTGAATGACTGGAATACCATGCCGACATCTCTTCTCAGCATTTTGACATCCGTCTTTTCATTGACCCTCTTGCCTTCAAACCAAAGCTCACCGCCTGTCGGCTTTTCAAGTAAATTCAGGCAGCGAAGAAGCGTACTTTTCCCGGATCCGGACGGTCCTATGATCGTACAAACTTCCCCGTTCTCTATTTTCATATTTATATCCTTGAGTACTTCGACATTGCCGAAAGATTTTTGCAGGTGCTTGACTTCGTATATAATCTGCTTTTTATCAGTCATTATTCTCACGCCTTTCTATGCATCTGAATATAGCATAATTATACAATTAAGTCAATTAAATTCTGCATAAATCGTATAAATTATTATTTTTCATCTTTTAAAGCCAAGATTTTATGAACTGGATGTTTAAGAAAGACCTGGATCAAATCCTTAAATTCAAAATAAAACCGATTATGCTATACTAATTGAATAAGACATAAATATAGTTTCAGGTTCCAGACTCTTCAAACAGCAGGAGTCTCTAAACTATTTGAGGTGAAAAGTTATGCAAAAAATCAGAAAAGCTGTCATTCCTGCAGCAGGATTCGGGACACGCTTCCTTCCGGAAACGAAAGCGATGCCTAAGGAAATGCTTCCTATCGTTGATAAACCGACCATTCAATATATCGTTGAGGAAATAAAGGCCAGCGGTATTGAACAGATTTTGATCATTTCGGGACATGCCAAAAGAGCTATTGAGGACCATTTTGATTCTTCTCCTGAACTTGAACAGCATCTCTATGAATCCGGAAAGATGGATTTATTGAAAGAAGTCCGTCAGGTTGCTTCCGTTAAGATTCATTACACACGCCAGCAATATATGCGGGGTCTTGGAGACGCGATTCTCTGCGCTAAAGAATTTATGGACGGGGAACCATTCGGTGTCATTTTAGGCGACGATGTTGTCTATAATGGTTCCGGCGAACCTGCACTTAAGCAATTAATTTCCCAATATGACAAAACAGGCGGAACGATCATCGGCTGCCAGCTCGTACGTCCGGAGCAGGTATCTTCCTATGGCATTATCAACGGAACGCCAACAGAAAATCCCGATCTCCTCAAGGTTAAGAATATGATTGAAAAGCCTTCCATTGAGGAAGCTCCCAGCAGATTTGCTGCACTGGGCCGTTATGTCATCACTCCTGAAGTTTTCAAAATCCTGGAGCAGACCAAGCCCGGAAAAGGCGGGGAAATTCAGTTGACAGATGCCCTGCGTGTCATGGCCAAAAACGGAAACGTCTATGCTTATAACTTTAAAGGAAAGCGCTATGATACCGGGAATAAGCTTGGATATCTAAAGGCAACCGTGGAATTTGCCCTGAGAAGGGACGATATCGGTCCTGAATTCCGTCAATATCTGAAGTCATTGCTCATGGATAATAAAATTTAACATTCAGCAATAAAGAGGAGCCGGTTGAGCCGGCTCCTCTTTATTGTTCAAATTTCCTGTTAAATGCTTATGCCTCTTCAAAAGGTTCCTCATGGCGGATTTTTTTCTGCTGGGCCTGATAAAGTTCAAAGTACTTTCCCTTTCCGGCAATCAGTTCATCATGGGTTCCTTTTTCTATAATCTTTCCATGATCAAGAACACAGATGCAGTCTGCATTCCTTACGGTAGAAAGACGATGTGCAATAATAATTGTTGTTCTATCAGCAGCGAGCCTGTCGAGTGCTTCCTTGATTACTTTCTCCGTCTGCGTATCCAGTGCGGATGTTGCTTCATCAAGAACAACAACAGGCGGATTCTTCAGAAAGACACGTGCAATTGCAATTCTCTGCTTCTGCCCGCCAGAAAGCTTGACGCCGCGTTCACCAACTTTTGTGTGATAGCCTTCAGGAAGGTTGTTGATGAAGCTGTCTGCAGCGGCAAGTCTGGCTGCTTCTTCGATTTCCTCATTTGTTGCATTTTCCTTGCCATAGCTGATATTCTCTGCAATCGAGTCACTGAACAGGAATACATCCTGTTGCACAATCCCAATCTGCCGCCTTAAATCCTGCTGCCGGAAATCCTTGAGATTCTTTCCATCCAGTGTAATACGCCCTTTTGTCGGTTCATAAAATCTGAGCAGCAGGTTTACAAGAGTACTTTTCCCTGCCCCGGTTTCTCCGACAAAAGCGACCGTCTGGCCTGCCGGAATAGAGAGATTGAGGTCATGCAGGACGAGATGATTTGGATCATATCCAAATGACAAATTTTCGAACACGATATCTCCTCGGATATCTTTTACACTGGCCGGTTCTCTGCTGTCCTTAATCAGCGGCTCTGTCTTCATAATTTCCTCAAATCGATGGAAGCCTGCCATCCCCCGCTGATAAACTTCAGCAAGAATTGTCAGACGGAATACAGGGCGCATGAAGATATTGACATAAAGCAGGAATGCGACAAAATCGCTGACCGTCAAGGTCCCGCCGGCAATCATCATCCCGCCGCCTAATAAAACGACAACGTTAATGATATTGGTAAAGAAATTAATGCCGCTGGAAAAATAAGCAACAAGACGGTATGATTCAAATTTTGTATCTCTTAATTCCCTGCTTTTATCTATAAAACGTTTTAACTCGAACCCTTCTTGGGCAAAAGCTTTAACCAGACGGATACCAGAAAGGCTCTCTTCTGCGCGAGCACTCACTTCTCCGGCTTTCACACGGTTTTTCCGGAATGATTTTTTCATAGCACGGTTTACTTTTACTGTGTGAATACTCTTGGCAATCAGCAATGTACCAATAATAATCGCAAGTTTCCAGTTCATAAGCAGCATGACTATTAAAGTTCCTGCCATTATGACACCGCAAAGAAGCACGTCATTAGGTCCTCTGAATGCCAGATCGCTGATTTCCGTTACATCACTTGTAATTCTTGAAAGAAGCTGTCCCGTCTTCTCATTATCAAAGTAGTGGAAAGAGAGCTTTTCTATGTGCCTGAATAATTCCGATCTCATATCGTGCTCTATGGAAGCACTCATAATATGCCCATAATACTGCACTGCATACTGCACGATAAAATTAACAATATATAAAAAGAGCAATACCCCTGATCCTATGAACAGCTGGTGCATATTCTTTGACGGCAGTATCTCATTAATCAAGTATCTGACAACAATAGGAAAGATAAGATCAAGACCGGCCATGACAAATGTACCGATAATGACGCCAATGAGTATTGTCATGTAAGGCTTATAATACTTCAGAAAACTTTTTACCATAAAATATACCTCTGGAGCTTTATATGATTTCAGGAATAAAGCCTGCCTGTGCCTCCCTTAAATAAAACGGAATTTATCTATGCTTCTAAAATTATACCATCATGTTAGAAAATCTTTAAATGATTAATCCTCTGTCGTCGTTCTCCAGATATGCAGCAGGGAATCTTCGGATAGTTTATCTACATGGAAATAAGATGCTCCCATAATATCTGCTAATTTTTCTGCCAGTCCCAGCCTGATATATCCGCTTTCCGTATCTATGACTGCAATTGGCAGATTTCTTCTTCTCAGGCGGGCTCCTTCTCTTAAAGCATCTGCTACAGGATCCGAATCAGGATTTGAGCCAGCCGTGGCTCGTCCATCAGTTATAAGAATGACAACCGGTTCCTGAGTTGGTTCCTGACGGTAAAGCATATCGAGCACGTCCTCCGCTTTCCGGAGACCGCTTGCCAGAGGGGTCTTTCCGCCGGTAGGAAGGTCCGCCAGCTTTTTCTGTGCAAATTCGACACTTCTTGTTATTGGAAGAAGGACTTCGGCTTTCTTCTTTCTGAAGGCTATCATGCCTACCCTGTCTCTTTTCTGATAGGCCTCAAGGAGCATTTTGAAAATAACGCCCTTGACTATGCTCATCCGCTTTTTAGCACCCATTGATCCGCTGGCATCAACAACGAATAAAAAGACATGTCCCGTACGTTTTTCTCTTACCTTGTCTCTAAGATCCCTGCTCTTGATGACAAATGCCAGATCCTTATTTAATAAATGACGGGCTTTTTGGTAAGGCGCAGCTGCTCTAAGTGTAGCGTCAAATGCAATGTCTGACACTTTTTCCCTGGGAAGCTTCGACTTTACATATCTTCCCTGTTTCTTGTCTGTCAGTACGAATTCACGTTTTCCATCCCCGCTTTTCTTAAGCCTCAATCTCTGGGGCTGAATCCACATAGGAGGCAGTACTACACTTAAATCCGCCTGATCGACCTGATCTTCCCGGGGAGCAGGGGCATTTTCCGTATTATCTTCCGGTTCACTGTCATCATTTGATTCATCCTGCGTGTCATTTAACTGCGCTGGTCTTAAATCCTCATTCTTCGGAGCCTGCTGTTCATTATTTTCAGGCTTGTCCTTTTTTTCCTGCTCCTGCTCTTTGTTCTGCTCAGTCTGCGGAGTATTGTTCCTCTCCGTATCAGGTTTTCTCATCCTGTGGGGCAGGACAAATTCAGCAGCTTCTTCAATATCTTTCGGCATAATGAACATGCGATTATATAAGGCAGCAATCGCTTTGGCAGCTTCGATCAGATAGATATCGGCTCTATGACCTGAAACATTTGCTTTCAGGGAATATACCGCAGCAAGCTGGATCATGGCATCCGGACACTCTACTTCAGGCAGGATTTCCCTTGCATTCCTGATTTTTTCCCTTAATACGGAGTTTGCATCAGCCCATTTATTTCTGAATCCGATTCCATCATTCTCGTATGCAAGAACGCGCCGGATAATCTCTTCCCGGTCCTTGATACCTTCCGTGCCTTCTATATTTACAAAAAGTCCGAATCGGTCCAGGGCTGATGAAGGGAGCGATCCGCCGTCAGGATTCATTACCGACAAGATGGTAAAGCGGGACTTCCTCTCTACAGACAGTCCGTCCCGTTCCAGTTTGTAACTGCCATTCTGCTGAATATCCAAAACAATTGACAATAAATCAGACTGCAGGAGATTCACATCATCTATGTATAGAATCCCCTCATTGGCTTCATCAACGAGTCCCGGAAGAAGAGTCCGTTCTCCTGTCTTAACCGCCTTTTCTGTATCTATAGATCCCAGGAGGCGGTCTTCCGTTACACTGACAGGCAGTTCGACCCATGGATCATCAATCAAATCTCTTGCCCCGCGTACCAAAGTTGATTTTCCCGACCCGCTCTTACCGGATATAATGAGGCCTCCCGCATGAGGATTCACCAGATTAATCAAAATAGCCTTTTTAGCCTTCTCCATACCTGTTATGGCGGAAAAAGGATATACATTACGCTTCATCATCAATGACCTTATCTACTTCTGACCAATCAAGCTCCTGTTCTTCAAACGGGCGTCTCCTCATACGGTGCGGCAATGCTAAGCGTGAAGCTTTTCTAATATCTTCTTTGGAAACTTCAAGATGCCCTTCCAAAGCAGCTATGGTTTCAGCAGTTTTTATCAATGTAATATCAGCTCTGTGTCCATCGACCTTTAGAATAATTGCGATCTTCGCTGCGATCAGGAGCATGTCGTCTGAAATAGAAATACGCGGCAGAAGATCCATAGCACGCTCTATACGGCTGACTTCCTTTTCCTGCTCATCCTTCCACTGATTGACGAACTCTTCCGGATCGGTTTCGTAAGAAAGGCGCCTTTTTATAATTTCGGCTCTCTTCTCAGGATCCTGTTCCCCTGTTACTTTTACCGACAGGGCAAATCGATCGAGAAGCTGCGGACGAATATCCCCCTCTTCCGGATTCATTGTCCCGACCAGAGAGAAACGCGCAGGATGGGAATAGGAAATGCCTTCTCTTTCGATTGTATTGATTCCCATTGCTGCGGAGTCAAGAAGAACATCTACAATATGGTCATCCAGCAGATTTATCTCATCGACATACAGGATATTCCGGTTGGCATCAGCCAGAATCCCGGGCTCGAATGATTTGTTTCCTGTCTTTATAGCTGCTTCAATGTCCAATGTCCCAACAACTCTGTCTTCAGTAGCACTCACCGGAAGTTCGATTACTTTCATGGACTGGAGCTTTACCGGTGGTTCCACATCCTTATATTTTTCACTGCATTCATCACACCAATTGGATTTGTCATTAGGATCGTCATGATAGCGGCATCCGTCTATGCACTTTCTGGGAGGCAGAAGGTCCGCCAGAGCCCTGACTGCAGTAGATTTGGCAGTCCCCTTTTCTCCCTGGATCAGCACTCCTCCCAATCTTGGATTAATCACATTCAGTTCCAAAGCCAGCTTCATCATATCCTGTCCGATAATTGCGGTAAAAGGAAATACATCTCTTCTTTTCATATTGACTCCTATCAGTAAATGATTAAGTTCTATCTTTGTGACATTAAATTCTTGCATTAATCTTCGTCATCGTCATCGTCGTCTTCTTCAAGGGTTCCTTCGATAGATAAATATAACTTCTCCAATTCTTTCTTCATACTATCCTTGGCATTCCACATCTTGCGTTTTTCCGCCTCCAGAAGTGTTTCGGCTATATTTTTCAGTGCCCAGGGGTTCACCTTTTCCATCCATTTTTTCATTTCAGGATCCAGCGCGTACTTTTCGGCATATTGATCATACATCCAGTCATCTATTACATCACTGGTAGCATCCCACTGGAAGCTGATTGCCATCCTGTTGGCAAGATCGGATGCGCCTTTATAACCATGCTCCATTAAACCCTTGATGTATTTAGGATTCATGGACTCACTCCTGAAAATACGTTTGACTTCTTCGTTGACGGTACGGATTTTAACATTGCCTCTGTTCGTGCTGTCCCCCACATAGGATTCGGGTGAATTACCGGACAGACTTTTCACTGCAGCAATCATGCCTCCATGGAATGCATTATAATCATCTGAACTCATAATATTGCTGTCGGGATTCTCTTCGTTTTTTACAGTCAGATCTATGCGCGCCAGCTGCTTTTTGAAAAGCTCAGGTTCAAAACATCCGTCAGCTCCCTTTCCAAAAGCATGTCCGCCCCATCTGACATATACATCAGCAAGGTCTTTCGTGTTTTCCCATTCACGGGTATCAAGAATCACATTGACACCTGCGCCATAAGTCCCCGGGGCATTGCCAAATATTCTGTACGATGCAGTCCGCCATGCTTCAGTCTCCTCTTTACCTTTAGCTTTAAGAACTTCTGCATCACTGCATATATGCTTTCTTACAAAATTTTCTTCATTTCCTTCGTCCTGTTCTGCAGCCATCATAACTGCCTGATCCAGCAATTTGGAAATTTGCGGAAGCGTGTCACGGAAAAGTCCGCTGATTCTTGCAGTAACATCTATTCTCGGTCTCTTCAGTTCATTAAGCGGTATAACCTCTAATCCTGTGACTTTTAAGCTGCCCTTCTGCCATACCGGCTTAATCCCCAGCAAGTACAGGAATTCGGCGATATCCTGGCCAAAGGTTCTCATATTTGGCCCTGACCATAAAACCATTCCTATATTTTCCGGGTAATGCCCTTTTTCAGCAATATATTTGGCGATAGTCCTGTCTCCCAGCTTTACGCCTAAATTCCATCCGGCTGGGGATGGAAGTGTCCTGGGATCAGCGCCATAGAAGTTTCTTCCTGAAGGGAGCAGTCCTGCGCCTCCTGTATTAGGTGACCCGGAAGGTCCTGGATTTATATATTGCCCGGATAATGCAGAAATCGTGTTTGTCATTTCATCCGAAGTCCTGTGGATTGACGGAATCAGCTCATGTATAACGAAATCCAGCAGTTTATTCGATTCCTGTTTCCATGCATCACTGCCTTGTGCTTCAGGAAGGTTCATAATTTGTTCAATACAGTCTTCTTGCTGCATGGATTCTATCGCGAAGGAAATGACTTTTCGCGTTTCCTCACGAATTTTCTCCATTAACTGGCTTTTCGTCATATGCAGAGGCTCATAAATTTCATCCGGATGCGTCTGAATATCATCCAGCGTCAGATTATATTTTTTGGCCCACAGTTCAAAAACAGACGGAATATCCCCATTAGACAGTCTTAATATCTGCAGTACGCAGTCAAGTAGCAGCTTTCCTTCCGGTGCTTTCCCCAGTATATGAAGTCCCACGTGGACTTCGCTGTCTTTCAGTTCCTCTATATATGCATGCAGATGAGCTGCATAGTCCTCAAATGGCTCACTTTCATCATAATGTACCTCTTCATCAAGCTTTGCAGCCACAGACAGTTTTCTTATATCTGCTTCAATGCCGCTTATATCCGAAGTTCCCCTCTTGAGCTGTGCATATTCATCCAATGTCTTTTCCAGTTCAGCCAGTTCATCATATGCCCCTGCCTCTGCGATAGGAGCCGGAAGATGCCCGATCAGGCATGCTGAGGACCGTCTTTTTGCGATAATCCCTTCACCTGTGATTGTCATCAGGTAAGGATATATATTAGGAAGATCATTCAGCGCAATATCAGGGTAACTTTCATCGTCCAGCCCTACACTCTTTCCCGAGAGCCATTCAAGATTCCCATGAGTTCCCAGATGGATTACCGCATCAGCCTTCCATACATCTCTAAGCCAGTGATAAAATGCCAGGTACTGATGCGTTGGAGGTATTTTCGGGTCATGATAAAGCTTGACTGCATCCATCCCGTACTGCCTGGACGGCTGGACGGTTATGAATACATTTCCGTTTTCAAATCCGGGAATCAGGAAATTTCCATCATCATCCAGCATGACATCCCCGGGTGCTTTCCCCCATGTATGTTCCATATCCTGCTGTACTGCGACAGGAAGCTCAGAGAAAAAGTCCTGGTAATTCTCGCCGGATAACTTCATGGATTCTTCATACTGCTTATCTGTCATCATAGCAATATCATTTGTTACATGTGAGTTCACTGATTTCAGAAGATCAGCACCCGAGTCAGGGATCTGCTGGATCCTATAGCCTTCGCTCTGCATCTTCTGCAGCAGAAGAACAGCACTCTCCATCGTATCCAGTCCGGAAGCGCTCCCGATATTTGCATTCCCTGCGGGGAAATTATGAAAAATCAAAGCAATTTTTTTATAGCTGTTCTTCATGCGGTGAAGATGTCCCCATTTGTATGCTTTCGATACGATTCTTGCTATACGTTCATGAATCGGACGATACTCTAGAAGACCATTTTCCTTGATTCTTCCTGCGACAGGCACACCGTGAATGACGCCGTCAAGCTCAGGAAGGGCAGCAGAAATCGATACTTCAACAGCATTCATGCCTTCCGGATCCGCTTTCCAGTCCTCTTCGGGAGTAAGAAGCGTATAAGCATCAATAATAGGAACATTCAGTTCTTTTAATGTACCAATATCAGTCTTGCCAGTCCCAGTCAGGGAAAATTTCATCGTCGTGACCAGCACATCAATGATCGGTTTCCCGTCCTTCATAAAAAACTTGCGAATGGCTTTGGACAAGGATTTCTCATTTTTAGAAGATCCCATCTGGCTGTTGGCAAAAACAGGAATTACGGCACAGCCCTGCTTCTCAGCGGCAGCCATGAAATCATCCTGATACTTTAAATCGCCGCCTATCCATTCATCTCTGTAAAACAGGAGGCCTATAATGACCTGCTGCGGCTTTACACGAATTTTCAGATAATCTTCTGCACTTTCCATAAAGCTTTCTTTGACAAATGGTGCATAAATCCCTGATTCCGGTGAGATTTCGGGAAGCGGCGGATCTGCTTTATGCTCATCATTGAAAGATTCCGCATAAAGCCACAGATTTTTATAATTTTCAGGCCCCCCGTACAAGCAGTAAAGTTTAAACCGTGCCAGCTTATCATCATCAATAAACCGGCTGTCCTGTACATCTCCATCGTTAGCATCAATAAAAAAAGGGACCTTATTGTCACATAAAAAATCCCTGCAATGATTCCATAAAGGTGTGTTCATAGCATTTTTCATCAAATGAACTATAACCAGATTTGAACCTTGCATAGCTGCAGCCAGAGAAGCATCCCATTCCGCTCCGTCTTCAATAAATAATGTGCGGCATTGGGCCGAAATCTGACCTTCCGCTTTAAGTTCATCACAAACTCTCTTCATTGACGAATATTTGCGATCATGGTTTGTTATATATACAACGCCATTACCCATTTTCATCCCTCGTTAATATTATATAAATATACTATTCTATATGATTTAGAAAGAATCAAATTTTTTTGATTTCTTCTTTTTTATTATACTATTCCAATGTTATTTTAAACATATTGAAATATTATTCTGCGTATTGTTAGATAAGATACGCCTAACTTATTTAATTAATTTATAATAACTGCTTTCAATTATATTTTTATGGATAACTGTCTTTTATGAAAGCCGAGTATTCCTGCAGCAAAAAAGCTGTGAAAAACGAGCGCTCGTTTTTCACAGCTTTTCTTATTTCAGATATTGAGAGGCAATTGCCAAAGCAGAAAGTGTCTTGGCATCCTGCATCAATCCCTTGTTCACATATTCCCGGACAGTTTCAATCGGAAGCTCAATGATATCAAGATATTCACCTTCATCGAGATGCTGATGCGTTTTAACAAGATCTCTTGCCAGGTAAAGATGTATGGCCTCATTACTGAAGCCAGGTGTCGTATATACCATTCCAAGCTTGATCAATGATCCCTGATATCCTATTTCTTCCTCCATTTCACGGGAAGCGCAGTCCTCCGGGGTTTCGCCGGGATCCATTTTGCCTGCCGGAATTTCCAGAAGCGCCTGCTGCACCGGATAGCGGTATTGTTTAACAAAAATGATTCCGCCATTTTGCGTCACAGGAACAATGGCAGATGCGCCTGAGTGGAGGACGACCTCCCGGATTTTCTTCTTCCCGGCTAAATCGATTTGATCCACGCATACATGGATGATATGTCCATCATAAATCTCTTTACGTGAGAGCTGTTTTTCTATTTCCACACTCATAAGATTTCCTCCCCTATAAAAAATCAGGGTTATAGGACAAAACGTGTTGGTAAAAATTTATATTATGCTTGTATTAAGGGCAGAATACGGGGCATACTGAAATACGCCCGAGTTGCACTGTAATCCATCTCATCACAATTAGCTGGAAGCGTAAAAGCGCCCATATTCTCAGCACTTCCAGGTTTGTGTTCAAATGCGCACTTTTCCGCATCAGCAGCAGATAAAGACACAATAAGGGCATCTATTTTTCATAACGATAATCTTTCCAGAAGATTATTCACACTGAAAAGATAAAATCCCATTTTAGCCTGTATTTATCAGGGGTTTGAGGCTTTTTACCAACACGTTTTGTCCACCCTTTAAGAATTACTGAAAATCTTAAAATGCCGATGGAGCCCGATAAACGCGGGGCTCATCGACTATAAAAACAACACGAAATGTCCTATAAGCCAAAAATCAATGGTGGTATAAAATACCACCATTGACCGGCTTTCTTTTAAGTTCCAGTGCTTCCTACTCCACCAGTTCTTGTTCCATCCGCGCTGTCATTATCTGCTTTATAATATTTTGCAAATATTCCCTGCGCAATACGATCGCCCTTATTGACGGTAAACGCACTATCCGTCGTATTATATACGGCAATCATAATATGTCCTTCATTGTCAGGATTATTATAATAATCAGCGTCTATGATTCCTGTGCTGTTGATAAGAACAATTCCGTGCTTGATTGCCAGGCTTGATCTGATATAGACAGCAAGATATTCATCCTCCTGCATATATGCCTTCAGGCCGGTAGATAAAACGGTGGTTTTATGCGGGGCAAGGATTACGTCCTCGGCACTTTCCAAGTCATACCCGGAAGATTTGCTTGTTTTTCTTTCAGGGAGGTGGATTCCCTTCATTTCCCAAGCTTTTACAACTTCAAATCCGCGGATACGGCTCATTGTTTTTTCTCCAGAAGGAGTGCTTTTCTGGAAAGGTTAATGCGTCCCTTGTCATCAATTTCAGTTACCTTAACCATAATTTCATCGCCTTCTTTAACGACGTCTTCCGGCTTCTCTACACGATGCAGTGCGAGCTGGGAAACATGAACCAGGCCTTCTTTGCCCGGAAGGATTTCAACAAATGCGCCAAATTTCATCAGCTTTGTTACTTTGCCCAGGTATGTTTCTCCCACCTGGACTTCCTTGGTCAGGGATTCAACAATCTTTCTGGCCTTGTTGGCAGCGCCTTCATCCGGAGAAGCGATGTAAATTCTTCCATCTTCTTCAACATCCATCTTGACACCGGTTTCAGCGATGATCTTGTTGATCGTCTTTCCGCCGCTTCCGATAACATCACGAATCTTTTCAACCGGGATTGTGATAGTAATAATTTTTGGAGCATATGCAGAAAGATGTTCTGCCAGCTTATCAATGCATTCAGCAATCTTGCCAAGGATAAACAGACGTCCTTCATGAGCCTGCTTCAATGCTGCCAGAAGAATATCGCGGGACAGGCCATGTACCTTGATGTCCATCTGAATAGCTGTAATGCCCTTTGCTGTTCCTGCTACCTTGAAGTCCATATCGCCAAGAGCATCTTCCATGCCCTGGATATCGGAAAGGATGCTAAAGTTGCCGCCATCTTCAATCAGGCCCATAGCAATGCCTGCAACCGGAGCTTTCAGCGGTACGCCTGCATTAAGCAGGGACATGGTGCTTCCGCAGACGGAAGCCTGGGAAGATGATCCGTTGGATTCAAGAATTTCAGAAACGACACGGATTGCATATGGGAATTCATCTACAGATGGAATAACCGGAAGCAGAGCTCTTTCAGCAAGAGCGCCATGACCGATTTCACGACGGCCAGGACCGCGGGAGCCCTTTGTCTCGCCTACGCTGTAAGACGGGAAGTTGTACTGATGAATATATCTCTTTTCTGTAACAGGTGTCAGATCATCAATGGTCTGTGTTTCAGACATAGGAGCCAGTGTGGTAATGGACAGAGCCTGTGTCTGGCCGCGGGTAAAGAGTGCGGAGCCATGGACACGTGGAAGGAGTCCTACTTCACAGGTAATATGACGGATTTCATCCAGCTTTCTTCCATCCGGGCGGATATGTTCGTTGGAGATCATCTTGCGGACGATTTTCTTTGTCAAATGATCGAGACTTTCTGCAACGTCTGCGCCATTGTCCGGATAAATTTCAGCAAAGTGTTCCTTTGCATCTTTCTTGACAGCATCGATATTGCCATCACGTCTCAATTTATCTGCATCAAAAACAGCCTTTTTGAGAGCATCAGTTGCATAAGCTTCTACTGCTTCTTCAATTTCTGCCGGGATATCAGCAAATACAAGAGTACGTTTCGGTTTGCCGACTTCAGCAATAATCTGCTTCTGGAAGCGGCAAAGTTCCTTTATGCTTTCATGGCCAAACATAATAGCATCCAGAACTTCTTCTTCCGGAGCTTCTTTAGCGCCGCCTTCAACCATCATGATAGCTTCTTCGGAACCGGCAACAGTTACAGTCATAGTAGATGCTTCCATCTGTTCCTGAGTCGGGTTGATGACGTATTCACCGTTGACTTTGCCTACTCTGACACCTGCAATAGGTCCATCCCACGGAATATCAGAAATGCCTAGGGAAACGGATGCGCCAAGCATACCGCAAAGTTCCGGCGCATTATCATAATCAACAGAGAGTACAGTCGCAACTACATGCACATCATTGCGGCATCTTTTATCAAAAAGCGGACGAATAGGGCGGTCGATCAGGCGTGCGTTCAAAATCGCAGAATTTCCTGGTCTTCCTTCTCTGCGCAGGAATCCTCCCGGCATTTTACCTACAGCATACATCTTTTCTTCATAGTCTACAGTCAGAGGGAAGAAATCTGTTCCTTCACGCGCTTCTTTGCTTCCTGTAGAAGTTACGAGTACGACTGTATCACCATAGCGAATTAACGCAGCTCCATTTGCTTGTTTTGCCATTTTACCAGTTTCAACGACTAACTGTCGGCCGGCAAGTTCCATTTGAAATGTCTTAAACATCCCTATTCCTCCTGTTATACAAATAATTTTATGTACTCCTTATTATATAATAAAATCTAAAATTTTAACAAGTCTGCTGAAACAGTTTTAAGACAGCATAATGATTAATCTTTTAGAAGTTGTATGAAAAAATTTTACACATATAGAAAAATCCCTTCTGCTGGATACAGCAGGAGGGATTTTTTCATTTCTTATTTCAGACGTAATCCGAGTTTCTGTCCAAGAGTTCTGTAACGTTCAATGTCCTTGCGGCGGAGGTAGTCAAGCATGTTTCTACGCTGGCCAACCATTTTCAGCAGTCCGCGGCGGGAATGATGGTCTTTCTTGTGCATCTTCAGATGTTCGGTCAGAAGAGCGATTCTCTTGGAGAGAATTGCGATCTGTACTTCCGGAGATCCGGTGTCGCCTTCATGAACAGCATACTGTTCGATAATTTCTTTCTTTACTTCGTTTGTAAGCATAATAGCCTCCTAAAAAATATAAATTGCTGTATCTAAGTCATCGCCGGAGATGCGAAAAACCGGGATACAGTTCACACGCTAGTTATTATACCTGCCATGCGTGAATTTTGCAAGAGAATAAGCAAATGAATTGATGATTCATCAGCCTAAAACGATACGATCGCTTACAGCATCTGCCGTTTCCTCAAATTTCTTGAGAAGATCATCAATGGTCAGATTCTTCTTCTCATCTTCTGAATAATCAGCAATGATCCTGCCATTATTCATCATGATAAGCCTGTTGCCATACTTCAGGGCATCTTTCATATTATGAGTGATCATCAAGGTCGTTAAGTGCTGTTCATGCACGATTTCATCCGTAATTTTCAAAACCTTTGCTGCTGTTTTCGGATCAAGCGCGGCAGTTGGTTCATCAAGAAGCAGTACTTCCGGCCTTTTAATCGTGGCCATAAGAAGTGTCAGCGCCTGTCTTTGCCCGCCTGAAAGCAATCCGATGCGCGTAGAGAGACGATCTTCAAGTCCCAGATCAAGCCTGGATACCATTGCTTTGTACTTGTCATGATCGCCAGCAGAGAATGCCCAGCGCAGACGGCGGCTTTCCCCTCTTCTGGATGCCAGCAGAAGATTTTCCTCCACCTGCATTCCTGCCGCAGTTCCTTTAAGCGGATCCTGGAATACGCGGCCTATAAACTTGGCTCTCTTATATTCACTCATTTTAGTGACATCTTTGCCGTTGATTTCAATAGTTCCTGAATCCGGAAGATACGCGCCTGCGATAGAGTTCAGGAGCGTGCTCTTGCCGGCTCCGTTGCCTCCAATAACAGTACAAAAATCCCCGTCATTGAGTGTCAGAGAAAGATCGTTCAAAGCTTTCTTTTCGTTGATGGTTCCTTTAAAAAAGGTCTTGCTGATATGAGAAACGTTTAACATCTGTTCAGCCTGCCTTCCCCATATTCACTTTATCTTTGATCATCGGTGCTGCAAGTGCCAGCATGACAATAATCGCAGTAAACAGTTTCAAATCATTTGGTGGCATTCCGAGATAAAGTACACCTGCAATGACCACTCTGTAAAGAATGGACCCCAGAACGACAGCAGCAAGCGAAGCGGAGAAGCTGTCAGCGCCTAAAATAACTTCGCCGATGATGACGGAAGCAAGGCCGATAACGATTGTGCCAATCCCCATCCCGACATCAGCGAACCCATTATTCTGTGCAACAACCGCACCGCAGAGTCCGATGAGCGCGTTGCTGATGAATAATCCGATAATTGTCATCGTGTCTGTATTGACACCCTGTGCACGAACCATCTGCGGATTAAAGCCCGTAGCACGAATGCACATGCCAAGTTCTGTTCCGAAGAACCAGTAAATGAAACCGATAATCACAGCCATCATAATAAGCGGAACGACAAAACCAGCTGCAGACATGCTGATGTGAAGCATTTCAGATGTTGTTGAGAATACCGTATCGGCACGGAGCAGCGAAATATTCGCTTTCCCCATCACGTGAAGATTGATGGAATATAAAGCGATCATTGTCAGGATCCCGGCCAGAATAGCAGGAATCTTAAGCTTCGTGTAAAGAACGCCGGTAACAACCCCTGCGATGAGCCCGCCCAATGCACCTGCGGCCAGTCCGGCCCAGGGTGAAACACCTGCTGCAATCATTGAAGCCGCAATGGCTCCGCCCAAAGGGAAACTGCCTTCGCAAGTCATATCAGGCACATCAAGCACCCTGAAGGAAAGAAATACACCGATTGCCAGAATTGACCACATGAGCCCTTGTGCCACTGTGGATATTGCTAAATCTACCATAGATACAATCTCCCTCCTTTAATCAAGCGAATTGCCTGTCAATCAATAAAGGCGGCAAGCGCTGTTCTACCGCTGCCGCCTGTTAACTACCTGTAAAATGCGAGGACAGCAGTCTCCGGATTTAAATCAAGGTCTTGCTGGCTGGTTATCATACAAGTACAGTTTTCTTGCCCGCTGCCATACGTCACTGGGCAGCTTGATATGAAGCAGGTCCGCCTGTTTCATATTGATAACCATATCAGGATCGATTTGACGGGTAATCGGAATGTTCTCCGGCAGGAAATTCCCGCTTAAGAGTCTGGCAGCAATTCTGCCCCCGCTAAATCCCATACGGTAATAGGACGGTGAAACCGATATCAGAGCACCTTTCTTCACCATCTCCATCTGTTCACCGATAATAGGAATTCCCGCGGGTGTCAAAATCTTTACCACTGCATCAAAATTCTTGAGTACGGCGGGATCCTCCGGAATATAAACAGCATTCACATTGCCCAAAAATTTACGGATCTGGATATCCGATCTCTGGTCCGGATTAAAAGCAACCTCGAAAAGACTGATATTTTTCTGTTCTGAAACTGCTCTCAAAATCTTAAGCTGGAGCACTGAATCCTCATCTGTGGGATCGTACAGGATTCCAAGCTTATTCACAGGGAAACACTGCGCAGCCGTTCTTATCTGCGTCAGTACCTGCGGAGTATCCGAGATGCCTGTAAAGTTTTCGTGGGATTTGAAAACCTCGTCACTTTTGAAAAGATATACTCCAACACCTACGACCGGTATGTTTTTGGTCACTTTGGCAAGAGCCTTGGCCGAATCCGTACCGACAGCTATAATAAGATCTTTTTTATTCGAGGAAAATTTCTTGGCGCCCCGTTCAAGCTTCTTGTCATCCCCATTGGCATTGATCACTTCGATATGAAGTCTTTCTCCATTCGCGTAACCGCTGGATTCCAATCCTGCTAAAGCCCCGGCTACCATTTTATCCTGTTCAGGCAGGCTTTCGGATTGCAGAACACCAATACTGTATACGTTTTTCTGCGGTATAGGTTTTGTGCTTTCCTCCGGAGATTTCTGCTTATTGCCAAAAAAGAGAATTAAGGCTATTGCTATATTGCAGACTGCAAAAACAAGCATAAGCCACCAGAGCTTTTTAAGTTTCGAGGCCACTTCCTGAATCCCTTCTTAAATCATACCATTTCAGCCCTGTCAAGAACCGATTGAGGAATCTTGATTCCGAGCGTGTCCATTTCATTCTTATTGATATATAACTTAGATTTGTCAGCACCTTCAACAGGGAAGTCTTTTACTGTCTTGTTTCCCTTGAGGATCTCGGCTGCCATTTCACCGGCACGGTGCCCGATGTCGTAGAAGCTGATTGATTCAGAAGCCAGAACACCAGATTTTACATGTCCCTGCTCAGCGCCGTATACCGGAATCTTTTCCTTATTGGCAACTGCCATGAGTGTCGGAATAGAAGAAGCAATAATATTATCCGTTGGCACGAAAATTGCATCTACTTTTCCACCCAGGAAGCCTTCGGCAACCTGCTGTACATCATTGACACTGTTTACGGTCAGTTCAATGACATCGATGCCTAATGGCTTGCAGGCATCTTTAAGTTTCTGGGCCTGAATCACTGAATTGATTTCACTTGAATTATAGATGATTCCTAATTTCTTGATATTAGGCTGAATTTCCTTGATCAAAGCAACCTGCTTATCGAGCGGTCCCCTGTCATGAGTACCGGTCACATTGCTGTCAGGCTGTTTTTCAGACTTCATCAGTTTTGCATTTTCAAAATCTGCAATTGCGGTGCAAATGATCGGAATTTTATTTGTTGCATTGGCCATAGCCTGTGCTGCAGGCGTTGAAATGGCCGCAATAAGCTTGTAGTCGCCAGATACGAATCTGTTAGCAATAGATCTGAGGTTCGACTGATCTCCCTGCGCATTCTGCTGGTCTATTTCGATTTTGTCCTTCAGGCCGCTTTCATTTAATGCATCGACAAAGCCCTTGTTGGATTCATCCAGTGCAGGATGCTGCACGATCTGTACAACGCCAACCTTCATTTTACCGCTGTTTCCGGAGCTCCCGGAGTTGTTTCCACAACCTGCGATTACACCTGCTGCCATTAATCCGCAAATCCCGACAGCTAAGATTTTCTTCCAATTTTTCCCTACCATTCTACTATTCCTCCATTCTTAAATCTAAAACAAATCAAATTTCCACAATCAATAAGAACAATTATGGAACCGATATGCTGTTTTAGTGATGACTTTCGATAATTATAGCATATAAAGGCATTTTTCACCATGTAATATACAAAATAACACAATAAAAAACGCCTCTACAGGAGAGACGTCTTCTTATTAACCTTCTACAGTTTTTGTAATGACTTGTTTGCCTTTATAGAAACCGCATACCGGGCATACATGATGAGGTTTTTTCATTGCGTGGCACTGTGGGCATTCCACAAGACCCGGAACAGTCAGCTTCCAATTAGCACGTCTTTTATCACGACGGGATCTAGAACTTTTTGTCTTCGGAACCGGCATTTCTAGCACCTCCTTACCTATCGGCCGTTATGCCGTTTTATTCGTCTTCGCTGCACTTCAATTACGATTTCGGTGCACTGCTCTAATCAACTTAGAGTAAATTATCAACTTCATCATTATACGAAGAGTTATGCCATTTGTCAAGGATAACATTCATTCTATACGGTATTTTCCATGACATATTGCTGAACACTGAGGGAGCGTCCTGAAAAGAAATCTTCATACAAAGAATTCCGTTGTAATGCTGTGTATCAGTATACCATATCAATGAAAAGCATAACAATCCTTTTGCTTAGGCAGGCAGAAATTCCTTATGGCTGATTTGCCCCGGAAGGATCTGCATGTATCCCCGCAATCACCATCTGCTTCTCGTCTTTTCTCAAGCGGAAAAAGCGGTACAAATTGGCCGCGGCTTTCTTATTCATTCCCGGAACGCTTGCCAGTTCTTCTTCTGTCGCCTTTTTCATTTCATCCAGGGAACGAAAAGCATGCCAGAGGGCATTCCTTCGTGTCGGCCCGATTCCCTCCACATGATCAAGGATAGACTCTGTATTGCGTTTATTCGTCCAGCTTCTATGATACGTAATTACGAAGCGGTGCGCTTCATCGCGGATGAACTGAAGAAGCTGCAGCGCAGGCTCGTGATGATCAAGCACAACAGGAACATCACTGCCTTCCACATAGATTTCCTCTATTCTTTTAGCAAGCCCGATGACCGGCGCGTTGCAGCCCGCATTTCTGATTACAGGAAGGGCCGCATGCAGCTGCCCAAGCCCGCCATCAAGAACAATGAGATCTGGTTCAGGCCAGTCTTTTCTATTTCCATATCTTCGCTGCATCACTTCCGCCATGGATTTGAAATCATCTGCATGTCCCTGCGTGGTTACCAGTTTGAATTTGCGATACTCGCTTTTTGCGGGACGTCCATGCTCGAAAACAGCCATTGAGCCGGTCGTTTCGGCCCCCTGATTATGAGATATATCAAAGCATTCCATTCGCTCGGGAAGACGGGGCAGGTTCAGTAGTTCCTTCAGCTTCTTAACAGCGCCCTGTTCTCTGGCATCCTGATATTCCCACTGCAGTTTCTTATCAGAAAGATATTTTTTGGCATTTGCCATAGCCATGTCTTTCAGCTTTCTCTTGAAGCCTCTTTCAGGAACAATCATCTTCACTTCCGTTCCTTTGATCTGCTTCAGCCATTCCAGCAGAAGCTCAGAGTCCTTAGGCAGCATGGGAAGAATGATTTCCTTCGGAACGGACATCGGATTCCCGGCATAGAAATCCTTGATAAAGACTGTAATAATGTCCTGATCCTGCTCATCAGCGCTTTCCGGAATACTGAAATTTTCTTTTCCAACCATTCTGCCATAGCGGATGTAAAAGACTTCAAGGCCGGTATGGCTTCCATCTCTTGCCATTCCGACAACGTCAAAGTCTCCTTCGTTGGAGATGATGTTCTGTCTCTGCTGAACGCTCTGAATCGCCCTGATCTGATTCCTGAATTCTGCAGCCTTCTCATATTCCAGTGCTTCTGATGCCTGCTCCATCTTCTGCTGCAATTCCTTTACCAGTTCTGTGCTCTTGCCTTCAAACAGGTCACAGATGGTCTTTACGTACCGCTGATACTCTTCCTTCGTGCAGTAATTGAAGCACGGAGCACAGCAAAGATGCAGGTGGTACTGAAGGCAGGGTCGCGGCACTTTCATGGAACGGCATGTACGGATAGGATAGTATCTCCGCAAAACACTCAGCGTCTTGCGAAGGCTGCCTACATCCGTAAACGGGCCGTAATATTTAGCATGATCGTCTCTTCGTATATTCCTTGTTACGAAGATGCGCGGCCATTCATCCCCCGTCGTGATTTTGACATATGGATATGACTTGTCATCTCTCAAGGAAATATTATATTTAGGGTGCATTTCCTTGATCAGATTGCATTCCAGGATCAGTGCTTCCATCTCAGATCCAGTCATGGTGATATCTAGATCATCAGCATGCCGTATCATCGCTGCAACTTTAGGCGAACGATTCTTGTCCTCTCTGACATAGGAACGAACCCTGTTTTTTAAGTTCTTTGCTTTCCCGACATAGATGATACGGCCGTCCTTATCTTTCCATCTATATACACCGGGCGAGTCAGGAAGTGCTTCGACTTTAGCCCGGATTTTATCATTGACTTCTATCATCCTTATGCCTCTTCATTATTTCTATAGTCCGGTCGATGACAGGCTTCAAATATTGGCCGGTATAAGATCTGGAAACCTGACAGATTTCCTCAGGAGTTCCTTCTGCAACGACTTCACCGCCTTTATCGCCGCCCTCTGGACCGAGATCGATAATGTAGTCAGCTACTTTTGCCACATCGAGATTATGTTCGATAATGACAACTGTATTCCCCTGATCGACCAGCTTCTGCAGTACGATAAGCAGTTTGCGTATATCTTCACTATGAAGTCCTGTAGTCGGCTCATCGAGGATGTAAAGGGTATCACCCGTTCCTCTTCTCATCAGTTCCGTAGCCAGCTTTACACGCTGCGCCTCGCCGCCGGACATCGTGGTAGCCGGCTGTCCCAGACGGATATAACCCAGCCCGACTTCCTGCAGTGTTAAGAGCTTGCGAAGGATCTTATCATGATTCTCGAAGAACGGAATGGCTTCATCAACAGTCATATTCAGTACGTCTGAGATATTTTTCCCTTTATACCGCACTTCAAGAGTTTCTCTGTTATACCTTGCCCCATGACAGACTTCGCAGGGAACATAGACATCCGAGAGGAACTGCATCTCAATTTTGATGATGCCGTCGCCATGACAAGCTTCGCAGCGTCCGCCCTTTATATTGAAGCTGAATCTTCCAGGCTTATACCCTCTCATCTTGGCTTCTGAAGTCTGGCTGAAGAGCTCCCTGATATCCGTAAAGATTCCCGTATAAGTTGCCGGGTTCGACCGGGGTGTGCGCCCGATCGGCTGCTGATCTATATCAATGACTTTATCAATGTATTCGGTTCCTTCCATGCTCTTGTAGGAGCCGGTTCCATATGATGTATGGTTTTTGATATTTGACAGTCCCTGGTAGAGAATCTCATTGATCAGGGTACTCTTGCCCGATCCCGATTCGCCTGTGACAACCGTCATCTCTCCAAGCGGGATTTTTACATCTATATTTTTCAGGTTGTGTTCTGTTGCCCCGCGGATTGTCAGGTAGAGCCCGTTTCCCTTCCTCCTGCTTTCAGGAAGCGGTATATATTTTTCACCTCTCAGATAAGCCCCGGTTATGGAACCAGGTGTATTTTTTACATCTTCAGGCGTGCCTTCAGCAACAATATATCCGCCTTTTTCACCTGCACCAGGACCGATATCAACGACCCAGTCTGCCGTACGGATCGTATCCTCATCATGCTCTACCACGATCAGGGTATTTCCCAGGTCTCGCATTCCCTTAAGAGTGGCAAGGAGACGGTCGTTATCCCTTTGATGGAGTCCGATGGACGGCTCATCCAATATATACAGGACTCCCACAAGCCCGGACCCTATCTGTGTAGCAAGACGGATGCGCTGCGCTTCCCCGCCGGAAAGTGTCATCGCATTTCTTGAGAGCGTAAGATATTCCAGACCGACATTGGACAAGAAGCTTAAACGGCTTTTTACTTCCCTGAGAATCTGGTCTGCAATGACCTTCTCCTTTTCCGTCAAATCGAGATTTTCGAGGAAAGGAATCAAATCAGCAACCGGCATAGCGGACAGTTCAGCAATATTCTTATTTCCGACATGGAACGCAAGGCTTTCGGGCCTGAGACGTGCGCCATGGCAGACAGGACACGGTTTTTCGATGAGATAGTTGGACAGAGTTTCCTTCATCTTTTCCGTCCATGCTTCCTCATAGCGCCGTTTCGTCATGGGGACAATTCCTTCAAATGTCCGCTGATACGTCTTCGTTTCGCCATCCTGATTCGTGTATTGGAACGTCAGGAGCTCTGTACCGCCGAATTCGAATTCCATCTGCGCTTCTTCCGGCAGATCATCGAAGCAGTTGTCCATTCCCAAACTATACGATTTAAGGAACGCATCCAGCTGTTTATAGAGCCAGCTTTCCTTGTTGTATGGAAATGGCTTGATGGCCCCCAGACGGAATGACAGGCCGTGTTCCGGAAGAATACGGCTGAAATCAGCTTCCAGGGAAGCTCCGAGCCCCGTGCATGCAGGACATGCACCAAGAGGATTGTTGAATGAGAAAATCCTGGGCTCAGGCTTAGGCAGTGAAATCCCGCATTCCGGGCATGCAAAATGCGTACTGAAAATGTGGTCTTTGCCGCCAATCACTCCCGCAACCATCATTCCGTCTCCCAGCTTAAGAGCTGCTTCAACAGAATCAGTCAGGCGCTGTGTAATTCCCTCTTTGATGATGATCCTGTCTACTACCACTTCAATGGTATGTTTCTTGTTCTTCTCCAGATCAATGTCATCATTCAGGACAGCGACTTCTCCATCGATCCGTACCCTGACATACCCTTCTTTCCTGAGCTCTTCCAGCAGCTTTTTATGTGTCCCCTTTTTCCCGACAGCTACCGGCCCTAATATAAGAAGTTTTGTGCAGTCCCCCAGTGCTTCCAGTGCATCCACGATCTGGTCGATGGTCTGGCGCTGTATCGGTTTTCCGCAATTCGGACAAAAAGCTCTGCTGGCATGCGCATACAGCATACGCAGGTAATCATGAATCTCAGTAACCGTGCCTACGGTGGATCTTGGATTACGGCTCGTTGATTTCTGATCGATGGATATGGCAGGAGACAGGCCGGAAATCTTATCAATATCCGGCTTATTCATCTGCCCCAGGAACTGACGGGCGTAAGCAGAGAGAGATTCTACATATTTTCTCTGTCCTTCTGCATAAATCGTATCAAAAGCGAGTGAAGACTTCCCGGATCCGGAAAGTCCGGTAAATACAATCAATTGGTTTCTGGGGAGTGTCAGATTGATATTCTTCAGGTTATTCTGACGTGCCCCTTGTATAACAATTCCTTTTTCCATACATTCTCCTCATAACATGACAAGATTTTCCAGTGCGTCAAGCCGCAGATGCGTATCAAACTGTCATCAGGCTAGATTCTCTTTTTCATAGGCCTGTTGATACGTTTCTTGGCTGATTCCTGCCTTTTCAATGCGGCATCTGCCCTTGAACCATATCTATTCGTCCATTCCTGACGAAGCTTGCTTAAACGGTCACGAAGCATGGCTGCCTCTTCGAACTCCAGTGACTTGGCAGCTTTTTTCATGTTTTTCTCAGTTTCCTTCATCTGGGCATATAACTCTTCATCTGTCGTCTTTTCTGTCTTAGTACTTTCGCTGCCATAATCAGACGGCTTTTCTTCGACTTTCGTCAAATCTATCAGGTCCTTGACCCTTTTCTGTACCGTATGCGGCGTAATATGATGCTCCTTATTATACGCATCCTGTATCTGCCTTCTCCTGTTGGTTTCATCGATGGCATACTTCATCGACTTGGTAATTCTGTCTGCATACATGATGACATGCCCGTGTTCGTTTCGGGCAGCGCGTCCGATGACCTGGATCATTGAGGTCTCTGAACGAAGGAATCCTTCCTTGTCAGCATCCAAAATGGCAACGAGCGATACTTCAGGCATATCAAGGCCCTCGCGGAGAAGATTGATGCCGACAAGCACATCAAACACACCGGCACGAAGATTTCTGATGATCTCGGCTCTTTCAATTGTGGCGACATCAGAATGGAGGTACCTGACTTTTACGCCTGCTTCTGTCAGAAAATCCGTCAGGTCCTCTGCCATCTTTTTAGTCAATGTAGTGATCAGGACTCTTTCGTGGACTTCTTCCCTCTTGTGTATTTCCCCAAGGAGGTCATCCATCTGTCCCTCTATAGGCCGCACTTCGATGCTCGGATCCAAAAGTCCGGTCGGCCTTATGATCTGCTCCGCCAGATTTGTCTGAACCCCCATTTCATAAGGACCGGGTGTTGCCGATACATAAATAATCTGATTGATTCTTTCTGTGAATTCATCAAAAGTAAGCGGTCGGTTATCCAGTGCACTTGGAAGGCGGAAGCCATAGTCCACCAAGGTCTTTTTGCGTGACTGGTCGCCATTATACATAGCGCGCAGCTGAGGCACGGTTACGTGGGATTCATCAATCATAATCAGAAAATCTTCCGGAAAATAATCAAGCAGCGTAAATGGCGGTTCCCCGGGTTTCCTGTTGGACATATGCCTGGAGTAATTTTCTATTCCGGAACAATAGCCGACTTCCTGCATCATTTCCAAGTCATAATTTGTCCTCTGCTCGAGGCGCTGTGCTTCCAAGAGCTTATCCTGCGATCTTAATTCCTTCAGCCTTTGATCCAGCTCAGCTTCAATGGAAGTAATTGCCTTCCTGAGCTTGTCCGAGCTTGTTACATAGTGCGACGCAGGGAATATGCCTATATGGTTTCTCTCTGCCACTGTTTCGCCTGTCAGTACGTCAAATTCGGTTAACGAATCGATTTCATCACCGAACATCTCAATACGGACAGCTATATTGTTTTCAGATGCGGGAAATACATCAATCGTATCCCCTCTCACCCTGAACGTATCGCGCGTAAAATTCATATCATTGCGCATATACTGCATATTCACTAATTTTTCGATAATCTTATCGCGCTCTATTTCTTCACCCGGACGGAGCGACAATCCCATCGTGCTGTAGTCTTCCGGATCGCCGAGACCGTAGATGCAGGAGACAGATGCCACGATAATGACATCCCTTCTCTCAAAAAGCGCCATAGTCGCAGAATGGCGCAAACGGTCGATTTCCTCGTTTCGCGACGAATCCTTTTCAATATAGGTATCCGTCTGTGGCACATAGGATTCCGGCTGATAATAATCGTAATAGGATACGAAATAATAAACAGCATTATCTGGGAAGAAATCCTTGAACTCGCTGGCCGTCTGTGCCGCAAGTGTCTTATTAGGAGAAATAATCAATGTTGGCCGCTGCACTTCTTCAATGACCTTGGCCATGGTAAAAGTCTTGCCTGTGCCTGTTGCACCAAGCAGTACCTGAGCCCACTGCCCTTCATTCAATCCATTGACCAGTGACTTCACTGCCTTTGGCTGATCTCCTGTCGGCTGAAAGGGTGCTTTCAGCTTGAATGGAATCATCGGCTCGATATATTCTCGTTCTATTCTTGATCTATCCATAAATTTCCTCGTATCCAGTTCAATAATCGAATATTCTCTATTTCTATATTATATCACGTAAAAGAATATTTGTTTTGTACATGGAAAAGCTCTTTGCCATATCAATATCTTATGCAAATATGACTTATGGATAAAACCGGTTCAATAAGCTCTCCATGCAGCTTATTAAACCGGTTTTATCACATCATGCTATTGATCCTTCGACAGGACGTTATTTGTTCATCATATCATAGAGAATCCTGACAACATCACTTTCACTGTCGGGGAGCGATTCGCCGCAGGCTTTAGACATGCGGAGTCTCAAATCAGGATTGGTAAGAATATGTTTAACCGTAGACGGCAGTTCATCCCTCTTGACCCATTCAGCGCATCCCTGATTCTTCATATGCATGGCATTGGCCCGTTCCTGTCCGGGAAGTGTGTTTACCAGAACCATCGGAAGATGCATAACCAATGCTTCCGTGCAGGTGAGTGCTCCAGGCTTCGTAACCAGAAGCTCGCTTCTTGCCATAATCTCAGCAACCTTGTTGGTATAGCTGTGGAGCTCTACCGGATGATGAAGCTTTTCAGAAAGCATGGCAACTTTTTCATATAAGTTAATATTTTTCCCTGTGATGACGATAAACTTTGAAATTTCCTTCACTTCATCCAGGCGGGTTATATTATCGATGACATTTCCAAGCCCGAGGCCTCCGCCCATAACAAGAACCGTGCCCTTTTCGAAAGGCTTTCCCTCTGCAGCTTTTTCATAGAAAGCCCTGCGTACAGGAATCCCTGTCACATGAATGATTTCAGGCGGAATATGGTAGCTTTCCAAAAGAGTTTTCAAATCCGGGGTTGCGACGCAATAACCATCCAGGTAATGGTCTACCCAAAGCTGATGAATATCAAAATCCGTGATTACTCCAAGCATGGGAAACGAAATATTCTGATCCTGTTTCAGAAGATCAGCCGCACCGGCAGGAAACGGGTGTGTGAAAATCATGGCATCCGGTTTTAAAGTTTCTATCAAACTCTTCATCCTGCGCTTGAAGGTAAGCGAAAGCATTTTCTGCGAGAGCTGCCCAAACTTGCTGCTCTGGGAATCACTGTACAGATGATCATATAATTCGGGAAATACATCGATCATTTTCAGATATGTATCCTTGATGATATGGTCAATAGAGAACATATTGCTCGAAACAAAATCCAGAACACTGACAGAGTCTTCCGGATGGAGTCGTTTAACAGCCTCTGCTATGGCCCGGGCCGCCTGGCTGTGTCCGGTTCCTATACTTGCTGTTAAAATAAAAAGCTTTCGCCCTTGATTCGCCATTATACTTCCCCTTTTCATTCGTCTTGTTCAAATTATAACATAGTCAGGAAGTATGATAAATTAAAAAACCACCTCAATTCTGAGGTGGTCCTTTAATTCATTCTTATTTCTTTGCTTTCTTTGCTTTTACTACGTTTACTTTTTCTTTCAGCTGTTTGGATACGCGGAAAGCCGGAGCTTTGGATGCAGGAATCTTGATTTCCTTCTGAGTGGAAGGATTGTGACCAACACGTGCACCACGTTCACGAACTTCGAAAGTACCAAAACCGATGAGCTGAACCTTATCTCCCTGAACAAGAGCGTCAGAGATGACATCAATAACGGCTTTGACTGCCTTTTCCGCATCTTTCTTAGTCATTTCTGCTTCTTCGGCAACTGCTGCGATGAGTTCTGTTTTGTTCATAACTAAACATCCTCCTTTAATAATTGGCGAAATCCTCGCCCTTAGTTCTTTCGGACAGAAGTAATCAACTATTTCCGTTGAATTTTTTCCAGGATTTCTGAGCATCCTCAGGAGTCATGTCAGCAAGGGTTTTGCCGGATTTCTGAAGATCCGACTCAAATGATCTCAACCGATCCATAAAATTCACAGTATAACTGTGTAATGCCAGCTCCGGATCGATCCCTCTTTCGCAAAGTACACGGTCTAAAGCGAAAAGAAAAGCACCCGCGCTGAATTCTCCGGTTCGTTGGTCTTCTGCGTCAAGAATATCGCAGATTTTCCTTCGTACATCCTCTGGGAAACTTTCTGAAAAGAACACTTCTTCCAGTCCGTTGGAACTAACTTTCTTTTGAATTATACACGCTAGAAGCAGACTTGGCAAGCTCCTAGGCACTCCGGATAACAGATATTGCCTGTTTTTTTCAATTCTCTTACGTTTTTCCCATGTTTCAAAAGCCTGATCGAGCTCTTCAGAGGATGAATTTCCGAAAACGAAGGGATGTCTTCTTATCATTTTTTCGGATATGCCATCGACTACATCCTGCATGGAAAACTGGCCTTCTTCTTCACAGAGCTTTGCATGAATGACGACCTGAAACAGTACATCCCCAAGCTCTTCTTTTAAATTAGGAATGTCGTTTTTATCGATTGCATCGATGACTTCATACACTTCCTGAAGGAAGTACGTCCTGAGGGACATATGATCCTGGCTCCTGTCCCACGGGCACCCTCCAGGAGCAAGAAGCCGTCCAACAACATCATCAATCTGCTTCAATGAAAAAGGATGAAGCGGCTGCGTCCTGGCCTTCCTGCTGTCGAAGAAGAAAATAAAATCAGAATCCATTGTGTGATTGGAAAATTCTTCCACGGAAAGCCTTAAAATAGTTCCAATCGGATCAATTGCCAATACAGAAGAATCTTTTGTGTATAATCTTTCTAATCTGGCAGAAAATGATTTAAGATTCTGAGCATTTGAAAATAATACAATCAAGGGATGCTTGAGCTGAAGTGATACACTCCCGGCCTCATTATCTCGTACAATAGTGAATGTATCTTCCTCTGACAGCAAGCCCTTATCCATCAATAAGTCTAAAGCTGTACTAATTTTCATCTATATACCTCTAAATGCGGGAAACTGCAATTTAAACCCTTTTTTGAGCGCTTTATTCACAGCGTTCAGGCAAGATTATCAACTTGATTTTCTTTATTCTATCATGTTCATCGAAGAGAATAAAATAAATGCAGAAATCTTCACGGATATTCTATAAGCAAAAAGGATGCGCCTCAGATGGCGCACCCTTTTTATTGATGAATCTGATAAATTTTCATGGCATTTTCGCGGGTAATATCAATCAGTTCCTGAACATCCATATTTTTGATCCTTGCCAGCTCCTCAGCAACCAGGAGTACGTTGGACGGATCATTTCTTTTTCCCCGATAAGGAGGCGGTGTCAGGTACGGGCTGTCAGTTTCAATCAGCAGCCTGTCCATGGGAATATCTGCAGCAACTTCTTTGAGCTTTATGCTCTTTGAAAAGACCACAGGTCCTGCAAAAGAGATGTAGAAGCCAAGCTTCATCAGTTCCTTTGCCGTTTCTATGCTCCCTGAAAAACAGTGCAGAATGCCGCGAAGGCGGCTGTCTGCATTGCGCTTCAATATTTCCAGAACATCTCCATGAGCTTCCCTGTCATGAATAAGGATAGGAAGGTCCAGTTCCTTTGCCATCTGGATCTGTCTTTCAAACCAATACTTCTGGGTATCCTTATCCGTATAGAGATAGTGATAATCGAGTCCGATTTCCCCGATTGCCTTGATCTTATCATGAGTCTTTGCCAGATGGGCAATCTCAGCGAGCACTTCATCTGATGCGCCGTTTGTCACCTGAGGGTGAATGCCGACAGCGGCATAAATTCCTTCATGCGTATCGGCTAGGCGGACTGCCTTCTGGCTTGTCTCCAGATCCTCTGATGGAATGACGACATAATCCAGTGTCTTGAAAATCCGGGCAATGACGTCTTCACGATCCTTGTCGAACGCTTTGTCATAGAGATGGGCGTGCGTATCAAAAAGTCCGGTCATTTGACTTTGCTTCCAGCAGGCATGTCTACAAATGGCACCTGCAGCTCTCCGTCCTTGGAAGCTGCCAGAATCATTCCCTGCGATTCGATTCCCATCAATTTGGCAGGTTTGAGGTTGGAAACAAAAATGACATGTTTGCCGACAAGATCTTCTGGTTTGTAGTACTGGGAAATTCCGCTGACCACTGTTCTTGTATCATCGCCGCCAAGTGATACTGTCATCTTGATCAACTTGTTGGATTTTTCAACCTTTTCCGCTGTCATAATTTCCGCTACTCTAAGATCGGTCTTAAAGAATTCGGAAATATCGATTTCTTCAGTTTTCTCTTCTGCTTCTTTTTTGGAAGAAGATGCTTTTTCTGCCTTCTTGTTGTTCTTGGCTTTTTTGACTGGTTTTGCCTTTTCCTCTTCATCTTCCTCTATTTCAATTCTCGGGAAGATCTGGTCGCCTTTGTGAACCACGGTGCCGTCAGCAATTCCGCCCCATACGAGATCTTTGTAATCAGCATCCTTGAAATCTTTCAGTCCGAGCTGATTCCAGATCTTTTCAGACGCAATCGGAATCACCGGTTCTGCCATAAGGGAAACAAAACGGAGTCCTTCGCAGAGATGATAAAGTACAGCATCGAGTGCCCCTGCTTTGGATTCATCCTTTGCCAGAATCCAGGGGGCGGTTACGTCAATGTATTTATTCAGGGCACGGATAAAAGTCCATACTGCCTTGATTGCATCATTGATTTTCCAGTTGCTCATTCCGCTGCGGAATTCTTCCAGTGTCTGCTTAGCTTTTTCTTCGATGTCTGCAGATGCATCTGCAACAGCCTGATCTCCGGATGCATCGCCATTTGTCAGGACGCCGCCTCTGTATTTCTCAACCATGGAAAGCGTTCTGTACAAGAGATTTCCTAAATCATTCGACAGGTCGGAATTGATTCTTCCAATCAGGCGGTCACGGCTGAAGTTGCCATCCTGTCCAAGCTGGATATCATTGAGGAGATAATAGCGGATCGCATCCGAACCAAATTCCTGAAGGAGCGGAATCGGATCGATGACATTGCCCTTGGATTTGGACATCTTTTCGCCATCAACAATGAGCCAGCCATGCCCGTAAATCTTTTTCGGGATTTCAATGCCAAGGCTCATCAGCATGATCGGCCAGATGATGCTGTGGAAGCGGACAATTTCCTTTCCTACCAGATGAACATCTGCCGGCCAGAATTTGTGGAATTTTTCAGGATCGTCAACAATGCCTGCTGCTGTCAAATAATTGACGAGCGCATCAAACCAGACGTATACGACATGCTTGGGATCAAAGGGAACAGGGATGCCCCATGTAAAGCTTGTACGGGACACGCAGAGATCTTCCAGACCGCTTTTAACGAACTGCACCATTTCATTCTTGCGGGATTCCGGCTGAATGAAGTCCGGATGTTCATCAATGTATTTAAGCCACTGATCGGCATATTTTGACATCTTAAAGAAGTAAGCATCTTCGCTTACTCTCTGCAGCGGACGGCCGCAGTCAGGACAAATGTGTTCCGGCGTCAATTTGTTTTCAGGCCAGAATGTTTCATCAGGAATGCAGTACCATCCTTCATACTTGCCCAGATAGATGTCGCCCTTGTCGTAAGCGCGCTGGAAAAGCATCTGTACGACTTTCTTATGTCTTTCCTCGGTTGTCCTGATGAAGTCATCATTGGTAATATTGAGTTCTTTCCATAGCTGTTTGAATAAAGCGACAATGCCGTCGACGTACTGGATAGGCGTTACTCCGGCTTCTTCTGCTTTCTGTTCAATTTTCTGTCCATGTTCGTCAGAACCGGTCAAAAAGAACACATCATATCCGTCAAGGCGTTTGAAACGTGCTACAGCATCGGCTATCGATGTGCAGTACGTATGACCGATATGGAGTTTTGCGCTAGGATAATAAATTGGTGTCGTAATATAATATTTCGGTTTTTCACTCATAAATGTTTCCTCCCGATCCCTCTTTTTATAATTTATATTGGCTGGGACATCTTATTCATATTCTATTAATATCTTTTTATTATACCATTCTGATAAAAAGATAAAAGTCAAAAAAGGAAAATGCAGGCAGCCTGATCAGATTAATGATCGTTATGCTTCAGAAGATACTGGTAAACCTCTCTTCGCGAAACATTGTAGCGGCCGGAGACTTTGCGTGCAGCTTCCTTGAGCGGCATTCCTTCCGCCAAAGTCACAGCGGCATCCTGCCAGGATGTCTCTTCTTCATCCTCTTTTTCCATGGATTCATTCCAGCCTTCAACCAGAATGACATACTCGCCGCGGGGATCGTTCTCGTTCATCCCGCTTCTGAGTTCTGCGAGAGTCCCGCGTTCAAATGTTTCGAATTTTTTAGTCAGTTCCCTCGCCGTTACCGCATTTCTGTCTCCGAGCGACTGAATGAGTACGTCCATGGTCTCTTTGATGCGGTGAGGCGCTTCATAGAAAATGAGCGTCAGCGGCACTCTTGAAATATCTGCCAGAAGCTTTTTACGTTTGGCCGTAATTTTAGGCAGAAACCCGATAAAAGCAAACTGGCGGGCATCAAGTCCGGATGCGACAAGGGCTGTCAAAGCAGCATTGGGACCCGGAAGCGGGACGACGGGAATCCCCTCGTCCAGCGCCAGGCGGACTAAATCAGCTCCCGGATCGGATATGACCGGCATCCCTGCATCGCTGACCTGCGCAACAGAGTGTCCTTCCTTCAAAGCTTCAATCAGTTTGGGCCCGGCTTCTTTTTTATTATGCTCATGGTAGGATACCGGGTGTCCCTGTATCCCCAGGTGTTCTAAAAGAATCCGTGTGTGCCTTGTATCTTCGGCCGCTATGATATCTGCATTCTTCAATATATCAACGGCGCGATAGGTTATATCCTGCAGATTGCCGATCGGCGTCGGTACCAGATAAAGTGTCCCCTTCTCCACTTCACTCATGACTTTTCCTCCCATATATCTCACAGACTTCCTCTGTGTAAGAACCATCATCATTATGAAGAAGAAGCGGCGGTTCTACGACAAGTTCTGCATGCCCCCCGTATCTCCATTCTATCAGTACCCTGACTGCCGTATGGCCTTTTCTGGCATAGACAAAGCGCATGCGTTTAGGCTCCATATGATACTTTCTTCCTATAGTGATAAGGTCAGCCGTCCTGTCCGCCCTGTGTACCATAGCCAGCCGTCCGCCGTATTTCAGAAGATACTGCGCTGTCTTGAATACGTCATCCATCGTCGCATTCATTTCATAACTGGCGCTGGCCACCCCGCTTTTGGCACTCATTCTTCCAGTCCCCACTTCCCGATAAGGCGGATTAGCCAGTACCAGAGAGAATTTTCCGGAATCGAACTGCCGGGAAGATTCCCGGTAATCTCCTTCAATGACTTTGATCTGCGCTTCTTTATGATTCCCTTCCACATTCCTTCTTGCCAGATCCGCCATTACAGGGTCCAGTTCAAAAGCCGCAATATGATTGCCGCCGAGTGAAGAGACAAGCAGTGCAATAACACCTGTGCCTGTTCCAAGATCGGCGATGACATCATTTTTCTTAGGCTCTACATAATGAGCCAGTAATACAGAATCTACAGAGAAGCAGAAATGATCCGGCCTTTGGATGAGTTTCATATCATCCCTGACTAAATCGTCGAGTCTTTCTCCCTCATTCAATACCCATTCATCAGCCATTTTCAGCCTGCTCTACCTCGTCCCAGGGGAAAGTCTTTGTCTTCTGCCCCTCCAACTGCACTTTAACTGTATGTTTTTGTGTATTGACATAGAGAATCTGTCCCGCACCTTCTTCCGTAATCGCCTTCATGCCGACCCGGAACATCTTCTCATTCCCCTTATCTCTATGGCAGCAGCCCTTCTTCTTGCATCCGTCATGTACATACTGGTCGTTTTCATAACGCAGGCAGCACATGAGGCGCCCGCATACACCGGATATCTTCGTCGGATTCAGGGAAAGGCCCTGATTCTTTGCCATCTTAATGGAAACCGGTGCAAAATCACCGAGAAATGTTGCGCAGCATAAAGGTCTCCCGCAGGGGCCGATTCCGGACACCTGTTTAGCCTCATCCCTTACGCCTACCTGCCTCAGTTCAATCCTGGTATGGAACACAGACGCCAGCTCTTTGACAAGATCCCTGAAGTCGACTCGTCCGTCAGACGTAAAGAAGAAAACGATTTTATTCCGGTCAAAGGTATATTCAGCGCGGAGAAGCTTCATAGGACACTTGAACTTCTCTATTTTCTTAAGACAGATTTCGTAGGCTGACTGCTCGCGCTCCTTGTTTCTTTCCAGCTGCGCCATATCTTTAATCGTAGCTTTGCGGATGACCGGTTTCTGCGGCATATCCTCCTCGCTGACTTTATCTGGCATAAGGACAACATAACCGTATTCCAGTCCCCTGGATGTTTCAACAATAACTCCATCATCTATATGCAAATCAAGATTGTTGGAATCAAAGTAATATATTTTACCCGCAGGCTTAAATCTGACACCTATAACTTGATTCATTCTTTTCTGCCTCTCTGTATATTCTTCAATTGGATAAGAATCATATCCCAAATATTTTTTATATTAATATAATGCGTATATGCGAGCTCCGCATCGCGGAAAACTTCCATCACCTGCATGACTTTGCCATTCCACTTCCGGGAAACAGCCATCTCGCGTCCCATGACCGACATGCACCTTGCCCGGTTCTGGTCACCGGTTTCAGCCAGCACGAGTATATCCCGCCCGACCAGGATGATCCAGCGGAGCATTTGATGGAATTCATCTCTGTCTTTCCATTTATGCCCGCTTAATGCAGAAAATGAACGGGGATTATCCGTAATGGTTTCCCAGAACGACATGGCTGCATCAGGCTGTGCATTATCTTTTTCACTGCAAATTTCCAAAGTAATGCCCGGGTTTCCTTCTGAAAGCTGGTAAAGCATATCAGGAGTCATATTCACCGGCACCGGGTATTTGCTGCTTTCCCTTTGGAGAAGTGCAAGATATTCTTCCCTTCCAAGCGGGGTAAAGGCAAATTTCTCGCTTCTGGAAATCACTGTCGGAAGAATGGAGTTCAGATCCGTAGAAATCAGAATATAATAAACATTGCTTTGAGGCTCCTCAAGGGTTTTGAGCATAATATTTGCAGCAGCCGCTCTCATGAACTGGCATTCATCGATAATGCAGACATGAGCCTTTTCATCAAAGGACGCCATGCTTTCAAGAAATGTACGGAACTGCTCTACTTTCAATTCCATCTTCCCGGGGCGAAGATACCACAGCCTGTTTCCAGCCATCGGGAGCGTCATCTCTTCTCTGGCGGATGATATGTGCAATTCATCAAATTCTCCGGAAATCTTTTCAGATTCTCCTGTAAGAATTCCCGCCAGATCAAATGCTGCTGTCGTCTTGCCCAGCCCGTCATCCCCATATAGGATCAGGGTATGAGGAAACCTGTTGTTTTTCAGCAAGGATTTCCATTCCTTCTGAACTTTTTCCTGTCCATAAATATGCGGAAGAAAGAGTGACACCTGGTACCTCCATATACGCTGTTAGTTAAGTAATACACTTTAATTCTACCATGCATGAAGAATGACTGCAAAAGTTAGCACTTCTGCCAGAATGCATGTCAGATTCCGGATAATAAATCCGGGATTTCGAGTACGTTCTGCACGTAAGGAACGCCTTCTTTTTCAAAAAGGCTGGCAGTCTTATCTTTCTCTGCTCCGTACAGCACTCCTATGAACCTGAAGCCTGCAGCTCTGCTTCCCAGCAGGTCCGAGAAGGAATCCCCGCAGACATAAATCTCATCTTCGCTGCCGCGCGCAATTGTTCCTGCCATATATGCAGGATAATTTTCCTTATTTCTGCCATAAGCAGCGCACAAATAGATAAAAGGATGCGGTTTATCAGGAACACTTCCTCCGTACATTTTTGATTCATCTACCGCATCAGACGCAGTCGCTAAATAGTTTGATTCAAACTCTTCATACCAGCCATAGGTTTTAAAAGGGACTTCCATTTCAATCCGGGCACGTCCCGTCGCAACCCCAAGCTCATAACCGCTTTCTTTCAATCTTTCAAACATATTCTTTATGCCAGAAGGCGGAGCAAGCGGTGTTTCCCTGTCCAGGAATCCCGGCTTCCCGCCGCTGTATGGCGCTTTATGGAGATAGCGGATATAATTATCATCCCCCAGGTACCATTCCTGAAAAGCTGACGTATGGATTTTCCAAAAAGAAGATCTCAATTCTGCCCATGTATCCGGATTGGCAAAAGACGGAGCCATTGCTGCTGCCAGTGTATGAATGACATCTTCTCCGTAAATCCCCTCCGGCACTGTCTTCTCCCATTTCTCTAATATCTTATCCGCAGACGGAACAGGAATCCCCATCAATATTTTCCCTGTCTCCTGCACATCTTTCTCCGATTCCAGACGGAATGCCACTTTTTCTCCGCCGGAGCGGGCAGAATAAACTTCTGCCATGATCCAGAAAATCGTAATCAGCGCAGCATGAACCATATCCCAGTTTGAGTTGATCCCTCTTGCCTTCAGCCAGGATATGAGCGTGCCATTTCCCCACACGCTTTTCCTGCATTCTGCAATGCGTCCTTCATTGACCGTGCCAACAATAAAATTATCCTTTTCTGCCGGCATGCCCATATACTTCGGGCTGTATAAAATTTCCCAGACAGTCAGTGCTGCTATATCAAAATATCTTTCTTCACTAAGAAGTACGCCATCGACGTCAAATATGACTTTTTTCATTTTTCCTCCATGAAATGGAACATTTTCATAATTTATCCTTATTTTATCATATTCACATTCCATTAATGAATCAATGCGCCAAAAGGTTTTCATTTCAGGGCTATAGGACAAAACGTGTTGGTAAAAATTTATATTATGCTTGTATTAAGGGCAGAATACGGGGCATACTGAAATACGCCCGAGCTGCACTGTAATCCATCTCATCACTATTAGCTGGAAGCGTAAAAGCGCCCATATTCTCAGCACTTCCAGATTTGTGTTCAAATGCGCACTTTTCCGCATCAGCAGCAGATAAAGACACAATAAGGGCATCTATTTTTCATAACGATAATCTTTCCAGAAGATTATTCACACTGAAAAGGTAAAATCCCATTTTATCCTGTATTTATCAGGGGTTTGAGGCTTTTTACCAACACGTTTTGTCCACCCTTTAATAATTACTGAAAATCTTAAAATGACGATGGGGCCCGATAAACGCGGGGCTCATCGACTATAAAAACAACACGAAATGTCCTATAAGCCTCATTTCAGCAAAAGAAAAGAGCAGCCATATATGACTGCCCAGTTCTCTTAGTGATTTTCTATAAAATTGTCAATTGCTTCTAATGCACGGTCAGCAATGCGCTGGTTCTTTTCTTTCTTAGGCACTCTTTTCTCCAGCTGCGGCATAAGTCCGAAATTTACATTCATCGGCTGGAAGTTCTTGCCATCAAAGTGAGAGATGTAGTAGCAAAGAGAGCCAATGGCGGTTTCTCTCGGAAATGCTTCCGGTTCTTCACCGCGGAATCTTGCAGCTGCGCTGTAAGCGGCAACAATCCCTGATGCGGCGGATTCGACATACCCTTCGACGCCGGTCATTTGTCCTGCAAAGAAGAGCCCTTTCCTTTTTCTCGTTTCCATGGTTTCGTTCAAAAGATCGGGCGAATCGATGTATGTATTCCTGTGCATAACGCCATAACGGACGAATTCCGCATGCGATAAGCCAGGAATCATGCCAAAGACCCGCTTTTGTTCACCCCACTTCAGATGAGTCTGGAAGCCGACAATATTGTACATCGTATCGTCTTCATTGTCTCTTCGAAGCTGGACGACTGCATATGGAGTTTCCCCGGTTCTCGGATCAGGAAGCCCGACCGGTTTTAACGGGCCGAATCGCATTGTATCTGCTCCGCGCTGCGCCATGACTTCAATCGGCATGCATCCTTCAAAAACCTTCTTGTTTTCAAACCCATGGACCGGAGCCATTTCTGCATGACAGAGCGCTTCCTGGAATGCCGCATACTCTTCTTCATTCATAGGGCAGTTCAGATAAGCTGCTTCCCCTTTTCCGTAGCGTGACATCGCATAAACTACGTCCAGATCCAGTGATTCTTTTGTTACGATCGGAGCAGCTGCGTCATAGAAATGAAAGCCCTCTCCGCCGCAAAAATCTTCAATCGCTTCTGCCAGTTTTCCCTCTGTCAGAGGACCCGTGGCAATGATCGTAATGCCATCTTCCGGAATTTCAGTCACTTCTTTTTCCGTAAATGTAATCAGCGGATGGTTCTTTACGATTTCAGTCACGGCTTCCGCGTATCCCATACGGTCGACAGCCAGAGCTCCGCCAGCTGGTACAGAGTGGTGATCGGCAGCATCCATGATGACCGAATGAAGGCGGCGCATTTCTTCCTTCAGCAGGCCTACTGCATTTGTCACGGAAGCCGCGCGAAGCGAATTGCTGCAGACAAGTTCAGCAAAATAGCCGGTATGGTGCGCCGGTGTCTGCTTAAGGGGACGCATCTCTACCAATTCTACCGGGATTCCAAGTTCAGCAAGCTGAAACGCAGCTTCGCTGCCTGCAAGTCCGGCTCCTATTACGGTTACTTTATCAGTCAATTTATTTCTCCTGTCATGTTTCATCTTTCGATGCTGTTTTCTTTGTTGCCCTTCTTCCTTTAGTGGTACTCTTCTTGGGAGCTGTCAGACACTCAGGGTTCGAGCAGACAATCGTCTCTGTCCCGTCTCTGGATACCTTCTTGACCATGATCGATCCGCATACTTTGCAGAACTGGTCTACCGGTTCGTTCCAGAGTGCCATATCACACGCCGGATACCGGCTGCATCCATAGAAGGTACGCCCTCTCTTGGTTCTTCTCTGGATCATATGTCCTTCATGACACTTCGGGCAGACGATGGAAGTGTCAATGACAATGGCCTTATTCGCATTGCAGTTGGGACATTTCAAATACCTTCCATACGGTCCCATGCGGTAAACCATCAGTGTACCGCACTTATCGCAATGGACATCAGAAACCTCTTCCGGCCCGTTGACCAGGCTGTACGGCTTGATGTTCTTGCAGTCCGGATAGTTCGGACAGGCAAGATACTTGCCGTAGCGCCCCAGCTTTACAATCATCTTTGCGCCGCATTTTTCGCAGACAACATCAGAAACCTCTGCTTCTTCCTTCTTGTTTTTGGAAGCTTCCACATTAGCTGCGTTCAGTTCGTCTGAAAAGACCTTGTAGAAGTCAGTGATGACCTTTGTATAAGTCGCATGGCCGTCAGCAATCTTATCCAGCCAGTTTTCAAGGTTGGCCGTAAAGTCTACATTGATGACTCCATCGAAATACTTCTTAAGAAGATCCGTTACCTTGAAACCGATTTCCGTTGGAACAAACTGCTTTCCTTCCTTGGTCACGTAGCGGCGTTTCTGTATGGTATCAAGAATCGGAGCGTATGTGGACGGGCGGCCGATTCCCTTTTCTTCGAGTACTTTGATCAGGCTTGCTTCTGTATATCTGGGGGGCGGAGAAGTAAAGTGCTGATTCCCGTCTGCCTTGACATTGAGGACAGAATCACCCTTCTTGAGCGGCGGGATAATCGCTGCTTCTTCTTCATCCTTCTTCTCATCCTTGGCTGGCTGCATGATTGTAAAACCATCAAAGAGAATGTGAAGTCCGCTTGCCTTTAAGGTGAATTCACCACACTGAAGGGTGACATTCGTACTCTGGGCAATTTGCGGTGCCATTTGCGATGCAATGAAACGGTTCCAGATCAGTGTGTAAAGACGCAGCCGGTCTCTTTTCAAAACACCTTTCAATGCGGCCGGCGGAAGTGCAAGACTTGTCGGTCTTATGGCTTCGTGGGCATCCTGCGCTTCTTTGGACTTGGCAAAAACATTCGGCTTTTCCGGCAGGTACTTGTCTCCGTAAAGCCTTCCGATATATTCTCTGGCCTGCTTGACCATTTCATCAGAAATACGCGTGGAATCCGTACGCATATAAGTGATCAGACCTACATGCCCCTGTTCAGGAAGCTCGATGCCTTCATAGAGTTCCTGCGCAAGAAGCATGGTTTTCTTGGATCCGAAGTTCAATTTATTGACAGCATCCTGCTGCATAGTGGACGTCGTATAAGGCGGCTTCGTCTTGCGCTGCTTCTTTGTCTTTGTTACGGAAACTACATCCGCATTCTTATTCCGGACGCCTGCTGCTGCTTTTTCTGCTTCTTCTTCATTGTGAAGCTCTGCAGGTTTTCCGCTGATCTGTGCCAGCTTTGCGTTAAACGCATCCCCTTCCGGAGTCGTATAGACACATTCGATTGTCCAGTATTCTTCCTGTTTGAAGGCGCGTATTTCTTCCTCGCGTTTGCAGATCAGACGCGTTGCCACAGACTGCACTCGTCCTGCAGAAAGGCCGCGGTATACCTGCTTCCAGAGCCAGGGAGAAAGCTTGTAGCCGACCAGCCTGTCAAGGACGCGGCGGGCCTGCTGCGCATCGACACGGTTCAAATCAATCGGTCCCGGATGCTTAATGGCTTCCTTGATGGCAGGAGCCGTGATTTCGTGGAATGCAATTCTTACATTATCTTCCGGATTCACATCAAGAAGCTTCGCTAAATGCCAGGAAATGGCCTCTCCTTCGCGATCAGGGTCCGTTGCCAGATAAATGTCCCTGCAATGGTTTGCTTCCTTCTGGAGTGTCTTGATAACGTCTTCCTTGTCCTTGGAATTGACGTATTCAGGCTTGAAATTATCATCGATATCAACGCCAAGTGTCTTTTGCGGCAGATCTCTCAAATGACCTTTCGAAGCAAGGACCTTGTAATCCGGTCCGAGAATTTTCTCTATTGTTTTTGCTTTAGCCGGAGATTCTACGACAACAAGATGCTTTCCCTTGGGATTTGGTTTACGTTTAAAAGATGGTTCAGCAGGAGCCTTTGTTCTTGTCTTGCGTTTGCTTCCTATTGTGATTGTTCTTGTAATTGGCAAAATCTTCCTCCACTTACTTAATAAAGTACAAGTTCTTTCATCTTTCAGATCTATGAACAAGAATGATACATGATTTAAATACTTTTATCAATTCCTTTATTATACACTTTCAGCGCAGTTTCTAAAAAGAATAAAATCGAACTGCCCTAAAATGATGCGAAGATCCGCCGATTTAAAGGGCTGATGAAAGAATGTTACAATCCTGTTTTTATTATATATCTGCCCTGTTCAGTCTCCTGGATATATCCCTTCAGCTGGAGCTGGAGCAAAATCATAGTCAATTTTACCACAGAAAATCCAGAATGCTGCAATATATCTTCGGAATTGACTTCTCCTTCGGTCTGGCAGAAATGGAATACATACTCCTCTTCAATCGTTAAAGGCTCCAGATACTTGCTCTCAGGCTTCCCTTTTTCTTCCTTCCAATTGTATTCGGAAAGGACATCTTCTGCCGATGTGCAGCATATAGCTCCATTCCTGATCAATTGATTGGTTCCTTTGCAGGAATCTATCCATATGCTTCCCGGTACGGAGAAGACATCCCTTCCTTCTTCCAATGCGAAATCAGAAGTAATCAATGAACCGCTGCGCTCAGCAGCCTCCACTACGATAACTCCCCGGCTCATTCCGGCAATAATCCTGTTTCTGGCGGGAAACTGCCGTCCAAGAGGCGGCGTTCCCGGCGGGTATTCAGAAAGCAGTGTGCCTCCGTTATCAATGACCTGCTGGAACAAATTCCTGTTTTCCGGCGGATAGACCTTATCCAGCCCGCATGCCATCACGACAACCGTACTCCCTTTTTCCTGCAAGACGCCGCTGTGCGAAGCACTGTCAATCCCTCTAGCTCCGCCGGAGACAACCGTAACGCCTTCTTTTGAAAGCACTCTGGCAAACTGTCCGGCTGTTTCTATTCCGTATGCGGTTGCCTTTCTCGATCCCACAATCCCTATCGTCTTTTCAAAGACCGGAGAAGTTCCCATATAATAGAGCACGGCCGGCGGATTGGACGTTTCTGCCAGAAGAGAAGGGTACGTGCTGTCTTCCCATGTACACCAGCGGATTCCAAGTCCCAGCAGCTTTTTCCCCAGTTTTTCCAGATCCGTTTCGCGCCTGTACTTGAGGAAGGCCTTTTCTCTGGCAGGAGTCAGCACATGAAGATCGATGATATCTTTTTCAGAGGCATTCCATACGTCTTCAGGCGTATTGAAGTGGTCAATCAGTTCCCTGATATTTTTGGCACCTAATCCCGGACATCCGGGAAGAGCAGCAGCATAAATATCCATAATCACCTCTGCGGAATCATATTCCTGTAACTTATCGCTTCAGCAACATGCTTGGCAAGAATCTGCGGCTGCCCGTCAAGATCGGCAATCGTACGGGAAACTTTGATGATCCTGTCATAGCTCCTGGCAGACAGGTGCAGCTTTTCGAATATTTCATGAAGCAGTTCAGTGCCTTCCTTATCAAGCTGGCAGGTTTCCTTCAGCTGCCTGTGCCCCATCTGTGCATTGTTCTGCATATGCCATTTGGAAAGTCTTGATGTCTGGATTGCTCTGGCCGCTGAAACACGGGCTGCAATTTCGGCAGAGGATTCTCCCTTTGTCGTTGCAATGAGCTCTTTATATTTAGGACGCTGTACCGTTACATGAAGATCGATTCTGTCAAGCAGCGGTCCTGATATCTTTCTTCCGTAGCTCCTGATTTCCCCATCCGTGCAGGTACACTGATGCTGCGGATCCCCGAGATATCCGCAGGGACAGGGGTTCATGGCCGCAATCAGAATAAAATCGGAGGGATAGACAAAGGATGCATTCACTCTTGAAATATGCACTTCCCTGTCCTCAAGCGGCTGTCTTAAAACCTCCAGGACGGAACGCGGAAATTCGGGAAGTTCATCCAGAAACAGGACGCCCCTGTGAGAAAGAGTTACTTCGCCCGGACGCGGAATCGTTCCCCCTCCGATCAGGCCTGCCATGGAAATCGTATGATGCGGGCTTCTGAAAGGTCTTTCCCTGATAATGTCATCCGCCTTATAAAGGCCAGCCACACTGTATATCTTTGTTACTTCCAGCGCCTCTTCCCTAGTCATGGGAGGAAGAATGGTCGTAATCCTTCTGGCAAGCATCGTCTTGCCCGATCCCGGTGCGCCTGTCATCAGAACATTATGGGCACCTGCGGCCGCAATCTCAAGCGCGCGTTTAGCGATGACCTGGCCCTGAACTTCAGAAAGATCGACATCACTGGCTTTTGCCTCTGTGTCTTCTTTTCTCACTGCCTGAGGGAGGTCTCTTTCTCCGACCAGAAATTCAACCAGTTCCCGCAGCGTCTTCGGCCCGTACACTTCAATATCATCACAGAGCAGTGCTTCGTTCGTGACTTCAGGTGCCATGAAATATCTGGTTATCCCTGCGGCTTTGCCGGTCAATACCATGGACAGTACGCCGGGAACAGGCCTTATTTCCCCCTGAAGAGAAAGCTCTCCGATGAAAATCATATTTTTCAAACGATCCAGCGGAATACCGCCGTTGGCCGCCAAAAGTCCGATTGCAATCGGAAGGTCAAGCCCCGAGCTGTCCTTTTTCAAGTCTGCCGGCGCCAGATTGACGATGACTTTATTTCCAGGGAAGCGGTACCCGGAATTTCTGATTGCCGAATTGACCCTTTCCTTAGATTCTTTGACAGATGCGGCCGGAAGTCCGACTATTTCCAATGCTTCTGCCGCTCTCCTGATATCTACTTCCACCCCGATTACATGCCCGTTGAGCCCATACGTTGTCGTTCCTAAGACTTCTGCATACATAATTGTCTCCCTCAACAATTAAATTTCCATACCAAGTTCTAGAATGCGTTTCGAGTATGCCTGTACCGGACTGCTCTTCCTGCTGAAGCCAGTACCTCTACAACATCAAATCTCACACTTTGATCAGTGATACGATGTGATGACAGGTATAAGTTTGCGCAATAGCGGATATGCTTTTGCTTATATTTGTTAACTGCCTCAATCGGATCACCATATTTTCTGTTATGCCTGCTTTTCACTTCTACAAAAACAATAACATCTCCATCCATCATAATTAAATCTACTTCGCCATGTATCCGCTTAAAATTGCGGTCGAGAAATTTATACCCTTTTTTCTCGAGATACACCTTGGCTAAATTTTCACCTTCCCGGCCAAAAGTTGTCGTTCCCATGAGTCCTCCATAACATGAAAATACAATATTTGCAATTTTATGACCGCGTAAGAACAGGCGCAGGGAGCAGGAAAGATCCCATGCCCTGTTATACTTATTTTAAATTTATATACCGTCCTGTATATAACGAACATACTTTGTCTTTCATTTTAAATTCCCATTTGGATAATAGTCAATGCCAAAGTATAAAAATTCTGTAAAGAAGAATGACACGGCAAATAAAACGATTGGAGGAGATTTAGGGTTATAGGACAAAACGTGTTGGTAAAAATTTATATTATGCTTGTATTAAGGGCAGAATACGGGGCATACTGAAATACGCCCGAGCTGCACTGTAATCCATCTCATCACAATTAGCTGGAAGCGTAAAAGCGCCCATATTCTCAGCACTTCCAGGTTTGTGTTCAAATGCGCACTTTTCCGCATCAGCAGCAGATAAAGACACAATAAGGGCATCTATTTTTCATAACGATAATCTTTCCAGAAGATTATTCACACTGAAAAGATAAAATCCCATTTTAGCCTGTATTTATCAGGGGTTTGAGGCTTTTTACCAACACGTTTTGTCCACCCTTTAATAATTACTGAAAATCTTAAAATGACGATGGAGCCCGATAAACGCGGGGCTCATCGACTATAAAAACAACACGAAATGTCCTATAAGCCGAGATTTATCCTTTTTAAAAAACAAAAGAACGGCACCAATAAGGTGCCGTTCTTCCATAATACGATTAACGATCAGCAAGATGAGCGTCGAACATGTAGAGCAGTCCATCGCAGTCTTTTGCTTTTTCGAAGCCTGCAACATTGTCTCTGGCGTTGACTTCTTCTTCAACCTGTTCAGTCAGATACCACTGCAGGAAAACTTCTGTTTCCAGATCTCCTTCTTCGCGGGCAAGTTTGAAAATGCTGCGGATGGAAGCAGATACTGCTTCTTCATGTGCAAGAGAATCTTTAGCAACATCGAGAGGATTGCTGTAGTGTTTCTTTACGCCGGCAATATCGGTGAAATCAACAACGCCATCTCTGTCTTCAATGTAGCCGATCAGTTTCAGTGCATGTGTTCTTTCTTCTTCATACTGTTTGTCGAGCCATTTAGCATAGCCGTTCAGAGCCAGGTTTTTCATGTCATGAGACATGGAGCGGTACAGATAGCCAGATGCGAATTCCATGTTGACCTGTGCAACAAGGGCCTTCAGAAGCTTTTCAGATAATTTCATAAGGCATTCTCCTTTGTATCCAATAACCAATGGTAAGGCTCATTATCGAGCCTTATATATATATAATATATATATATTATAACGCCGGACACGGAAAGTGTAAAGAGAAAATACGCTTATTCATTTATAAATATCTATAGTTTATAAACTATTTTATCATCCTCAGATCATGCTGAATCCCTTTGCAGGTACCAGCTACGCTTTTGCAGCTTCCTCCATTGCCTTGCGGGATGCTGCAATGGAACGTTCGATATCCTCATCTGTATGTGCCCAGGACATGAACAATGTTTCGAACGGGGATGGTGCCAGGTAAACATGCTGGTCAAGCATGGAAAGGAACCATGCCTTGAACTGAGCTGCATTTGCTTCACAGGAGTCCTGATAATTAAGGACATCCTTTTCGGAGAAGAAAATGCCGAACATGGATCCGGACTGATGGCAGATGAGAGGAACGCCTGCCTTGTCTGCAGATTCCTTCCATCCTTCCAGAAGAGCACTTGTCTTTTCGGCCAGCTTCTTATCGAGATCCGGAATGTTCATCATCTGCCTGATTGTTTCAATCCCTGCAGTAACAGCAAGCGGATTGCCAGACAGGGTTCCTGCCTGATAAACAGATCCGTCAGGGGCAATGCAGGCCATGATTTCCTTCCTGCCGCCATAGGCAGCAGCTGGAAGGCCTCCGCCAATGATCTTTCCGAGACAGGTCATATCCGGATGGATATGATAGAAGCTCTGCGCTCCATGTGATGAAGTGCGGAAGCCGCACATGACTTCGTCAAAAATCAGGACAGTGCCATATTTTGCCGTCTCTTCTCTTAGTGCTTCCAGGAAACCCGGAACCGGCAGTACACATCCCATATTCCCTGCTACCGGCTCAACAATGACAGCTGCTATCTCGTCGCCTTCAGCATCCATTATGGCTTTAAACGCCGGGATATCATTGTATGGCGTAACGAGGGTATCTTTGGCTGTTCCCTTTGTAACACCCGCACTGTCAGGCTTTCCGAAGGTAGCTGCACCGGAGCCTGCCTTTACAAGAAGGCTGTCCCCATGCCCGTGGTAGCAACCCTCGAACTTGAGAATCTTATCTCTTCCCGTGTAGCCTCTTGCTGCCCTTAAGGCGCTCATGGTTGCTTCCGTTCCGGAATTGACCATTCTTATTTTTTCAATGGAAGGATATACGGAATGAATCAGTTCTGCAATTTCCGTTTCCTTGAGTGTCGGTGCGCCATAGCTGGTGCTATTTTCCGCTGCCTTGCAGATAGCTGAAATGACAGCCGGATGAGCATGGCCAAGAATCATCGGACCCCAGGATCCGACATAATCTATGTATGTATTTCCATCGATATCTGTAATATGAGAGCCTTTAGCGCTTGCAATGAATGGTGGCGGGCAGCCCATATGCGGATAGGATCTGACCGGGCTGTTTACGCCGCCAGGCATAAACTTTCTTGCTTCTTCAAATGCAGCCTTGGATTTCTGAAGGTCAATCATCTTCCGGATTCCTCCTTAAGCCATTTTGCTACATCCGGAGCATGATAGGAAATGATGATGTCCGATCCTGCGCGTTTCATGCTGAGGAGTGATTCCATAACGATTCTCTTCTCATCAATCCAGCCCTTGGCTGCGGCAGCCTTCACCATGGCATATTCGCCGGATACATTGTACACGGCAACCGGTCTGTCCACGCGGTCGCGGACCTGACGGACGATATCAAGATATGCGAGTGCAGGTTTTACCATGATAATATCTGCGCCCTCTTCCATATCCAGATCTACTTCCTTCATAGCTTCTCTGCTGTTTGCCGGATCCATCTGGTATCCTCTTCTGTCACCGAACTGCGGTGCAGAATCAGCAGCATCACGGAATGGACCATAATAGCCGGATGCATATTTAACAGCGTAAGACATGATGATTACATTCTGGAGATCATTCTTGTCCAGTGTTTCACGAATGGCCGCAATACGTCCGTCCATCATATCGGAAGGCGCTACAATATCGGCACCTGCTTCTGCCTGGGAAAGAGCGACTTTCGCAATCAGTTCCAGTGTCGGGTCATTATCTACTTCATGTCCTTTAAGAACTCCGCAGTGGCCGCTTAAGGTGTACTGGCATAGGCAGACATCCCCAACGATAACAAGATCCGGGACAGCCGACTTGATAGCTTTGATTGCGCGCTGAACAGGGCTTGTCATGTCCCATGCAGAAGAACCGATTTCGTCCTTATATTCAGGAAGGCCGAATACTTCAACTGCCGGAATTCCAAGTTTATAGACTTCTTCAGCCATTTTGACTGCATTGTCTACGGACAGATGATACTGTCCGGGCATGCTCGGAATTTCTTCCTTAACATTCGTACCGGGAACGACGAAAATCGGATATACGAAATCATTGATTTCCAGAGAATTTTCTCTGACCATGCTGCGTATTGCATTTGTTCTTCTCAAACGACGCGGACGAAGTGTATTTAATTTCATATTAATGAACTCCCTTCTCAATAGCATCTACAAGGCCGTCAATTGTGTAAACATCAGAAACAACATCCGGCTCCAAGTGATATTTCCTGCATGAATCAGCTGTAATAGGCCCAATGCATGCAAGCTGGACCCCTTTCAGGAGTTCGGTGCGGCCATCAAGCTGGTCCATGAAATTATAGACTGTTGATGAACTTGTGAAAGTAACAATGTCTACTTTCTTGTTTTCAAGTATTTCAAGAAGCTTTTCTTTTCCACCCTTGTCAGGATGCGTTGTATACGCTTCAACAACGTTCACATCGCAGCCCATGGATTCCAATCCTTCCGGAAGGACGCTTCTTGCCACTTTGGCACGGGGAATCAGAATCTTATCCCCTGCTTTGACAAGCGGTCTCATTTCTTCGACAAGATCTTCCGCTTTATACTGCTTAGGCACGCAGTCGTTATTCAATCCGTACTTTTTGAGTTCCTTGGCGGTAGCAGGTCCAATGGCTGCCAGTTTGAGATGGCCGACAGATCTGAGATCCTTTCCTTTCTCAAACAGGCGGTTGAAGAAATAGTTGACGCCGTTCTGGCTTGTGAATATCAGCCAGTTATATTCATCTAAATGTTCAATGCCATCATCCATGCCTGCATAATCATCAGAAGGCGCTTCAATCGAAATGGTGGGAATTTCAATGCAGCATGCGCTTCTTTCTTCCAATGCGTTGGCAAGGCGGGATGCCTGTGTACGTGATCTTGTAATGATGATGCGCTTTCCAAATAACGGGCGGTTATCGAACCAGCGCATTTCTTCTCTCAGTTTTACAACATTTCCGACGACAAATACGGCCGGTGGCTCAATGCCTTTTTCGACAACATCCTTGGCTGCATTTTCCAGTGTCGTTGTATATGTTTCCTGATACGGCCTTGTGCCCCATCTTACAAAAGCCGCAGGTGTATCAGGGCTTCTGCCATACTTCATCAGCTGGGAAGCAATCAGTTCCGTGTGGCCGACGCTCATCAGGAAAATCAATGTGTCAGAGCCGCAGGCAAGCTTATCCCAGTGGATGGAAGACTTGTCTTTTGTCGGATCTTCATGACCGGTAATAACCGTAAAGGAAGCTGCAACACCTCTGTGAGTTACAGGGATGCCTGCGTAAGCCAGCGCAGCTATTGCGCTTGTTACACCCGGAATTTCTTCAAAGGCAACTCCCGCCCTGCGCAGTACTTCGATTTCCTCCCCGCCGCGACCGAAGACGAAAGGATCGCCGCCCTTCAAACGGGCAACTATTTTGCCTTCCCTGCCTTTTTCCGCCAGAAGCTCACTGATCTCATGCTGTTTCATCGTGTGGCAGCCCACTTTTTTGCCAACATAAATATATTCAGCATCAGGTTTTGCGAACTTCAATATTCTCTTATCTGCCAGGTAATCGCCGACAATGACGTCCGCCTCTCCCAGGCACCGTTTCCCTTTCAAAGTCAGCAGTTCCGGATCCCCGGGGCCAGCCCCGATCAGATAAACTTTTCCCTTGTTCATGTACGTCTCCTCACTAGTATGGTTATATTTTTTGAAGATTTTTCAAGATTTCACGGCCGCCGGCATTCAGCAGTTTTTCCGCCAGTCTTTCGCCAAGAGCTTCCGCTTCTGCATCCGAGGCTCCATCCTCGCCCCTGTACAATTCTTTTCCATCCGGCGAAGCAATAAAGGCCTTGGCCACAATTTTCTTTCTTCCATCAGGAACCACGAATATTCCGGCCGGAACTTTGCAGTCGCCGCCTACTTTGGCAAGAAAGGCTCTCTCTGCCCTGATGCAGTAAGCAATATTCGCATTATGCAGGAAAGAAACCGCTTCCAGCGTATCTGCATCATCCGTTCTGGCCTCTATCGCCATGACGCCCTGTCCGGCAGCCGGTATGCTGTCATTCGTATCAATATACGATTTGATTCTTCTATCCAGCCCGAGTCTCTTCAAGCCTGCTGCAGCAAGTATGACTGCATCATATTCTCCTTCATCAAGATGCCGCAGTCTTGTCTGTACATTGCCGCGAAGGGATTTAACAGTAAGATCCGGTCTGTAATGAAGAAGCTGAGCCTGTCTTCTCAAGCTTGATGTACCGACAACAGCATGCTGCGGAAGTTCATCCAGTGATGCATATTTCCCTGATACAAATGCATCTCTTGGATCTTCACGGGCAGTCACAGCTGCCAGAGTCAGTCCATCAGCCAGTTCTGCCGTCATGTCTTTCAAGGAGTGAACCGCCAGATCCGCCTGCCCTTCCAGAAGCATCACTTCGAGCTCTTTTATAAAGAGCCCTTTCCCTCCGATTTCAACGAGCGGCCTGTCGAGAATCTGATCCCCCTTGGTCGTTACAGGAAGAAGCTCCACATCGATTTCCGGATGTGCTTCCTTAATTTTACCGGCTACATAACGAGCCTGCCAAAGTGCCAATAAACTTTCACGGGTTGCAATGACGATCCTATTTTTCAAGTTCCTGCCCCTTTCTGACGTCCAGCTTGAACAAGCGTGTCAAAGCAATTTTATCCGGGGTTTCCCATTCTGTCCCCGCATGCTCATTCAAATGGATCATTGGTTCCCTAAGTATTTTGCGTACGATCATATGAGTCATATGATTCAGTACTCTTTTATCCTCATCGGTAAGGCCATCAATTTTGGCCATACCTTTTCTCATTTCCCTCTGCCTGATTTCCTCTGCTTTGTCTGACAGGGAAACCATGACAGGCCGGGTGCTGAGATAAGTAAATCTCTCTTCAATGGAGCGGATTTCTTCCTCAACGATAATTTCCGCTCTTTCCGCTTCGCCTTCTCTGAAACGGATATTCTTTTCAACGATTCCCTGAAGGTCATCCATGTTATACAAGGAAACATTACGGATATTTCCAACTTCAGGCTCTATATCGCTTGGTACTGCAATATCGATGGCAACAAGCGGCTTGACGCTTCTTCTCATCATCAGGTTCCTGACATCCCATGCTTTTACAATATACTGGGATGCACCGGTAGCGGTTACGATGATATCAATATCATCAGCATGTGAAAGTGCATTGGCAAACGGAACAGCTTCCCCATCAAACTTGCCTGCCAGTTCCAGAGCTTTGTCGTAATGACGGTTTGTAATGACAAGGCGGCTGAGTCCCTTTCCCTGAAGATTCTTAACTAAAAGCTCAGCTGCTTCGCCTGCGCCAAATACCATAGCGCTCCTGCCTTCCAGGCCGTTTAAAATTTTCTCTGCCAGTTTTACCGCTGCATAGCTGACTGAGACGGCACTGTATGCAATCTGCGTCTCTGTTCTTACACGTTTCCCGGTTGTAATTGCACGGTGGAATAAAGTGTTCAGTATTGTTTTTGTTGCTTTTTCAGCCAGTGCCAGCGTATAAGCCGTCTTGATCTGATTTAATATTCCGCCTTCGCCAATGACCATGGAATCAAGGCCGGAAGCAACTTCAAACAAATGACGGATGCATTCCTCTCCTTCATAATAGAAGAAATATTCATCCCTGGATTCACTATTTCCGGACAGAGCCAGGAAAAACTTCATTAATCCTTCCCTTGATCCTGCATCGCCGAGAACTGCATAAATCTCGGTTCTGTTGCATGTAGAAAGGATAACGGCCTCATTGATCCCTGACTGCTCATCCAGATGACGCAGGCCGCTTCTGGCGCTTTCCTCCGAAACGGCAAACTGCTCGCGAATAGTTACGGGCACAGTCTTATGATTTAACCCCAAAACTACCAATCGCATGACGTACACACTCCTCTGCTTCGTCTAAATTTCCCTGTAATACAAGATCCATAATCTGATCGTTAAAGGCAGCATGCCAAAATTCCTCGCGTACCTTGCTGTCGGCAATGCCGGCCCTGACTTCAAGCCTGATTGCCTCCACCCTGTCCAGCCATCGGGGAAAGTCCGAAGGTATTTTATTTTCAAGCCATTTTTTTACATACCTGGACATAGCTGGTGATCTGCCGTCGGTGGAAACGGCTATCTGTATCCCTCCAGTCCTAAAGCTTGCCGGAATCGTATAATTCCCAAGCTCTGGAAAGTCTGCCGCATTATAAAGGAATCCATGCGCGATGGATTCCTTTCTTATGTCTTCCGCTACATCCCGCCGGCCTGCCGCAGTGATTACAATCTGATACCCGTTCCAGTCATTGGCGGTATAAGTCCGTTTTTCCCATTGAATATCCTTATTCACGGCCATATCGCCAATTTCACTGCAGGCTTCAGGTGCCAGTACAGTAATCAATGCTTTCTCCTTCAGCAGTTTCCTAATCTTTCGAAGTGCAATATGCCCTCCTCCGATTACGAGACACGGAATACCTTCCACTTTTAGATTGACAGGATACAAACAAATACACCTCAATATAAGTAGGATAAAAGCTCATTGAGAGCTTTTTATTTCTTAAGCTGATTATAATTATTCTATCTTTAAAATTGTAACACTGAATGCCATTCATAACAACAAAGATGCATGGATAACTTATCAATATTACGCGAAATAATGAACAATGTGTTCCTATTACTTCTGCTCAATGCAAGTGCCTTCTAAAATCATGCTTTTTATGGGTTCAAAGCTCTTTCTATGAATCGGATTAATGCCAAGCTGATGGATTGCTGAAATATGATCGGCTGTGCCATATCCCTTATTTTGCTTGAATCCATATCCAGGATACCTGGCATCATATTCATCCATCAATGAATCCCTGTATACTTTGGCAACAATCGAAGCCGCAGCGACAGAAGCGCTGATAGCATCACCATGAATCAAAGAAATCGTAGGAATTGAAAAGTGGAGCGGCATGGCATCTACGATGACAGCTTCCGGTTTTACCTTGAGTTCTTTGACCGCACGGTACATGCACAGCATGGTTGCTTCATAGATATTCAGCGAATCAATTTCTTCCGGAGACATGCTTACAATGGAGTAGTCTACAGCTGCATCCCTGATTTTCCGGGACAGCTCTTCCCTGTGTCTGGGCGTTACTTTTTTGGAATCATTAAGACCGGATGCAAACCAGTGCGCCGGCAATATGACAGCTGCTACGGTAACGGGTCCGGCAAGCGGGCCTCTTCCCACTTCGTCAATCCCTGCAATAAGGTTGATTCCTTTTTTGTAGAACTCGCTTTCCTTCTCATACATGGATTCCACGCGCAGGCGTTCTTCGCTTTCGCGTCTCAGCCTGTTCATGTAAGAAACCACGGCTTGTTTGACACCTTTGCGCTCATCAGACAGAATTTCTTCCATCAATGACGCCGGCACATCATCATTTTTCAGGATGTTCCTGATTTCCTGAATTGTCATTCGTCTTTCCCTTCCGGTATTGGATCTAATGTAATTCTTCCAAGCTTGCCATTTCGGAAATCTCTTAAAACAACCATCTCTGCCCGGTCAAAATCTATATTCCCTCCGGGGAGCAGGCAGCCTCTCCTTCGTCCGGCCTGTTCAAGAAGAACCTGCGGATCCTGATCCGGATTTTCTATATTATATTGTTCCTTTAATATTTCCGGAGAAGTCTTGCCCAGAGATGACATGAGTTCAGCCACAACTTCGCTGGCATTGAACACATCCCCGGCAATCGCTCCTGTAGCTGCCAGCCTCAGTGCAGCAGTCTGATCATCAAACTTTGGCCAGAGCACGCCTGGCGTATCAAGGAGATCCAGCCCTTCAGAAAGGCGCACCCACTGTTTTCCTCTCGTCTGGCCTGGTGTATTGGCTGTTCTTGTCGCTGCTGTTCCTGCAAGAAAATTAATCAATGAGGACTTGCCTACGTTCGGTATCCCCAAAATCATCAGACGGACAGAGCGGCTTTTCATTCCTCTCCTCTTCCATTTTGCAAGAATCGGTTCTGCTGTATCACGGATAACCTGCAGCAGTTTTTTCTTGTTCTTGCTGTTTCCTACACTCATGGGCAAAACGGGGATGCCCTTTTTTTCATAATATGAAATCCACTGGTCAGTTGCTCTTGGGTTGGCAAGATCCGCCTTGTTTAAAATAATGATTCTGGGCTTTCCTGATACAAGCTCTTCTACCATGGGATTGGCACTTGAAACAGGGATTCTGGCATCGAGCAATTCGGCGACGACATCCACTGCTTTCAAATGCTCTTCTATCATTCTCTTCGTTTTGGTCATATGACCGGGGAACCACTGAATAAGCACTTTATTTCCTCCTGCGTATTTTACTTTTATACTTATTTTATCATAAACAGCACTATTATAATGGCAATATATCCATCAGGTTTCTGTAACTACAATGAAAACAAAAAGCACCGTGACTTGAACGCCTCAGTGCTTTTATGATCAGTACTTCTGTATTTAATAAATATGTCTGATTACAAGATATACGAATGCTCCGACGGCTGCCGTACACGGAATCGTCATTACCCAGGCAGATACCATCTGATAAGCAACGCTCCAGTGAACAGCACGGAATCTTTTAGCCCAGCCGACCCCCATAATGGAACCGGTAACAACATGCGTTGTGGAAACCGGGAGATGAAGCATCGTAGCTGTAAAAATGATCGTTGCAGAGTTCAAGTCTGCAGCAAGGCCGTTGACAGGCTGCATGCGGAAAATTTTATTGCCGACAGTACGGATGATTTTCCAGCCGCCAATACTTGTTCCGAAGCACATGGCAAGAGCGCAGGCAACTTTTACTTCCCACGGAACTTCAAGCGCTCCGATATAGCCGCCAGAAAGAAGTGCCAGCGTGATAATACCCATGGATTTCTGAGCATCATTGGAACCATGGGAAAATGCCATAAGTGCGGCAGAAAGGATCTGAATATGGGTGGAGACATAGTTGACTCTGGACTTGCCTACGTTGCGGAAAACAAGGTATAGAAGAGTCATTAAGATGTAACCCATGACAAGTGCTACTACAGGCGAGCAGACGAGGCCAAGAACGATAGTCAGAACGCCGGCCAGATGAATGGCACCCGTTCCGTAAGAAATGATGACTGCGCCGATAACGCCGCCGATCAGTGCATGAGAGGAGCTCGAAGGCATCCCAATTCTCCAGGTAAAGAGATTCCAGAGGATGGCAGATGCCAGAGCCGCAGCCAGAACAACAGAATCGACCATGTGAGGAGATGTAACTATCTCTCCGCCGATAGTTTTAGCAACGCCCGTTGAAATCATTGCACCAACAAAGTTCAATATAGCCGACATAATGATCGCAACACGAGGACTTAATGCGCGCGTTGCAACACAGGTGGCAATTGCATTGGCCGTATCATGAAATCCGTTGATGAAATCGAAGCACAGTGCCAATACAATAACGACTCCAATCATGTAGATATCAGGCATATTTCATGACCACCTCTTTAATCAGGTTCCCCACCTTCTCTGCACGATTGGCGGTATCTTCCATCGCTTCCATGATTTCCTTCCACCGTATGATTTCCATGACTTCATGGGTACCGTCAAAAAGATCTGAAATCGCATTTCTGTAAACAGCATCGCCTTCACTTTCCAGCGAATTGATCTTTCTTGTACGTTCCCCTATTTCAGTTTCATTCTTGTCTATATCTTTCAGAAGACGGAAGAGGATAATCAGTTCATTGGACATTTCAATAAGGATTTCCGACATACGCAGCGGAAGTTCCCAGCCAATTCCCGCATGATAAAGCTTCAGGCTCAATACGACATCCTGTACATCATCAACGCAGTCATCAAGTGTACTGGTCAAGAGGAAGAAGTCTTCCCTGTCAATCGGAGTAATGAATACATGACGCATCTTGGTAGTAATTTCATGAGTTACACGATCTGCGGAATGCTCCAGATTCTTTACTTCTTTGGAATAACGTTCCAGCTTGGAAGGATCCTGAAGAACCTCTTTTGCCATGACAGTTCCCTTGTGGAAATATTCCGCATTTGTCACAAGAAAATCAAAGAACTCTTCATGCTTGTTAACCAGACTAAACATGATATCGGATATCCTCCATTTTTTAATATTATTATTAATTTTATGAAAAATTTACTCTATTTCCAATGTTACCTTACCTGTGTAAAATGTATGTAAATTTTGTGCTTACAAAGTTAAGTTTTTATATGATTTTTGTATTAGGAAGTTATGTACCTATTCCTTTTAGCTATAATGGTATTCAGGTCTCAATTAAGAGCATCCAATGGCAAATTTATAGCCGATGCACCTGTCAAACCGGCCGCAAGTCATATATGAATTGACATAAATACCCAATGAACCTATACTGAAAATAAAAAAAGCGGATATGCAAAGCCGCTCGTTTTTTTAGGGTAAAGGAGAATATATCATGAACAGAGAAAAGATTGCGAAAGAAATGGTGCGCCTCAAAGGCACAGAAACAGAAAAGAATCTGCGTGCAGCATATGCCGGTGAATCGCAGGCTCATGTAAAATATAATCTTTTTGCCAATAAAGCTGAAAAGGATCCGGACTGCTCCCGCCAGATTTCTGACTTATTCAGAGAAACAGCCAATAATGAAAGAGCACATGCCAAGATCTAGTTCTGGCTTGTCGGAGATCTGAGAAAATCGACCGCTGAACATCTGGAGATGGCTGCCGAAGGCGAACACGATGAATGGACCTCCATGTATCCTGAATTTGCTGAAACCGCTAAAAAAGAAGGCTTCCCGCAGATTGCATTCCTTTTCTCCAAGGTCGGCGAAATTGAAAAGTCCCATGAAACCCGCTACTAGCTTCTGCTTGCCAATGTAGAAAACGAAAGGTTGTTCAAGAGAGGTGAAAAGAAGCTCTGGATCTGCTCCAACTGCGGATACACGGTTGAATCTGTAGAAGCTCCTATTGAATGTCCTGTCTGCGGTCACCCAAGATCTTTCTTCGAAATCAAAGCTGAGAATTATTAAGATTTCGTCTGCCTTCGATTTCTTACTTAAATATGAATCAATGTAACAAAAAAAGCTGTGAAAATGATGATTCGTTTTCACAGCTTTTTATTTTCGTTAAAAGCGTTCTCCCTTATGGATACGCTCTATTGCTTCCTTGGCAGCTTTCTGCGCTGCTTCCTTTTTATTTTTTCCAACGCCCGTACCGAAGTCTTTGCCATTAATCATGATCTTCATCCAAATGGTCTTGTCATGATCGGGGCCTTCATCCCTGACAACGTCATAGCGAATATCCACGTCTCCGTGCTTCTGCGCCAGTTCCTGAAGATCGGATTTGTAATCATGATCATAATCGCCCTGATCAATCAGATCAAGGAACTTTTTCAGATGCCCCAGGATAAAACGGGCAGCGACTTCATAATTATTATCCAGATAGATGGCACCGATAACAGCTTCAAAGGCATCTCCAAGAATCGAAATCCTTGTACGCCCGCCGGAAAGTTCTTCGCCCTTTCCAAGACGCATGTACTTCCCTACCTGAAACTTGGCAGCACATTCCGCACAAGCCGGCTTGCATACTGCACTGGCTTTTGCTCTCGTCAGTTCGCCTTCCGGCCATGACGGGAAACGCAGAAAAAGATATTCACCGACAACAAGATCCAGGACTGCATCGCCTAAAAACTCAAGTCTCTCATTGTCATGGATCACTTCATTCTTATGTTCATTCGCATAAGACGTATGTGTCAATGCAGTATTTAGCAGCTGAATGTTCTGCACAGGAATCTGATTTTCTTCAGCAAATTCCCTCACTTCTGCGAGACGTTCCTTCCGTCTTATTTCCGAATGATTCATTCTTCATAGCGCCTCAGGATAACAACAGCATTATGTCCGCCAAAGCCGAATGCATTGGACATGGTTACATCAACCTTCATGTCTCTCGGGCCTTCCGGAGCGTAGTCAAGATCACATTCCGGATCCGGAGTAACCAGGTTCAGTGTCTGATGAACCTTATTGTTCATAATGGACATGACGCAGACGATTGCTTCAACTGCGCCTGCAGCGCCAAGAAGATGCCCTGTCATGGATTTTGTTGAATTGACAACGATATCATAGGCATGTTTTCCAAGTACTTTCTTGATTGCCTTGGTTTCGTTCTTGTCGTTAAGACCTGTGGATGTGCCATGCGCATTGATGTAATCGATGTCTTCCGGAGAAATTCCTGCATCATCGATAGCTTTCTGCATGCAGCGTGCTGCAAGTTCGCCATCCGGTCTTGGAGCTGTAATATGGTATGCATCACCATTTGTGCCGTAGCCGATAACTTCAGCATAAATATGTGCGCCTCTGTTTTTAGCGTGTTCCAGTTCTTCAAGAATCAGGACGCCGCTGCCTTCACTGAGAACAAATCCGTCACGTCTGATATCAAACGGGCAGGATGCTTCTTCCGGAGGGCAGTCTCTTGAGGAGAGTGCTTTCATGGCAGCAAATCCAGCCATCGGTGTCTTCGCTACTGCAGCTTCGGTGCCGCCGGCAAACATGACATCGGCATCACCGTACTGGATCATTCTTGTTGCTCTTCCAATTGCATTGTTGCCGGAAGCGCATGCTGTTACATCAGCAAGTACCGGTCCCATCAGGCCGAATGTAATGGAAATCTGGCCGGAAGCCATGTTTGCAATCATCATCGGTACAGCAAACGGGTTGACCTTTGCAGAACCGCGGGTATCGATGCGGTGTACGGTATCTTCCATTGTCTTGATGCCGCCGATGCCCGTTCCGATGATGGTTCCTACACGGTTTGGATCTTCATTAGCCATATCCAGCTTTGCATCGTTAACTGCCATCTTAGCTGCTGCTACAGCGAACTGGGCATTTCTGTCCATGTGACGTACAGCTTTTTTATCTCCAACATATTTTTCAGGATCAAAGCCTTTGACTTCGCCTGCGATCTTTACAGGGAAATCTGTTGCATCAAATTCAGTAATCGGAGCGATGCCGGATTTTCCTGCCAGCAGCGCATCCCAAAATTCTTCTGTTCCAATACCAACAGGGGTTACTGCACCCATCCCTGTAATAACGACTCTTCTCTTTTCCATAAAGGAGCACCTCACTAAAAAAATATGATTATTATGTATTCGATCCCAGGACAAAACCTCAAAAAAACGGATGACAGCAGATACGTAATCCGCTTTTTTGAGGCATTTTCCCCAATTTTCCTTATCATATTGGTTTACCGGGGAAGCAATATACTTCCCCGGCTCCATTATGAATATCAAATTCACTACTTATTACTGAATCTGGCTGTCGATATAGTCTACAGCGTTCTTTACTGTCTTGATCTTTTCAGCAGCATCATCCGGAATTTCAATATCGAATTCTTCTTCGAATGCCATGATCAATTCAACAATATCGAGGGAATCAGCGCCCAAGTCGTCAATAAAAGTGGAATCGATAGTAACGTCAGCTTCGTTAACGCCGAGCTGATCAACTACGATTTTCTTGACTCTGTCAAATGTGCTCATTGAGATTTCACCACCTTTCAAAGTATTCGTACCTTTTAGATTATATTACATAACCATTCCGCCGTCTACATTCAAAACTTGTCCGGTAATATAACTTGCTTCATCAGATGCAAGGAAACATACCGCTTTTGCAACGTCTTCAGCCTGACCCATACGGCCCAGTGGAATGGACAGAAGCATATTAGCCTTGAGATCTTCAGGAATCTTGTCGGTCATATCTGTACCGATGAATCCTGGAGCCACAGCATTTACACGGATATTTCTTGCTGCCAGTTCCTTTGCGCAGGCTTTTGTAAATCCTACAATGCCTGCTTTGGCTGCAGCGTAGTTAGCCTGGCCGATGTTTCCGGTCAGACCAACGACGGAAGAAATATTTACGATTGCACCATTTTTCTTGCGCATCATCATTGCAGCAGCAGCCTTAGTCGTAAGGAATACGCTCTTCAAGTCTGTTGCAATGACTGCATCCCAGTTTTCTTCCTTCATGCGGATCAAAAGAGCATCTCTGTTGATGCCTGCATTGTTTACAAGAACATCGAGACCGCCGAATTCTGTCTTGATCGTTTTGAAAATACGATCGACATCTTCGCTGACTGAAACATCTCCCTGAATGGTGAATGCTTTTCCGCCGGCATTTTCGATTTCAGTCTTTACTGCTTCTGCAGCTTCGCGGCTTCCTGCATAGTTGAGAGCTACTGCATATCCTCTTGATGCGAGCATGAGAGCAATTGCTCTGCCGATACCGCGTGATGCTCCTGTTACAAGTGCTGTCTTTCCCAGATTCTCCATCATTATTCTCCCTTCAATGTTGAAACTACTTCATTTATTGTATCTATATCTTCAGCATGCAGATTGGTGACGGAGCGGTCAATTTTTCTCATGAATCCGGACAGCACGGTTCCAGGTCCTACTTCAACAGTGCAGTCAACACCGCCGGCAATCATATTTCTTACAGATTCTTCCCAGTGTACTGCATGAGCAGCCTGATCCACCAGATTCTTTCTGATCTCATCTGCCTTTGTTTCTTCCTTTGCATTTACATTTGCAAAGACAGGAATCAGTGTATCATGAATTGAGATTGTGTCAAGTACTTCCTTCAGGCGTTTTGCTGCCGGTTCCATCAAAGTCGAATGGAATGGAGCACTGACTTTAAGCATGACTGCTCTTCTTGCTCCGGCTTCTTTAAGTGCGCCGCATGCTTTTTCCACTGCGCCTGCTTCACCTGCAATGACGACCTGTCCCGGGCAGTTGAAATTAACCGCCTGCACAGGTGCATCCTCGGTAGAAACATCTCCGCAGATCTTAACGATTTCATCAGGTGTAAGTCCGATGACAGCAGCCATAGCACCCTTTCCGAGCGGTACAGCTTCCTGCATGAATTTTCCGCGCAGATGAACGGTATGAACGGCATCAGCAAAGGAAAGTGCGCCTGCTGCTACCAGGGCAGAGTATTCGCCAAGACTGTGTCCGGCAGCAATATCTGCTTCAATCCCGTTTTCCTTAAGTACCTGCCATACTGCAACACTGGCAGCAAGAATGGCCGGCTGTGTAAATTCTGTCTTCATCAGTTCGGCGTCCGGACCTTCAAACATCATTTTGGAAATGGAGAATCCAAGGGTATTATCAGCTTCATGAATCAGCGATTTTACAGAATCGTACTTTTCATAAAGATCATGCACCATTCCTACTTTCTGTGAGCCTTGTCCCGGGAAAAGAAATGCAATTTTCATCGTATCACCTCATGTAAATACAGCTTACTTTTTACTATATATTATAGATATAATATTGTCTTATTATCGCGGCGATCAGTCCAACGAATGGATCATGGGAATTCCTGTTACATCCAGCGAAGGACATCACAGCCCCATGTCAAACCTGCTCCAAAGCCTGTCAGGACCACATAGTCCCCGTGTTTTACCAGGCCTGCCCGGACGGCCTCATCCAAAGCAATGCCGACCGATGCTGCAGACGTATTGCCGTAGCGGTCAACATTGACATACATCCGGTCAGACGGGATCGAGAGTTTCTTGGCAAGAGACTGAATGATCCTGTCATTGGCCTGATGGGCAATGAACATATTGATATCTTCCTTCGTAATTCCTGCTTTTTCCAAAGTGCTGAGTGTTGTCTGTCCCATATGACGGACAGCCGCCTTGAACACTTCCGAGCCTTCCATATGGATATAAATACGTTTCGAATCGATGGCTCTGTGCGTAACAGGTTCTGCCACGCCGCTTGCCGGGATATTCAAAATCTTGCCAAGACTTCCGTCGGATCCAAGCTCAGATGCCAGAAGACCGTAGCCTTCATCCACCTGTCCAATGACCGCTGCTCCTGCGCCATCGCCGAAGAGAATACATGTAGAACGGTCCTGCCAGTCAACAAGCCTGGAAAGAATTTCAGCACCTATGACCAGAACATTATCATACATGCCCGCCTTGACCATGTTTGAAGCGCATGCTACCGCATAAATATATCCGGAGCAGCCTGCGGAGATATCCATGGCTCCTGCGTGTTTTGCACCCATCTTGTCCTGAACCATGCAGGCTGTAGAAGGCACGACGTAGTCAGGAGAAGCTGTTGCGACCAGTATGAAATCAATATCATCAATTGTTTTTCCCGCAGCCTCCAACGCTTTTTCAGCTGCTTTCACGCAAAGGTCCGATGTGGTTTCCGATGCAGAAGCAATGTGCCTCGTTGCGATCCCTGTCCGCGTCCGGATCCATTCATCCGATGTATCTACCATCTTTTCCAAGTCGGCATTTGACAGGATTTTCTCTGGCGCGTAGTGGCCGGTTCCAAGAATACTGGCAAATCGTAGCTCAGCCATATATTAAATCTCCTTATCTGTTACTGACTTTTCCTCTTCGCTTTCTGCCTTTGTGCTTTCATTCAGCTGTGCCAGCGTTTCAGTGACTACCTTGTCCAAATTCTCTTTGCAGACATCTTCAGCCATGCGGATAGCATTTTTGATTGCCTTCGCTTTGGATGCACCATGGCAGATAATCAGTCCGCCGTTGATACCGAGAAGCGGAGCTCCGCCATATTCAGCGTAATCCATAGGTTTGGCCAGATATTTCTTCAGTGCCGGAGCAAGAAGCAGCGCTCCGATCTTTGCTCGGATTCCGCCTTTAGTCACTGCGTCTTTCAGCAATGTCTTGACAAGCTTGCCTGCGCCTTCGCCAAATTTAAGGACAACATTTCCTGTGAATCCATCAGTAACGACAACATCAAACTCTCCAGTCATGATATCTCTTCCTTCTGCATTTCCCGAGAAAGGAATAATAGACTGGTTTTGAAGAACTTTGTTTGCTTCTGTTACAAGCGGGCTTCCCTTCGTATCTTCTTCACCGATGTTCAAAAGACCGATACGCGGATTCTTGATGCCTGCCACTTTAGAAGCATAAATATATCCCAATATTGCATTCTGGACATACGTTTCTACCTTGGGCTGGGCACTTGCGCCTGAATCAATCAGGTAAGTGTACCTTCCCTTTTCATTTGGAATTGGAGTCAGTATGGCAGGACGTTCAATTCCCTTGATTCGTCCGATTCCAAGAAGTCCGGCAGTGACAGCTGCACCAGTAGATCCCGGAGCGACGAGAGCTCCGCATTCCTTGGCTCTCACAAGACGGGCTCCGACTGATACAGATGCATCCTTCTTCTTACGATAAGCCAGTCCGGGATGTTCTCCCATTTCAATGACTTCAGACGCATGGTGAATTTCTATCAGAGGATTGTTCTCTTCATGATTATTTTTCAGAATCGTTAAAATCTGTTCTTTGTCCCCTACAAGCACAACCGGAATCTTGAATTCTCTAACGGCTTGTATGGAGCCCAATACAATTTCAAGCGGCGCAAAATCGCCGCCCATTGCGTCAACGGCTATTTTTTCCATGGAATGCCTCCATCAGTTTAAAATCTCCATAATGAATTTCGCGCGGTAAACTTCTATGTCGCCGTCAAAAAATCCAATATATATGTACTTTTTCTTGCCTCTCATCAGTACGATTCTGCCCTTGACGGCCAGAACGGTATTCGGCTTTACCGGAACTTTGTATTTAATATTCCCGACCTGTGTGGGTGCAAAAGGGACACCAGCCAGCTTCTCTGCAAAATTTGAGGCTGCACCATAAAGTTTGTCACCTGCCACTGCTCCTGTTGAATCCGCCATTTCAGATGTTGTCCGGAAAAGGCCTACACCCTTCACACCGACATCGAGATCCAATACGTGAACACCTTCAACGTACTCGGAAGGATGTCCGAAAACGAGCTGTTCCATCCGTTCGCGCATTTGCGGAATCCCCAGCGTCTGCCTATCCAGACGGATCGTTGCTGAGGACACAGAAAAATGCTTTGCCAGATCTTCATCTGTCAGGCACGGATTTTGACGCAGTATTTTCTGCATTTCTTCTCTTCTGGCATTTTTATCCATTTTACGTTTTCACCCACCTTATATCACCTGCCGATAATACTATACCACAATCACGCAAGTCCTGTATAACTTATTTTGAAAACTAGTGTGCATCTGCATTCATCAAAGCCCGTAAATCCTGCCTTTTTCGTCTCCATGCCCTCCCGTTTCTTAAAGATATATTTTAAGATATATTTTGGCAATTTTATCCTCCAATCCATATTCCCGCACCGTTTTGCCATGATTTGGAAAACCATGTTCTGAATCAAAGAAAGTCTTGCTATAACTCGATGAATTTTTAACTGGTTCATTGTATAATAGATATACAGTCATCAGGCAGCATGCTTTTCATCTGCCTGGATTTCCTGAATATAGAGGACCTGTCATCCTTAGCGGAGGAAGAAAATTCCCTTGCCCCACTGCGGTTCAAGGGAAAATTTTATTTTGATAATTAAAACTAATTTTTGTTTTTGTTTTAATTTTATGGCAGTCTCTTTCTCAATATCATGATTGACTTATTTCGTTTCTTATCATAAACTACAATAAACACGGAATATAAAACACAAGTTTTAATCGCTAAACTTAGTTAAACGCTTTCTATTAATCGTATATATATTTCGAAAGTATTTTTGCATCTTTTAGGAGTGATAATATGCAATTACCCGCATTACACATTGGCGAATTAACCGCCAGAGTCCCGATCGTCCAGGGTGGTATGGGAATCGGCGTAAGCCTTTCCGGTCTCGCCGGGGCAGTCGCACGTGAAGGCGGCGTAGGTGTCATTTCCGCTGCCCAGGTCGGTTTTAATGAACCAGACTTCATGACCAATACTGTTGAGGCCAACAAGAGAGCTCTCGCCAAACAGCTGAAGAAAGCACGCGAAATTGCCGGGGACGGTATCATAGGTGTCAACATCATGTGGCGCGGACAGCATTACGAAGACTATGCACGCTGTGCTGTTGAAAACGGCGCCAATATCATTTTCTCCGGTGCTGGCCTTCCATCTGACCTTCCGGACTGCGTTGAAGGCACTTCCACCAAAATCGCACCGATTATCGGTTCCCCGAAGGCAGCACGCGTCATTCTCCATCTTTGGGAAAGACATCATCACCGCACAGCCGATATGATTGTTATTGAAGGACCTAAGGCTGGCGGCCATCTCGGCTATACCCGCGAGCAGGTGAAAATGCATGAGAGTGACGGCTACGAAAAGGAAATCGAGGAAATTCTTGATGTCGTCAAAGAATTTGAAGAGAAATTCAACAAGAAAATCCCCGTTGTTTTCGGCGGCGGCATTTTCGATAAGAAGGACATTGAACACTACCTCTCGCTGGGTCTTTCCGGCGTACAGATGGCTACGCGCTTTGTTGCTACCAAGGAATGCGATGCTTCTGATGCGTTTAAGAATATGTACGTCAAAGCAAAGGAAGGCGATGTTACCATCGTTCAGAGTCCGGTCCATATGCCGGGACGCGCTCTGCTGAATCCTTTTGTCAAAGCTTTCCGCCAGCACAGAATTCCGGTCACCAACTGCTTCCACTGCCTGAAGACCTGCGATCCGGCTACTACCCCCTACTGCATCTCCATGGCACTGATCCGTGCCGTCCGCGGAGATGTCGATCATGGTCTGGTATTTTCCGGTGCTAATTCGTGGAAGATCGACAAAATCACAACCGTTCACGATCTGATTCAGGAACTCACCCAGGATCCGGTTGATGAAACAATCCCGACGGATGCCTCTGATAAGACAATCCCTGTTGAACAGGTAAAGAAACAAGCATAACGAAAATAAAAAACGTCCGGCTCAGACCGGACATTTTTTATTGCTTTGATTTTTCTGTCCTGATTATTTTTTCAAGTGATGGCTTCCGCGTTCAGTCAGAGGAACTCCGGCCTTGCACAGCGGGCAGTCTTTCGGATCATAGGTCGGGACTGTCAGATTCAGGAGCGGGAACACTTTTTCCTGTGGAACTCCAAAGTCTGCCTTGCCGCCGGAGCGGTTGACCAGAAGGCCGATGCCTACGATATCTCCGCCTGCCTTATTGACTACATCCACGACTTCTTTGATGGAGCTGCCGGTGGTAACGATATCTTCAACAATCAGCACTTTTTCACCTGGCGCAATGGTGAATCCGCGTCTGAGTGTCATCTTGCCATTTTCACGTTCTGTAAAAATGGATCTGACTCCAAGGATTCTTGCAGTAACCTGCGAGAGGATAATTCCGCCGGTAGCCGGTCCGATAACTGTTTCGATTCCCTGGTCCTTGAAATGTTCTGCAATTTCCCTGCAAAGTTTTTCTGTGTATTCAGGATGCTGGAGAACGTTGAATTTTTCTACATAAAGCGGGCTGTGGAGGCCGCTGGTCAGAAGAAAATGTCCCTCTAAAATAGCTTTGGTTTCCTTTAGTAAAGTTTCTACTTCCTTCTCATTCATCATGCATTCTCCTTTATCTCTTTTAAAATCAGGCGGGTTGCTGCCTTCGGATCAATTGCCTGTGTAATAGGACGGCCAATGACCAGCATTGAAGCTCCGTCTTTAAATGCCTGGGATGGCGTTGCTATACGCTTCTGGTCATCCGTCTGTGCAAATGCAGGACGTATGCCCGGCGTAACGATGAGAAAATCATCTCCAGCCATCTCACGGATGGAAGTTGCTTCCTTCGGGGATGCTACGACACCGTCAACGCCTGCCTCCTTGGCAAGGGATGCCAGTTCAAGTACATGATCCTGGATCGGAAGATGTCCTCCGATTTCCTGCCAGCCTTTATCATCAAAGCTGGTAAGAACTGTTACTGCCAGAATCTTTGGTCTTTCCACTTCTAATTCATCAGCGGTTATTTTGGCATAACGCGCAGCAGCCTGCATCATGGCTCTTCCGCCTCCAGCATGGACCGTAATAAGATTTACGCCTAATCTGGTAACGGAAGCGACGCTGTGTCCCACCGTATTCGGAATGTCATGCAGCTTTAGATCCAGGAACACCTTTTTCCCATGTTCCTTCAAATAATGGATCGTTGCGCTGCCGGCACTATAATAGAGTTCCATTCCTACTTTATAATAGGAAACCAGATCACCTAACTCATCAACAAGCGCTTTCATACTGTCAAAAGAATCTACGTCAAGCGCTACGATCAGACGATCATCCGCTTTATAGATTTCCTTTTCTTCTTCCATGCTCGCTCTCCCTTCCTGACTATAAATATATATCCGATTCATTATACCATTTAAACCCGGCAATGACACTTAATTTTCTCCGGATATTTTCTTTTGCACGGCGGATTGTATAATTAAGTTGAACACTTAAAAATCCATAGCGAACCCTTGTGGTAAAATGTAGTTGCACAAAAAACACAACCACAAAGGAGAATCACTATGGATCAAAATCATTTTACCACGGATACGTTACGCAAAAAAGGGGCTCATTTAACTTTTGAGGAACGAGTCATTATCCAAACGCGTCTCCGCGACAAGCAATCGTATCGGAGCATAGCCCGTGAGATTGGGTGCTGTGTCAATACGGTACGCAACGAGGTGAAGCGTGGCAAGGTTCTTTGCTATAACGGCAAGGTGGAACGCTATCGCGCAGCAGACGGGCAAAGCACCTATGAGGCGCATCGCGAAAACTGTGGTCGCAAATGCGACGCCATAGCAAAGGGAGCATTCCTCGACTATGTGCAGAAGAGACTTCAGGAACATCACTGGTCGCTCGATGCCTGCTTTGGCAGGGCACTGGTTACGGGAGAATTTCAACGTGGCGAGATGGTCTGTACGAAAACCCTGTACAACTATGTCACGCTGGGGCTCCTAGGAAAAATCAAGAGTATTGACCTGCCCTTGCGCGTCAAGCGAAAAAACGCCAGGAAGCGGGTTCGTGAGCGTAAGAAGAAGTTCGGCCGCAGTATAGATGAGCGCGATCCTTCTGTGGATGAGCGTCAGGATTTCGGGCATTGGGAGTGTGACCTTGTACTGGGATCTCGCTCAAAGGACGAAGTACTGCTGACTCTGGTTGAGCGCAAGACACGCTGTTCCCTCATCAGAAAACTGCCCAACAAGGAAAGTGCCTCTGTAATAGCAGCCTTCAGAAAATTGAAGGATGGAATGTTCCGCGGCTGTTTCAGCCGAGTGTTCCTCAGCATTACGACAGACAATGGCAGTGAGTTTTCTAGCCTGTCGGAGCTAGAGAAACTAAGTCACACACGGATCTATTATGCGCATCCGTACTGCTCCAGCGACAAATGTACGAATGAGAATCACAACGGCTTATTCCGTCGATTTCTTCCCAAAGGGAAGAAAATCCAGGATTACCCAGTGGAACACATTTCCAGAGTAGAGTGCTGGGCCAACACCCTGCCAAGAAAAATACTCGGCTATAAGACACCCGAGGAGTGTTTTAGGGAAGAAATGCTTGCAGCACTTACTGTATAAAGATTCGCCGGGTGTTCAACTTATTATTGCAATTCGGGTTTTCTTTTGCACTCATTTTTAATCTTAATAAAATAAATTCATTTTCTTTTGTTATTTTCTTTCTACGCACATACCGATTCACAAGATTTCAATAAAAAACCGTACCGGCTTTGATTTTTTGCCGGTACGGTTTTTGCTGCCTGAGAAAGGCTCATATTTCACTATTTTGTCGAAGCGGAAGCCGCCTGAAGAGCTGCTTCATGGATCATATGCACTGTGACAGAGTTGAAATCAACAGGTGACGGGAGTGCCTTTACTTCTTTGAAGCCTACTCCGAGCTTGCCCGTATAATACGCGACGGCTTCTCCCTTTGAATTAATTTTGGCGGCATAAATTGTCTTGTCATCGCCAAGACCTACGAGGCGGAAGGCACCAGGAGGTGAAATGACGCGCCAGGAGCTGTCATCGCCGTTAAATGTATACATGATGCCCTTCTGGCTGTCGTCGTAGAAGAGTCTGTCTTCATCATAGAATACAGCAATCTTGCCGATATGGGAGGTCTGCACGTAAATACGGCGTGTGTCATAGTTGGCATCCGTACGGTAAATACGGTACAGTCCCTTTCCGACTTCCATCTTCATGTAAACTGCATTGGTCGCTGTAGAATAAGCAACGGAAACGATTTTGGCATCACGCGGAAGATCCCTGATCGGTGCATCTGACTCATGAGTCGTACCTTCAGGATTGTAACGGGCCAGCGTCACGTCCCAGCGTCCGCCATTCCAGTGAATAGGATACAGCGCCATCAGTGCCAGATTGCGGTCAGGCATCCATTCGAAGAAGGATACGCCCTGATTCTTCAGATCCACCTTCTGCGGATTGCTGAGGTTTTCAGCTTTATAAATGGTGACCGAGTCAGCTGTTACGTCAGCCATGTACTTGTAATCGTAGGAATAATACGCTTTCCCCTTGACGTTTACCTTGGAGAAAGTCTTTTTCCCTTCTTTTTCTGCTGCTTCTGCTACTTTATCCTTTACATCGGACATGTCGTAGTCTCCGCTTGCAAGCGGTGCAAATAAGACCCTGTCCATGTAAAGGTAGGCGCCTGCCTGAACCGTTAATCCAAGAGCAAAGCAAATCATAAATTTCGTAATTTTATTTTTCAATCTGCTCCTCCTTATTTAACGATAAACGCGGTCGGAATCATTCTTTCGCCTAAAAGGTCGGCAGGTTTATTGACTACCTTGCCATTATAGTAGAGCGTGGTAGAAGAACCGCCGTCAAGGTTGGCGGCAATATAAGCGCCGTTTTCATACATCATGTTCTGCGCATCCACGAGTGTTGCCCCTATGCTGTATCCTGGCTGTCTTCCATCAATAACGAGGAACATGATTGTTCCGTCTTTCTTCTGCCCGATAGCAGATCGTGGTGAAATACCCCATCCGCCATCGCCGTTTTTAATTACTTTTTCACCGTTAATGATAAGCGGCGGTCCGAAGGTCAGTCCTTCAACAGCCCCCAGATCACTCAGCTGCTTCTTATTGTAGTTGCCGGCTATCAGGTTTCCGCTCTTGGTCAGGCCAACAAAATCGACCTTTTCCTTATCATCGACCTGCTGTCCTAAAAGGTACTTCCCTTCATGGAGAATAAATCCGTAAGGAAGCCTGCCTGTCCCCGTGCCGTTCGGATCATAGAATCCGCCGCCGTTAATGGCTGCCACGGCATTATTCTTCTTTGCAATATTGCTTGTCGTATCCCCCTTCTCGTTGATATCCTCAGCCATTGCCACCTGAACGCGCGTCGGGTTCGGAATTTCAAGAAGGTATCCGACAAATCTTGACGTTTCAATCTTCTTCAAATTCAAAGTGGGATCCGTACGAAGCTTGAACGAGAAAACTTTCTGCGTGTCTGTCGTTGTCACAGTTCCGAGAATCTGGTTCAGTTCATCCTTGTTATACAGCCAGGTAATGTACTGCGGATGGCGGGAGCGCATGATTGCACCGACTACGGCCCTCTTCAGATTCGGGAAAGGTCCGAACAGTACGACGATCGGCGATGTGAACAGGAAAAACAAAAGTGTGATTATGACGAACTTTACAACAATATTATTAAAAATACGTTTCATTCTCTCTCCTAAACGTTTCTGCAACCATTAAACAGTAGAATAATTATCCTTACTCAAGCGTTCCGAGAAGCGTGCCAGTGAAATGTCATTTCCGATATAAGCGCGTTTTAATTCAAACGGATAGCTGCCTACATGTGCGCGCCCTGCATCTGTAGTAACTGCCATCTTGATGCCTGCTTTCTTGCATACATCAATGACTTCATCATCATAATCGCCATACGGATATGCAAGCCAGACATTATCTATCCCAAGCTGATACTTCAGAGCCTGATTGGCACCTACGATTTCACGTTCTTTTTCCGCTCTGGTCTTGAGATTGTGCAGCTTTGGATGAGAAAGCGTATGGTTGGCAATCGTAACAGTGTGGCTGTTTGCCATTTCGCGCAGCTGATCCCAGGTCATGCGGTTATAGGGCTTGCCCACGTCATCAGTAACAAGGAAGAGTGTCCATGGGAATCCGTACTCTTTCATCAGAGGATAAACGACCGTATAACTGTCCAGATACCCATCATCAAAAGTGATGCAGACCGGCTTTTCCGGAAGTGGAGCGCCCTTTGTGACATAGTCATACAGTTCCTTCATGGTAATCGGATGATATCCATGATCACGAAGATAATTCATTTGAATTCTCAGGTTTGCTTCACTCATAATAGCTGCGTTGCCTGACTGGTTCCCGATCATATGGTACATCAGGATGGAAACGCCCTCGGGAACCGTATACTTGACATCCGGTCCTCTGTGGACAACCGCTTCTCCAGGCTTTAATGCCGCCGTACTTTTAGATGCAGCAGCCGGCACTGTAGATGCTGCAACAGCTTCAGGTTTTCCTGCAGCATTTCCGCTAAAACCATCCAGAGCAAAACAGGATACAGACAGCAAAGCTGCTGCGGCAACGAGCGCTGCCTTTTGCCAGCTTTTCAAAGATATCTTCAATTTCTAAGTCTCCTTCTGGTATTGAAACTTACATTACACCTATTTTGACAATACATAGTACATTTTACTACGAATTCAATAATAAAACAAAATTCTTTCATGAAATTTTCCATAAACTCTGCATATTCAGCCTTATCAATCCAGAATGGAGCACCCTTAATTGCACGATTCAGCAAGAAATATTTTGTATTGGATGCTCCTCTTTAATCGTAAAATACTATATGCCGCGGGCTCTTTTTAAAGATTGGTTTTTGGGAATCAACATCAATCGTGCTATAATAAATTATGTCACGCAAATGAAAGTAATGAATCCCGGATTACGGGAACGTGGTTTATTACCAGAAAGGATTAAATATGAAGAATCTGTTTAAGTTACTTATTCCTCTCTTGGTACTTCTTCTGATACCGTTCGGATCCACATCTTTGGCAAAGGATGCGCAATTGACCGATTTCCGCTGGACATCCAGGAATGATGGAAATCCGCCTTTCGTCCGGATCGTCATGGATTTATCCAAAGCGGTTCATGCAGAAGCCGCAATGGATGATTCCGGCAAAAATTTAGAGGTCATCTTAAGAAATACCAGTAAAGGCGGCACGGCTTCCCAGTTTGACAATATGGATAAAAGGGCAGTTGATTTTGCGACATTGTCCGAAAAGGATGGAGACACATACCTGGATGTCGCCTTATCCAAATCACAGAAGATGGATGACATCCGTGTTTTTGCGCTTCGTCCGGACAGCAAATTGAACAAGCCTCATCGTTTAGTCGTAGATATACCGATTCCGGGAGCAAAACAGACTTACACAAAACCGGCCAAGAGTGTTTCAACACCTGCTGTGGCTGCTCCTTCTGCCAAGACGTATGATGTCTCTGACAAAGCGAAAAACGTCCTGAAAGGTAAAATTATTTGTCTTGACCCGGGACATGGCGGAACAGATACCGGTGCTATCGGACACCTTGGCAAAAAGGATATTTATGAGAAGGATATCACCCTCTCCATCGCTCTTCCGCTCAGGGATCTTCTGACATCCGCTGGCGCCAAGGTTGTCATGACACGTTCCGCAGACAAAGATGTCTACGGTCCATGGGCTGATGCAACGACAGAACTTCAGGCTCGCTGCGATGTCGCTAATGAAGCCCATGCAGACGCCTTCGTATCCATCCACATTGATTCTTTTGCCAATTCCAGCATTGATGGAATCACTGCTTACTACAATGGAAAAAGCGCCAACGATCTGCTTCTGGCGCAAATGATGCATCAGGCAACCATCAACTCTTTATCCATCCCGGACAGAGGCGTACGTTCCAATGACTTTTATGTCAATGTTCATACCGCCATGCCGTCTGTCCTGATGGAAGTCGGTTTCATTACAAACAATCACAGGGTCCAGATGCTGACTTCGAGCTGGGCGCCCAAGAGCATGGCTCAGAGCCTGTTTGACGGCCTTGTAAGTTATTTCTCTGCTATAGAATAAAGGAGGTCCCATGAGAAAAAAAATAGCCTTAGCTTCAGCGCTCATTTTATCCATGGTTCTTGCCGGATGTTCCCCTGACAGCGGATCGAAACCAGCTTCCAATGCATCAGCTCTTTCTGCATCGGCCAATTCGTCATCTGTTCCGGCCAAGGAATCTTCGACACTCGTATTTTACAGGCCGACAGATGATGCTCTTCATATTCTCCCTGTTTCCATCAAGGTGAAGGCGGAAGATCACACAGCCAAGAATGCAGTCGAAGAGATGATCAGGTATGACAGGAAAGCCAAGTATCCGTTCATCCCTGCCGGCACTCATCTGAAAGACCTGTCCATTCAGGACGGAACGGCTATCGCCAACTTCACGGGTGAGGTCAACCAGATCAAAGGCGGAACATCGGAATCCCTTTTCATCGCTATGACGGTTGATACGCTGACCGAATTCCCCAATATAAAACGCGTGGAATTCCGGGCAGAAGGAAAACCGCTCCAGTTCCAGATGGATATGACCAAGCAGTTCATGAGAGATGAAAGTTACATCCAGCAGACCAAGACTTAAAAGGGGCTGCAACAAAATGGTTAATCATTTTGTTGCAGCCTCTTTTTTGCGTCTTTATTTCATCATTTTTAGCTCTGCTGTAAGCCTTTTACGTAAAAATGCGCGTAAGCCCCCTTACCCCCCATAAGACTTTTAATTATATTGTCTTAGGCGGCAATCCTTATACGCATTATTTTTGTGATGTATTTCCTTAAATTATAGCCAAGTGCTACCAGGTATAACTCGGCTTTTACAGAATCTATCCCTTTTCTGACGATTCTTTTGTACCATCTGTCATGTTTCATGATTCCAAAAGTTCCTTCAGCCTGGATTGACCGGTTCATTCTTAGCAGGGCTCCATGGATGCTTTCCAGATTATCCTGAACCTCCTGGTACATGTTATTCCGTTCTCTGCTCAATGAGATTCTTTTGTTCTTCGGGGTCTTTTTACATTGCTCTGCCAGCGGGCATCCTTGGCAGTCTTCGCATTCAAATACTTCCTCCTGCCTGCCGTATAAGTTCCCTCTGACCAGATGTCTATAGATAAATTTGAAAGCCCTGTCATTTGGACAACGGATGGTTCCATTCTCATCAACTCTAAAGTTTATTGGCCGAAACGGATTGGTATGGTATTTCTTGTCTTTCGTTTCTTTCTTGTACATGGGGAATTTCATATACTTTTCCATACCGTGCTGCTCGCAATAGATGTAATTGTTGAGAGATCCATATCCTGCATCTGCCACAGGATACTTAGGATAAGCCCCATAGACTTCGTGGAATTCCTCCATCAGCGGTACGAAGCAATCCATATCTGAACGATACTGGTTAACATCAATTACGGCAATAAATTCATCGGCAACACCTATTTGGACATTGTATGCAGGCAGAAGCTGATCATTTCCCATGTAGTCCGACTTGATTCGCATGAATGTTGCATCCGTATCGGTCTTCGAGTAACTGTTTCTGGAAGTACCGCATATCTGTATCTTCTCAACATATTCTTCAAGTTTTGATGTATATGCCTTAAGCTGCTCATACTTGCGTTGATGATCGGACTTGCGATGCCCGCTTCCATGAACAAAGGCCGTCTCATCAATCTGCCAGATTTCTTTTAATTTATCCAATACCAGACGCAGATAGTCCGGAGCGTATTCTGTATTGATGTTTACACTCATATGGTCATACTTAAGATCATCATTGAGTAACTCAAAAAGGCTGGTAATCTTGGCAAAAAAGCTTGTAGCGGGATTTTTCAGCGGATTTCTTCCATACCCAGCTGTATTTATTTGCGTTCGCTTCAAACTTGGAACCGTCAATATATATATGCTGCAAATCCACGTTGAGTTTGCCGCAGAGTTCTTTCGTAATTGAATAAAAGATATCCTTGAGAGAATACTTAAGAAAGCCCTTCACGAAATGACAGAATGTCCGATAGGATGGGGCTTCATAATTCATCAGGTACATATATCTGATATTAACCCTGCAATTATCTTCAAGTTTTCTAAAAGAGCAATATCCTTCTTCTGCGAAACCATAGATGATCGTTTTCAGCATGTTGACGGGATTATACCTGGGTCTGCCAGCGCCACGCGTCGGTATGTAACGAAGGTACTTTTTAAGATCGATTTCCTCCATAAATCTGTCATACATTAAAACAGGATCATCGACATTGAGAATCTCAGAGGGAAACATTGGCAAAATGCCTTGTTCTGCGGTAAAATGATTGCTAGTGTTGTTATTTTTCATTGCAAAAAAATTATAACACGAAAGGCTCTGCCCCGGACCAAATGATCCGGGGCAGAGCCCTTTTTGTTGGGATGAATTTTGTCACATCCCCTTTTTTATTGCCTTCATAACCTTTACAAATTCGTAAAAAAATACTGGCGCCCGGATCTAGCGCCAGTATTTTTATTTAGTCTTCTGTAATTACTGCTATCTCACCATCTGCAAATGCCTGCGGATATCTGAATTCCTGATCCCCGCTGTCAAAAGCAACTGTCAGGCGGCCGCTGCCGATTTCAGAAATCTTTCCGTTTCCATAAAGAGGAGAATGGACAAGTGTTCCAATTCCAAGTTCGAAGTATACGGTATTTCCGTGTCTGGTTTCTTTGGGAGAACCCGTGCTTGGTGCCGCTTTCTCTTTCCTTGTTTCCCCTTCCGGCACTGTATACGTTCTTCCCTTGCCCCTGGGCAATGCATCTTTCTTCGCTTTCTTATTGGAAGGAGAGGCAGAGTGCAGGAGCTTCTGCGGAAGTCCGGTCGGATACATAACGTGTTCGCCCGTGGCTTCATAGGTCACATAAGTGCCTCTTTCAGTAATACGGCTGGCCGTTCCCTTTCCCAAGACATCATCAATGACAACGAGACCGAGAAGCTGCTGATCCTTTTCTTCCTTCTTCACCGGAGCGGGCTTCATTTCGCTCGGATCGAATGAGAATATTTTCTTCTCAATCGGTTCGCCCTTCGCATTTGTTCTCTTCAGCGGAGGTCTGCCGCTCTTTTCGAATCTTCCTCCTCTTCTGTCCTTATCGGCAAATCTTCCTCCCGGCTTCCTGTCTTCAGGTTTTCTGCGGGGAATGACTTTTTCAAGATCGCCAAAGACTACGGTGATTCCATCCTCGGAAACCTTGCGTACAATGCCGACCCCAAGTTTTCTGTCTATGAATTCAACACCGGGTTCCAGTTTCCTGCGGAATTCCCTTTTTCCGTCCTTGAAGTCTTTACCGTGTCCTGCTCCCCTGCCGCCGGAGAATCCTGGTTTCCCATGGCCGCGCTTGGAAAAATCGCGCTTCCCGCGAGGGCCTTTCGATGTATAGGAATGTCCTTTGCGGTTATTGTTTTCGTCCATTTTCTAATCCCTTCTAGTCATATCTCTGTTCTTTAATTCTTCTGTCTAAATCCCGCTTTGCAGCTTTTGCCGCCATATCCTGCCGCTTGTCATACAGCTTTTTGCCTGTAGCAGTTCCGATCTCCACTTTGACCTTTCCATGCCTGAAGTACATTTTAAGCGGTATCAGTGTATATCCCTTTGTCTTAAGCTGCATTTCAATTTTCATGATTTCTTTTTTATGCAGAAGCAGCTTCCTGGTTCTAAGCGGATCATGGTTGAATATATTTCCCTGTTCATACGGACTGATATGCGCATTCCATAAATATACTTCATCATTCTGGATTCTCGCAAAGCTGTCCCTCAGGTTTACTTTTCCGGCCCGGATCGATTTTACTTCTGTCCCAGTCAACGCGATCCCGCATTCATAAGTATCATGAATGAAATAATTATGATACGCCTGCCGATTACTCACAATAGGCGGTGCATTCTTGCTTCCGTCCATACTCGCCTCCTGGATATTTTATCTGGTAATCCTTATCAGATTACCTTCTTCCTTTTGATTTCTTGTTTTTCTTTCCCTTTTTGGAATGTGATTTCGAGGATGATCTGACTTTTTTCTCAAGGTTCAGCGGTGAATGGATTTCTCCCATGAAGAAGTCGACTTCTTTTCTTTCCTTGTCCGCTTTTACCAGCGTTACCCTGACGGGCATGCCCATGGAATATGTCTTTCCGGAGAAACGGCCTTTGAGCGTCATGCTGTCTTCCTGATAGACGTATTCATCATCTTCCATGGTATCGATATGGATCAGACCTTCAACACCATTATCAAGTCCAACAAATATACCGAAACGTGTGATGCCCGTAATATGGGCATCAAATGGTTCCCCTACGAAAGGAATCATATATTCTGTCATCTTCAGATCATCGACATCTCTTTCAGTCTGTGTTGCATTCTGCTCTGTTTCAGAACAGTGGTCGCAGGCTCTTACCAGGAAATCTGTCTGCGCTTTGAGCTGATTCTTCTTGAGCTGCTCGCTCAGTGCCTGGCGGATCAGCCTGTGAACCATGAGGTCAGGATATCTGCGGATCGGCGAAGTGAAATGGGTATAGCACTTGCTTGCGATACCGAAATGGCCGGCATTTTCCGTCTTGTAGCATGCCTGCGGCAGTGAGCGGAGTGTCATTACCTGTACGACAGGTTCAATATCTTCGCCTTCTACACTTTCAAGAAGCTTCTGTATATCCTTTGGCGTGGGATCTTCCGGAATATGAATGGGAAGTCCCATAATGGATACCAGCCGCTTCAGTGCATTGAGTTTTTCTTCATCCGGATGGTCATGGACTCTGTATACTGATGTGTTTCCTGTCTTTTCAAGGAAACGTGCAACAGCTTCGTTGGCCGCAATCATAGCGTCTTCAATCATCATCTCGGCAGCGCCTCTGATGCGTTTTTCGATACGCAGGGGCGTTCCGTCAAGATCGAGGACTACCTTGTATTCAGGGAAATCGAAATTCAATGCGCCGCGCTCGGATCTGTTTTTGCGCAGGCAGTCAGCGCAGGCTTTAAGCTCCTTCAGCATCGGGAGGAACGGTTTCAGATCATCCGGTTCAATTCCTTCCTCGAATGCTTTGTTTATTTCAGGATAATTGCAGCGGCGTGCCACGCGGACCATGGATGGCGTGATTTTCTCTGTGTGAACATTTCCGTTCTGATCCACATCCATGACACAGGACATCGCATAGCGGTCTTCGTCATGATTCAGACTGCAAAGATCATTGGACAGCTGGAACGGGAGCATAGGAATTACGCGGTCTGCCAGGTACACACTGTTTCCGCGTCTGTAAGCTTCCTCATCAAGGAGCATTCCCTTTTTCACGTACCGGGATACGTCGGCAATATGAACGCCCAGTTCAAAATGACCGTTTTCCTTGCGGATACAGTATACCGCATCATCAAGGTCCTTGGAATCTGGTCCGTCGATGGTAACGATAGGAAGATCCCTGAAATCCGCTACGCCATTTTCCGGAACGACTTCACGCGGCAGCGCATCGGCTTCCTTCATGAGTTCATCGGAGAATACATGCGGCAGCCTGTGCTGGGCAATGATGATATCGATATCAAGGCCCTTGTCCCCTTCATAACCGATAACTTCCGTGACATGGCCCTTTGCATCCGTCCATTTCCCCGGCCATTCCGTTACTTCAACGATGACCCTTGCGCCAGTTGTTGCTTCCATTTCCTGGCCTTCAGGAATTTCAATGACCATATCGACCTTTTCATCGATCGGCACAGCCTCTCCGCCGTCTTTCAGCATTTCATACGTGCATACAAACGTATCATTTGCTCTTTCAATGACACGGGTAATGCGGCCTTCCGTATTATGCCTTCCGGTCTCGCCCTTGATTGTCTTCACTTCGACTTTGTCATTATTAACAGCGTTCAGATGATTATCTTCCCCGATATATACGTCTTCATGGTCATCATCTGTAATGAGAAAACCAAAACGCGGACTGTATGCCTTATAAATCCCCTCAAGCGTTACGCCTGGCTTATAAACTAGTTTCTCTGTCTTTTCCATTCTTCTCTCCAATTATCCAAACCGCACTTTATACTTCGCTTATCCGTTATCCAGGCCGGAATATTTCCCTGTGAATAAAAAGAAGGCCTGCAGTTTATGCAAGCCTCCTTTCATCAATCAGAAAGTATTCATATATCTCCCAAGTACGAGGCAGAGCACCGCAAAGATAATGCCAAATACCACAGTAAACTTAGAGAGAACTGCATCCTTGCCCCTGGTCTTGCCGCCTGCTACTGCTTCAGCACCGCCGCCGATAGCTGAACCCATGCCCGGCTGTTTGGATTCCTGGGCAACAACAACGACAATCAATAAAATAGATACCAATAATGTAGTTCCGATCAAAAAGTACTTCACTGTAAATCCTCCTCTATATCCGCTTTTTCAATACCTAAAAGCAGACACGGCCCTTCTTAAGATAATAAACCTAACATTAACCTTTATTTTATACTACTCTTGCATGCGGGTCAATACCAACACTATAATCCCGGTTAAAAATACAATGTATTGTTTCACATGGTGCATGATCATAGCCGGAAGCACTGCCGTCTATTTTTTGCCTCTGAGTTTATCAAGTTTTTCCTGAACGGATGGAGGAAGTGAATGTCCTATTTCGCTTCTGCGGTTTGTCTGATTATTCTTTTTGATGAATGTATGCTGATCCTTCTTGTCATGCTTCAAGGACCACATCAGATCATCAACAGCCACGCGGTAGGATCCGTTTCCCAGGACCTGTCTTTGTTCAGGCCCGTCAGAGGTGACAACGTAGATGGACCTGTACTCATTCCGCCTGATATACGATTCCTTTTCTATATAGCTGTCTGCTGTCATCCTGCTCGGAGTAAAGACAATGGCAAAAGAATCCGACAATACTTCCTTCTTCACTTTTGTCGATGTGCCCATGCCATCAAACACAACAATCATTTCTATATTGTTATGGGCTCCGTAATCCTGAAGAAGGTCGATCAGCTTTTTCCGGCTGGATTCCAGATCATCTCTGCCAAATACATCCGGCACCCAGAATATCACATTATATCCATCAACCAGATAGAGATCTCTCATGATTTAATTCCTCTGTTTTACCGCCTCATACAGCAATAAAGCCGCCGCCACGGAAACGTTCAGTGACGAGACCTTTCCTTTCATGGGGATACGGACACAGAAATCACACATCCTGCGCGTAAGAGGACTCATCCCTTTTCCTTCCGCGCCCATGACAATGACAAGAGGCCCTTTGAGGTTGGCTTCATAATACAAGCTTTCCCCGTCCATGTCTGTTCCCACAACCCAGAAACCTTTTTCTTTCAGATACTTCAACGTCTGCTGTATGTTGCCGATCCTGCAGACAGGAAGATATGCGAAAGCGCCTGCTGCTGTTTTCATAGCGGCTGCTGTGACAGGAGAGCTTTTATGATTCGGCAGAAGCACACAGGCAGCACCGGCGCATTCAGCTGTGCGGACAATGGCGCCTAAATTCCTGACATCCTCCACTCCATCAAAAAGAATGAAAATCGGATCCTTTCCTTCCCATTTCTTAATGACAGCGTTCATATCCTGATACTCATAAGGGAAGAGAAGCGCAGCGATTCCCTGATGGACAACACCGCCGGACATGGAGTCAAGTTCTTCTTCCTCCACTTCCTTTATCGGAACAGCACGTGATTTTGCTTCTTCAAGGATTTCCTGAAGCCTTTCATCATGTCTGCCGCTTTTAAGATAGATCTGCCTGACCTTTCCGGCACGCAGAAATTCCATGACACTGTTTCTTCCGTATGTCACAAGGGAAGTATCAATGTCGGGCTTTCTTTCTCCCCTGTGCTGGGCGGGATTTCTCCTTTTTGCCTGCATGCTCTTCGGACGCTTTTCGTTTCTGCCTGTGTCTTTGTTCTGCTTATACGAGGAATCTTTTTCCCTGGTTGTATGAGATGCTCTTTTATCCTTCATCATTCATTTCCTCCGCTAAAAAGCGCAGTCCCCTGTCCATGATAAAATTCTGTCGTTCCGTCTGGCCCGAAAGATACAGATAACCGATCAGAGCTTCAAAAGCTGTCGATTCTCGATATTCCTCGACAGTTGCACTCTTCGGCACATTGGAATGTGTATTTCTTGCACGTTTGCAGACCTTGAGCTCCCTGTCTGACAGAAGTTCCATGATATCAAAGAGGATACGGCTCTGCCATTTGGCCGATACCATTTCAGAGGCCAGGCTGTTTAAAATTTGAACATTATAAATTCCTGTATCAATCAAAGCTTTCCTGATGAAGAAAGACCAGCATACGTCGCCGATATAAGCCAGTGTCAGCGCATCCATGGAAAAAACCTCCTGCTCACTAAGAGCAGGAGATGCCTTTCCTATTTTGCGCGTCATCTGTTTTTTTAAAAAGAGGACTCTTTTAAACTCCACGTTTTTTCCACCTTGCTCCCGTCGGAGTATCTTCAATCACAATACCGATTTCGCCAAGCTTGTCGCGGATTTCATCAGCAATCTGATACTGTTTGGCTTTTCTTGCCGACTGTCTGATTTCAAGAAGAACATTCATGAGATCATTATAGTCTTTGTCGTCATAGGCTTCTTCTTTCTTCCATTCCTTTTCCAGAATGCCAAGGACGTCGAGAATTGTCTTGAATGTCTGTCCTGCTTTATCGGCAGCTTCCTTGTTGAATGCAGTGCCTGCATGTACTTCGTTGTAATATACATTGATTGCCTTTGCCAGTTCAAACATGGCACCGGTTGTGAGGCCTGTATTGAAGTCATCATCCATGGCTTCATGGAATACCTTCATGGCATGGTCTGCTGCTTCAGCAAGTTTCCTGGAAGCTTCTGTTTCCTCGCTGCCTTCGATGGAGGACATTTCCTTGATGCGGGCAATGACATCTTTCAGCTTGTCCATATTCTTTTCTGCTTCTTCCAGACGGTCATCGGAGAAGTCAAGCGGGCTTCTGTAATGAGTAGACAGGAGGAAGAAACGGAGAGCATCTCCGGAATACTTTTCAAGGACATCCTTCACAAGGAAGAAGTTGTTGAGAGACTTGCTCATCTTTTCAGAATTAATGGTAATAAATCCATTGTGCAGCCAGTAATTTACGAAATGGCAGCCTGTGCATCCTTCGGACTGGGCAATTTCATTTTCATGGTGCGGGAAAATAAGATCGGATCCGCCGCCATGGAAATCAATGGTATTTCCCAGGTAGTGGGTAGACATGGCAGAGCATTCAATATGCCAGCCTGGTCTTCCCTTGCCCCACGGGCTTTCCCAGAACGGTTCACCCGGCTTTGCTGCCTTCCAAAGGGCAAAGTCGCCCGGGTTTCTCTTTTCATCGTTGACTTCAATGCGGGCGCCGGCGAGCATATCTTCCACTTTTCTTCCGGACAATTTGCCATAGTCCTTGAATGTGGAAATGTCATAATAAACATCGCCGCCTAAAACATAGGCATGTCCGCTTTTGATCAGTTCTTCCACCATATGAATGATATCATCCATATGATCGGAAACTCTTGGATAAACGTCTGTACGGCGTACATGCAGCGCATCCATGACCTTGAAGTATGCATCAATGTAACGGTCGGAAATTGTCTTCCAGTCGGTGCCTTCTGCATTCGCTTTATTGATGATCTTATCATCGACATCCGTGAAATTCTGTACGAATTTTACTTTGTAGCCGATGTATTCAAGATAACGGCGGATGATATCCCATGTAACTGCCGGACGCGCATTTCCGATATGCGGATGATTGTATGGCGTTACTCCGCAGACATAAATCTTGACTTCGCCAGGAGTGATCGGCTTGAAAACTTCTTTCTCCTTTGTCAGTGTGTTATAAACTTTGATTTCTTCCATAAAAATTCCTCCAATGACTATTTGGAATCCGCAGCCCTTAATACCAGTGAGACACTGCTTTCTTTTAATTGAACTGTCTGCCAGCTTCCATTAAAAAACCACCGCCTCACAGAGACGGTGGCCCGTTATCCACTCTGTCGGCATAAGCCGCTCAAAATGTTTTTATCGCAAACATACGGAAAAGGATACTACGTTTCCCCTTTTCAGCTCACAAATGCATTTCGCTCCGTTTAATCAAGACAGTTTCACCGATTCCTGTCCTCTCTGTATGACAAACCTGAGGTACTTCTTTTGTTCATCGCCCATATGACTTTTTTAAATAAGCATCCTCAGCTGACCTGGCTTTTGACCCCACACTCGCCTGCTGGAGCTTTCGCTACCCGGTGTTCCCTCTCACTACTAACCCTCTCGGTTTACCGGCAGGACTTACTTCTAAACCGCACCATGCTCAGCAGAAATTTTTTCTGCGTTACGTGGATCGTTTTGGCTGCGACTGCCATCGATTTTCAGCCACAGACCTGTGATGCTTATTTATCATTATAGATGCAATACGCCAAAGCTGTCAACAGCAAAAGAGGGATAAGATACGACAATACAGACGAATCGTCAATTCCCTTTTTCCGTGCTGAAAATGACATCAAATATGCCGATTGAGGAATAAATAAATTTGTCCGCGTTCCTAGGCCTTATCATCGATAATGGCTGCGCCGCCTCTTTCTCCTGTACGTATTTTGACCGCTGTATACAATTCAGAGACGAAAATCTTTCCATCCCCGACATGCCCTGTATTGCAGACGCCGCGGATGGTATCAATCAATGTATCAAGCGGTGTTTCGTAGATGACGATTTCCACTTTGATTTTGGGAAGAAGATTCACATAGAGTACGCTTCCTCTATAAATTTCCTCCTGCCCTCTGGTGAGTCCGCACCCATAGACTTCGGTCACTGTAATTCCAGTAACACCAATTTCGTAAAGCTTGTCTTTTAATTCTTCCAGTTTTTCCGGACGAATCACTGCATCTACCTTGTATATCTTCTTTTCTTCACTCATAGCAGGCTCCTTATAACTTGAAATAAGCACGTTCGCCATGGTCGATCAGGTCAAGCCCCTGTGCTTCTTCGGAAGCCGTCGCACGGATTTGCATGAATGCGCCAAGAATCTTCAGAATTAATACGGTCATGACAACGGCAACGATAATCCCTGTAACAATTCCTGTAATCTGCGGAATCATCTGGGCCGGATTTCCATAAAGAAGTCCGTCAGCCCCGGCAGGATTGACTGCCTTCGTGCAGAATACGCCAGTCATTAATGCACCCCATACGCCGCCTGCACCATGGCAGCCAAATGCATCAAGCGTATCATCATACCCAAGTTTTGCCTTTACATAGGAAACAAAGAAATAGCAGACAAGAGGAGTTGTTATGCCGATCAGGAAAGAGGCCGAAGCATCTACGAATCCGGCTGCCGGCGTAATACCTACCAGCCCGGTCAGGATGCCAGTCATAAGGCCCAGTGCCGTCATCTTTTTATGAAGGATCTGTTCAATCAGCACCCAGACCAATCCGGCCGTGCAGGAAGCAATGCCCGTGTTGGCCAGAGCCTGCGCCATGACATCCGATGCATTGAGAGCTGCACCGGAGTTGAATCCAAACCAGCCAAGCCATAAGAAACTGCCGCCAAGGCATACATAGGGGATATTATGAGGATGCATGGTCAGGATTCCGTATCCTCTTCTCTTTCCAATGATAACAGCAGCAGCCAGTGCGGAGAAGCCTGATGTTACATGGATAACCGTTCCACCAGCAAAATCAAGTCCGCCCATATCGCGGATTAGGCCGCCCACGCCCCAGACCATGTGGGCCATCGGATCATAAACCAGAGTCCCCCAAAGAAGGACAAACAGGCAGTAAGCAGGAAATCTCATTCTTTCAGCAATTCCGCCGCTTATGATTGCCGGTGTCAGGATAGCAAATGCCATCTGGAACAAGGCGAAGAGTATATGCGGAATCGTTTCAGAATACTCTGGTTCGGCTGCCATGCCTACATTCTTGAAGAATGCCCAGTCAAGATTCCCGATAATACCTCCGACATCCGGTCCGAAAGACAGGGAATACCCGTAGAGGAACCACTGTACGGTGAAGATAGCCAGGCATATCATGGGCATCATGATCGTATTGATTGTATTCTTTCTTCTTACGAGGCCGCCATAAAAAAATCCCAGCGCCGGCGTCATGATCAGGACCAGAAGCGCAGCTATTGCTACGTAAGCAGTGTCTGCCCCATTCAGGGCGTTTTCTCCATCTGCTGCCAGGGCAGCGCCTGGTGTCATTAAGAGAAATGACAGGGGTAAAAGATACTTTTTCATATATAGATTCCCTCCAATAAAAAAATCATGACGCAGTCTTCGTCATGACATCTTTGCCATCTATAAAATTATTCATTATCCGGATTTTACTCACTGTCGATAACCCGTATGCACATATGCTTTATAGTTTCTTTCATTCTTAGAAGCAGTTCCACAAAAAATGAATGTTATCACAATTCCCACCTCCCAAAAGTCAAAGGCCCGCATACGTATCGTATGCGGGCCTCATCACCATATGTAAAATTATGTTTCTAATTATAGCCTGCCTTTTTTCAAAAAACAAGCCCATATCATAAATTCAATATCCTTCCGCAATCATTCTCCCCTGAGAATCCTGACAGTATTTCCCAGGACTTCCCCTATATTATCACGGAAGACAAGATCAGCAGCGTTATCTTTGGATGTAGCATCCCTGTTGATAATGACCAGTGCATCCCCACTGAACTCATTGATAAATCCTGCGGCAGGATAAACGGCAAGACTGGTTCCCCCGATGATCAGCATATCCGCGCCGCGTATGAGCCATACAGCATCATCTATGGCATTGATATCGAGCGACTCTTCATAAAGCACTATATCCGGCTTTATGATGCCGCCGCAGTCGCAATGCGGCACTGGATTTGGGCGGGAGATGAATTCAGGAAGATCATACTGCTTTCTGCACTTTTCACAGGTATTGTGAAGCGTGGAGCCGTGAAGTTCCACTACATTCATGCTCCCTGCTTTCTGATGGAGCCCGTCAATATTCTGAGTGACGACACCGGAAAGTTTTCCCATCTTCTCAAGCTCTGCCAATGCCCTGTGCGCCGCATTAGGCTCCGCATGGCTGATTGTTTCCGCCATTTTCTTGTACATAGTGAAAAACAAATCCGGATGCTCCCTGTAAAAATGGTGGGAAAGCATTTCTTCCGGAGACCATTTCTCGCTTACCTTTTGATAATACAATCCGTTCTTGCCGCGAAAATCCGGGATTGCAGATTCCGTAGAAACACCTGCTCCGCCAAAGAAAACAATATGCTGGTGGTCCTTTATCATCTCAGCCAGCTTTTCAATACTGCTATTCTCTTCAGCCATTTCTCCTCTCTCCTCTCTTACATGATAAATTTGAAAGTCTTATCCGGGCAGTCTTTCCCCTGGATTATACTTCTCAAAGCATTGACACACGGCGTTCTTTGTTCTATTGTTTATTATAATTCAAAACTTTAAAGCCTGCATTTTAAGGAGGGTTCTTTATGGGTCAGTTAACGTTAGCAAAAGCAAAGGAAATACTGCCGAAATACACGACAGAGGATCATCTTTTCACTCATGCGGCTGCCGTCAGCGCTGCTATGGGCGCTATGGCTGCCATCTACGGCGGTGACAAGGATCACTGGGAAGCAATCGGTTATCTTCACGATGTAGACTATGAAAAATACCCGAATGAGCACTGCCATCATGTCAGGGAATTCCTGGCCCCCGAAGGTGTCGATGAGGATGATATCAAGACAATCATTTCTCATGGATATGGATTATGCACGGATGAAGTCATTCCGACGACTGACATTGAAAAAAGTCTCTTTACGGTAGATGAATTGACCGGTGTCGTCCATGCATACGCCCTCATGCGTCCTGAAGGCATTACAGGCATGGATGTCAAAGGCCTGAAGAAAAAATTCAAGGATAAAAGATTTGCTGCCGGATGCAATCGTGACGTCATCAAGAAAGGCTTTGAGATGCTCGGCCTTGACCAGAATGTTGTCATGCAGGCCTGCATTGACGGCATGACTGAGCACAAGGATGAACTCGGATTGAAATAATCTGAATAGATAATAAAAAGGAGAGCCCGAAAGAGCCTTCCTTTTTTATTGACCAATATTACTTTTCTTTTTCCGGTTCTGTTTTCTTTGCCGCTTCTTCTGCCTCCATCTTCTTGATCTTGTCCATCATCTTGATGCGGCGTATGACTTCCTGTCCTGCATCACTCTTCAGATAAACAAGCGTCGTCTTTGGAACCATGCGGTATACCGTTTCCCAGTCATCTTCGGCAAGTGCCTTTCTGACGGTGGAAGCAGATACGATCTGATTTCCCTTCTGCTCTCTGGGGATTTCCTTCAGCTCGATGCCGCTTTCGTTGAACACTTCTTTCATTGCCTTATTATAAGCAAGTGTTGTTTTATCTGTCGGTTCTTCCCCGACAAATCTGACGCTGATGTTGAGGGCCGGAGCAATCCTGGTTGCAAAAACTGTTGCATCCAGCTTTGTCTGGGCAGCGAGTTCATCGGTGCCCTTAATGAAGTATGTCGGGAATGTAGCATTGGAAATAATATAATCTCCGCCGCTGATGACTTCTACGCCCTTCATATCCCTTACGCCCTGCTTGAGAAGGGAAAATCTGTCGGAGAATGGGAATACGCTCCTGTCTTCCCTGACAGCAAAGATGATGACTTCATCGCAGTTGTTATGAGCATATTCGACAAGGCTCCTGTGGCCTAATGTGAAAGGATTGCAGTTCATGACAATAGCGCCGCGGTTCTTGCCTTCGCCGGAGCCAAGGATGGCGCGTACCCTCCCCAGGTAATCCTCCAGTGTATCCGTGCCATGTTCAAGAAGCGCTGCATATGGTTCAGCGACAGCAACGCATTTGAATCCCATATGCTCAAAGACCGGTACATTGGCAGGTTTTGTGAAAATCTGATTTCCCGTAATTCCGCGGCGGTATGATTCTCCCTGAAGGTTGCGGATGATTCTTCTTGTCAGCCCCTTCTTCTGGTAATCTTTGCTGATGGCAATATCACGCATGACTCTGCCGCCGAGTGAGCCTGTCCCGATCAGCTTTCCGTCCTCAAAAAGTCCCATCGTATAATCAATATTGCCTGTAAAGGTAAGTCCAAATCCATTTAAAAATTCTATGACTGCAGCCTTTTCATCTGGATTCGTTAAGAAGATTTCACGTTCTGTAATCATTTGACAGCTCCTTTATTTGAAATAATACTCGACATATCATAACAAGAGTATACTATTTACTATTTTTATATAAGTATTATAGCACATAAGCGAATCAGCGGCAAGATAATGATGATTATTTATCATTTGATGATTACTAAATCAAATATGTGTATTTTGATGGATATGCAAAAAAGCTGTGAAAATGATTGTTCATTTTCACAGCTTTTTATTGCGGTCATTATTTAGTCTCTTCTGCAGCGGATGCTTCTTTTTCCTCAATGAAGCGGATTGCATCTCCCAGGATATACAGGGATCCGCAGATCATGACGATATCGTTTTCACCAGCGGCCGCGGCAGCGTCGGAAAGTGCTTCATCTACACTGTGTTCTGCCTTGAACTCAGCTTTGATTTTCTGTGATTCAAGCATGGTTCCGATTTCTTCTGCCTTGCGTGTTCTCGGTGTTGGTGCTTCACATGCAAATACCATATCACCCTTGCGTACCAGGAGCTGGAGAACGGTTTCCGTATCTTTATCTGCCAGGGAGGCAAATACGAAAATTCTGCGTTTTCCAGGATACTGTTCATCCAAAGCTTCGCCAAGAGCTTCTGCGCCTGCCGGGTTATGGGCGCCGTCCATGACATAGGTAACACCCTTGACATCATGGATTTCGAAGCGTCCCTTCCACTGGCTTCTTGCCAGGCCTTCTCTCAAGTCATTTTCATTGATGCGGTCATCCTGCTTCATGACAACAGAAATTGCCATTGTGGCAACGGCTGCATTGACAGCCTGATGCGCACCGACAAAAGGAACGTAAAGCAGACTCTTTTCCAGTTCCTTCGGCATGTCTTTTCTCTTGACGACAACAACCTGTCCGTTTTTCCATTTGCTTCTGGAATCAATTTCAAAGTCTCTTCCGTAGAAGTAGATTCTGGAGCCCTTTTCGTGAGCTTCTTTCTTGAGTTTCTTCAAGGCAACATGCTGCGCAGCGGTAACTACAGGGATTCCCGTCTTGATAATGCCGGCTTTCTGATGGGCGATTTCTTCCAGGGTATTTCCCAGATACTTCATGTGATCCATTGCCACATTCGTAATGATTGAGACGACTGGAAGAATGACATTGGTGGAGTCATAAAGTCCTCCCATGCCCACTTCGACAACCGCATAATCCACCTTTTCTTCGCGGAAGATCCAGAAGGCCATCGCTGTCAGCAGTTCAAACTCAGTCGGAGCTTCAACGCCTTCAGCAATAACTTGATTGGCAGCTTCTTTGACAACAGTAGCCGCTTTTGCAAAAGTTTCCTTTGTCACGTCGTGGCCGCCTACATAGATGCGTTCCGTGTAGTCAATCAGGTGCGGTGACACATATCTGCCTATTTTCAGCTGTGCATTTTCCAGAACGCTGGTAATCATGGCAACAACGCTGCCCTTGCCATTTGTTCCTGTTACATGGATTGTTCTGTAAGCTGTTTCCGGATGTCCAAGCTTTTCCAGAATTGCCTGAATACGTTCAAGACCCGGCTTGATGCCGAAAGAAGCAGCCTGTTCCAAGTAAGTTACTGATTCCTGATAATTCATCGATTCTCCTTTTCCGGCCGTGGATCTGACTCATCCCTTCCGGATTGAAATAAATAAAGTCGAAAGAAAATCATTGCCTGCTGTAATGCTTTATTCTCCCTGGATAAGACACCATAATACTGCCAGTCGGTATTCCCAAGAGGCAGTGTCAGTGTCAATCATTGATTAAAGGTTTTCAAGGAAGGCAAGGCGTTCATTCAAAGATTTCATCTTTTCTTCGAATTCAGCCAGTTTGTCCTGTTCCTTCTTTACAACATCTTCCGGAGCTTTGGCCAGGAATCCCTTGTTATTGAGCTTGCCGGATGTTCTGGCAATTTCCTTTTCAAGAGATGCTTTGCTCTTCTCGATTCTTTCCTTTTCCTTGGCAGTATCAATCAGGCCCTTCAGTTCCAGATAGATTTCCATGCCTGTAACGACTGCAGTCAGCGCATTTTCAGGCTTGTCTGCATCTGCCGGCAGGATATCCATGGTTTCAACATGAGCCAGTTTTTCGAAGTATCCCTTATTCTCTTCAAGGCACTTCTTCAGGTCATCACGAAGGACAACATTCTGGATATGGCACTGCTTGTTTGGCGCTACATTTGCTTCGGCACGCATATTGCGGATTGCTTTGATGGCATCCATAATGCGGTCAAACTGTTCCGATTCAACCGGGAATTTTAAGTTTTCATCAGCCTTCGGCCATGGAGCTCTTGCCAGTGTTTCTCCTTCATGCGGCAGATGCTGCCAGAGGTGTTCTGTAATGAACGGCATGAACGGATGCAGCAGGGCAAGCATGCGTGTCAATGTATAAACAAGGACATACTGCGTGACTTTTCTGTCATCATTGTGTTCGCCATAGAGACGGGCTTTTGCAGTTTCAATGTACCAGTCGCAGAAATAGTTCCATGCGAAATTGTAAATGCTGTCAGCAGCTTCACCCAGTTCGAATTTGTCAAGGTTATTGCTTACATAATCTTCTGTATAAGCAAGGCGGTCAAGAATCCATTTGTCTGCCAGTGTCAGCTGGTCTTTGGACGGGACGAAATCCTTGTCATAGTCATCCAGGTTCATCAGTGTGAACTTTGTTGCGTTCCAGAGCTTGTTGGCAAAGTTTCTATTTCCTTCTACTCTCTCATAGTAGAAGCGCATATCATTGCCCGGTGTGTTTCCGGTAACGAGGGTAAAGCGCAGTGCATCAGCGCCGTACTTCTCAATGACTTCAAGCGGATCGATGCCGTTGCCAAGGGATTTGGACATCTTTCTGCCCTGGGAATCCCTGACCAGACCGTGAATGAATACGTACTTGAACGGAATCTCATGCATGAATTCCATAGACATGAACATCATTCTGGCAACCCAGAAGAAAATGATGTCATAACCGGTGACCATCGTGGATGTCGGATACCACTGCTTGAGAACCGGTGTCTGTTCCGGCCAGCCCATTGTTGAGAATGGCCAGAGTGCAGAGGAGAACCAGGTATCAAGGACATCCGGATCCTGATGAATATGTTCGCTTCCGCATTTCGGGCACTTTGTCAGATCCGTGCGGGATGCGCTTACTTCGCCGCAGTCATCACAGTACCATACCGGAATTCTGTGACCCCACCAGAGCTGTCTGGAAATGCACCAGTCATGGATGTTTTCAAGCCACTGAATGTATGTCTTGGAGAAGCGTTCCGGAACAAACTTTGTTTTGCCGGATGTAACGGCTTCCATGGCAGGGCCGGCAAGCGGTTTCATCTTGACGAACCACTGCTTGGTTGTCATCGGTTCTACGATCGTCTTGCAGCGGGAGCAGTGTCCGACAGCATGCTTTGTTTCTTCAATCTTTACCAGAAGACCGGCATCCTTCAGATCCTGAACGATGGCTTTTCTGGCTTCATAACGGTCCATGCCGTTGTACTTGCCGGCCTTTTCGTTCATCGTGCCGTCCTTGTTCATGATGACGATGGTCTCAAGATTGTGGCGGCTTCCCACCTCAAAGTCGTTCGGGTCATGCGCCGGAGTAATCTTGACGCAGCCTGTGCCGTATGCCATATCTACATAATCATCAGCAATGATCGGAATTTCACGGTCTGTTGTCGGAAGTTTTACCTTCTTGCCTACAAGATGGGCATATCTTTCATCATTTGGATTGACAGCAACGGCTGTATCCCCCGGGATTGTTTCAGGACGTGTCGTTGCAATCTGGACATATCCGTCTTCACCGACGATCGGGTAATTGAAATACCAAAGATGTCCGACTTCATCCTCATGTTCTACTTCGATATCAGAAAGGGCAGTCTGGCATCTCGGGCACCAGTTTGTAATTCTGAATCCCTGATAAATCAGGCCCTTTTCATATAAGGATAAGAAAACTTCCCTTACCGCACGTGCACAGACATCATCCATCGTGAAACGTTCTCTCTGCCAGTCGCAGGAAGAACCCAGCCTTCTGATCTGAAGGCCGATACGGTTTCCAAACTTTTCTTTCCACTGCCAAACGCGTTCCAGGAATTTTTCACGGCCGAGATCATACTTGCTGAGGCCTTCTTCAGCAATCTGCTTTTCTACCTTAACCTGAGTTGCTATGCCGGCATGATCCTTGCCCGGCAGCCAGAGGACGTTATATCCCTGCATTCTCTTGTAACGGATAAGGATATCCTGCAGTGTGTTATCAAGGGCATGTCCCATGTGAAGCTGGCCGGTAACGTTCGGCGGCGGAAGAACGATGCTGTACGGTTCTTTCTCCGGATCCGGTTCATCATGAAAAACGCCATGATCTTCCCAATACTGATACCAACCCTGTTCAATTTCGCTTGGATCATACTTGTCCAGCTTTTGATCTTTTAAATCGGCCATGTTTTTCAACTCCTGTTAAAATAAAAAAACTCTTCCATCCATCTATAGGACGAAAGAGTGCTTCCGCGGTACCACCTAAATAATCATTAAGAAATGATCTCTCATTAGCGCGTAACGTGCGCGGCGGACTTAGAGTCAGCTCCGGGGTGACTTATCGATTCTTTCCTGCCATTTTCCAGCACCAATGGCTCTCTGTAAAGAAATCCACGACTTCTTCCCTTCACAGCTTTTATATATGGTATATAATAGCAGGATTTATTTCTTTATGCAAGAATATTCTTATCATGAGAAAAGGAATAAAATAATGGATATCTCTTCCTTCCAGCAGGAAAATACTGCTTAAATCATTTACATAGATATCTATGTAAATTGGAAACTCCGTCTCTGATGTAATATAATATATAAATGGTGTAATAGTTTTGCAAAGTATTTTTCAATAACTGACTATTCCTGCTAAACATATAATACAAGTTTTTTCATATTTTGCCAGTCATATGCCGATACATCACTTCAGGCTTTCAGAACAAGCCTGAGGCAAAGCGGCACTTATCTTACTTTATCAGACTGGCAAATCAGAACTGTCCTCTACAAATACAGCATAAGGATAAACCATGATCGATAAACTTAAGAAGGTTCTTGGACTTATCGGACTGATCCTAATCTGCGCGGTATCGTTTTTCATTGTGAAAACCTACTACCCCGAATTTTACTATCATACGGTATCTCTAACGATGGCTGGTGACATTAATGGCCTGTCAAAATATATATCATCCTTTGGCTACGGAGCATTTGCCGTAAGTCTGGGGCTGCTTGTTTTTTGCAACATTTTTTGCATTCCAACCATCCTATTTTTGACAATTAACGGTGCATTATTCGGACTGATTCCAGGACTTCTTGTCTCTTATCTTGGCGAGGTCATCGGAATAGAGCTGAGCTTCCACATAGGACGCGTATTCTTCAGAAAAGAAGCACGTGAATTTATCGAGCAGAAACACATGCTTACCAAGCTGGACAAATACGGCAGCGTGAAGAATATGGCTCTGGCAAGATCCATTCCTTACTCTCCTAATATTCTGATCACTGCGCTTGCTGTTCTCAGCAAGCTTTCCATCAAAGAACATTTAAAGGCAACTCTGATTGGGAAGATTCCTTCTGTTTTGATTGAAGTTCTCCTAGGACATGACTTGATTTATTTCTCCAAGCATGGCGACAGATTTGTACTTATGCTGCTTCTTGTTATTGGTATTTGTGCTGTACACCGCTGGCATAAGAAAAGACATTGTGACGAAGTTTAATTAGAAAGGCCTGCTTTTTTGCGGGCCTTTTTTAGACGATGAAATATTTCACTCCAATTACTGATAAGGATAAAAATGCATCTTTCAGAGATTAGACGAAAAATTTTCATAGGTATTGTATAATATTCATAGATTCATATCAGACTTATAGGATTAAGCTTGATCAATAAGCTTAAATCATAGTTGAATCATATTACTCTGCCAGATTGGCCTAAGCACGGCCGATTTCCAGATTTGCTTGAAAAGGAGGGCTTCTCATGAAAGGCTACATTCAAGTATATACAGGTGATGGTAAGGGAAAAACGACAGCTGCCATTGGCCTGGCAATCCGCTCCATCGGAGCCGGGCATCGTGTATGCATTATCCAGTTCATGAAGTCATTGGCCTATTCAGAACAGAAAATTCTGAAATCGCTTCCCGGAATTACACTGATCACTCTCGGCAAACCTTACTTTATTGCAAAAGAAGGCATGCTGACTGAAGAAGAAATTAAAGCATGGGGAGACAAGGTCACGATTTATCCGGCAGGAAATCCGCCCGCTGAATACCGTGCGCTCATTCTGAAAGGCATTGACGAAGCAGTGAAAGCTGTCTCTGATGGCTATGATCTTGTCATCCTCGATGAATACAATATGGCATGCTGGTATGACCTGGCCACAGATGAAGATACAAAGCGGATTCTTTCTGCACGAAAGCCAAATGTCGAGCTTGTCTTTACCGGAAGGAATGTTCCGAAACTGATTCTGGACTCTGCTGACCTGATTACTGAAATGAAGAAAATCAGGCATTACTACGATAAGGGTGTTATAGGACGCGAAGGCATAGAGGACTGACAACAGCTCTGCCAAAGAAAGGATTGAAAAGTATGTTAAAAATTAGTGGTAAAAGTATTTCGGGAATGGTAACCATCGGACCTTTGAAAATTTTCCGTCATCAGGAATTTGATATCGTTCAGACCACGGTAGACCGCCCTGAAACTGAAGTGGCTCGTTTTGATTCTGCAAGAAACACAGCATGTGCCAAAATGGAGCAGTTCTATCAGGAAGCCGTATCCCATGTAGGTCTGGACAACGCCTTCATTTTCAAGGTCTATCAGCATATGCTGACAAGTTCTTCCTTTATTGATTCCATCCGCTCTATTATCAGAAACCAGAGCGTCAACGCAGAATATGCGATCGGACAGGCTGAGCAGAACTTTATCCAGATTTACAGCGCTGGCTCGGATACCTACATGCAGGCTCATGTTTCTGACATGAAGGAAGTTTCCCGTATTCTTCTGCGCGTACTCCGCCAGAAGAAGGTCCTTTTCTCCACCGATGAACCATGCATTCTCTATGCTGACGACCTGACACCAAGTGAAACCATACAGATGGATACCAGCAAGATCTTGGGCTTCGTCACAAAAGAAGGCACACCGACATCTCATACGGCCATCCTTGCCCGCGCTCTGGGTGTTCCTGCCATTGTAGCTACTGGCGAAGATGTAGACTATGCTTATGATGGAAAGACCGCTGTTATAGACGGCTTCTCCGGGACAGTTTATCTTGAACCGACACCAGGTGTGCTTTCTGTCATGAAAGAAAAACAGGATCAGAGCATAAGACTCAAACAGCTCCTGCAGGAGCTAAAAGGCGTCCCGAGTGAAACGAAAGACGGACGCAGGATTGAAGTCGCTGCCAACGTCTCCTCTGCCGCCGATCTGGCTGCTGTCCTTAAGAACGACGCTGAAGGCATCGGTCTTTTCCGCAGTGAATTCATTTACATGGGAAGAGATACCCTTCCAAGCGAAGAAGAACAGTTCAACATTTACAAACTTGCTGTTGAAACGATGACTGGTAAGCGCGTCATCATCCGTACCCTTGATATCGGCGGCGACAAAGATGCCTCTGCCTTCCATCTTCCTAAAGAAGAAAACCCGGCTCTGGGCATGAGAGCTATCCGTATTTCCCTTAAAAGGCCGGAAATATTCAAGACACAGCTTCGCGCTATTCTCCGTGCCAGCGCATTCGGCAAGATTGCAATCATGTTCCCGCTCATCACTTCGGTATGGGAAGTATGGAAAGCAAAGGAAATCCTGGATGAGGTCAAACTGGATCTGGATAAGAAAGGCATTGCCTATGACCATCAGATCCAGATCGGCATCATGATTGAAACTCCGGCCGCCGCTCTCATCAGCGACAAGCTGGCTAAGGAAGTCGACTTCTTCTCGATCGGTACCAATGACCTTTCCCAGTACACGCTCGTTGTAGACCGTTCAAGCCGCGTCCTTTCTGATTTCTTCAACCCCCATCATCCGGCTGTCCTCAAGCTGATTCAGATGACCATCGACAACGGCCATAAAGCAGGCATCTGGGTAGGCATGTGCGGTGAATTGAGTTCTGACCTTTCCATCACGGAAACATTCCTCAGAATGGGCATTGATGAAATCTCCGTTGCCCCCTACTCCGTTCTTCCGCTCCGCCAGCAGATCCGTTCCATCGATCTTTCAAAATAATATAAAAGGGGCTGTGACAAAATGGTTAATCATTTTGTTGCAGCCTCTTTTTTGCGTCTTTATTTCATCATTTTTAGCTCTGCTGTAAGCCTTTTACGTAAAAATGCGCGTAAGCCCCCTTACCCCCATAAGACTTTTAATTATATTGTCTTAGGCGGCAATCCTTATACGCATTATTTTTGTGATGTATTTCCTTAAATTATAGCCAAGTGCTACCAGGTATAACTCGGCTTTTACAGAATCTATCCCTTTTCTGACGATTCTTTTGTACCATCTGTCATGTTTCATGATTCCAAAAGTTCCTTCAGCCTGGATTGACCGGTTCATTCTTAGCAGGGCTCCATGGATGCTTTCCAGATTATCCTGAACCTCCTGGTACATGTTATTCCGTTCTCTGCTCAATGAGATTCTTTTGTTCTTCGGGGTCTTTTTACATTGCTCTGCCAGCGGGCATCCTTGGCAGTCTTCGCATTCAAATACTTCCTCCTGCCTGCCGTATAAGTTCCCTCTGACCAGATGTCTATAGATAAATTTGAAAGCCCTGTCATTTGGACAACGGATGGTTCCATTCTCATCAACTCTAAAGTTTATTGGCCGAAACGGATTGGTATGGTATTTCTTGTCTTTCGTTTCTTTCTTGTACATGGGGAATTTCATATACTTTTCCATACCGTGCTGCTCGCAATAGATGTAATTGTTGAAAGATCCATATCCTGCATCTGCCACAGGATACTTAGGATAAGCCCCATAGACTTCGTGGAATTCCTCCATCAGCGGTACGAAGCAATCCATATCTGAACGATACTGGTTAACATCAATTACGGCAATAAATTCATCGGCAACACCTATTTGGACATTGTATGCAGGCAGAAGCTGATCATTTCCCATGTAGTCCGACTTGATTCGCATGAATGTTGCATCCGTATCGGTCTTCGAATAACTGTTTCTGGAAGTACCGCATATCTGTATCTTCTCAACATATTCTTCAAGTTTTGATGTATATGCCTTAAGCTGCTCATACTTGCGTTGATGATCGGACTTGCGATGCCCGCTTCCATGAACAAAGGCCGTCTCATCAATCTGCCAGATTTCTTTTAATTTATCCAATACCAGACGCAGATAGTCCGGAGCGTATTCTGTATTGATGTTTACACTCATATGGTCATACTTAAGATCATCATTGAGTAACTCAAAAAGGCTGGTAATCTTGGCAAAAAGCTTGTAGCGGGATTTTTCAGCGGATTTCTTCCATACCCAGCTGTATTTATTTGCGTTCGCTTCAAACTTGGAACCGTCAATATATATATGCTGCAAATCCACGTTGAGTTTGCCGCAGAGTTCTTTCGTAATTGAATAAAAGATATCCTTGAGAGAATACTTAAGAAAGCCCTTCACGAAATGACAGAATGTCCGATAGGATGGGGCTTCATAATTCATCAGGTACATATATCTGATATTAACCCTGCAATTATCTTCAAGTTTTCTAAAAGAGCAATATCCTTCTTCTGCGAAACCATAGATGATCGTTTTCAGCATGTTGACGGGATTATACCTGGGTCTGCCAGCGCCACGCGTCGGTATGTAACGAAGGTACTTTTTAAGATCGATTTCCTCCATAAATCTGTCATACATTAAAACAGGATCATCGACATTGAGAATCTCAGAGGGAAACATTGGCAAAATGCCTTGTTCTGCGGTAAAATGATTGCTAGTGTTGTTATTTTTCATTGTAAAAAATTATAACACGAAAGGCTCTGCCCCGGACCAAATGATCCGGGGCAGAGCCCTTTTTGTTGGGATGAATTTTGTCACATCCCCTTTTATATTATGATCTGCATACGCAAAAGGGCCTGTGGCGAAATGACTGCACATTTCGTCACAGACCCTTTTTTCTTATTTACGGTACAGACCCATGGCATGAATGGCCTTGTTATAGGTAATGCTTGCTCTTGCATGCGCTTTTGCTGCGCCTTCATCAAGAATGGAATCCAGTTCCGGGCTACCCATCAATTCTTTATAGCGGCTCAGGATAGGGCTCATCTGATCGACAATGAGATCGATCAGGTCTTTCTTGAACACGCCGTAGCCCTGTCCTTCATACATCTTCTCGATTTCTTCGAAGTTCTTGCCCGAGAAAGCGGAATGGATGCTCATCAGGTTGGAAACGCCGGGCTGGTTTTCCTTGTCATAATGAACGTGTCCGATAGAGTCGGTCACTGCTCTCTTGATCTTCTTTGTAATAACGTCCGGTTCATCAAGCATATGAATGGTAGCCCATTCGTTGTCATCCGATTTGCTCATCTTCTTTGTCGGTTCCTGAAGGCTCATGACACGTGCGCCTCCTTCAGGAGCCCACATTTCCGGCAGCGTGAAGACTTCCCCGTATTTACGGTTGAATCTTTCTGCCAGGTCTCTTGTGATTTCCATATGCTGGCGCTGGTCATCGCCTACCGGCACGAATGTTGCCTGATAAAGCAGTATATCAGCTGCCATCAGCGGAGGATAGGTCAAAAGTCCAAGAGGGATAAAGCCGTTCTTCTTCTCCTGTTTCTGCGCTTTGGACTTATACTGGGTCATTCTTTCCATTTCGCCTACATAGGCGCTGCAGATCATCATCCATCCGAGAAGGGCATGTTCCGGCACTTCAGACTGAACAAAAATTGTTGCTTTTTTCGGATCCAGTCCTGCTGCAATATATAATGCTGCCAGGTTTCTTGTTCTTTCATGAAGAAGCTTTGGATCCTGCGGCACTGTGATCGCATGCTGATTTACAATGCAGTAGAAGCATTCTGCCTTATCCTGGAACGGAATAAAATTCTTCAATGCCCCAAGATAATTTCCCAGTGTAAGGTCGCCGCTGGGCTGAATTCCGGAAAAAATAACATCCATAACGATGCCTCCTTATGATATTTGATGATCGATTTGGTTATAATGGGTGACTGACAAAATATCCATAAATGAAAAGATTGCCAGAAGCAGGGCTCTCCACCTGCCTCTTTGCAATCCAGTCATATTTTCAATTATTCAACCGTTACAGACTTGGCAAGGTTGCGGGGCTTATCTACATTGTTGCCTCTCTTGATGCTGGTGTAGTAAGCCAGAAGCTGCATGGGGATAACGGAAAGGATCGGCGCAATGAAAGGATCCACTCTCGGGATTCTGACAGTTTCCGTCGTGTACTTGCCGATTTCTGCATCATCTTCATAACCGATGCCAAGAACTTCAGCTCCGCGGGCGCGGACTTCTTCGATGTTGCTGTACATCTTCGAGCTGACATTATCCTGTGTAGCTACAGCAATGACAGGTGTATCTTCGGTAATCAGGGCAAGAGTGCCGTGCTTTAATTCTCCGGCTGCATAAGCCTCTGCATGGATATAAGATACTTCCTTCAGTTTTAATGCGCCTTCCATGGCAATCGCATAGTCGATGGAACGTCCCAGATAGAAGATATCGTGAGCCTTGATCAGACGTTCAGCTACTTCTGCCATGTAATCATTTTCCTTCAGTACCTTTTCGATCTGTTTCGGCAGATCTTTCAGGGCATCAGTGATTTCCTTGACAAGTTCCGGCTTTACAGTCTTCCTGAGCTGTCCCATGTACAGCGCAAGGAGAAGAAGCGCTACGAGCTGTGTCGTATATGCCTTGGTGGATGCAACTGCAATTTCCGGACCTGCCATTGTGTAAATGACATTATCAGATTCTCTTGCAATGGAAGAGCTGATGGAATTGGTAACAGCAAGGCTCTTTGCGCCAAGACGCTTTGCTTCTTTCAGGGCTGCCAGTGTATCAATCGTTTCACCGGACTGGCTGACTACGATACAGAGTGTCTTGCTTGTCGTCAGAGGATTGCTGTATCTGTATTCAGATGCAATTTCGACAGAAACCGGGATTCTGACAAAGCGTTCAATGTAATGCTTTGCTACAAGACCTGCATGATAAGCAGTTCCGCATGCTGTGATCAGGATGTGGTCAATATCATCAAAGCAGTCTTCTGTCCAGCCGAGATCCTTGAAGTTTACGGATCCGTCTTTATTAAGATAAATCTGGACTGTATCATGAATAGCCTTCGGCTGTTCATAAATTTCTTTCAGCATGAAATGCGGATAGCCGCCCTTTTCTGCTGCTTCAGCACTCCATGTTACTTCATGGATTTCTTTTGTGATTTCCTTATCATCATGATCATAGAAAGTGATGCTGTCTTTCTTGACAACAGCAAGTTCATAATCATTCATGATGTAAATCTGGCGTGTACGGTTGATGACAGCCGGAATATCGGAAGCAATGAAGTTTTCTCCCTTGCCCAGACCGATAATCAGAGGATTATCCTTCTTCGTGCAGATAATGGTATCCGGATCGGAATCATCCATGAATACCAGACTGTAAGAGCCCTCAATTTTAGCCAGTACTTTTCTGACAGTAGAAAGGAAATTGCCATCATCAAGTTCTTCTGCAAGATGTGCAACAACTTCGGTATCCGTTTCTGACTTGAAAACATGACCTTTTTCAATCAATTCCTTTTTCAGCGTCATGTAATTTTCAATGATACCGTTGTGGACAATGACAAAGTGATTATGGCAGTCGCCGTGAGGATGTGCATTCACATCAGAAGGCTTTCCATGTGTAGCCCAGCGTGTATGACCGATCCCGATATGTCCATGGAGAGGATGTTCCTTAAGAACAGCTTCCAAATTAGCCAGACCGCCTTTCTTCTTTTCGATCTGGATCTTTCCGTTTTCATACACAGCGATACCGGCAGAGTCATAGCCTCTGTATTCAAGACGACGGAGCCCGTCAATTAAAAATTCAGAAGCTTCTCCGCTGCCGACATAACCTACAATACCGCACATAAATGGTATTCCTCCTTACAAGTTTCTTATTAATGTCTATTTTATTTCACTGTTATTGTTTTTATATGCATCCCTAAAGATGCTCATATTCTGCTTATTATATCACAAAAGCAAAGATTTTAAAATTTATGCAAACTAAATCGCATAGACTGTCAAAATAAGCTTTCACATTACCCGTCCGGGCAGGTGCCAATTCATTTTAACATTAATAAACAAAAAGAAAAGACGCTGAAAGGCAGCATCTTTTCCACCCCGCATTTAAAGCTGGCTCAGCACATTCTCCATGCCTTCCATGCTTTCAAGGGAGCTGATCCCTGCAGCAGCCGTCAGGACGGCAAGAACGGCAAGGAGTACGAATGCAAGGACAAGAAGCGCATACGGCATGACTGCCACAGCAAAGGCTTTTGCCGTGCTGAAACGATAATTTTCACTGATTGCCAGAACGTCGAGATAAAAAGCCCACAGTGAAAGTATAAAGGTTCCTGCGCTGCTGATCTCATTGACGCCGGAGGCGCCGATCAGCATAAAGAATACCGAAAAGCCCAGAGGAAGAGAGGCAGCCATAAAACCGGCTGTGATCCCCTTTGCAGTCCCCATTCCTCCCCACATGCCTGAAATATAATCAATCGCGGCACTGTGGCAAAGTAAGGCTGTACCCATCCCCAGGAAAAGGAGTGCAAACTGAAGGATGAGTCCCGGCCCTTCCCTGAATGCAGAAATCGCCATCAGCAGTACGACGAAAATCCAGAAGAAGAACCCTTCTTTTAATTTTTCACTGTTCGTAATGACTACCATCGCTTTTCTGGGTGATGTAATCAATGAAAATGCAAGATCGAGAAAAGAATTCATAGTTCCTCCTTACTTAACAGACGGAACAGAAGATTCCGAAAGCGCCTTAGTCATATTTTCGGCCATTTCTCTGGCCATGATCTTGCTGACATTCTTTGCCTCGCCGGCAAGGATGCCTTTAAGTGATATTCCATTCGTATACGTTTTGACAGGTACATTTTCTCCGGGAATTCCTCCGCTGCTTGCTGCATAGTTCAGTGCATCATAGTAATTTCCCATAGCATCAACCAGGCCTAAATCCTGTGCTTCCTTGCCTGTCAGGATCCTTCCGTCCGCAATGCTTCTGACCTTGTTCTCATCCATCTTGCGGCCGTCAGCAACTGTCTGCACGAACTGGTTGTAGATATCGTCTACCATCGACTGCAGCATCTGTCTTTCCTCTCCCGTCATCGGGCGGTACATGGAAAGGATATCCTTATGCGCGCCGCTTTTGATCTTTTCATTCTTGACACCGATCTTGTTCATTAAATCCTCGACGTTATTATAGTCCATATAGACACCGATGCTGCCCGTGATCGTTGCAGGAGAAGCAAATATATAATTCCCCTTGCTTGCCAGCCAGTATCCCGCCGATGCGCACATATCCCCCATGGATATGATAATCGGCTTGCCGCTGCTTCTGACCTTGTCCATTTCCTCGGCAATTTCCTGTGTCGCACCGGTCGAACCGCCGGGGCTGTTGATTCTTACAAGAATGGCTTTAGCCTGCGGGTCCTTGCGCGCAGCCTGGAATTGTCTCATCAGATCCTCACTGGAGACGCCTTCAGAACTATTCAGCACAGATTCTGACCCGGCACCGCCGTAAATAGGACCATCGATGCGGATAACTACCACATATCCTTTTCCCTTGTTCTGGAAGCTCCTGTCCTGCCAGACATTCATGCAGGCAGCCCCCAGAGCAGCTGCAACAAGTAGTATGACTGCAGCTATGACCCATTTTCTCTTGGCGCTTGTATCCATAATTTGCCTCCCCTGATTTCCATTTAATTAAATTATAGCACATTCATGATTATCATCTTAGAAAAAAGGATACTCTCCATATTCCATTGCGCCATCATTTTTGGTAGGATAGGATATAAATCTCTTATATGGAGGGATTCAATATGACGGAGAGAAATGCAGCGCTTTCTGCTTTCAAAGAAGCACTGCCTTATACGCTGCCGGTTTTTGCCGGCTTCTGGTTCATCGCCTTTGCTTATGGATTTTATATGTATACGCTTGGGTTCAGTTTCCTGTATCCTTTATTTATGGCCATGTTCATATTTGGAGGATCGCTTGAATTCATCACAGTCACGATGCTGCTTTCCCCATTTGCCCCGTGGCAGACATTCATCATTGCCTTCACCGTTCAGGCAAGGCATCTCTTCTATGGTCTTGCTATGCTGGAAAAGTATGAAGGAATGGGCTGGAAAAAGCCCTTCCTCATCTACTGGATGTGCGATGAGACGTTTGCCCTCAATTATTCAGCAACGATTCCAAATGGTATAGACAGAAGCTGGTTCATGTTCTGGGTATCATTTTTAAACTATGTATACTGGGTAAGCGGCGCGGCCATAGGCGGCCTTTTGGGAAACATCATTACCTTCAATACAAAGGGACTGAGCTTTGTCATGACTTCCATGTTCCTTGTCATTTTTCTTGAACAATGGAAGCATGAGAAAAAACATTATACGGCATTGATTGGTCTTTTCTCAAGCATTGTCTGTCTCTATTTCTTCGGCAGCAATTCTTTCATTATCCCGTCCATGGCGCTCATGCTGGGCATCATTACTTTATTCAGGAGACGTATTGAAAAAGCAGGAGGCCTCTTATGACTTCACTTCCCTTTTATGAACAAGTCCTTATTATAGCCATCTGCGCAGGAGCAACGATCCTGACACGTCTCCTCCCCTTCCTCATCTTCAAACCAGGAAGCCGTCTTCCCGGCTATGTCAATTTTCTGGGAAAGGCCCTCCCTTCTGCAGTCTTTGCACTTCTTGTCATTTACTGCCTGAAAGATGTCCAGTGGACTGGCGGAAATTACGGCATTCCTGAAATTGCAGGACTCGCCGTGACCACGGCCGTTCATCTATGGAAAGGGCAGATGCTCTTATCCATGGCTGCCGGTACATTATGCTACATGGGACTCGTCCAGTTTGTTTTCATTTAACCCCTTAATCAACTTCAACCACAGCAAAAAAGGAGATGCAGCAGCATCTCCCTTTTATTTGGTGACCGGTATGGGATTCGAACCCATACTCTCTGCGCTGAGAACGCAGCGTCTTAACCGTTTGACTAACCGGCCATGTGCTTGTAATTATAACTGATGTACAGGCAAATTTCAAGGCCTTTTAAGTCTATCAAAACAAGCAAAAAGACGGATGGCATCCATCCGCCTCTCTATTTACTTGCGTCCACCTTCGTTTTTATTCTTTTCGTATAAGATCAGAAGGCCTTTCAATGTCAGCATCGGATCAACGATATCGATCGTGCTGGACGACTTGGCAATCAGTGTTGCCAGTCCGCCGGTCGCAATGACCTTGACATTCTGTTCATTCAGTTCTTCTTTAATCCGTTTTACGATTTCATCAATCTGTCCGACAAATCCGTAATAGATGCCTGCCTGCATAGCGGATACGGTATTGCGGCAAATGATGTTCGGCGTCTTGACGAGTTCGATGCGCGGGAGCTTGGATGCTCTCTGGAACAGAGCTTCCTTGGAAATGCCGATGCCCGGTGCGACAGCGCCGCCAAGGTAATTTCCCTTTGTATCGATAACGCAGAATGTCGTTGCTGTTCCCATATCAATGATGATCAGGGGACAGTCATACTCAGCAATGGCTGCTACCGCATTGACAATCCTGTCTGCGCCCAGTTCCTTTGGATTGTCATACAGGATATTCAGTCCCGTCTTGATCCCGGGGCCGACCAAAATCGGCTTTACATGGAAATAGCGGTGAGACATCGTTTCCAGAATAGGAATGATCGGCGGTACGACTGTCGAGATGATGATATCTTCCACATCATCAAATTCCAGCTGATTCAGGTGGAAAAGCGTACCAAGAAGAGCAACATAACCATCGGCTGTCTGCAGTGTATCCGTCGCTATGCGCCAATTCTTTATTAATTTACGGTCCTTATAGACACCGCATACAATATTCGTATTACCTACATCAAAGGCAAGAAGCATTTCGAATACCCCTCCAAATGATAACCTATGGTTATGACTAAATTTAATATCAAGTGTATAATGCAACAAAGTTAACGTAATGTCAAGACTTGCAAACTATTTTCTTTTCTGCCCCGAATTGCAATAATAAGTTGAACACCCGGCGGACCTTTATGCAGTAAGTGCTGCAAGCATTTCTTCCCTAAAGCACTCCTCGGGTGTCTTATAGCCGAGTATTTTTCTTGGCAGGGTGTTGGCCCAGCACTCTACTCTGGAAATGTGTTCCACTGGGTAATCCTGGATTTTCTTCCCTTTGGGAAGAAATCGACGGAATAAGCCGTTGTGATTCTCATTCGTACCTTTGTCGCCGGAGCAGTACGGATGCGCATAATAGATCCGTGTGTGACTTAGTTTCTCTAGCTCCGACAGGCTGGAAAACTCACTGCCATTGTCTGTCGTAATGCTGAGGAACACTCGGCTGAAACAGCCGCGGAACATTCCATCCTTCAATTTTCTGAAGGCTGCTATTACAGAGGCACTTTCCTTGTTGGGCAGTTTTCTGATGAGGGAACAGCGTGTCTTGCGCTCAACCAGAGTCAGCAGTACTTCGTCCTTTGAGCGAGATCCCAGTACAAGGTCACACTCCCAATGCCCGAAATCCTGACGCTCATCCACAGAAGGATCGCGCTCATCTATACTGCGGCCGAACTTCTTCTTACGCTCACGAACCCGCTTCCTGGCGTTTTTTCGCTTGACGCGCAAGGGCAGGTCAATACTCTTGATTTTTCCTAGGAGCCCCAGCGTGACATAGTTGTACAGGGTTTTCGTACAGACCATCTCGCCACGTTGAAATTCTCCCGTAACCAGTGCCCTGCCAAAGCAGGCATCGAGCGACCAGTGATGTTCCTGAAGTCTCTTCTGCACATAGTCGAGGAATGCTCCCTTTGCTATGGCGTCGCATTTGCGACCACAGTTTTCGCGATGCGTCTCATAGGTGCTTTGCCCGTCTGCTGCGCGATAGCGTTCCACCTTGCCGTTATAGCAAAGAACCTTGCCACGCTTCACCTCGTTGCGTACCGTATTGACACAGCACCCAATCTCACGGGCTATGCTCCGATACGATTGCTTGTCGCGGAGACGCGTTTGGATAATGACTCGTTCCTCAAAAGTTAAATGAGCCCCTTTTTTGCGTAACGTATCCGTGGTAAAATGATTTTGATCCATAGCGATTCTCCTTTGTGGTTGTGTTTTTTGTGCAACTACATTTTACCACAAGGGTTCGCTATGGATTTTTAAGTGTTCAACTTAATTATACAATCCGCCTTTTCTTTTCTGCTGTCATCGATGGAATAACGGTTTTGCCGCATTCTTTGCAATAAATAAAGAGTTCCGGAAGCCGGCCGAAGCCCCGGAGCTCTTTATGGTACCTTAATGTGTCGTCGGACGGAAGCCTGCCTGAATCAATGCTCTTCTGATCCTGACACCGCTCAATACACCTAAGGTCACTTTAATCAGGTCAAATACAACAAACGGGAATACCGTCATGGTCAAAGCTGTCCAGAGAGGCATGTCCTTTCCAAGGCCGTACTGGAAGTATCCCATGAACCAGATGGTTCCCAATGCATAGCAGGAGATAAGTCCAAGAATGGCAAATCCGATATAGCAGAAAATATTGACCTTCTCTTCTGATCTGAATCCGCTGATCAAAGCCATCAGGACGAAGCCCAGATAATAACCGCCTACTGGGGAGAGGAATATGCCTATGCCTGCTTTCCCCATGGTGAGGACCGGAATCCCGATCATGCCAAGAATCAGCCAGAGTCCAATGGAAATGGCGCCCCATTTCTTGCCCAGGACGCCTCCTGCCAGCGCACAGACAAAGCTCTGCAGCGTAATCGGAACGGCGCCTATCGGAAATGCAAATTGTGATAATATTGCCATGATACCGGCAAATAATGCAGCACTGATAAAATTATGATTTTTCATACTTTTCCTCTTTTCTGAAATTTCATTTTTATCATTGCCGTTCTTTAAGTCAACCAGATTGGATCAGCGTTTGGGAATTGGCGCATCTACAGGGCGTATGGATACGTCTCCTGCAATGACGCGCTTGACTTCGCTTCCTGTATTGACCAGCAGACAGCCATCGCGGTCAATATCGACTGCTTTCCCTGTATAGCTGTCATCGCCGAAGATTACGCGGACTTCCTGTCCCAAAGTAACAGAAAGCGCTCTCCAGTCATCAAGCACTTTGTCAAAGCCTTCATCCTGCGCGATGCTGTATTCTTTTTCCAGCTCGCCGAGAATGGCTGCAAGAAGATCCTTGCGTGAAACATTGATGCCTTCATTAAGGAAGGACGTCGCGCCTTCACGGAAATCTTCCGGGAATTCATTCTTCTTGATCCCTGTATTGATGCCGATGCCCATGATGATATAGTCGATCTTTTCCATGGATGCAGACATCAGTGTCAGGATGCCGACAAGCTTCTTGCCATGGACAAGGATATCATTTGGCCATTTGATGCCTGCGTCAGCAAGCCCCATCCTTCTGATGCCGCGGCAAACGCCTACTGCCGCCAGAAGCGTGCACTTGGATGCTTCCATCGGGAAGAATTTAGGACGGAGAATCAGAGAGAACCAAATGCCCTTGGCAAAAGGGCTGTAAAATCCTCTCGCAAGTCTTCCGTGTCCTGTAATCTGTTCTTCAGCGACGACGATAGTCCCTTCTTCAGCACCTTCACGTGCTATCTTCTTTGCTTCTTCATTCGTGGACTGTGTGGATTCCAGATAGACGACATGTCTTCCAAATGTCTCTGTATGGAGTGCACTGTCAATTTCAAGCGGTGTCAGCAAATTCGGTGCGTAAATCAATCTGTATCCCTTTCTTGTACTGGATTCAAAAATATAGCCTCTTTCTTTCAAGACGTTAATATGCTTCCAGATTGCTGTACGCGAGACATGCAGGTCTTTTGAAATCTGCTGTCCGGAAACGAAATTGCCATCCGCCTTGCGAAAATAATCCAGAATTTCATTTCGCATAATAAACCTCCGATCCTGTGAAGTACTTTATATCCTTATTTTTATAGATAAAACGGACTTTATTCAAGACTATTTTATTTCCTTACATTATAATCAGTTGTAAACCATCGGTCAACCAATAAGATTTCCTCGATTGACATTATTCATTATGCGCCGCGCGAAAAACCGGGATCCCTGTTTGAGATCCCGGTTTGTTATGACAAATCTGTATTAAAGTATATAGTTGGATACGTCAATATCCTGCGTAATCCTTCCCATCTTTTCTCTTATGTAATCGCCGTCAATCGTCACGTTCTTATCCTCCAGGTCAGGCGCCTCAAAGGAAATATCCTCGAGCACTCTTTCCAGGATGGTATAAAGCCTTCTGGCTCCGATATCCTCAGTCTCTTCATTGACGTGGGTGGCAATCTCGGCAATGGCATCGAGAGAGCTTTCCATAAACGTAATCGTCACGCCTTCTGTCTCAAGGAGCGATTCATACTGGCGGATCAGGGCCTGGCGCGGTTCTGTCAATATTTTCCTTAGATCTTCTTTTGTCAGGCTCGAGAGTTCCACGCGGACAGGGAAGCAGCCCTGAAGTTCAGGAATCAGGTCGCTTGGCTTGGATACATGGAAGGCACCGGCAGCAATGAACAGGATATGGTCTGTTTTCATCTGGCCATACTTCGTCTTTACGGTCGCTCCTTCTACGATGGGAAGGATATCCCTCTGCACGCCTTCTCTTGAGACATCTGCCCCGCTCGTATTGTTTCTTCCGGCAATCTTATCAATTTCATCAATAAAGATGATGCCTCGTTCTTCAGCCAGGCGGATTGCCTTTTCCTTGACGACTTCCATATCGACCATTTCTTCTGCGGCTTCCTCTGCCAGGATACTCTTAGCCTGACGGACAGTCACTCTCTTCTTGCGTGTTTTCTTAGGCATCATGTTGGAAAGCATCATGGAAATCTGATTGGCCTGTTCATTGTCTGAATCTCCGGAGGTTCCTGATTTGTCTTCGACCTCAATTTCAATCATGCGGTCATCAAGTTCCCCGCTCCTGATTCTTTCCAGAAGGTCCTTTCTTCTTTCCTTTTCTCCCTGATCAATGGCAGGTTCTGCTTTCTTTTCCCCGAAGATGATATCCATCGGGCTTCTGGTTTCCGTTTTCTTTGACGGCCACATAGCTTCCTGAATTTTCTTCAGGGCAGCCTCTTCGGCATCCTTCTTGTGGCGGTCTGCTTCTGTCTTCTTGACAAGGCGCACCGATTCTTCCGCCAGATCACGGACCATGGATTCTACATCTCTTCCGACATAGCCGACTTCCGTATACTTTGTCGCTTCCACTTTTACAAAAGGTGCATTGGTAAGGGAAGCAATCCTTCTTGCGATTTCCGTCTTGCCTACGCCGGTAGGCCCGATCAGGAGAATATTTTTCGGGCTGACTTCCTTTGCAATTTCAGGAGAAAGTTTGCTGGCGCGCCAGCGGTTTCTCAAAGCAACGGCCACGGATTTCTTGGCATCCTGCTGGCCGATGATGTACTGATCCAGATATTCTACAATACGTCTTGGCGTTAATTCATCATTCATTATATTTCCTCCACAATGACGTTGTGATTTGTATAAACACAGATATCTGCCGCTATATGAAGTGATTTCTCTGCGATTTCACGGGCAGAAAGATCTGTTACGGATACCAGTGCCCTGGCAGCTGCGAGCGCATAATTTCCGCCGCTTCCGATGGCAAGGATTCCGTCGTCAGGTTCTATGACTTCCCCGCTTCCGGATACAAGGAAAAGATGCTCCCCGTCTGTCATGATCAGGAGCGCTTCCAGTTTCTGTAGAACCCTGTCGCTTCTCCATTCCTTGGCAAACTCGACAGCCGCCCTGACCAGGTTGCCGTTGCAGTCGACCAGTTTTGATTCGAATTTATCAAAAAGAGCAAAGGCATCTGCCACTGAACCTGCAAAGCCTGCTATTACCTTGCCGTGATAAAGGCGTCTTACTTTACGCGCCGTATTTTTCATGATGACGGCATTGCCCATAGTGACCTGCCCGTCACCAGCTACTGCTGTATGTCCATCTTTCTTGACTGCCAATATTGTCGTTGCGTGAAACATATGACCTCCTTATACCTTTTAAATCCAATTGAACATATATAATTATTATACGTTGTTTGGAGACTCATCGTAAAGTGGAACGGATTTCTCCTGTCAGGATGATTCATTCTTGCAATTCCCTTGGTGCGTGATTATGATTATTTATATAGTTCCTTATTTCAGCGGGAGGTTATTTATGGAAATTTTAACAGACCCAGAGCAAATCAGGCAGCACATCAGAGATATCTACAAGCCCAATCATTTCATGATGGATTACTTCCATATCAACATTGAAGAGATTCACTGCGGAAGCGCAACGGTCAGCCTTAAGACTGACCCAGAAAAGCATAACAATCAGAGAGGCGTCATTCATGGAGGCGTTTTTGCAGCGCTTGCTGATTCCGTTACAGGCGTGACAAGCGCAACCGTAGGCGCTGTTGTTGCAACAGTTACGCTGACGATGAATTTCATCCGTACGGTAACGCCTGGAGAAACGATCCGCGTCACGAGCAAAGTCACTCACCGCGGCCGCTCTACCATTGCCATTACTGCTGAAATGCGCGACGAGGAAGGACGCCTTATGTCCAATATCCTGGCTAACATGATGGTCATCGGAGAATTTCCTGAAATCCCCCACCACTGGAACGGCTGATAAAAATCTCTGCAGAAAGTATTCAACCTGCTGCAGAGATTTTTTGTTACCCCTTATAATCATCACTATAAAAAGCAGTGTGCAAAATTACCGCACACTGCCTTTTCATTTTCATTCTTCATCAGAGCACAGGGGCTTCCCTGCATTCAGAAGACGGCTGATTCTATTCATTAAATTCTGGCAAGAGCCTGTTCCAGATCATTCAGGAGATCATCGACATTTTCAATGCCTACAGAAATACGTACTGTTCCCGGTGTGATTCCTGCTGCCTTCTGTGCTGCTTCATCAAGCTGCTGATGGGTAGTAGAAGCCGGATGAACGACGAGAGACTTGGAATCGCCTACATTGGCAAGATCGGAGAAGATTTCGAGGTTGTCGATGAATTTTCTGGCTGCCTCAAATCCGTCTTTCAGTTCAATGGAGAAAATGGAACCTGCGCCCTTCGGCAGGTATTTTTCCTGCAGTTTATGATATGGAGAAGATTTGAAGCCCGGATAGTTGACCTTTGCTACCTTTGGATGAGCTTCCAGGTATTCAGCCACCTTCGTTGCGTTGTAGACATGTCTTTCTACACGGAGGGACAGTGTTTCAAGACCCTGGATAAAGAACCATGCGGAGATCGGGGAAATGGCTGCACCGGTGTCTCTCAGCACCTTGGCACGGATTCTTGTTACGAAGCCGGCTCCCGGGATATCCGTTGCAAAATTGATTCCATGATAGGATGCATCTGGTTTCGCAAAGTGAGGATATCTTTCAGGCTGGTTCCAGTTGAATTCTCCGTTTTCAATAATAGCACCGCCGAGTGTCGTGCCGTGTCCGCCGATGAACTTTGTCGTGGAATGGATGGATACGTCAAGTCCGTGTTCCAGAGGACGGAATAAGTAAGGTGTAGCAAATGTATTATCAACGAGTACCGGAAGATTCTTGGCATGAGCGATATCCCTGATCAGATCAAAGTCCGGGATATTGATGGCCGGATTTCCCAGTGTTTCGATATAGACTGCTTTTGTCTTTGGCGTAATCGCCTTTTCGATTTCTTCCAGATGATCAGGATCCACGAAATGTGTCGTAATTCCGAGCTGCGGCAGTGTATCGGTAAAGAGCTCATAGGTGCCGCCGTAAAGGGTGGATGCGGCAACGATTTCATCACCGGCTCCTGCAATATTCAGAATGGAATACGTAACTGCTGCTGCGCCGCTTGCTACGGCAAGGCCTGCTGTGCCGCCTTCAAGGGCAGCCAGTCTCTTTTCCAGTACATCCTGCGTCGGATTGGTCAGGCGGCCGTAAATGTAACCCGGCTTGCGGAGTGCGAAGCGGTCTTCTGCTTCCTGTGCATCCTTGAATACATAGGATGTCGTTTGATAAATCGGAACGGCTCTTGCCCCTGTTACCGGATCCGGCACCTGGCCTGCATGCTGCTGTAATGTTTCAAAATGAAGTTTCTTTTCGCTCATCTTATTTTCCTCCCTTGGAAATCCGTTTATACGTGCAAATCATCCTGCACTCATTTTTAATACGCTTCTTCTATACTTCCCGGTCTCTTAACTACGACATCGCCTTTCCATCATAATGACTTCTCCTTTGCGCTTACTCAAAACGGATCATGAAGAGGCACTGCTCTTCATGTAATCAAAAAAGCCCCCATCCGTTTAGGACGAGAGCTTCGTGATTCCACCTAATTTTGCATATATGTCGCCATACATGCCTTAACAGGTACTTGGCCTGTGCCGCATACCGTGCCTCTGTATCGGGAGGACCCGGGAAAGCCTACTTGGTTACAGCCTTTCAAACTCAGAAATGCACTTCAACAGTTTTGACATATCCGCTTCCACTATCCGGACTCGCTTGGCTGCCGCCATCTGTTTACTCTTTTCTTCATCGTTTAGAGTTGCATTTAAATTACCATATGGGCAAATCTCTGTCAAGAAAATTATATAACGATTTTCTTTACCGCGTTACTCCGGTCGTCACATTGACCTTGATCGTATCGAGCGACATACCAGTCGTATGCTCGATTTCCCTTTGGATGCGGTCTCTCATCGTATGGATGATTTTCTTGATTTCCTGCGGTGTTCCGGGCTTTACGGAGACATCGATGAAAAGGATGAGCCCATTCATCTGGCCCGTGCTTTTCTCGCTTCTGACATGCGTAATGCGGATTTTTTTCATATCCCTGACTGCATAATACACCAGCGACTCAATGACACGGTCAGAAAACGAGAGCTTCCCGTAATAGCTGAAAACCGGCCTTACCACAGACCTTTCTTCATTCTCGCTGAAACGCTTCGGCATTTCCTTCTTCCTGTTGCGGAAGAAACGGAGCGGATCGATGAGGTACCCTTTGAAGTAAGGCTTCAGTTCCATAGTAGGAACAGGGATAACATGCTTTCCTTCCTTGTTTCTTGCTTCTTTTGCCTTAAGCATCTCATCCGGACGGGCTACGTCCTGGATCCTGATATACTTGGACGGTTTTGGAAGCCCCAGTGCCTTGCAGATCGTCTCTACCATGCGGTCCGACGTGCCAAGGATCAGGACACGCTTAGGATTGATTTTCTCAAGAGCCTGCCTGACTTCCTCTCTCTGCTCCGCATCCCAGAAAATAGCGCGCCTGACAGCCTTGAGCCGGCTTTCTTCGCGCTTGGCCGATTTTCCGGCCACGATTCTGCTGTGATAAATAAGGATTCCGTCGTCAATGATGCAGGACGCTTTATTTTCATAGGCTACAACAAGAGCCCTGTCGCTTTTTCCTGTTCCGGGTGGACCAAAAAATGCTATGACTTCCATTGCAGCCCGCCTTCTTTCTTAAAAAATCAATCAATTCATAAAGAGAATACTTAATGGATTATTCTTCTCCGACAATCTGTACTTCCGTATGCAGATCGACGCCATAGGCTTCCTTCACTTTTTCCTGTACTGCATGAATCAGCTGAAGCATATCCTCGCAGCTGGCATTGCCGTTATTGATCAGGAATCCTGCATGCATTTCGCTCACCTGGGCATCTCCGACAGAAAATCCCTTAAGCCCTAATTCTTCTATCATCTGGCCTACGAAATGGCCCTCAGGGCGTTTAAAGGTACTTCCTGCGCTCTTCTTGTCCAGCGGCTGCTTGGACCTGCGCCTCCCGTTCAGATCATCCATAAGCGCCTTGATATCGTTTTCATTGCCTTCCTTGAGGGAGAGTGTAATATCGACAATGACCTCGCCCTTCTGCATGAAACGGCTTTGGCGGTAAGAATATCCCAGATCCTTTTTGTCATAAACAACAAGGTCGCCGCTCGTATCGCAGACCGTTGCCCGGGAAATGATTTTTGACATTTCCCCGCCATACGCGCCTGCATTCATGAATGCAGCTCCGCCGATAGAGCCCGGGATGCCGCTTGCAAATTCCATCCCGGAAAGGCCGTATGAAAGAGCCTTTCTGGCAACAGCGGCCGTCGGAATGCCGCTTGATACTTTAAGCGTATTTCCTATTCTTTCAATGCCCTGGAGACGGGACGTGCAGATGACAACACCGCGTATGCCCTTGTCCCTGACAAGAAGATTGGCACCGCCGCCAAGGATGAAGAGTGGCAGATTATTCTTCCTGACCAGTTTGGTAATGATGCATAATTCTTCTGTCGTTTCAGGCAGCAGAAAAAAATCAGCGGGCCCGCCAATACCAAATGTCGTATGCCTGCTCATAGGTTCGTTCACTTTTATTTGATTTTCTCCTAAAACACCGGAGAAAAGATTTGCGTCATTTAAATTCATATAGATTCCTTTTCCATTAATTTTTATGCTTCTCCTATTATAAATTTAGCAGGCATCATCGTCAATGAATAATAACGAATAATATATTCAATAAATGCACGTAAAAAGCGCACTGATATCAAATCAAAAGAAAAACCGCGGCATGAAGGCCGCGGTTTTTGATTCAGGTTGTCATTTTAGAAAAGATTATTTCTTTTCAACCAGTTTCAGGTCAACAGCAATATTCTTTTCTACATTTTCATGCTTAGCAAGCTTAATAGCGGTATCAACGCCGATTTCGCCCATCTTATCTGGCTGCTGAGCAATGGTAGCTGCCATTTCGCCGTCGTTGACAGCTTTGATGCCGTCAGCAGTGCCGTCGAAGCCGATAATCAGGAGCTGCTTGTTAGCAGCTTTTGCTGCGCTGACTGCGCCAAGAGCCATTTCGTCATTCTGAGCGAAAATAGCCTTGATTTCAGGATTTGCCTGGAGAATATTTTCAGTAACTGTCAGGCCCTTGCTTCTGTCAAAGTCTGCGCTCTGCTTAGCAACAACCTTCAGTTTATTGTCGGCAATGTTATGGAAGCCCTGGCCGCGTTCACGTGTAGCAGATGCGCCTGGAATACCTTCCAGTTCAGCAACCGGAACACCTTCGCCAAGTTTAGAAACGATGAAGTTAGCTGCCATTTCGCCGCCTTTGACGTTGTTGGAAGCGATATGAGCTGCAACTTCGCCCTTATCGGAAGAGCGGTCAATGGTGATAACCGGAATCTTTGCCTTATTTGCTGCGATGACAGAGTTGGAGATGGCAGCGGAGTCAACCGGGTTTACGATGAGTACGCTGATGTTGCCCTGGAGCAGATCTGCGATATCATTAGCCTGCTTTGCAGGGTCGTTCTGAGCATCAACGATTTTAACATTGACACCGGCTTTATCAGCAGCGGCTTTTACGCTGTTAGCCATGGTTACGAAGAACGGGTTGTTCTGTGTGGAAACAGAGAAGCCGATCGTAACATTCTTGGAGCCAGAAGCTGCTCCGTTGGACTTCTTATCAGAAGAGCCGCAGCCTGCGACAGAAATAAGTGCTGCACCGATCATTGCAGCCAAAGCGATTTTCTTTAACAATTGTCTTCCTCCTTAGTTTTTCTTGCGATCCATAAGTACTGCGAGCAAAATAACTATACCTTTGACAACCTGCTGGTAGAAGCTGGATACGTTCAGTATGTTAAGACCGTTGTTCAATGTACCAATGATCAGAGCACCGATCAAAGTACCGGAAATACGGCCTTTACCGCCGGCCAGAGATGTACCGCCAAGTACTACTGCAGCAATAGCATCAAGTTCATAACCCATGCCGGCTGTAGGCTGGGCACTGTTCAGACGAGCAGTCAGGATAGCGCCTGCCACCGCACAAAGGCATCCAGTCAAAGCATACGCAAAAATCTTGATTCTGTCAATCTTAATCCCGGAAATGTAGGAGACCTTTTCATTGCCGCCTACTGCATAAGTCTGACGTCCAAGAGGAGTCTTCTTCAGGATGAAGTACAGGATGAAGAATGCAATCAGCATGACAATCGCAGGAACCGGAATTCCAAGGACAAATCCCTGACCAAAACCGGTGAAGAGAGGATCATCTGTCAATCCGCTGATCGGGTTGCCGTTTGTATAAACAAGGGTAGCACCGCGGTAAATAGTCATGGTAGCCAGTGTAGCAATAAAAGGTGCGACCTTGCCATAAGAAATGATGATGCCGTTCACGGCTCCCAGAAGGATGCCGATGAAAGCAGAGAACACGATTGCCATTTCCGGATTCGTGCCTTTGGCAATCATGCTTGCCATAAGTGCACTGGAAAGAGCCAGAATGGAACCGACAGACAGGTCAATGCCGCCCGTCAGGATGACGAAGGTCATGCCAAAGGCGATCAGTGCATTGATGGAAATCTGTCTGGCCAGGTTTCTTAAGTTAGATGGATCGATGAAACTGTCATTCAATACAGAAATGACAATAAAGAGAAGAATCAGCCCGATCAGCGGACCCATTTCTCTTACAATGTTTTTTACTTTAGCGGAATTCATTCTTTTTACTCTCCTCCGGTTGCAAGCGTCATAATTCTTGTCTGTGTTGCATCTTTATGATCAACGATTCCAGCCACACGGCCTTCATGGATAACCATGATTCTGTCACTCATCCCGATGACTTCCGGAAGTTCGGAAGAAACCATGATGATGGACACGCCCTTGGCGGTCAGTTCATTCATCAAATCATAAATATCCTTCTTCGCGCCGATATCGATGCCTCTTGTCGGTTCGTCGAGGATCAGAAGTTTGGGGTGCATGCCTACCCACTTGGCAATGACGACCTTCTGCTGATTGCCGCCAGAGAGTGTGCTTGCTGCCAAATCAATGCTCTGTGCTTTAACCCCCAAACGATGGGAAAGTTCTTCGGAAAAATCCCGTTCAGCTTTGGCATTGATGACATGGCCCTTGGCCAGTCTTTCTTCACTGGGAAGCGCAATATTCTTTCCGATTGAGAAGTCAAGGATCAGACCTTCGGATTTTCTGTTTTCTGTAATGAACCCGAAACCATGATTGATTGCATCAAGCGGCTTCTTGATTATGATTTCCTTTCCTTCCAGGTACAGCTTGCCGGATTCATGTGGATCGACGCCAAAAATGGCTCTCATGATTTCCGTACGTCCTGCGCCCATGAGCCCTGCCACGCCAAGGATCTCGCCCTTCCTGACGGAGAAGGAAACATCACGGAACACGCCGGGCTGTGTGAAGTTTTCCACGCGGAATACTTCATCGCCCGGAACGTTCGTACGAACCGGATAATATTCGCTCATGACACGGCCAACCATATCATTGACAATCTGGTCCATTCCTGTTTCTTCAGTAGGACGCGTACTGATTGTCTGTCCGTCACGCATGACGGTGATTGTATCACAGTTATTGAATACTTCTTCCATGCGGTGGGAAATATAAATGACAGATACGCCGTTGTTCTTCAATGTCTTCATGACGGCAAAAAGGCTGTCGGTTTCACGTTCTGTCAAAGCAGCTGTCGGTTCGTCCATGATGACCGTCTTGGCATCAAGCATCAGGTTTCGTGTAATTTCAGTCATCTGCTGCTGGCCTACGGAGCACTCCCCTGCAATTGCATCGAGGGGAAGTTCAATTCCGATTTCCTTGCATTTTGCTTCAGCGCGTCTTCTCATTTCCTTGAAGTCAATCAGTCCCAGACGGGTTCTGGGCTGGTTTGTCGGGAAGAGATTTTCAAGCACTGACAAGTTCGGCCATATATTGAGTTCCTGATGAATAAAAGCAATGCCATGCTCTTCTGCATCCTTATTGTTCTGGAATGTGACTTCCTTTCCATCGACAAGAATCGTTCCGGCATCCGCTTTATGAATCCCTGTTAAAATATTCATCAATGTAGATTTGCCTGCCCCGTTTTCGCCCATCAAAGCATGCACTTCGCCAGGACGAATATGGAGATTGACTCCCCCGAGTACTTTATTCGTACCGAAGGATCTGCAAATCCCTACCATATTTATATCCATGTACTTCAAATTCCTCTCTTAGAAGATGACTCCGGACTGGAGAATAATATTGGAGAAAGGAGTAACTTCTCCTGTCCTGATGACAGTCTTGCAGTCCTTTTCCATTGCTTTCAGCTGTTCGTGGTCCTTCAGCATGACCCATTCGACTTTGTCCTCCGGGAATACTTCTTTCAGTGCTTCCCACTGCTTTGGATTCTTGGATGCAGTTTCCGGTGCCAGATAGATTTTCTCTATCTGCATGTTCTTTGCCACTTCTTTGGCCACTTCGATAAAGAGCGGTTCACCGAAACGAAGCGCAAGATCGATTTTCTCTACGCCATTCGGCACAGGAAGTCCGCAGTCGCCAATGCAGATTTTATCTGTATGGCCCAGATCTGCCAGAACTTTAGCAATGCTGCTGTTTAAGATTCCATACTTGTTCATGAAAGCATCTCCTCCACTTCACTGCGCCAAGGCATGCCGCCCTGAGCGCCAATCTTCTGAACTGAAAGCGCCGCTGCCGCATTGGCAAAACGTACTGCCTCCTTGAGCGGAAGCCCGTCACATCTTGCAGCTGCGAAAGCGCCGTTGAATGTATCCCCTGCCCCGGTCGTATCTACTGCAGAGACAGTAAATCCGGAAACATGAACCACATCATCGCCGTCTCCGTAAACAACGCCTTCTTTTCCTACGGTCATGATGACCTTTCCGGCATGGGCTTTCAGAATTTCATCACGGTCCATTCCTTCAAACATCAGCGCTGCTTCATGTTCGTTCGGAGTCAGGTATGTAACTTTTTCAATCCATTCTTCAGGGATATCCATATAAGGTGCAGGATTCAGCATGACCGGAATCCCTTCTTCATAGCACCTGTCAATGATATATCCAATGGTATCCATGGGAATCTCATGCTGGAGCATGACAAGCGAAGATGTCTTGATGATGTCGAAAGCAGAATCAACTACATTTTTATCTACTTTATCATTAGCACCCTTCAATACGATAATGCTGTTATCGCCTTCTGCCAGAATGATGTGCGCCGTGCCGGTCGCTTCATTATCCAGGACAGACACATAATCCGTATTCACGCCGTTTTCTTTGAGCGTATCGAGCATCATGCTGCCATAAGCGTCATTGCCAACACAGCCAATCATATATACCTTTTCCCCAAGTCGGGCTGCTGCTACTGCCTGATTGGCCCCTTTTCCTCCAGGAGAAACGATCAGTCTCTTTCCCATAACTGTTTCGCCGGCTTGTGGTCTTCTGTCGGCCTCGATCATGAGATCCATGCTACAGCTGCCTATCACAGAAATATGACCCATATAACCTCCCTGATATGTATATACTTAATGTAAAGTCAACGCTACTATTCTATCATAAAAGAACCTGAGAAAAAAGAATTCTTAAGAAATAAAACTCTCCTATTTGTAAATTCTCTTAAATCAGCGCTGTTATGCCTGTAAAAACAGCATCCATATCTCATTTCCCCTTATGCAGGCATAGTATTTTCCTTATTATATATGAAATTCCCTGTTCCGTTAAAGACATTATGCATTCCTGAACTTCTTTTAGTAAGGATTTCTGATAGTTTCTGCCCAACAAAAAACCAGAGATCCCTGATGAGAAGTCTCTGGTTTTTATTATCATTATTATCCTTTGGCCAATCAGCGGTCAACGTTTGTCATTTCTTTGGCATCAACCCAGCGGTCATATTCTTCTTCGGTTACGTAGCCAAGATCAAGAGCCGCTTCTTTGAGGGAGCTGTTGTCAGCAAATGCCTTCTTTGCGATTTTAGCAGACTTTTCATAGCCGATATGCGGGGACAATGCAGTAACGAGCATCAGAGATTTTTCTACGAGTTCTTCCATGCGGTCTTCATTGACCTGGATTCCCTGTGCGCAGTGAATATCAAAGGAATGGATAGCTTCGCTCAAGAGTTTGACGGATTCGATGAAGCTGTCAGCAAGAATCGGGGCATAGACGTTAAGTTCAAAACGGCCCTGGGAGGATGCCATGGAAACTGCTGCCTGATTGCCATGAACGCGGCATGCAACCATTGTCAGCGCTTCGCACTGTGTCGGATTCACCTTGCCCGGCATGATGGAGGATCCTGGTTCATTGGCAGGGATGGTCAGTTCTCCGAGCCCTGCTCTGGGGCCGCCTGCCAGAAGGCGGAGGTCATCAGCAAATTTCATGCAGTCGCCGGCCAGCGCATCCAAAGCGCCGTGCGTAAAGACGATATCATCTCTGGCTGTCAGGGCGTAGAATTTATTGGGAGCTGAAGTAAACGGAATCCCTGTTTCCTCAGCAATTGCCCTGGAAACCTGTTCTCCGAACCCATTCGGGCTGTTAAGACCGGTTCCTACGGCCGTGCCGCCGATGGCAAGTTCATGGAGATACTTTTCCCCATCCTGAATCATTTTCTTGCTCTGGATCAGCATCTGTGTCCAGCCGGATACTTCCTGACCGAATGTCAGCGGAACAGCATCCTGCACGTGGGTGCGTCCGATTTTGACGGTATGCATGTATTCTTCACTCTTTGCAGTAAAGGTAGCTGTCAGTTCATCAATAGAGCCATAGAGGTATTTATGAAGGACACCTACAGCTGCTATATGCATGGCTGTGGGGAATGTATCATTGGATGACTGTGACATATTCACATCATCATTCGGATGAACTCTCTTTTCGCTCTTTGCTTCTGCCAGTTTCAAATTGGCAATGTGGGCAACCACTTCATTCATGTTCATGTTGCTCTGTGTGCCTGAACCGGTCTGGTACACAACGAGCGGGAATTCATCAGGCCATTTTCCTGCCATGATTTCATCGCAGGCTTCACGGATTGCCGCACCCTTTTCAGGATCGAGATCACCGTTTTCTTCATTGACCTTTGCTGCACATTTTTTCAATACAGCAAAAGCATGAATAATTTCTTCCGGCATTTTTCTGCCGATTTTGAAATTTTCGAAGGAGCGCTGCGTCTGAGCACCCCACATATGATCCGCCGGTACGCGGACTTCGCCAAGTGAATCATGTTCAATACGGTATTCCATCATTCCACAGCCCTTTCTATACTAACTATATTCTATATAATAATACTATCTTATTTTATCATTTTTATATGTTATAAGGAAACACTTCAAAATGGATTCCCGATGAAATTTACAAAAAGGATTTTACAAAACCGGGCAAATGATGTATGATAATTCACGTAGCTTTGCAATGTTGATTTATGGCAGCCTCCGGGCCCCGTGCAATAGAATCCCATGAACCCTGTCAGGTCCGAGAGGAAGCAGCAGTAAGTGGTCCTTTCCATGTGCCACGGTGCATCCTGGAGACTGTCATAAATGAGGATTGCAAGGCTTTTTTGCTGCGTTTCATTATACAGATGCCGCAATCTCTATCGCGGCTTATTTTTTTGGTATAATACTTTTAGACTACGTTCAAAAGTTGAATTCATATTACTGGTACGGTGACTGCAATGGCTTATCAAGCACTTTATAGACAATGGAGACCACAGACTTTTTCAGATGTCGTCGGGCAGAAGCATGTCTCGACGACACTGCAGCGCGCGCTTGAGCAGGGCCGCCTCGCACACGCTTACCTCTTCTCCGGCCCGAGGGGTACAGGAAAGACGAGCATGGCAAGAATCCTCGCCAAGGCGGTGAACTGCGAACATCCCCATGACGGCAACCCCTGCAATGAATGCAGAAACTGTCTTGAAATCAGTTCCGGATCCTCCCTTGATGTGTATGAAATCGATGCCGCATCCAACCGAGGCATTGAAGAAATCAGGGCGCTGAAGGAATCTGTCAGGACACTTCCCTCTGCCTGCAGGAAGAAAGTCTATATTATCGACGAAGTTCACATGCTTTCCAATGAAGCATTCAATGCACTTTTAAAGACACTCGAAGAACCTCCGTCCTATGTCCTTTTCATCCTGGCAACGACGGAGCCGGGTAAGATTCCCCTCACAATCCTTTCCAGATGCCAGACATACGATTTCAGGAGAATCTCCACGGAAGATATTTCCGACCACCTGATGTACATAGCCGGCCAGGCAAAATTTCCTCTTACAGAAGAAGCGGCCGATCTTATAGCAGTCCGCTCAGACGGCGGCTTAAGAGATGCGCTTTCCCTTCTCGACAAGTGCGTTTCTTCCTGTGAAGGAAGCACGCTTGATGCCGAGTCCGTCCAGGACCTCCTGGGCCTTACGGGAAAAGAGCAGCTGATTTCCCTGTCACGCCATATTTTCAAAGGAGAAAGCGGAGAGGCTCTTTCTGTATTTTATGATATCCTTCAGAGCGGCAGGGAACCGGCATCCATATTAAGAGATCTCCTCGAGCATTTCAGGAATCTGATGGTCTGCCGGATCGATCCTGATACGCCCGAGCTCCTTGCTTATGGCAGACTTTCTGATGAAATAAAGAAAGATGCGGAAAGCCTCTCAGAGCCTTATCTGGATGCTCTCTTCGAAGCCCTGCATGAATCCCTGCAGGATCTCAAATGGAACACATTCCCGAAAATGAGCGCAGAAATGGGAATTCTCCGTCTCTGCCGCGTAAAGGGAAGCCGCGCGGCAGACAGCCTTGCGGAAAGAGTCAGCCAGCTTGAGAAGGAAGTGGAAAGCTTGAAGAAAATCATTTCCCTCAAGAATGCATTCCCTGCCCCTTCCCCCGCATCCGCGCCTGCCCCGGCTGCTCCCTTAGAGCCATCCTTTGGCCCGCCTCCAGAAATCCCGCCATTTTCTCCGCCTTCAGCAGAAGAAAAGCCGGCAGAAATCATAATGCCAAAAGCAAAGCCCGCCATGCCGGCTTCCACGCCAAAGGAAACGAAAAAGCTAGGGAGCACAGCGAAAAAGAAATCTTCTTCCATCGAACCGGCAGCAAGTACGCCTGCGGCAAATGCGCCGTCTTCATTGATCGATCCTGCCTCTTACAGCGGCATCTGGGAAAAGGTTCTTTCCTATTTCAAGGCAATCCACAGGGTGGAAATCTACACCTGTTACAGAAAAGGAACCCTGATTTATGCCAATAATGCCAGAGCCGTCATTACGGCGCCGCAACAGTTCCTTGTCATCATGGGAAACAACAAGTCCTATCAGACAATTGCCGCTGAAGCGTTCCAGAAAATAGTCGGCTCCCCGATACTCCTTCATGTCGTTCTTGAAGGAAGCGGAGAAGAAGCAGAGACAAAAGCTCTCCTTGCCAAGGAAATGGAATCTTCTGCTGCGCCGACCCCTTCAGGAAAAGAGGAACCTGCCAAGAACGAAGGCGGCTACAAACTTGTCAGCAAGGACGAGATCGCCCAGTCTGATCTGGAAGACCCATCTTTCAAGGAAGCCTTGAAAATGCTCCCTGACTATGATATATATGAAAAAGACTAACTTCTAATAGTTTTGCCTAACCATCCATTTACATTCATTTAGGAGGAATTACTTATGTTTGGAAATAAAGCACAGATGCAGAACATGCTGAAAAAAGCACGCAAGATGCAGGAAGATCTTCAGAAGAAGCAGGAAGAATTAAAGAAGCAGACCGTTGACGTTTCTGTCGGCGGCGGCGCTGTTTCCCTCACCATGAACGGCGAAAAGCAGATTGTTGCCCTGAAGATTGCAAAGGATGCCATTGATCCAGAAGATCCGGAAATCCTGGAAGATCTGATTACCACTGCTGTCAACGAAGCTGGAAAGAAAGCCGATGAAATGGTCCAGAAGAGCATGAGCGAAGTAACCGGCGGCCTCGGCCTTCCCGGCGGCATGTTCTAATGAATCAGGAATTAGAGAACGTCACTGAACAATTCAGAAAACTCCCAGGCATCGGCGTCAAAAGCGCCCGCCGTCTTGCTTATTTCATGCTTGAGCGTCCTGAAAGCGAAGTCAAGGCATTCCTTGACACGATCAAAGCGGCGCGGGAAAAGATCTGCTACTGTTCAGTCTGCTGCAATCTGGCGACTTCGGATCCTTGTGATATCTGCGGCGATGCAAGAAGAGACCATTCTGTCATCTGCGTCGTAGAACAGCCGCAGGATGTCATGGCCATGGAACAGAGCCATGAGTACCATGGCCTCTACCATGTACTCCACGGCGCGCTCTCCCCTCTTGACGGAATCAGCCCAGATCAGTTGAAAATCAAGGAACTTCTGAATCGTCTGGAAAGCGATGAGGTCAAGGAAGTCATCCTTGCCACCGATCCTGATGCAGAAGGCGAAGCCACTGCCTTCTACTTGTCAAGGCTCATCAAACCGGCCGGCATCAAAGTCACCCGTATCGGCCGCGGCATCCCTGCCGGCGGAGACATCGGCTATGCTGACGGAATGACTCTGGCAGGCGCCGTCCAGAATCGTAAAGAGCTTTAAGGAGGCCAAAATGATGGAAACACTCGGAGGACTTGGAGGATACGGCATAACAAGCATCATCGTTATTTTCATTGCTTTTATGCTTTTCGCCAAGTTTGCAAAAAAAATCATAGGAAATATCATTATGGGCGGTGTCCTCTTCTGGCTCCTGAATACACTGGGAATTACCCATATGAACTGGGATACCATGAACGGCATCATCGTTGCCCTCTTTGGCACCTTAGGAACATTGATCCTGGCCATCCTGGATATTCTTAAATAAGAAATAAGGCAATTGAAAAGGACTGTGAATACGATTTCTCATATCCGCAGTCCTTTTTGCTGCGTGAATCCTGACTTTACATTTTCTAAAAAACTCAATCTTCTGCCTTTGCTGCGATTTCAGACCACTTTTCATAGAGTTCGTCCAGTTTGCTCTTGGCTTCTTCATATTCACGGGCAAGATTTTCGTAATCATCCGGATTCATGGACATCTGGGCTGTATACATGGCAAGAGTGGCTTCCTGGCGGCCTATTTCCATCTCGAGATGTTCCATCTTGGCTTCATCCCCTGCAGAGAGTTCCTGTTTCTTCGGCGCCGGCTTTGCTTCCTCTTCCTTCTTCACTTCAGTCTTTAGAGAATGCTCTTCCGTACCATTCCTGTCCTTTTCGTATTCTTCCAGATCCTTTTTCTTCTCGCGGTAGTAGCTGTAGTTGCCCAGGTATTCCGTCAGCTTTCCGCCTTCCATATCAAGGATCCTTCCCGCAGTTTTATCGAGGAAGTAACGGTCATGGGATACGACAAGGCACGTCCCGCCAAAAGCAAGGATGGCATCTTCCATGATTTCTCTTGTCGGTATATCCAGATGGTTTGTCGGTTCATCCAGAATCAGGAAATTAGGTCTTTCAAGGAAAAGACAGAGAAGGGAAAGTCTTGCCTTTTCTCCCCCTGAAAGCATGCCGACCTGCTTGAATACATCATCTCCGCGGAAAAGGAACATGCCCAGGATATTTCTGGCTTCTCCTTCCCCATAATTGAACATATTGCGTACTTCATCAATGACCTGGTACTCGGGATGAAGCATTTCCTGCTCCTGTGAATAATATCCGATTTTGACATTATTTCCAATCTGCACGATGCCGCTGTCGGGCTGCTTCTCTCCGGTGATAAGCTTCAGGAGTGTTGTCTTCCCGGCCCCGTTTGGTCCGATGAGGCCGACTGTTTCTCCCTTCTTGATATGCATCGTCAGGTCTTTGAAAATATCATGGGTCCCATAGGAAGCAGAAACATGAAGAATATCAAGGACTTTTTCTGCGCAGTCTTCCGGCGGGTCAAAATGGAAACGAAGCGTTGCCTGATGGACGGGCTTGTCCAGCCTTTCCAGGCGGTTCAGCTGTGACTGGCGCCCCCTTGCCTGCTTGGCCTTGATGCCTGCCTTATAGCGCCTGATATATTCTTCTGTTTCTTTGATGTGTTCCTGCTGCTTGTTATATGCTTTTTCATAAGCAGCATCCTGGTTCGTCTTTGTCTCAAGGTATCTGGAATATCCGCCGCGGAACGTACGGATCTTGTGATTTTCAAGGTCGATGATTCCGGTTGCAGCCGCATCAAGGAAGTAGCGGTCATGGGAAATCATCAGAATGCCGCCCTTGTAGGAGCGAAGATAATCTTCGAGCCATTCCAGCATGTCCATGTCCAGATGGTTCGTCGGTTCATCCAGAAGAAGGAAATCAGGATGACGGACAAAAGCCGCCGCAAGGTTGATACGTACCTTCTGCCCGCCGGAGAAGGAATGGATATCTCGGTCCCAGTCTTCATCCTTGAAGCCCAGTCCTGTCAGGATCTTCCTTGTTTTTGATTCATAATCGTATCCGCCAAGGAACTCAAAACGCTCTTCCAGTTTCCCGTACCGCTCAATCAGCGCTTCATCAGGATTTCCCTCTTCCAGCAGTTTTGCATATTCAGCAATCTTATCTTTATAGTAAAGGACATCCTTCCATGCATGTTCCATCTCTTCGCGGATCGTATGGCTGTCATAGTCAAAATCCTGGCGGAGATAGCCGATGATGGCTCCATCGCTTGCTTTGACTGACCCCTTGTCATACTCTTCCGTTCCCATGATGCATTTTAAAAGGGTGGTCTTTCCTGCCCCGTTAGCGCCGACAAGTCCGATTCTTTCTCCTGATTTTACATCAAATGTTACATTTTCAAATACCGTATTTATTCCGAATGCTTTTGATAATCCGTTAATTTTTAAAGTTGCCATTTCCCTGCCTCTGATGAAAAATCAAGAAATATGAGCGGATCTGTCCCCAGAAGCCGCCCATTTCGAATCAATAATGTTACTCAAGAATTTCAGCCCGGATCATAATAACGATTTCCGATTCGTCGATCGACTTTCCTCGGCTCTGGAAAAGTTTTCCCAGAATCGGGATATCTCCCAAAATCGGCACCTTCCTGAAGGTACGCGACTCCTCCTTGTCAATGAGTCCGCCGATCGTAATCATGTCGCCTGACTTCAGCCTGACCATCGTATTGGCTGAGCGCGTAATGATCCTGTATGCCCTCATTTCAGGAACAAGGTAAGGTGTTGAAACTTCTGCGTTCACGTCAGCGGTTATTTCGTTTTTCCGGCTGATCAGCGGAGTATAAGTCAATTTGATGCCTGCATCCTTATATTCAGTCGCTGTCGTCTGAACGCCGTTTTCCAAATGCTCGACAATGACAGGAATCTTGCTTCCGATCAATATTTCTGCCTTCCTGCCATTCATCGTGACGACATTCGGTTTGGCAAGGACCTTTGCCTTTCCTTCAGAAATCAGCGCATTCAGCTTTGCCTGGAAGAAAAATGTATAGGGATGCCCTGAGAGGGATTTCCCGTATGAGATTCCTGCATAGCCTTCCGGTGTGCTTACATCCCATCCGTCATGCTCTACATTGCGGATTCTTGGGTTGCCATCACTATCATAAAGGACATTGCCTGAAGAATCTGTGACATAATGCTGCTCTGTCCAGCTCGTCCTGTCATAAGAAGCGCTTCCCGTCAGACTCTTGAAGTCCCAGTCGATGCCAAGCTCTTTGGCGTACGTCTTATTGACGGCTACGACTTCCGCTTCTACCTTGACCTGCTTTTCAGGAACATCGAGCTCACGGATCAAACTTTCGGCCTGCATCAGCTCAAAAGGAGTCCCTTTCACGATCACCGTATTGGCAGATTTATTATATGTCACGTGATCGCCTGCCACTGCCTTCATACCTTCAGCTACTTCCCTGGCATCAGCATAGGATAACCGGAACGGGCGCATCATGACGCCTGCATTCTTTTCCATCTTGCTGTTGAAGACAATGAGGGTGCTTCCTTCTGTCCTCCCGGCAAGGCCGCAGGAGGCAAGAATAGAGGAAATCGCTTCTTCCGGCGTTACCTTGTCAAGATCGGCTGTAACAGTTTCTGTAATCGTTCCGGAAGATACGATATTCTTTCCTGTCATTTCCGCAAGGGATCGCAAAATTTCAGTACACGGTGCCTTATTGACATGAAGGGAAAGCGTCTTTTCAGAGGCTGCCGCCTTATCCATCCCGCTGTCAGCACTTGAAGGAAGCGGCAGTGAAAGCAGGGCCAGACAGCAAAAAGCAGCGCTCATCGTTTTCACTAGCGAGCGCTTACTTCCAACGTTCCAGAGGCGCTTGAGAAGCTTACCGTCTTTTCTCGAATGGAGGAAACCGTCCATATTCCAATCTGTTCTCCTTCTTTGAGTGTCTTAACGACTCCGCCAAGTTCAGCAATTGCCCGTTTTTCTTCGCCAAAATGGATGATTCCCTTTAATTCCGGCAAAAGCGGAGTTTGTTTAATTGATTCAGAATCAGTCTTCACTGAAGGTGCTGTATTCCCCAAAGGCGCTGCATGAGTCTTTCCTGCTGCCGATGCTGCCTCTGCAGCGACCGCCTCAATTCCGGCCACATGGAAGGGATCCTTCATCGGTCCTTCACGCCGGTGAAGCGCGGCATCATAGACTTTGCGGCTTCCGCCGTCCATTCTTCCCTCGGAGAATCCATCAGAGGCCTCTCCACTGGCGGAAGAAACCTCGATATTCTTGTTCTTTTCAGGAAGCAGGCCTGCTGCGGTCCCTCCGCCCCAGTATCCCCAGACAGAAAGAATACCCGCAATACCTGCAAAAAGAATTGCCCATTTATTTTTTACAGCCATAGCAATACCCTGTATTACTGCAAGAAACTCCTTAAATACTGATGAAGTATTTTCTTATACGCTTCAACACCCGGCTGATCAAACGCATTGATTTGAAGCAGGGAGCCTTCATAAGCAATTGTCAAAAAGAAGAAATACATGAGAGCGCCCAGATGATAAGGCGTCATCCGGCTGACAGAAATACGGCAGCTCATACGCTGCTCGGATGCCAGCGCTTCTGCATTGGACTTCATCGCTGCTGTCAGCATCCGGCTCATCTGTACAAAACCTTCACTTTCCCCTTCCATGCAGTATGCTTTTGTATCCAGAGAAGGGCTGTCAACAGAAATGAACTGGAAAAGCTTGTTCTTCTTTCCCTGCTGATGTTCCTGCGTCAGTGAATGCATATCCGTCGTTCCAACGGCCGCGACAGGTGTCCTTCCTGCATGCACGATCTGCCCGTCGTTGTTGTACTTCTTGCCAAGAGATTCGCCAAGAAGCTGCGCATACCACCAGCCCAGGGAGCGGAGTGCATCTCCATATGGCATGATCACTTCGGAAACAAGCCCGTACTCGCTGGTTCCGATATATTTTAAAGATGCCAGAAGCAGCGCCGGATTCTCATCCCATTTCTCTGACTGGCAGAATTCTTCGACAGTCCTTGCGCCGCGAAGGAATTCTTCGGTATCAAGCCCGATTAGACTTCCAAAAACAAGACCGACCGGAGAGAATATACTGAACCTTCCGCCGATGCCCCCAGGAACCGTAAACGTATCCCAGTTGTTTTCCAAAGCAAGGCGGTGAAGTTCTCCCTTTTCTGCATCAGTCACTGCAATGACAGATACATCACAGAAACCGGAAAGTTCTTTCATCAGCACATGAAAGGCTGTTGTCGGTTCAATCGTCGTCCCTGACTTGGAAATCACAAGAAGCGTCACTTTATAATTATCTTTTTCCCCGCTTCTTCTCTTCAGTTCTTCCGTCAGTTTCAAAAGGCTGACCGGATCTACATTCTGCCCGGCAAAGAATACGGCTGGAAACCCATGCCTTTCTTCCTTGCTCTTCATGTTCCAGTAAGGGCCGCAGAAAAGATCAAACAGCACCTGGTTGCCCAGGTAGGAACCACCAATCCCGATGGATACGACAGCGTCCATCTCTTTCGCCTTTTCGGAAAGAGTTTTGATCCGCTGTTTTTCGTCATCGCCGATCAGCAGATTTTCTTCGTATAAATAAGGGAGGTGCGGAAAGAAGACATGGCTTCCATCCGGCCCCTTTCCATTCCTGCGGATTTCGCTTACCTCTTTGGCAGCGCGATTGATCTGCTCTTCATGAGCTTTCAGGTCATCTTCCCTGACACTCCAGCTCTGGCCATACAAGTAATCAATATCAAGCGACAATGCGTCTTGAATTGTCAAACACATAGAAAATCCCCCAACCACTTATCAGAAAGACGATTTCCGGTCCAATCCCCCAATTGACCTGCCGAAAATGTCAGAATTTGAAGTCTTTTGGCATAATCATGAACTTTGTTTCTTTTTCAATGTCATCATAACGGATCCAGGCATAGAAGGAATGCATATCCCTGTAGTATGTCCAGTACCTGTGATTCAGGATGCCATTGACGGTATCAACAGACCAGGAAAGGCTGAACGCATCCATGCTTGTCGCCTGAATGCGGAATCCTGCATCAACAGGCTTCTCGCTGCTGTAAGAATCGTAGTAATACGGAGTATATCCCTTCAGATCACGGTCTGTGTAACCGATCCAGCCGTCAAAAATCTTATAATGGCCGGAAAGTCCCATTGAGTAGTAGGAATTCCTGCGAATATTATTGCTGTAGCCGTAGTAATCCTTGGCATAGCCGGCTTTCCAGCCAAAGTTCATGAACTTTCCTAAGTGCCATGGATCGCCGGAAATATAAAGTTCATATCCTTTGTAGTTCCCGTCAACATCACGGCCATTGCGCTCTTCATCCCATTTTCCTATTTCGCCGCTGGCTCCTACATAGAACCTTGACTTGAACAGGTAGAAATGGTTTGTATCAAATTCAAGTGATGGTTTTTTCTTGACCCAGATGCCGCCGTCATCATTCGTCGTACTTTCCTCTTCCGCATAATGGAGGCGGAAGGTTCCGACAGGAACGCGGTACTTGATACCGATATCCGGCTTGTATCCGGATTTCGTATACCAGCGGTTTTCCATGTAAACAGTAGAATCAGGATCCTCATTGATCGGAATAACGAGCGAATTGTGAAGGCCCATGCCGTTGTCGCTGTCGAAAACAGGCCTTGGAATCAATGACCAGAGTCCGATTTCTCCCGAATTATCCTTAAGGGATCCGGTATAGCTGGACAAGGTAAGAAGGATGGTATTCTTCGCCATCAGCTTCACTTCATGAGCCGTATAATGATCGCCCGGATAGATATCAATGGAATCTGCTTCAATACGATAATCCGGCACTTTTGCAACGGCGTGGCGCGTGGTGAAGTACCCATTGTTGACGATCATCTTATTGGCATTTCTGTCATAGATGCCATCAGAGCCCTGGTAGTAATACGTCCCCTGCTGCCAGCCGGTAAGGCCTTCGAACTTGCCGATGCCCTTTTCAGCGTCATATTCGCCGCGCTGGGCCTTGAGGTTCGTCTGAGGATTCGTCCAGGTAAGTTCTCCCGGAATGACATACTTCTTCGTGATCATGTTTCCGTAGAGATACTCTGTCTGGTACGTATCCATCATGTGCCTGATATCGACTTTGCCGAGTGCATCGACATCACCGGTCGTATCGTTATAGCGCATATAGTCAGCCGTCACATACATCGGGTTCTCTTTTGAAATTCCCGTGTCCTGAACCGGCTTCCCGTCTTTCATTTTCGTTTTTGTCTTGGGCTTTTCTTCTGCTTTTTTCGCAGTAGTATCCCTGATGATCGAGCTTCCGGAAGACGGAGGGTACAAAATCCCTTCATCCGCCAGAGCTATGGTGCCTGCGCGGTCTACCGGCGGCAGGTCTGTCATCATATTATCCTGAAGTTTGTCAGCTGCCGCTGCATCAGCCTGGCTGGATGCGGCATCTTCTGCATCCTCAGCTGCTGCAGGAACTGCCATTCCTGCAAGTATGGCTGCAAGCAGTAAAGCATAAGTTCGTTTATTAGTCATTTCTTACGATCACTACGGATGCGCTTGGTTCATCTTTTGCTGATGTTGCAGCTTTTTCCGCAGTTTCCCTTGTATTTGAATTTGTGTTCTGAACTGTTTCCTGCGCTGTTTTTTCTGTTTCCTTTACAGCTGATGTTTCTGCACTTGCAGCTGCTGCTGAAGTTTCAGCCGTTTTTGTGCTTTCCGTCTTCTCTCCGGCAACAGCTGTGCTCGAAACGTGCTTTCTTAATGTTTCAGACGGAGCTCCGTTTGTCAGAACAAGACCCTTGGTCGTAACCGTTTCCTGCGTCTGGATGTAAAGCTCTGTCCCAGCAGGAAGATCAACGTCTTTCCCTTTAACAAAGAAGCCTCCGACAAGCCCGATCGGTCCCAGTGCCAGTGCGCCTATGGCAGAAGCACCGACTGCAGCAGCTTCCATCTTAAGCTTGTCTTTTGCCTCAGGTCCGAGTACCGTTGGGATTTCCTCATCATCGATTGAAAATACCTGATCAAAGGAAATATCAAGAGATCCGCTCCTGCCAAAGCTCTTCGGTCTCGTTACCTTGGTGACCTGGCCGCTCCCCTGGGAACCTCTCGGAAGGACAAGAACATCACCGACCTTGACATCTTCCTGCACGGTAAATGTCACTGGGTCGCCTACTTTATTTACCTTGCTGTTGACATCATCATTCAGGGAAATCTTGAAAACAGTATTGGCCGGAAGATCCACATCTCTCATTTCCACATGCTGGTCGCCGTACACGGCTTTTTCAAGATCGGCTATTCTCTGATCGAGAGCTCCCTTGCGTTCCTGGCCATATACCTTTGTTTCAAGCTCGCCGACGCGCTTTTCAAGAGATCCCTTCTTGATTTCATCTGTCAGGTAATATTCCATTGCATTTATTCTGGTAGACATGGACGGAGCCGTATCTGTGCTTCCCTTGACGACGTCGGTATACAGGTTGGCAATTCTGTCATCAAGACCGCTTGCCGTTGTATTTCCATTGCCGTAAATGACATTATCTGCATTGTCCAGACGTCCGATCAGGGATCCTGTCTGCACACTTCCATAAATGACTTCATCAACGCGGTCAATTCTGTCTGATAAAGTGACCGGTTCTGCCGCCAATGCCGTGCCGGAAAGAATCAGTGCGATTCCTGCCGCCAGTACAGCTGTTTTTTTCATAAGTCAATTCCCCCGTTATACTCTGACATCAATGACAGCGGAAACGCCAACGCCCTGAACACGGCTGAACGAAGTAGGGTTCTTGCTGTCCATTGGAATGAGCCCCTTGATTCTGAACAGCTTGTCGTTCCAGCTGATTTCAAGCTGTCCTACTGCTTCTACCTTTGCAACCTGATCAGCATCGCCGATAACCTGGGCTGCACCGATATAGCCGCTGTTCCCGATACTTACGATCGGAACAACTTTCGTAGCATAATTCGTGCCTGCTCCTTCTTTCATCATGACGGAGTTGATGGCACTATTGATGGATTCACCATACTTGTCAACGAGGAAGCCGATACCGCCTACCTTGACGACACCGCCAAGAATGCTTCCGAGATTGAATGCGGATATATTTGTTACAGAACCTGCAAACAGCATTGCCGATGCAAGAGCGCATACTGCCAATCTTTTCATTCTCATAAGAAATTCCTCCTTTTTGAAAACTTTTCTGATAGCAATTTGATTCCAAACGCCATGCTGAATCATTCGCGCCACTGCTATAAATCAACAGAAAATCACCAGCATGAACTAATACTCCAGAATATATTACACTTAATAATTATTATAAATTAAAAGAGGGTTCTGTGCAAACAGAAACCCTCTTTTAATCCGGTTTATACGGTCATTTCCGCGTCTCAGCCTTCTTTTCTGAGAGCGGCTGCAGCTGCCTTTGCAGCTCTTGTTCCTGGCTGCGCCATGACTTTCGGCTTGCGCAGGCTGTTGTATGCCTGGATCATCATTGCGCATTCCACGCGCTTCTTCTGAATCTCGCAGGTGATCTGGTACGGCTTGTGAATATCTCCTGCATATGCTTCATTGTTGGCATGGCATCCGCCGGAGCAGAAGAACTTGGCCCAGCAGTCAACGCATTCCGGCTTGCTGAATACATGATTCATACGGAAATCATGCATCATCTTCATGTTCTTCAGGCCTTCATATACATTGCCGACCACATAGCCTTCACGGCCTACGAACTGGTGGCATGGGTAAATATCGCCATTCGGGACGACGGCCAGATATTCGTGGCCTGCTCCGCATCCTCTGAGTCTCTTCGGCAGGCACGGGCCTTTCCAGAGATCCATATTGAAGTGGAAGAAGAAGAAAGGTCTTCCTTCTTCTTCACGCTGGATGAAGAGCTGTGCGAGGCGGTCGTATTCTTCCTTGACTCTCGGAAGATCGGATTCCTTGATGGAATATTTAGCGCTGTCATCGCCTACAACCGGTTCCATGGAAACAGCTGGGAATCCATGATCGAGCATATCTTCCACGTCGGTTGTGAAATCAAGGTTATGTCTGGTGAAAGTGCCGCGTACATAGTATTCTTCGCCGTTTCTGTGAGCGATGCAGTACTGCAGATTCTTGACGATCTGGTCATAAGTGCCTTCATTATTGACGTCAGGTCTCATGCGGTCATGCATTTCTTTTCTTCCATCGAGGGAAAGAATCAGGCTGATATGATTATCGGTAAGGTACTTGGTCTTTTCTTCATCAAGCAGCATGCCGTTTGTTGTAAGAGACATCTTGATCTTCTTATGATGCTTCTTTTCCTGGTTATGGACATAGTCTACAGTCTGCTGTACGACATGCCAGTTCATCAGCGGTTCGCCGCCGAAGAAATCAAGTTCGCAGTGTTCTCTCGGACCGCTGTGGGCAATCAGGAAATCGACAGCTCTTCTGGCTACATCAAAGCTCATCAGCATGCGCCACTGGCCGTATCCACCCTGGCCGGCAAAGCAGTACTTGCAGCGGAGGTTGCAGTCATGAGCGATATTGATGCAGAGAGCCTTAATGATCGGACGGTCTTCAATCGCCATTTTATAATTCGGGTCCATCGGAGCAAAGAGAACTTCCTTCTTGATCAGCTCGTCAAGATCATCCATGACCTCATTGAGTTCACTTTCTTCATATTCGCTGCCCATATTGGCAAGAACCATCTGGCGGTTCGTTCCATTATAGTATTCCAGAACTTTATATGTCACATCATCGGCAACATGAACAATGCCGCTGTTTACATCCATGACGATGTTCATATTATTCTGACGAAAACGATGAATCATGGGCTTTACATTATAATCCATGAAAAATTTCTCCTTTATCCTTTTTAGAAAACTCAAAGAACGGATTCCTCCGTCCTGATCAGGCATATCCTTCTATGGTACGGGAATTTAAAAGCCCCCGGCGCTTGCCGGGGGCTTGGCCGTGCTCAAAAAGCTTACGCTCTCTTGGCTTCTACAGCCTCTTCCTGTTCCGTGCAGATCAGATTTCCGATAGTGCAGCTTGTCTTGCAAGCGGACTGGCAGGAAGTCTGGCATTCGCTGCATCCTTCAAATTTAATGGAGTTCTGCAGAGAAGACTGATTGATTGTAACGATATGTCTGGACATGACGTCACCTCCCTGAATGCTTTCTTGCATTAATCATACCATACTGGAGAGGGAAATGACAAGTTTCCATGTACATTTCCTTAGGTCGTATGGAAAATTTTACAAGGAACGTACAAAAATCTTATTTCGTTCGTCTCTGATATTTTCCTTCGATAAAAAGCAAATACTTTAGAAAATATGGAAAATACCATAAAAGACAGCAGCCGGAATCAGCGCCAGTGCAGCAAGAGCGCCCAGGCAGCCGTCCTTTTTCCCATGAACGGAGAACCAGTCTTCAGCGATTTCGTTCATTTCCCTGAACTCTCTTTCAAGTCCCTGGATGATTCTCCAAAGCTCGCGGCAGTCCGCTTCCGTCATATGTTCATCGTCATCGGACTTATTCGACGCAGGAGTGGATTCTTCGTGGCGCTTTCGTTCGGCTTCCTGACGGGCTTTTTCTTCCGCTTCTTCCATCTGTCCCTTTATATGGGCCTTCCAGTCGCCTTCTTCCTCTTCCTGGACAGGCTGCTCGACGACCTCTTCCTCTTTTTCTTCAAAGACATCTGTATCTGTTTCGGCGCCTTCATCGACAGCTTTTAAAAGCTCCTTCTTGAGCTCGCCGAGGTCTTCTGTATATTTATGGACAGCTGCATCCCACAAAGCATAATCCAGTTTTTTTTTCATATCGTACATCGTTCCAGATGTAGCCTGCTGGAAAAGATACTGTGTATTGTCCATATCAGCAAAAATTTCTCCAACTCTGCCCTTGTTTTTGAATTTGGATTTGCCCACCTTCACGAAATACATGAAGGTTCCGATATGCGCCCTCAGATTTCCGATTGGACTTTCCTTTTCATGCTTATGATCGAAAAAACCCATGAATATTGTATCTCCTTATACTCTATGCCGGATAACCGCTTTCGGAATTCCGCCTTGATTATTGTTCTTTATTATAGATGATTTTTTACGCTATGGCAAAAGTTTCATCCAATTTATTAAAGCACGGCCTGATACCCTTCCTCGAGAAACGCAAGGCCGACGCCCATACCATTCATCAGCTGCTCCACATAAGGGAGATCGCGGAGGAAGAGGTCTTCCTGAGAACTACCCTTTGGTACCAGGATTTTTGCTTCGAGCACTGCACTGCCTTCGAGATGAAGATCTCTGACAAGCTTTCCTGTGTCCACAGATAAAATATGCGTAAAAGCTCTTAATACGCACCTGAGAAGCATATCAGATGGATCTGCCGTCTCCAGTGCACGGATCAGATGGCAGCTTCCCTTGGGTGAATTCAGCTTCGTTTCAAGAAGAAGAGACGGACAGCCCACCTGCTGCACCCTTGTTCCCAGAAATACAATGCCTGAAGAAAGCACTTCCCCAAAAGGAGGAAGGACTTTCTGCCGCCTGATCATCTGCAGAGCATTGCTTTTTGATTCATACTCCATCCTGCTGCCTTCAAGAAGACGATACCGCCCCTGCGGCACAGTAAGCCAGATTTCCCTTCTTGCAAGAAGCCATTCAGAGAGAACCTTCACGCAGGGCTCTCCCGTATCAGCTGTAACGCCCCCATGATTGATATATTCCTTCTGGAAGAGTGACCATGGATCATTGCTGTCCTTTTCGATCATTGAGAGGAGGCCGTCCTTTGTATACTGTCCTTCGATTGCAAGGGATGAGCTTATAGGAACTGCATAAATGCCATGATACAGGCGAAGAATGGATATACCAAGTTTTATGGCCAGCATGCGGCACTCCCTGGAAGTGTCTCCAGCTCCTGCATGCAGCAGAATGACAGCCGAGATGCCTGCATCAGATGGAATTTCCGGAATGAGCTCATGCACGCCTTTTTTCCTTACCGCCAAAAGCATCGCATGCACATTAAGGATTCCGGCAAGCATCCCCTCTTTGCCCGGTGCTGGCATCATGTAAAAAAGTGATGCCATCTTCCCGTCATCATCTGCCGCTGCAAAAGCAAAGGTCTCCTTCCTCTCTTCCGGGAAGGAAATCGTGATTTCCCTCCCAATGACATGCTTATGATAGAAGTATCCCTGCCTGATGATTTGGTCCACATTCCTGTTTGCCCCGCCCGATGCGCTTTTGCTCTTAACTGTGGTGGTCCCTGGTAAGGCTAGAAGGCTGCCGTCTTTCAGGATTTCGCTATGCGCAAGAAGACAGGATGCTGTTATATCCTCCAATGAGCGTCCCGTATCCTTCGTAAGAAGGTCTTTTCTCATATATATGCTTTCAGGAGAAAAGACCCCGCCTGAAAGATCCTTCTCCACTTGCTCCAGCACTTGCTTTTCCGTATACTCTTCCATATGGATATCCTCCTTTTCCTATATTATCACAGCCATCCGGGCCTAAGGAAAAGACTTTGTAAAAAACTATTTTATTTTCTAAAAAATCCATTGACATACATAACTTCATCTGTTACAATAATCAACGTTGACGGGGCATAGCGCAGTTTGGTAGCGCACTTGGTTCGGGACCAAGGGGTCGCAGGTTCAAATCCTGCTGCTCCGACCATGCGGGTGTAGCTCAATGGTAGAGCGCCAGCCTTCCAAGCTGGTTACGAGGGTTCGATTCCCTTCACCCGCTCCACAACAAAAGCCGCTGAGTTTCAGCGGCTTTTTTATTTCCCTTTTTACTGTTTCAATTGAAACCTTTTACATATTGACAAATATGCACTTTATCTGTAAAATTATATTTGTTCAATTATTAATGCCGGTATAGCTCAGCTGGTAGAGCGGCGCATTCGTAATGCGTAGGTCGCAAGTTCAAATCTTGTTGCCGGCTCCATGAAACAAAGGGGCTATGACAAAATGGTTAATTATTTTGCCACAGCCCTATTTCAATTGGGATATTCCGTTAAAAGATTATCTAACATTTATAAGCATTGACTTGGTCTGGATACCAAACAACCTCGCTGCGCTCGAAGGAAATGAACCTCCTTAGTCGGCTCCGCCGCCAGCTCCCCCTACGGGGCGAGCTCCGACACCCTTAAACCGAACTTCGTTCGAGAAAAGAAGTCAGCACCTTAGTGGATTTTGTCACAGCCCCTTTTTGGCTTATAGGACATTTCGTGTTGGTTTTAATGCCGATGGAACCCGTATTTATCGGGCTCCATCGGCATTTTAAGATTTTCAGTGATTCTTGAAGGGTGGACAAAACGTGTTGGTAAAAAGTCTCAGACACCTTGTAAATACGGGCTAAAATGGTATTTTATCTTTCCTAGGAAATGAATTATTTTCTAGGAGGTTATTTTATGAAAGAAGTTAGATGTCGTTATTGTGGTTTTACCTGCTACAAATATGGAAAAACACGGGCAGGAACACAACGCTGGAAGTGCCGAGAATGTGGGAATGTATTTACTCTTCCTATTAATCGTGATGCGAAGGATTTCAGTATGTTTCTTGATTGGTTATTCAGCAAGGATACACAGAAGGATATGACAGGTGAAGGGCGTAATTTCCGAAGAAAAACAGCGAAATTTTGGGATATCTGGGCCATGCCGCCGAAGATTGAAGAGCCGAGGGAAACTGTATATGTTGATGGCATTTATCTTGCCAGAAAAGCCTGCATTCTGATCCGTTGTGATGAGCATCATGTATTAGGATGGTATTTATGTAGATATGAACGTGCTTTTGCCTGGGAAGCCCTGATGAGTCGTATTGCTGAACCACGTATAGTCGTTTCTGACGGTGGTCCGGGTTTCCAAAAGGCATTAAAAAAAGTCTGGCCAAATGCCAGACTGCAGCGCTGCATATTTCATGTATTTTGCCAGGTACGACGTTACACCCTGCAGTCCCGTAATTTTATATCTAGGAAGTATTTGGGCTGCCGGCTAAGAATCCGATAAATACTGGTATTTCTATTATATTTTCACCAACAAACGGATTGAAAATTCCTTCTGATAGGTATATAATTATATCTAGCAAGGAGGAGATTTCTATGGATATGCCAGCTAATGCCAAGATGCAGACTATCTCAGGAAAAAAGTATGTCTTTATTGATGCTCCCTATTGGAATGCAGAGAAGCATCGCGGGGAGCACAAGCGCCGCTATATTGGTAAAATAGTTGAAGGACAGTTTGTTCCGAATGGGAAGTATCTGCTGTCACTGGAGAAGTCCGGGACAATAAAGCCTGGGCCGATTCCCGCCACAGAATGCATGCGGCAGTTTTATGGGGCCACTTATCTTCTTGACCAAATCGGTGACAAACTGGGAATTGTGGATGATTTGAAGGCTTCCTTCCCCGATAGGTATAAGCAGCTCTTGTCTCTTGCCTATTTCTTTGTCCTGGAGGAAGGCATGTCTGCTTACCGTCTCCGTAAGTGGGCGTTGACTCATAAGCATCCCTATGGCCGGGATATCCCCTCCCAGCGGATCAGTGATCTGATGGGCTCTATTGATGAGGCTTCAAAGATGAATTTCTTCCGCAGGCAGGCCAAGCGCAGGGCGGAGAAGGAGTACCTTGCTTTTGACACCACATCAATTTCCTCCTATTCTGAGCTGATTAAATTAGCCAAGTATGGAAAGAACAAGGAAGGAGACCACCTTCCGCAGGTTAATCTTGCTTTGTTGTATGGGGAAGTTTCACGGCTTCCGGTTTATTTCCGCAAGCTTACAGGAAATACGGCAGACGTCAGTTTGATACGGAATCTAATGCTGGACATCGATTTCCTGGATATGAAGAAGCTGAGCTTCGTTATGGGCAGAGGCTTCTACAGTGAGAAGAACATTAATGACCTGATGAAGCGCCATTATAAGTTTCTCATAGGCATCCGCTGCGGGTTAAAAATTGCAAGAAAGCATCTGGACGAGATTCGTGGAGAGAAGATGATCAGCTGGGAAAATTACCACGATGATGTGGGGCTGTATGCCATGAGCTTCACTGATAAATGGGACTATAGGGAAGAGCAGCCAAGGACGGGGAAATGTATATGTGACAAGCGGAGAGTCTATGTCCATATATACTTCAACGACCAACGCTGTACCGATGAGCGGCTGAGCTTTGCCAGGTATCTGACCTGTCTGCAGGATGAACTTAAAAGCGGCAGGAAGACAGACGGGCACATGAAGGACTATGACAAATACTTCATAGTGACCGAAACGCCTAAGAGGGGACTGCACATTGTCCCCAAAGGTGATGCAATTCGTGAGCGCCAGCGCGATTTCGGCTATTTCGTCCTGCTGACCAATGGGATAAAGAATCCGGTGGAAGCCATAAAGCTCTACCGTGTGAGAGACCTGATTGAAAAAGCTTTTGCAAACCTGAAGGAACGGCTGGATATGAGGCGCATGTCCGTCTCCTCCTCCGAGAATTTCGAAGGAAAACTCTTTGTCCAGTTTCTGGCCCTAATCTACCTTTCCTACATCAAAAAGCAGATGGATGAGAAGGGCCTGTACAAGAAGTACACGATGCAGACACTGCTGGATGACTTGGATATAATTGAGCTTTACCAGCAGCCGGGGAGGGCCCATCACCTTTCAGAGATAACGAAGAAGCAGATAGCTCTATATGACGCAATGGGAGTCCCATTTCCGAAATAGATATAATTTCACGGGACTTCAGGTTACACAACGACTCGTCCAAGAACCCTTGCCGGTGCCCAGCTGTATATGCTTGCCAGGGATTTGTTGGAGATAAAAACTCTTAAAAAAGCAGAAAAATGGGTAAGCCGATTTGAATCTTGGACAATGAAGCATAAGGAATTTCTAAAAGAAATGACAATGGACGATAGAGGCGTAATGCGACACACCCACGAACGCCTCATAAAGGCAAAAACATCGCTCATTAGTCTGATAAAATCCGGGAATCTTTTCACCTATCTGAAAGAGGCTGATGAATTCCCAAGTCCTTATCCGGCGACAAATAATCTCATAGAGGGCGGTGTAAATGCACAGCCTCGAGCGATGCTCAGAAACCATCGTGGATTATCCGTTGAAAGACGAATAAAAGCGGTTTTCTGGTGGTGTTACATGCACTCACCGAAACCGCTTTCACTCTCAGAAATACTCAAGGTTATGCCGACCGATAAAAGCATTTCTACTATCTATAATAGCATAAGCTCACAACAAAGACTGGCAGATTCAATCCCAGCTTGGGGTGATGCCATAATGTGGGACGAATTACATAATTCTGGATTTAATCCCAGTCATGGCTGGGATTAATTACCAACACGTTTTGTCCTATAACCCCCCTTTTTGCTTTCCCCCCATTCCAAAATAAAAAGCCCGTGCTTTTGCACGGGTCTTTTATTTTGGAAAATACAGAGATCATCCAACAATATTCAGAGCGTATTCATAGTACTCTTTTTCGAGAGCTTCACCCTTTTTGGAAATTTCAATCTGGAGATCGGAAGCTGTATCATAATCCCCTGCTTCAAGTGCTTCCTTAAGAAGCGTGCAGAGGCACTTTCCGCTCTTGGTGTCCTTGATCAAGGCAAAACGTTTTTCGCTGATATCATCCCAGCGTTCTTCATCCAGATCATCCTCGCTCTGCAGTTTTTTGAAACCCTTGACGAGCATTTCAGTGGTCGGGATGATCCGGTCGATCAGTTCATTCTTCCAGCGGTATACGATCGATGCCAGGAAGGAATCGACAATTGTCTTGTTGAGGCTGCCGCCTGCAGTAATGACAGCAGTCTTGCCGGCATTCGCTCTCATGGTCTTTACATTTTCCCAGACAGTAGCCGGCGGCTTTCCAAATGCTGCATCCCTTTCTTCCTGCGTGAAGTCTTCAAATACGTTTTCTTCGCAGCGGTATGCTCTTCCCTTTTCAAGGTAATCGGCATCATCCTCCGGCTTCTTGGACAGTTCTGCCAAGAGTTCAGCCGGCGTCTTTCCAGAATGCACTGCATAGAGAATGCCGTCAAGGGAGGTCAGGAAGAGGCAGGATGCTGCCAGGTATGTGTTTGTAAACGGATTCGGTGCACGGAGTTCAAAACGTGTAGCCTTCGGATTGTCGATATCCCTGACAAGGCCGATCAGGATGGTTCTGTTTCTGGAAGGAACTTCCGGCGCGTGTCCAAGAGATGTAACAATGCAGACCGGCGCTTCAAAACCTGGTTTCAGGCGGTTGAAGGCATCTGTTGTAGAAGAAACGAACGGATTTGTTGCTTCATAGTTCTTAAGGATGCCCATGATGAATCCATAGCCGATGGTAGAGAGGAAATCTGCCTTCATATCAGACGGAGCCAGAAGATTGATCGTCTTTCCGTTCTTCAGTTTGGCACAGATTCCGACATGGGTATGTTCACCGCTTCCGGCTACCCCGATGATCGGCTTTGCCTTGAAGGAAACGTCAAGGCCGTGCTTGCGGAACACTTCACGGACAACAATTCTTGCTTCCAGTTCATTATCCGCAGCCTGCAGCGGGTTGGAGGAGAAGAGCCAGTCAAGTTCGAGCTGTTCACAGACATCGGTCGTTTTGCCGGAATCATCGACTTTCGGCTTTATGCCGCCGACTTCCTTATGGCCCATTTCCACATGCATGCCGCGTGCATCGAGTTCTTCAATGGTTTCTTCCATGGCAGTGCGTACATTGCCTCTCATGCGCTGCCAGTACTGTTCCTGCAGCCGCTGGGAAATGGAAAGGTGCTGGATCGTTTCATTTTCGCTTGGCGTCTTGACCCAGAATTCAAGTTCAGTGCCAATGGTGAAACCGATATCCTCAATATCAGCAAAAGGAACATCTTCCATGCCCCTGACGGTTTTGCCGGAAGCAAGAAGCTTCTTCAGTTCAGAAGCGACATACTTGCAGGAATCTCTCAAAATGGAACGGGAATCAATGAATTTGCCGTTATGCAGAAGGAAGCACGGAATGCGGAGCGTTCCAACCGGGCGTCCGTTCGTATACAGATTTTCTTCATTGTAATCGACATACCAGTTTACGCCTGCATCAGCGACCATATCCACCCTTGCATCATTCAGTGTTGCAATGTCCATCAGGACAACAGAAGAGCCATCGGTCTGCACAGCCTTGCCTTCAAAGAAATCATCGTAGTCTTTCATGAAAATCTCAATCGGAATCTTTTCATCGGTGTCATTGCCGGCAAGATCGATACCGACAAGGGAAACAAAGCGGATTTCAGGATGTGTCCTTAAAAGGGAAAGCACGCCTTCCTTGCCAAATTCGCCAGACGGGATGTAGTACAGTAATTCCTTATTCATAATTTTTTCCTCCAGATCAATAAAAATTTGGGTTATAGGACAAAACGTGTTGGTAAAAATTTATATTATGCTTGTATTAAGGGCAGAATACGGGGCATACTGAAATACGCCCGAGCTGCACTGTAATCCATCTCATCACAATTAGCTGGAAGCGTAAAAGCGCCCATATTCTCAGCACTTCCAGATTTGTGTTCAAATGCGCACTTTTCCGCATCAGCAGCAGATAAAGACACAATAAGGGCATCTATTTTTCATAACGATAATCTTTCCAGAAGATTATTCACACTGAAAAGGTAAAATCCCATTTTAGCCTGTATTTATCAGGGGTTTGAGGCTTTTTACCAACACGTTTTGTCCACCCTTTAATAATTACTGAAAATCTTAAAATGACGATGGAGCCGATAAACGCGGGGCTCATCGACTATAAAAACAACACGAAATGTCCTATAAGCCAAAAATTTATTCCACTTGATTCACTTCAACATTTTGATCGAAATTCCGGATCTCAATTCTGATACAGTATCCCCGTCTTTGTATGTTCTTTATAAAAAAAGAAGGATGACCCATCCTTGGTAATGGAATGGGTCATCCTTGGCCTGATTGTATATTTATTAGAACTGATTTCTTAGTCCAGAATATTCAATGCGTAAATACGGTATTCTTTTTCAAGTGCCTGCGACTTTTTAGCCATTTCGATCTGAAGATCAGATGCAGTATCATAATCTCCATCTTCAAGGGCTTCCTTCAGGCGGGTGCAGATGCACTTTTTTTCTTCTGTATCCTTGGCAAGTTCGATGCGGGCAGCTTTGATGGCTTTCCATCTCTTCTCGTCAAGTTTGTCATCGTTATCAAGTTTCTTGTAACCTTTGACAGCAGCTTCCGTTCCAGGAATGATACGGTCGATCAGTTCATTCTTCCAGCGGTAGAGGATGGAAGCGATGAAGGATTCAACGATATCCTTGGAAATGACATCATCTCTTGTAATGGATGCTACTTTGTCAGGATTTGCTCTCATGATGCGGACGTTTTCCCAGACGGTAGCCGGCGGTTTGCCAAATACAGCGTCTCTCTGTTCCTGATCGTAATCTTCGAATACGTTCTTTTCACAGCGGTATTCTCTGTCCTTGGAAAGGTAATCAGCATCCTCTCCTGCTGTCTTGGAAAGCTCAGCCAGGAGTTCATCCGGGCCTTTTCCAGAGTTCACTGCATATTCGATGCCGTCGAGAGCTGTCATGTAAAGGCAGGAAACAGCCATGTATGTATTGGTGAACGGGTTCGGGGCACGAAGTTCGAAGCGTGTTGCCTTCGGGTTTTCGGTATCGCGGATCAGGCCCATCAGGATGGATCTGTTTCTGGATGGAACTTCCGGAGAATGTCCGAGGGAAGTAACGATGCAGACCGGTGCTTCAAAGCCTGGTTTCAGTCTGTTGAAAGCATCTGTTGTTGAAGAAACAAACGGATTGGTTGCTTCATAGTTGTTGAGAATGCCCATGATGAAGCCATAGCCGACGGTGGAAAGGAAGTCAGCGCTCATGTCTTCCGGAGCAAGAAGGTTGATGGTCTTGCCGTTCTTAAGAAGAGCTGCAATGCCTACATGGGTATGTTCACCGCTTCCTGCTACGCCGATGATCGGCTTTGCACGGAAGGAAACGTCAAGGCCGTTTCTGCGGAATACCTCACGGATGACGATGCGGGCTTCCAGTTCGTTATCTGCAGCCTGCAGCGGGTTTGTCGAGAAAAGCCAGTCAAGTTCAAGCTGTTCGCATACGTCGAAAATGTGACCGTCATCATCGATCTTCGGCTTGATGCCTCCGACTTCCTTATGACCCATTTCAACGCGCATTCCGCGGGCATCCAGTTCTTCAATGGCCTGTTCCATAGCGGTACGGACATTGCCGCGCATGCGCTGCCAGTACTGTTCCTGCAGTCTCTGGGAAATGGAAAGGTGCTGAACGGTTTCTTTTTCGCTCGGCGTCTTTACCCAGAATTCAAGTTCAGTGCCGGTTGTAAATACGATATCCTGGATTTCAGAGAACGGGAAGTTTTCCATTCCCTTGACCTGTGCATCGGAAAGAAGCTTCTTGAGCTTTTCGGATACATATTCACAGGATTTCTTCAATACGGATCTGGAATCAATGAACTTGCCGTTATGGATCAGGAAGCATGGAATACGCAGCGTTCCGACCGGGCGGCCGTTTTCATCGGAAATATTTTCATCATTGTAATCAACGTACCAGTTGACGGTGCTGTCAGCGACCATGTCGACTCTGGCATCATTGAGTGTTGCAATGTTCATGAATACAACGGAGGATCCATCGGTCTGCACAGCTTTTCCTGCGAAGAAGTCCTCATAATCTTTCATAAAAATTTCAATCGGAATTTTCTCATCGGTATCGTTGCCTGCCAGATCGATTCCTACCAGAGATACGAATCTGATTTCCGGATGCTGTGTCAACAGGGACAGAACTCCTTCTTTTCCATATTGACCAGCGGGGATGCAGTACAGCAATTCTTTGTTCATCTTAGCCCTCCTGAAAAACTATCCACCATTTTTGTTTTCCCAGACTGCGCCTTGATAAAAATAAAATAAAGAGACTCATCCCTTTCGGAATGAGTCTCCTTTGACGCAGCATATTAACTTATGTTCTAAGGATACACCACGCATCCTGCTTCTGTCAAGCACAGTCAAGCAAGAATCTTGCGCACGATCTGGTTAATTACCTTACCGTCCGCCTTGCCTTTAAGCTTTGCCATGACGGCCTTCATCACAAGGCCCATGCTTCTCTGCTCTGGATCCATTGCATCTACGACTGCTTTTACTACGGATTCAATTTCTGCTTCAGGCATTTCAGCCGGCAGGTATTTCTCCAGTACAGCAATCTCAGCTTTGGTCTGCTCAACCAGGTCTTCTCTTCCGGATCCGTCAATTTCAGCGAGAGTTTCCTTTCTCTGTTTGACTTCTTTCCGGAGAACAGCAAGAACCTGATCATCATTGAAGTCAGCGTGTCCGTCATCGATCTCAGCCTGTCTGATATGGGCACGAGCCATACGGATCGTATTCAGAGCAAGCTTTCCTTCTTCTTTTGCTTTCATGGCCGTTTTCATGTCGGCCATCAGCTGTTCCTTAATTGACAAAACGTATCACCTTGCAACCTGTTATTTAAACTTACGTTTTCTTGCTGCTTCAGATTTCAGTTTACGTCTAACGCTGGGCTTTTCATAATGTTCACGTTTTCTTACTTCAGAAAGAACCCCGGCTTTTTGGCAGGAACGTTTAAATCTGCGAAGAGCACTATCAAGAGATTCGCCCTTTTGAACTTTGATTTCAGACATCTATATCCCTCCCTCCCAATAAGACTGATGGGGTGCTATTGCACACTTATAAATTATAAATTAGAACCCTCTATATGTCAATTCCTATTTTCTAATTTATCAATCACGTGTTTCATTTACTGCAGGAAATCAATCGTTTGCCGGGAATGGAGGCCATCCCATTTCTCTGCCGCCGATAATGTGCGCATGGAAATGGAATACGGACTGGCCTGCCTTTTCACCGGTATTAATGACAAGGCGGAAGCCGTTTTCCTTCAGTCCTTCTGCTTCGGCGATCTTTTTGATGACGAGGAAAAAGTCAGCAAAGTTTTTATTGTATTCTTCATCAAATGCAAGAATGTTATCCACATGCTTCTTCGGGATCACCAGAATATGAACAGGTGCGCAGGGTTCAATATCCCTGAATGCGAACCAGTGGTCATCCTCATAAACTTTTGTGCTCGGAATTTCTCCGGCAGCAATTTTACAGAAAATACAGTCAGCCATTTTACTCCTCCTTCGCTAATACCCCTGAAAGGCCATCATCCGTCATCGTATCAATGAGTACGTTGTACATTCCGCCTCTTTCGACTCCCTGGCTTCTGATTGATACGCGGATGTATTCTTCTGTCAGCCCTTCAAAATATCCATCCTTGACCTCTTCGGCCAAGACGCAAACAGTTTTGCCCATGAAACGGGCTCTGTATTCACGCGAAATTTCCTTTTCGAGTTCCTGTACCCTGTGAACTCTCTGCTTCTTTATTTCATTCGGAACCTGATTCGGGTATCCGGCAGCCGGTGTTCCAGTTCTCTTGGAATACGGGAATACATGGATTCCGGAGAATTTAAGTTCCTTCAGCGTTTCCAGTGTCTCCTGGAACAGCTCCTCCGTCTCTCCCGGGAAACCGACGATGAGGTCGGTCGTGAGCGCAAGGCCCGGAATCTTTTCACGAAGTTCTGCAATGAGCCTCTTGTATTCAGGCAGGCGGTAATGACGGTTCATGCCGCGAAGGACGCTGTCTGATCCGGACTGGATGGGAAGATGAAGATGACGGCATACCTTCGGTTCATTCCTGATGATATCGATCAGTTCTTCTGAAAGTTCAACGGATTCAATAGAGCCGAGACGGATGCGGAGAAGATCCGGGATCTTGACCAGTTCTGATACAAGGCTGGAAAGAGACGTGCCGTCATGGAGATCCTTGCCGTAGTTTCCAAGGTGGATTCCCGTCAGGACGACTTCCCTGTAGCCTGTATCGACCAGGTTCCTGATTTCCTTGACTGCGTCTTCCTGCCTTCTAGATTTCAGCCTTCCTCTTGCATAGGGAATGATGCAGAATGTGCAGTAATTGTCACAGCCTTCCTGTACCTTGATGAAAGCTCTGGTCTTCACTTCCCCTTCGGGACGGACAAACATGTTTTCAAACGTGTTGACTTTCATGATGTCGACGACTTCATTCAAAGGCTTGCCTGCGCCTCTGGCCTCTTCCACATATTCCACAATGTGAGAACGGTTATGAAGACCTACGATGACATCGACGTCTCCCATTTTCTCAAAGACTTCCGGTGCAAGCTGTGCATAGCATCCGGCTACGGCAATGACAGCATCCGGGTGCTGGCGTCTGATGCGGCGCACCATCTGCCTTGATTTCCTGTCGCCGATGCTTGTGACGGAGCAGGTGTTGATGACATATACATCTGCATCCTTATCGTCTTCTACCTGGCTGTATCCCCCGTCAACAAAGAGGGTTCTCATGGCATCACTGTCATACTGGTTGACCTTGCAGCCAAGAGTAATGAATGATACGGTTTTCTCTGTGTTCATAATTTTATTTTCCATGGTTTTATTATATCACGAGTCAATCCCTGATGAGCGTCTGATTCAATCTCCTCAGGCATATAAATTCAGATAGGTAAGAAAAAAGCGGAAGCGCCCGGCTTCCGCCCTTCTTTTCATACAAGAAGCTCTAGGCTTTGGCTGCCTTAAGTTTCTTTCCTGTTTTTGCTTCTTTCGTTTCCTTGGCCTTGCGGTTTCTGTCGCTTGAAATATGTTCATTCCAGGTAACCCAGATGGACGTAGCCACGCAGACAGAGGAATAAGCGCCGGAAATGAAGCCGATCAGCATGACCAGGGCAAAGTTCTTTGTCGTATCCCCGCCGAAGAAATAAAGGGAAGCTACGCAGAAGAGTGTCGTTGTCAGCGTGTAAAGCGAACGGCGGATTGTCTGGTGAATGGAATCATTCGCCAGGACAGCATAACTGTCCGTACGCTTATGCGTATGCATCGCTTCACGGATTCGGTCGAATATGACGACAGATTCGTTCATGGAATAACCAAGAACTGTCAGGATAGCTGCCAGGAACGATGCATCCACTTCCAGATGGAAGAATGCAAAAATACCCAGAACCATCAGGATATCGTGCGTAATGGCGACAATTGCTGAAAGCGCGATCCTGTGTTCGAAACGGATCGACATGTAAAGGATCATTGCGCCGAAGGAAATGAGTACGTTGAGCAGTGTATTCTTCGTTACTTCGGAACCGATGACAGCACCGACCGTTTCCATACGCTTGAGCTCTGTCTGTCCGACTTCGCTGCTGACATCAGAAACGACCGTCTGTGCTTCTTCCGGGCTCAGGTTCTTTGTCCTGATGATGACATCATCACCGGATTCGCCCTGAACATTCTTGCCGGAAAGCTGGATGACTGCCGTCTCAAGACCGTCCTTGCGAAGACCGTCTCTGACCTGTTCGACAGTGACCGGCTTGCCAAATCCCAGTTCAAGGATGGTGCCGCCGGTAAAATCAATGCCCCAGTTAAAACCGAAGGTAACGATGGAAATGATGGAGAGTACGATCAGAATCCCTGAGAAAGAGAACCAGATCTTTCTTTTGGAAATGAAATCAAAGTTGTTAAACATTATCTGTCATACCCCCTTTCCCCGCCAAACCACCAGGGGTTATGAATCCAGTTGGCATCAATCAGGAGCATCAGGAGCGTGCGGCTGACGGTGATGGCTGTGAACATGGATACAGCAACGCCAAGGCCCAGTGTCAATGCAAAGCCCTTGACTGTTGCACTCCCCAGGAAGAAGAGGATGGCAGACGTAATGATGACCGTCATGTTCGCATCGAAAATCGTTACGAAAGCTCTCTTGAAGCCTGCCTGTACAGCAAGGCGGAGAATCTTGCCTTCCTGTATTTCTTCCTTGAATCGTTCAAATATGAGGACGTTCGCATCCACCGCCATACCTATGGACAATATGACGCCCGCTATACTTGGAAGCGTCAGTGTCGCATGGAGCAGGTACAAAACGCCTAAAAGAATCAGTACATATACCAGAAGCGCTGTATCAGCGACAAATCCGGATATGCGGTAAACTGCCAGCATAAACAGTACGACAAGCGAGAGGCCGATTGTAAATGCAACGATGGACTTGTCTTTGGAATCTTGTCCCAGGGACGGTCCTACTGTTCTTACTTCAAGGACAGACATCTTGACCGGCAGTGCGCCGCTTCTAAGAAGGATAGCCAGATCTTTGGCTTCTTCAAGTGTTCTCTGTCCGGTAATGACGGCTGCGCCGCCCGTAATGGCTTCATTGACGACCGGATTGGTCAGCATTTCACCATCAAGATAAATGCCGATATGTCTTCCGACATTGGCAGCAGTCAGGTCAGCAAACTTCTTTCCGCCTTCATCACTGAATTTCAGGGATACGAGCGGCTGCTTGTTCTGGCCGAGCTGTTCCTTGGCATCTTTCAAATCTTCGCCGGTCAGGCGGACATTTCCCTCTTCATCCTTGAACTGCAGGACGGCTGTCTTGCCGATCGTATCAATGGCCTTCTGCGGATCTTTCTCGCCCGGAAGTTCAATGATGATACGGTTGCTGCCTTCACGCTGGATGATTGGTTCAGTCAGACCCATTTCATTGACACGCTTCTGCATGATGTTGATGACCTGGGTAATGGCCTCCGGCGTAACCTTGTTCTGATCTGTATCTTCTGCCTGCATGACAATATGGGTCCCGCCCTGAAGGTCAAGGCCCTGACGGATATGTCCGGCAAGCCATCCGACGGTACATGCAAATATGCCGATAATCGCAAAAATGACTACGAAAAATCGAAGCAGAGCGCCCTTCCTCACGGGGCTTTTACTTTTCTTTTCCAAAACTTCAACCTCTTTTCGTAACGATGACAGATTTGTCGGTTACAATCTTCGCTATTTTCTGATCAAACGGTTCAGACGGGATATCCGGAATCACCTGGAAATCCCACAGGGCTGCCACTCTTTTCTCAAACGGGACGCGGGCAAGATATCTGTCATAATATCCTGCACCCATGCCGAGGCGGATTCCTTCCTGGCTGACAGCAAGTCCTGGTATCAATACCAGATCAAGCGATTCAGGACTGGTCACTTCATAACCGGCAGGAAGATTCCTAAGACCCAGCGGCCCTTTTTCGAAGTGTTCCATATCAATCAGGCGTCCTGCTTCCATCTGGCGCTCAGGAAGGCACACAGGAATGTAGACTTCTTTTCCATCAAGAAGAGCCTGCCTGATGAATCCGTCCAGATTGGATTCCCCTTTCATGGCAAGGAAAGCCATGATCTTTTTCGCGTTCTTGTATTCCGGAAGTGAAAGGATATTCTCTTTAAGAGAGGAACTCCTGCTCTCCGTTTCATTAGCAGAAAGAGCCCGCCTCATGGCGAGCATCTTCTGCCGAAGCCCCTTTTTCCTTTCGGAAATTGAAGGATTCGATTCTGTCATTTCTTTTCCTCTTTCGCCGGTGCCTTTTCAGTAGATTTAGCGTCTTCTTCGACAACTTCCTCAATGACCTCTGTGCCCGCATCTTTCGGATCATCTACTTCAACGACTTCTTCAACGATCTGAGTTTCGCTGCCGTCAGGATTCTGTACAGTCTTCACAGTTCCGTCGGCAACTGCCTTCTTGGCAGATTCTTCATCGATCAGCTTGACATCTCCATGCTGGATGGCAGATTTTTCAACTTTGATGACGACCTTCGGTGCAATTTCCAGTTCTACATACTTATCACGCAGAACCTTGATCACGCCGTGCACGCCGCCGGAAGTAACTACATGGTCTCCCCTCTTCAAGGACAGCAAAAATCTTCCTCTTTCAAGGCGCAGCTTCTTCTGCGGACGATACATGAAAAAGTAGAAAATGGCAATCAGGATCAGGAAAGGCCATACTAAACTCAAAAAGTTCATCGCTTGTTCCAATTCATTCACCTCCGTAAACTCATATCGTTTATTTTACCACAACAAATCGGGCTCTGTCTTTAATTTCTTTATCTTTTGTAGCCGCTCATGAAATTCTCACGGAATTCGCTGAAATTCCCGTCAATGATCGACTGGCGCATGTCTCTCATGAACTGCAGAAGGAAGTACAGGTTGTGGATCGTGACCAGACGGAAAGCCAGAAGCTCTTCGGACTTGTACAAATGACGGATATACGCCCGGCTGTAATGCGTGCATGTATAGCAGTGGCATCCTTCCTCAAGCGGCGCCCAGTCTCTTTCGTACTTCTTGTTCTTCATGTTCATGCGGCCGCTGTGGACCATGGCCATCCCGTTTCTTGCCACGCGTGTCGGGAATACGCAGTCGAACATGTCGATGCCTCTTGCCACGCCTTCCACAAGGCAGTCCGGCGTTCCTACGCCCATGAGGTATCTTGCTTTATTTGTCGGAAGCCACTGCGTCGTGTATTCGAGGATATCGTACATGATGTCATGCGGCTCGCCTACAGAAAGTCCGCCGATGGCTATGCCGTCAAAGGGCATGGAGGAAATTTCCAGTGCGCTTCTCTTTCTTAAATCCTTGTACATGCCGCCCTGCACGATGCCGAACATGCCGCGGTCTTCCCTTGTGTGCGCCTTGATGCATCTTTCTGCCCAGCGGGTCGTTCTTGCCGTGGACTGGTCCGCATACTTGTAATCGGCCGGATAAGGAATGCATTCATCAAATGCCATTGCGATATCGCTTCCGAGATCTTCCTGCGCATGGATGGATACTTCAGGGGACAGGAACTGTTTGGAGCCGTCAGGGAAGGAACGGAAATGGACGCCTTCCTCAGTGATTTTTCTCATAGCGCCAAGGCTGAATACCTGGAATCCGCCGCTGTCCGTCAGGATGCCCTTCGGCCAGTTCATGAAGGAATGAAGGCCGCCGGCTTCCCTGATAAGGTCTGTTCCCGGGCGGAGGAAAAGATGGTAGGTATTGGATAAAATGATCTGCGCTCCCATATCTTCCAGTTCTTCAGGCGTTACTGTCTTGACCGTCGCCTGCGTTCCTACCGGCATGAACATCGGTGTCTTGAACGTCCCGTGCGGCGTATGAAGGAGCCCTGCGCGCGCCCCTGTCTTCTTGTCTTCTGCAATCAGTTCGTAATTAATTACCATGGAATCGTTCCTTATCTGATAAACATGGCATCGCCAAAGCTGAAGAAACGGTATTTCTGGCGCACAGCTTCTTCATAAGCGGCCAGGATATGTTCTCTTCCTGCAAAGGAAGCCATCATCATAATGAGTGTGGATTCAGGGAGATGGAAGTTGGTGACGATGGCATCGACCATTTTCCACTGGTATCCCGGATAGATATAAAGCTGCGTCCAGTTGCTGCCACTCTTGAGCTTTCTGCTCTGGCCGGCAGATTCCAGCGTGCGGACGGACGTCGTGCCTACGGCAATGATCCTTCTGCCTTCTTCTTTGGCTTTATTGATCTTCTCAGCCGTTTCTTCGCTGACGGTGTACCATTCCTTATGCATCTCATGATCTTCAATATTCTCCTCCGATACCGGACGGAAAGTACCGATGCCGACATGAAGTGTTACAAAGAGGAGTTCTGCTCCTTTTTTCTTCATTTCTTCCATCAGTTCTGGCGTGAAATGAAGTCCTGCTGTCGGGGCTGCGGCCGATCCCTTGTACTTGGCATAGACGGTCTGGTATTCATCATTATTATCCAGCTTCTTATGGATGTAAGGAGGAGTCGGCATTTCACCGATCTGGTCAAGAAGGCTGTCAAAATTGCCGTTGTAATGGAATTCTACAAGGCGTCCGCCGAATTCTGTCTTGTCAAGGACCTTGCAGTAACAGTCATCGGAAAATTCAATTTCCATTCCAGGAAGTGCTTTTCTTCCCGGGTTGACAAGGACTTCCCATACATCATTTCCCTTAGGAGTCAGGAGAAGCATTTCCACTTTTCCGCCGGTGTCTTTTTTCTTGCCATAGAGTCTGGCCGGAATAACCTTTGTGTTGTTGAATACAAAAATATCTCCTTTGCGGATTTCGTTCAGAATATCCCTGAATCCATGATGCTCCCACTCTCCCGTATTCTTATCGAGCATCATCAGACGGCAGGAATCTCTTGGTTCAGCCGGTTCCTGTGCAATTAATTCTTTTGGCAGATCGTAATTGAATTCTTCTAATTTCATTGCTTAATCTAACTCCCGTTTCTTTATAATTGATTGTTTCAGCATTTTTATGCTGAAGGCACGATTCAATAAATCTTCTCTATTTTTGTGCCTGTAAAATAATGGGACAAAATTGTTTTATAATAATTTTTCCCGTCGCCATGCTTTTCAGCCATTGCCTCGGCTCCCCACTGGGAAAGCCCGAGCCCGTGTCCGTATCCATACCCTGTAATCGTCAGTTCTTTTCCCTTGGCAGAAATATCGAAAAGCGTGCTGTCCAGGCCGTAAAGCCTCTGCAGCCTTTCACCTGAAACGGTCGCACGTCCCTTCTTGCCGACAAAGACAACTGACTTGACGCGGCCGGAAATTCCCCTGTCGGAAGAATGATTGGCCTCGCCTTTTTTCAGATGGGATAATTTGATGCTCTTCAGGTCACCGATCTTGTATCCGGCATTTTCAAGGCTCTTGGTAAAAGATGCCATCGTCATTGTTTTCTTCCATGGTGTCATGAGATAAGTGCTTGATTCTTCCTTGACGCCCCTTAAGTAAGGAATGACGGATCCCCATACATTTTCGCTGTTTTCGGTAAAGCCGCCGCCGCTTGAATGGAAAAGTGCATCGATCGGCTTTCCTGCATAGGTGACAACTTCACCGGCCGTTTCGGAAACTGCGCGGTTTGTAGCTGCTGTTTCCGCTGAAAAGCCGCGGTAGACCTGAGTCCTTGTATCATCGGTCACATCGTAGCCGGATGACCGGTATCCATTCCTGTGGTACGTCGCATAGGTGCGCGCGGCAACGGCCTGCGCCTTGATTGCATCCATTCTCCAGGATGGAACTATTTCACTTGGTACGACGCCCTTCAGGTAATCTTCCATGGGAAGCACATTGATGAGCGTGATTCCATTTCCCCAGCTTGAGGGAATAGCCTTCATATCTCCCCTGTACTTGTTTCCCTTGACAAGAAAACCGGGCACATTGCGCGCGGGCGCGAAAAGAACCTCACGGCCTGCCTTTTTGCCGTTCACATACACATTGCTGCCTTTTCTCGTAAGGACTACGACAGAGCCTGTCTTGTACTTCCCGATGGTCTTTCCCCCGGCTTTTGCATTAAAGTCGGAAGCGCCGGCAAGGCGAAGTTCAGATCCGGAAATGAGCCCTACTTCAATCAAAGGACTCGTGCTTATAGGCTTCTCGTCCTTTCTCTCTTCCTTTTCAGTCTTTGATCCGGCTTTTGAAATGGTCTTTTCATTTTGATAAGCCGTTTTCTTTACTGAAGGAGAAGCCGGCACGGCCGGCACTGACATATGCGTAATCGTTACAGGACGTCTCTGGATGGGAATCGCCTCGGCTTTTGCGCTGATGCCGGCACTTGCTGCCATAAGCGCTGCCAGGGCAATCGTAATGATTTTTCGTCTCATAGCGTTCACCTTCTGAAAAACAGGTTCAACAGAACCGTACCAACAATGCTGACGACAAGGCAGGATACCCATGGGAAGTAAACATCCGTATTGCCCTTGGAAAAATGAATATCGCCGGGAAGGTGCCCCAGAAAAGAAAGCTTTCCGCCTGCCATGAAAAACAGCCCGGCTGCAATACAAATAATTCCAAGGATAACAAGTGTCTTACCGATCCCCATCTGCTTCCTCCCTGAGAACCTCTTCCGGTTTCTTATCCCAGACGGCTCCGATATGGTCGTAAGCCGCTTTCATGGCAATCCTGCCGCGGGGCGTACGGGAGATGAAACCGATCTGCATAAGGTATGGTTCGCACACATCTTCAATCGTATTGCGTTCCTCGCTGACTGCGGCTGAAATCGTATCCACCCCGACCGGACCGCCGTTGAACTTGTAAATGATGCACTTCAGGATCTCATTGTCCAGATCATCAAGACCGATATCGTCCACATGGAGCGCTTCCATAGCTTCCGATGCGATTTCCGCTGTAATGGCGCTGTTTTTGATCTGTGCAAAATCACGGATCCTCTTCAGGAGCCTGTTGGCGATACGCGGCGTCCCCCTTGAGCGGCGGGCAATCTCTGCCGCCCCGCTCTCTTCAATCTCGATATTAAGAATACCGGCCGCGCGGGTGATGATGTGCTTCAATTCATCCGGTTCATAGAATTCCATATGATGATTAATCAGGAAGCGGTCACGCAAAGGTGCTGAAAGAGAGCCCGGTCTTGTCGTAGCACCGATCAGCGTGAACGGAGCGAGGTTGATGCGGACAGATGTCGCACCCGTCCCCTTTCCCATGACCAGATCAAGCGCGAAGTCTTCCATCGCAGAATAGAGGATTTCTTCGACGCTCCTGTTCAACCGGTGGATTTCATCAATGAAAAGGACATCATGTTCCTGCAGCGTGGTAAGAATGGCAGCAAGCTCGCCAGGACGCGCAATCGCCGGGCCGCTTGTCACCTTGAACTGTGAGCCCAGCTCATTGGCAATGATTTTGGCCATGGTCGTCTTCCCGAGCCCCGGAGGCCCGTAGAGAAGGACATGGTCCAGGGATTCGCCTCTCCCTTTGGCGGCTTCAATATAGACCTTCAGATTGTTCTTGAAGGCAGTCTGCCCGATATAATCGTCGAGACGCTGAGGACGGAGAGACGTCTGCCAGGCATCCTTGGAAGATTCTTCCGTGGAAACGATGCGTCCTGTGCTTCCAAGCACCTCTTCATCCTTTTCTCCGCCCAGGCTTTTTATGTATTTATTCTTCACGATTCATCTCCCCTAGCCCTGCGCTTTGCCAAACTCACGAAGCACAGCGCCGATCAAATCTGAAAGCGCAGGATGATCGGGCGCCAGTTTCTTAAGGAGAGGCAGCACTTCCTCACTGGAATAGCCGAGACCGGAAAGGGCGAGCGATGCCTGTCCTATAAGACCGCTGTCAGCTGCCGCGATATCTTCGCCATCCATTGAAACACCTTCCATTTCAAGATTTGCCACCTTGTCCTTCAGCTCGACGACCAGCCGCTCTGCTGTTTTCTTTCCGATTCCCGGAAGTTTCGTAAGAGCTGTCACATTTCTTGATACGATCGCGCGGACAAAGGCATCCGGCGTCATGGAAGAAAGGATGCCTATTGCCACTTTGGGGCCTATCTTGGAAACGGAAATCAGGATCAGGAACAAATCATATTCATCCTGCTCCGGAAATCCATATAAGAGTATAGCATCCTCGCGGACAGCCATGTATGTCAGAAGTCTTGCCTCTTCCCCGATATGGAGAAGAGATCTTGTTCTTTCCGAGATGAAAATCCTGTATCCAATCCCTCCGGTTTCAAGAAAGCATGCATCTTTTGGAAATCCGGAAACAATTCCTTTTATATATCCGATCATTTTTCCCTCTCAAACAAACTGCGGTGTTCCACATGATAAATGGCTGTAAGTCCGATGGCGAGCGCATCGGCAGCATCATCAGGGTCGATTTTCCTGGTAATATTCATCATCCGCATGACCATTTCAATGACCTGCTTCTTTGTCGCCCTGCCGTATCCCGCCATCTGCTGCTTGACCTGCAGCGGCGTCACGGAAATGATCGGCACATTCTGCCGGTAGCCTGCAAGAAGGATGACGCCCCTTGCCTGCGCGACCTTGATGCCGGTCGTGATATTCGTATTGAAATAAAGATTTTCCACGCCCATGAATTCAGGACGGTATGTTGCAATGAGCTCTCCGATTCCTTCATAAACGATATTCAGACGTTCCAGATCGCTTTGATCCTTGAACGTTTCAATGACTCCGTAGTTAATGGGAATAATCTGGTTTCCCCGTTTCTCAACGACTCCGAAACCGCATCTTCCGGTTCCGGGATCAATGCCAAGTACCCTCATGGTCCCCCGTTTCTTTCTCCTGGACAGATTCATCCTTCGCGAATCAAATGACAGTTCTTCTTATTATATACTAAACTGCCAGATGATTCATAGTTTTTAAGAACATAGATTCCAAAGCCGCATGAATTCCCTGAAAGGATCCTGCAATGAAAAACCGCACGGCCCTAATTGCCGCGCGGTTTTATCAACAAGCCTTTATGCGAGTCCGTCTTTCATCAGATGTGCGTAGTGTTCCTGAATCTTTCTGGTAACAGGTCCCACTTCGCCGCTTCCAATCTTCTTGCCGTCAATGGAAAGAACTGGAACGATGCCGTCCTGTGTATTGGTCAGGAATACTTCTTCAGCATTCATCATGTCTTCGAGCTTGACCGGATCGGCTGCATCATCAATGGATGTTACGCCTGCGGTAGGAGCAACCCTTGTCAGGACAAGGGAGCGTGTAATTCCGCGGATCATATGCTCATTGGTAGCCGGTGTCCAGATGACGCCTGCCTTGACGATGCATACATTGGAATGGGATGCTTCAGTCAGAAGTCCGTCTTTAATGAAAATCGTATCATAAGATCCTTTTTTCTGTGCTTCTGCCCTTGCCATCATATTATCCAGCTGATTCAGGGAAAGGATATCGCAGTGATGTCCGCGGTCATCTTCTGCTGTAATGCAGGTGACGCCGTCCTGAACTTTTGCAATGGATGCTTCATCAAGCGGTCTTGCGTACACAAGAACGTTCGGCTGAAGTTTGTTTCTGGCCGGAATGGTGAAATCATGTTCACCAGTGCCTCTTGTTACGATAATCTTCATGAATCCTTCCTTGATTCCGGATTCATCAATGACAACTTCGGCAATTTCAGTAAATTCATCCGGTGCTGTGACAGGACGGATGCCTAAGAGTCTCATCGAACGGTACAGGCGGTCAGTATGATAGGACAGGGCAAATGGATGACCATTGAAAATGCGGATCCATTCATAGCAGCCGTCGCCGAACTGGAGTCCTCTGTCGTCAGCGCTGATAATTTTAGAAAAATCATAATAGAAATTGTGGTTGTAGTATATGGTAGTCTTGGTATCTGCCATACGTTTCACCTCCATACAGAAATAATTACTGGTTTCTTTATTATTATAACATCAATTATTCTTTTTCTGCTTTCAATTCCTTGATTTTATCGATGAAGCGCGGGATAAATTCCTTGATATCGGCTACAACGGCATAATCTGCCATAGCCATGATCGGCGCATTCGGGTCTTTATTGACAGCAATGATAATATCCGCATTGACTGCGCACATATGCTGCATGACGCCGGAAATGCCGAAGGCAAAGTATACTTTGGGAGCTACGCCCTTGCCGGTCTGGCCGATCTGGTGGGATTTAGGCTCCCAGCCAAGTTCGCAGATCGGGCGGCTGCATCCAACGCTTCCGCCAAGAAGTTCAGAGAGCTCATAGAGCCTGTCCCATTCTTCCTTGCTGTGGAAACCGCGTCCGCCGGCCACGACGACCTTTGCCGTTTCAATCGGATGTTCATCCTTCTCGCCCTTAAGGATTTCCTTAAGGATGGTTCCGATGTCAGATTGTTCAAGTTCCACTTTGACATGGACAGCTTCGCCCTTTCTGGAAGCATCGGGAGCTGGCGAGCGGAAAATGCCAGGGCGTACCGTGCAGACCTGCGGACGGTAATCCGGGCTGATGATATCAGCCAGGATGTTGCCTGACATTGCCGGTCTTGAGCAGATGACAAGGCCCGTATCCTGATCGATGTCAAGTTCAGTGACATCAGCGGTTACGCCGCAGACAAGATCAGCGGCAATGCGCGGTGCCAGATCGCGTCCTTTCGGTGTTGCGCCGAAAATGACTGTGCTCGGTTTCTTTTCCCTGAAGAATTTGACAAGAACCTTCTGGTAAGCCTGTCCGTCATAATGTGCAAGGAGCGGATCATCCATCACGTACACATGATCAGCGCCTAATGCAATGAGAGACTGCGGATCATCTTTCAGATCGCTTCCCAGAAGAACAACGGATACTTCTTCTCCGCTCTTGTCTGCCAGTGCTCTGGCTTCGCCTGTGAATTCGCCGGTAAACTTGCGGATATGACCATCAAAGAGGGCGCCAACGACATAAATGCCCTTATAATCAGAAAAATCCATAGCTGCCCTCCTTAAATAACATGTATTTTCTGCATAGCCGTGCAGAGCAAATCAACTGCTTCATCCGTCGTCTTTCCTTCAATGCGGAGGTTTTCCTTCTTCGGCGGAACGACAGGACGGACCTGCTTTACGCGTGTCGGAGAACCTGTAAGGCCGATGCGGGAAGGATCGACATCCAGATCAGCAGATGTCAGTTTATGGATTTCAACATGATCTTTCTTCATGATTCCCAAAACGCTTGGATAGCGGGGACGATTCAGCGATTCAGCCGTGGTAATGAGAGCCGGCAGCTTCATTTCGAGCACTTCATCCTCATCAGAGAGCTGTCTTCTGACTGTGATATATCCTTCTCTTTCATAAGAAATATCGACAGCGCCGCTTACATCAGGCATGCTGAGCATTGCAGCGACTTCCGGTCCGATCTGGGCCGTGTTGCTGTCCAGGGACTCCTGTCCGCAGAAAATCAGGTCAAAGCTGCCCAATTTGCGGATGGCTGCTGCCAGAGTATAGCTCGTAGCCAGCGTATCAGCGCCGCCAAATGCGCGGTCTGTTGCCAGATATACGTCATCAGCACCCATGGAAACTGCATACTGGAGTACATGTTCAGCCTGCGGCGGTCCCATCGTCAGAACCGTTACTGTGCCGCCAACCTGATCGCGAAGAGCGAGAGCCGCTTCCAATGCATGAAGGTCCAGCGGGTTGATAATGCTGTTTGCATTATTCCTGTTCAAACGACCCGTATTCGGGTCAACTTCCATTTTGGAGGTGTCCACAACCTGTTTTACGCAAACCAGAAACCTCATAATAGCCCCCTTTAACAAGCTTATATCTGAAAATAATCATTCGTCTTAGTATACCATACGGCGCATAAATCCGCATGAAATTATCATTTCGTTCAAATATTCCCTGATCCGGAATTCCTAAGGGCAACGGCTCTTTCTCCAAGAAGCATCCTGAAGTCCCTTTCGGCCTCTGATGAGTAGTTAACATAGAATTTCGGAGCTGCATGGATTTCCTGCCCGGTCCGCATCATATGCATGATGACCGGCGTTTTGCCATGGTGCTTCTGGAAAAGCCCTGCCAGTCTCTGGCTGACCTCATTGGAATCATGGGCGGCATCGATGTAAAGGTGAAGGACTCCGGCCGGAGACGGCGCGGATGCACGAAGCTTGTCAAGCGGGATGATTTCTTCAGCCAGTACCCTGACATCTCTTTCGTTGGCCTGCACGCGCCCGCGGATGGCAACAGCGGCATCTTCAGCAAGAATCGGCCTTACTGTTTCCCAAACAGACGGGAATACGACGGTTTCCACTTCGCCGTCATAATCCTCAATCGTGACATAGCCCATGGGCTGTCCCTTCTTTGTCATCGTGCCCTTGATGCGGGAAATCGTTCCGCCTATCGTCACCATCCTGCCGTCGTACTGATTTCCTTCTGCCGTCAGATGGTAAAGAGGCGTGCAGGCTTTGAGCTGTTCCTTATAGGAATCCAGCGGATGGCCGCTGACATAAAATCCCAGAAGTTTTCTTTCCCATTCGATTTTCTCTTTCGGGTCCATATCAGGAAGGTCCGGATAGACGATCGTCTCCGGCGTTTCTTCTCCTCCGAACAAGTTGAGCTGCCCGGATGCGCGTTCATTCCTGATCGACTGCGCATCTCCAAGCGCTTCAGGAAGCGCCGCCAGAAGCTGCGAGCGGTTGGCTCCCAGGGAATCCAGCGCGCCGCAGCGGATAAGGCTTTCACAGGCGCGGCTGTTAAGTCCCCTGTTGTCTGCCCTTTCTACGAAATCAGAAAGCGATTTGAACGGGCCGCCCTGTTTCCTTGCTTCGATGATAGAACGGACAGCGCCTTCGCCCACATTCTGTATGCCATCAAGGCCGAAGAGAATCTTATCGCCTTTGACGGAGAAATAAGCCTCTGACAAGTTGACATCAGGCGCAGCAATCACAACGCCTGCGCGGCGGGTGTCTGAAATATAGCGGCTGACCTTGTCGCGGTCTCCGTTGTAGCAGGTCATCATGGCCGCCATGAATTCTGGACGGTAATGCGCCTTCAGGTAAGCCGTCTGCCAGGCAATCCATCCATAGCACACGCTGTGAGATTTATTGAAACCGTAACCGGCAAAGTGCACCATGAGATCGAAGACATAGTTGGCCGTGCGGTCATCGACGCCGTTGGCAACAGCGCCGTCGACGAACGTTTCCCTGTTCTGCTGCAGGATTTCAGGTTCCTTATGGCCCATAGCACGGCGGAGCATATCTGCCTGTCCAAGGCTGAACCCGCCCATGACGGATGCAATCTGCATGACCTGTTCCTGATAAAGGATGACCCCGTACGTTTCCTTCAAAATCGGTTCCAGTGAAGGATGCGGATATTCGACAGGAATCTTGCCGTGTTTTCTCTTGATGAAATCTTCTGCCATGCCGCTTCCAAGAGGCCCCGGACGGTAAAGTGCAACCATCGGGATCAGGTCTTCGAAACGCTCCGGATGAAGCTGCATGAGAAGGCTTGTAAAGCCGGAGGATTCTGACTGGAATACGCCGATCGTATCACCGTCGCAGAGCATTTTGCATGTTTCTTCATCTTCGCTCGGTATCTTGTTGATATCAAGATCGATGCCCCTGTTTTCTCTGATCATTTCAAGTGCATCATGGATGACTGTCAGGTTCCTGAGGCCCAGAAGATCCATTTTCAAAAGCCCAAGCTGTTCGACCTGGTCCTTTTCATACTGCGTCTGGATGAACCCGTCCTGCGTCAGCTGGATCGGCACATATTCTTCTACAGGCTTGGAGCAGATGACGACGCCGGCTGCATGCGTGCCGGAGTTCCTTGAAATCCCTTCCAGGTCAAGGCAGTGATCGATTAGGCGGTGGACCGTCGTATCAGAATCATAGAGATCCCTGAACTCGCGGGATCCTTCCATCGTCTTCTTCAAAGTGACGCCCGGGCCGACCGGCACCATCTTTGCAATCCTGTCCACTTCGCGAAGCGGCATATTCGTTACTCGGCCTACATCCCTGATGACGGCCCTTGCCGCCAGAGTGCCGAATGTAATGATCTGCGCCACCTGATCGGAGCCGTACTTCCTTGCAAGATACTCAATGACCTCGCCCCTTCTCCTGTAGCAGAGGTCCGTATCAATATCAGGCATGGAAACGCGGGCCGGATTCAGGAATCGTTCAAACAGGAGGTCGAAGCGGAGCGGATCGACTTCCGTAATATGAAGGAGGTAGGAAACGATGCTTCCTGCCGCACTTCCCCTTCCAGGGCCTATCGGAATACCATGGGATTTTGCATAATGGATGAAATCCATGACAATCAGGAAGTAGTCGGAAAATCCCATCTTGTCGATGACGCCGAGCTCATAATCCATGCGGCTTCTTTCCTTGTCAGTAACGACAGCGTACCTCTCGGGAAGTGCTTTTTCGCAGAGCTTTCTCAAATACGATGCAGCAGTCTCTCCTTCAGGCACGTCAAAGGAAGGGAGCTTGTGCTCACCGAAAGTAAGCTCCACATTGCAGCGGTCCGCAATGACCCTCGTATTTTCAATAGCGCCGGGGAAATTTCCTAAAATGGCGCGCATCTCATCCCCGCTCTTGCAGTAGAATTCATCATTGGCAAAATGGAAATGATACGGATCATCCAGCGTCTTTCCCGTGGAAATGCAAAGCTTGATTTCCTGGCTTCTTGCATCTTCCTTTTTCGTATAATGGAAATCGTTTGTCGCAACCAGCCCAAGTCCGTATTCTTTGGCAAGACTTGCCAGTACAGGACGGACAGCCGCTTCTTCAGGAAGACCGTGGTTCTGGATTTCAAGGAAGTAGTTATCCTTGCCAAACGTATTGATGTAGAATTCAATGACCTTCCTTGCCTCATCCATATCGCCATTCAGGATAGCCTGCGGCACTTCCCCGCCTACGCAGGCAGATGTCACGATAAGGCCTTCATGATACTTTTCAAGGAGCTCATGATCGGCTCGCGGGCGGTGGTAATAGCCTTCCGTCCATGCTTTCGAGCATATCTTGATCAGATTCTGATATCCTTCATTATTTTCAGCAAGCAGGATCAGGTGGGCCAGTTTTTCCTTCCCGTTTCCGGACTTGTCAAAGCGGCTTCCCCTCGTGACATAGATCTCACAGCCGATAATCGGCTTGATTCCCTGCTTGATGCATTCCTTATATAAGTAAACGGCGCCGTACATCACGCCGTGGTCGGTAATGGCAAGCGCGGTCTGTCCCATTTCCTTCACATGGGAAACGAGCTCTCCGATGCGGCTGATTCCGTCAAAGAGGCTGTATTCAGTATGCGAATGCAGATGTACGAAAGGATCCAATCTCTTCACTTCACTTTCGGTAATTTAAAAAGCTGTTTTTATCATTTTACCATACGCATAAAGGCAGGCCGCCTGAAAGAAAACACAAAAAAGCTGCAGGTTTCCCCGCAGCCTTATTGCTTACTCGTCTTTTCCGTCTTTTTTGTCTTCCTTGTCGGAAACCTTCTTCAGAACGACGGATGCACCGTTTTTCTCAGCTTCAAACTTGTCTTCTTCCGATAAATGTTCGGAATCAAGAACAATCTTGACGCCCATGCGGTCAAGCATTTCATCGATGGTATGCTGTGTTTTGTATAATTCGCCCATAATATGCCTCCAGGGATTCCCCTTTAAATATGGTCACGCCATTCATATTCCTGCTTTTTCCTGATCTGCCTCCAGACAAATGCGCCAAGCGACCAGACGATGGCAAGGACAAGCAGTGCCGTTCCAGGTGCTGCCGCCATTGCGCTCTTCAAAGCCCCTACTTCTACTTTATAAAGAAGCGGGATCTTCACGGCATAGGCAGAAAGGTAAATGGAAATGGCAAAGAATGAAGATAGATAAGCAGCGGCAAGTCCTACCTTCACATGCCTGCTTCTTGTAAAGAAGAAAGCAACGAGGAAAAGGATAGCTGTTGCGACAAGGCCCATCCAGAAGAAGCTTCCGTACATATGGGAACTTCCCACGTTAGATTTGAGAAGTATCGCCAGAATAATGTAAACGACAACCGTCAGGACGCTTGCCACAAGGAATGCAGCGCGGAAGCGCTCACCCAAAGGATTCACCACTTTGACAGCGCCGTAGAGGCATCCAAGCTGGAATGCGGCAAGGATCATCCATAATGCGCAGAAAATACCAAGGACTGTCACAAAGGATCCATCATCCATGATGAAGGATGAACCGGAAAGCCCCATGAGGCCCAGACCCAGGAATGAGAAGATGCTGAATGCCTTCACAACAATGGGAGACGAAAAAGCATCCTGAAGGAACGATGCAGCCAGCCGGAGCAAAGCCCCCAGTACGACGAACACGCAGAGCACGATATTTCCCGAATGGATCGGCGTTTCCGAAGCCGTCGGAATGGCAGCGCTCAGCATGAATAATCCAAGGAAAAACCAAAGTTCATTGCCATCAAGGCCAGGCCTTAAAAGACCGATGATGGCTTTATTTTCTTCACGGTTCCTGCTGACAATCGGAGCCGCAAGGCAAAGGCCCCAGTCCGCTGCCTCCAATATCATATATAGTCCAAAGAAACACAATGGCAGCAATAATGCATTCGATTCCATAAATCCCCTCCGTCAATGTGCCGGCACCTGCCGGAAAAATCATTTCCATACACATTGAAAGTATACCACATCCCCATTATGCGCGACAAAGATATTTCATTTCACAAAAGCAAATCGGGGATTCCATTAGAAAAAGCTGCCGAAGCAGCTTTCCCATTAATTATTTTCAACGCCGAGTTCGTGTTCGATCACGGATGCGATATCATCAATGATTCTTTCGAGCTGGTTGATTTCTTTCCCTTCGCCCATGACGCGGATCAAAGGTTCCGTACCGGATGCACGGACGAGGATGCGCCCGTCGCTTCCCATTTCCTCTTCGCCGGCCTTGATGGAATCGCTGATCAGTTCATTATCCTGCCAGCCGTTCTTGCTGTACACCCTGACATTTTTCAAGATCTGCGGATAGGTCACCATCAGATGATTCATTTCCGAAAGCGGCTTGTTCCACTTCTTCATGACTTTAAGTGTCTGGACAGCCGTAATGAGACCGTCGCCTGTCGTATTGAATTCCGGGAAAATGATGTGGCCGGACTGTTCTCCGCCGATGGAGTAATTGTGCTTCATCATTTCTTCAAGAACGTAACGGTCGCCGACCTGTGTGGATACGGTCCTGCATCCATGCTCTCTGAGCGCTTTGCCAAATCCAAGGTTGCTCATGACAGTTCCGACAACCATGGAATCATTGAGTCTTCCTTCTTCCTTCATCTCAAGGGCATTGATCAGCATCAGATGATCGCCGTCCAGGACTTCGCCCTTTTCATCAACGAAAAGGCAACGATCTGCATCGCCGTCATTGGCAATGCCGCAGTCAGCACCGAGTTCAACGACGGTCTTCTGCAGTGTTTCCATATGCGTGGAACCGCAGCCGTTATTGATATTCACGCCGTTGGGTTCACGGAAAATGGCAGTCACGTCAGCGCCGAGTTCTCTTAAGATTTCCGGCAGGAAATCGCTGGCTGCGCCATTGGCGGAATCTGTTACGATCTTCATTCCTTCAAAGCTGCAGGTGACAGTAGATTTGACGTAATCCCTGTACTTGGCAGCCAGTTCAGGTCTCTGGCGGATCGTTCCGATGCCGTCGCCTGTCGGGCGGATGATTTCTTCATCATGACGGAGAATATTTTCAATTTCTTCTTCCGTACGGTCCGGCAGTTTGTACCCTCTCTTGTCAAAGAACTTGATCCCATTATCCGGGAACGGATTGTGTGAAGCAGAAATAACGACGCCTGCATCATAGCCTTCCGTTTTTGTCAGATAAGCAACACCAGGCGTTGGAATCACGCCGACGATATCAACATCGATTCCGGATGCGCATAATCCGGCAGAAATGGCAGCGGTCAGCATCGGACCGGAAACACGTGTGTCCATGCCGATCAGGAAACGATGACTTTTGCCTGATTTACAGAAATAAGCGCCAGCCGCGCGTCCCAGCTGGTATGCCAGTTCCGGCATGAGTGTAGAATTGACCAGTCCGCGGACGCCGTCCGTCCCAAATAAAGTAACCATTTAAGTTCCTCCCAAAATCATACAAATAACCTAACAAGCATACCCCTAAAGTATCATTTCGTCAAGATGTACGATTCATACTTTATTTTGCAGTAAAGGAGGGTAAACCTGCCCGAAAGGTACTGCCTGTCAATCCTTCTCTATCTTGATGGTAACCGTTACCTGCGGCACAGCCACGCTTCCTCCCAGAGGAGCCGGTACATTCACCGTCTGAACGACATCCTTGCTTGCTCCCGTCACGTCGATGGGATCGAGCTCGATGGCCTTGTTCTTGTCAAAGTAACTGATCGGAGCCGTTACCGTTGCAACCGGAGGCGTAACGATGACATCCGTAATACGGTAGCCTTTGGCTACTTCACCCTTCGTCGATGCCTTTACCTGAAGGTTCCCGACCTTCTGGTTTTCCTTGACGTTCACAGAAACCTTGACCTGGCTTGGCATGATTTCAAGGCCGGTCACTGTATTTCCGTCAGCATCCAGAATATTGACGGAATCAAACTCGGTGAAGTTCTTGTCTTTTCCTGCAATATTGACAGAAACAACGGCTCTGTTGGCTTCAGAAATCTTGGAAGAGCTGCCTGCAATCATGATGGACCCGGGCGTTACCTTATTTTCCCCCACGGTGAAGTTCGGGTCAGGGTTGCCGAAGATCTCAACCGTAGCCGGCAGGGATTTCACTGCGTACGTATCCACATTCAGATTGAAGAACTGCGGGGATACGGAGAGGACTGTCTCATCGCCCGGAACGGAAACATGGATCTGCGTATTGGGATGATCGCCGGCCGTCACACCGGAAAGATCCACGTAGGCTTTGATATCATCCGTACGGAGAGATATCATATCGCTTCTGGACATCCTGATTTTTACGCGCACCTTCGAAGGCACATTCGTTGCAACAAGCGAACGGTCCAGGTTTCTGACCTCGACAGGAATCGTATATGTGTTTTCCATGACAGGGTTCTGTTCATTCATGACATAAACCCAAAAAGCACAGGCTGCTATTAAACAAAGAAGCTTAGGCAGCCACCACTGCGTTCTTGAATATTTCATTTAAGCGGACTCCATTTCTGCAGCACATCACTGACGCCCTTCGGCTTGCTGCGCATCAGGTAATTTCTAAGGACATTCCTGAGGCTCTCTGCATCCTGGCCGCGATGGATATTGCCGCCATAGGTGTAGGAAACGATCCCTGTTTCTTCACTGACGACGACGACAACGCAGTCTGCCTGCTCAGACATGCCGATAGCAGCGCGGTGGCGCGTGCCCAGTTCGGAAGAAAGACTATGGTCTCTTGTCAGAGGAAGAAGGCATCCTGCTGCCATGACCCTGTTTTCCCTGATGATGACCGCTCCGTCATGAAGCGGTGTATTGACGATGAAAATATTTCCGAGAAGTTCCTTGGAGACAAGGCCCTCGATACGGATGCCCGTATCAATCCTGTCATCAAGGCCGACGCTTCTTTCAAAAACGATAAGAGCACCGATCTTATTGGCTGACATGATCATGGCTGCTTCTACGACATCCCCGATGACATGATCCCATTCCACATCATTCATCATGCGTGAGGAAACGTAGAACTTGCCTCGGCCGATCTGTTCAAGGGCACGGCGGAGTTCCGGCTGGAATACGACGGGGAGGGCGACAATAAGGACCGTCATGAGTTTGTCCAGGATCCAGCTGACGACATGGAGCTGCAGCCATCCGGCCAGGACAGTGAAAATTCCCAGGAAAATGAGCCCTTTCAGAAGAGCTGTCGCGCGTGTATTGCGGATGAGGATATATATACGGTATAAGAAAAATGCAACGACCAGGATATCCAGGACATCCCACAGGCGCATCGTCATGAACAAGCCTTGAATCTGACTCAGCATAAAAACTCCTTTTAAGCTGTATACAATAGTAAACGAATAAATTAGATTGACTCTTTTATTTTAGCATGGATGAAACCAATAGTGAAATATCGATTGCACCATTGATTTATCGGAAATAAATGAAATAGACTGCGGCAAGCGATGCGGCAAAGGTAATGAGCCAGAGGCTTCCTGCCTGCGAGCGCTGCGCTTTCCACCTTGCATTTTTTTCTTCTTCCGTTTCAGGTCTTGTTTCCACTCTCTTCCCCTTCACGCGGCCAAGCATGAAAAGGAGGACAAGCGCAGCCAGTTCAACGGCAACGGCCATACGCAAAGATTCCTCGGAAGGAAAAAGATCGAAAGCAATCAGAAGGCAGGGAAGGAAAATAATTGCCATCAGAAGAAACCGGAGAGGACGATACCTGACCGGATAAATAACGGTTGGTGATTTTTTTCGGGAAGCAGACCACATCCAGATGGTCTCAAGAAATCCTATGGCAAGAAATATCATTAAAAAGTCCATGTGAGCCTCCAAAGAGGAATATATTCTTCACTTATTTTGGCACAGTTTTGGCGATTTGTAAAAGAAAACGTCTATTTCTTCAGCAAAAAAGCTGCGGATCCACGCGAGTTCGCTTTCCGCAGCTTCTTTATTGCTATATGATCACACCTTGCGGGCGCATTCTTCCAGCCTCTTATTGATTCTTCTGCCGGTTGCCGTCATGGCAAGGCCCGCCAGACTCGTTTCCCTGAGTTCCACAGGAAGTCTCCTGCCCACATCGTTCAAAGCTTCAATGACTTCGTCGGGAGGTATGACGCTTCTGATGCCGCTCATGACCATTTCAACCGATGTCAGGGCGTGTACGGCATGGAATGCATTTCTCTTCACGCAGGGGACTTCGACAAGACCGCCCACCGGATCGCAGACAAGGCCTAAAATGTTCTTGACGGCAAGGGCAAAGGCATGCCCCATTTCCTCGGTCGTGCCGCCGATCAGATCGACAGCGGCCGCCGCTGCCATTCCGCAGGCCGTCCCGCATTCTGCCTGGCATCCGCCGACAGCGCCGGCAATCGATGCTTTCTCGGCAACGATTCTTCCTACGGCACCTGCCGTAAAGAGAGCTCTTGTAATATCTTCCTCACCGGAGTTTTCTTCTTCGGAAACTGCAGCAATGACAGCCGGAAGTATGCCGCAGGCACCTGCTGTCGGGCAGGCAACGACCCTGTGCATCTTCGCATTCGATTCCGCGGTTGCCAGCGCATAAGAAGCAGCCCTCTGGCAGATGGGGCTTAAGAAACGCATCTTCCCGTGATAGAGACGGCTTGCATCTCCTCCGACGAGGCCGCTTGCCGATTTTCCTGTATCAGACAGTCCCTGACGAATTGCATTCCTGAATACAGGAATCGTCTTTTTCATGCGGTTCCAGACTTCCTCACAGCTTTTTCCGCTCTCTTCTGCTTCTGCCCGGCAGGCAATGATGCCCGGGGAGCATTCCGCTTTATCTGCCAAATCAAACAATTCTTTCAGAGAATGATAAGTATACACAATAACCTCCTCTATATAATTTCAAGCGTCATTGCGCAGGATATATTCGGATTTGCCTTTTCGATACGTGCGGCCAGCTCTTTTGGTACATACTGGTCCGTATGGATGATCATGACAGCTTCCGTTCCCTTTCCCTTGCGGAAAAGGCGCATAGTTGAAATATTGATGTTTTCTTGAGCCATGATAGCGGATACATCGGCTACAATGCCCGGCACATCATGATGGCGTGTCAGGAATGTATATTCCTCGCCGTTGATTTCCACATCATAACCGTCTATTTCAGTAATCATGACGCGGCCGCCCCCAAGGGATCTTCCCACAACGGAGACCTTTGTACCGTTTACGCCTTCCGCATCAATTTTTGCTACATTGGGATGCCCTGCAACTTCATTGGAAAGGGAGAATGCAATATCGATTCCCTTCTCCTTTGCCGTTTCAAGCGCAGTCCTTATGATTTCGCTGTCAGGCGCATAGCCCATAAGGCCGGCCGCCAGAGCGCGGTTCGTACCGTGGCCCTTTCCTGTCTTTGCAAAAGAGCCGTACAAAGTAATGTGCGCTTTCTTCAATGGTTCTCCCAGGATGCGGCTGGCGATCAGGCCTATGCGCGCTGCTCCTGCCGTGTGAGAACTCGAAGGACCAACCATGATTGGTCCGATAATATCAAAAATACCCATGTTTCCCCCTTTTTTGGAAAGAAAAAATCTGCCGTTTCCAGCAGATCTCCCTTGACCTCGTGACAGTCTGCCCTCTATGGGATCCTGCATCGACCATAAATCGTTTAAGGCTGTCACTATTATATATTTTTATCATTGAATTGTCTATATAAGTTATAGTTCTTGTTCACTACATCGATATTCTTCTGAAAATGACATATTCTCATTTCCATTTGGTATTTACATCCAGTGGCTTAAATCAAAATCTTCGCCGATGGTTTCCCTGATGCAGATCTTTGCGATGTACATGCCCATGAGTGTCAGGGACGAGCGTCTCAGCATGCTGTTATCCCAGGCTTCGCGCATTTTTTCCAGTTCAGGAGAAATTTTGCCAAGCGTGTATTCCATTTCCTTCTTGTCATAAGGAACCGGTCTTGATTCCACGATGGCCAGGATGCCTTCCCTGCGGCCCGTATCCTCGATTCCCATATCATTCATCAGTTCGGAAAGCATGGATTCATCGACAGCAGCCGGCTTGTAGTAAGAATTATACAAGCTGGAGACGATGGACCCTTCCGGCCATGACGGATAGACGGAAAGGAGTTCTGCCTTCATGCAGCCCCTGAATGCGAAAATGAGCGGGTAGGAATCATGCAGTACCTGTCCGAATGCGATATCCTTGTTTTCAAGGGATACGCAGTGCAGGTATTCAAGCTGCTGATAACCGCTGTATTCATCGGGAAGCTTTCCGACAAACGGAACGACATACTTCTCGGTGTAGGATTTGAGGTGGCCTGCATCGTAATTGTCTGTATTTCTAGAGTAATGGATAAGAAGAAGGAGCGCAAGGGCATGGAATTCGCTCTCATCCATGCGCGGCATAGCGCGGAGCGCATCATAGGCAAGAATGGTCTTCGTATCGGAACGGCTGCCATGCGCTACATCATAGAATGCGTCATTCACCATTTCAAGAACGGTGTCGGTCGGCATCATGACATAGGTGCGCTGTGCATTCTGGAGCGCTTCCTGCACCATGATATGCGTCAGCGTATCCACAGCTTCTTTTCTTCTCATATGGAGCCCGTCGATCAGGCGGTGCGTCACTTTCCTTGTATCCTGCTCAACCGTATGGGAAACGGCGCCGTAGCGGTTCAGGAAATGTTTGACAAAGTATTCTTCAAGGAAATCCACATCCGGTTCCTCATTGAGGATGACAGGATTGGGTTCTGGCGGGAACGGTCCCTTGGCATGCGGCACAGGATCCCTTTCTGCCGTTTTTTCCAGTTCTTCCTTGGAGAAAATTTTCGTCTTCTCCTCATCGGCTTCGGCTTTCTTCGTCTTTCCAAGCCTTGGTGGAAGAATCTGCGTCTTCTCATCCGTATAGAGCTTCTTTTCCTTATGCGGTTCGCTCTTGGGGAGAGGCACCTTCTTTACAATGTCTTCCCGTGAAGGAACTTCGGATGCCTTCTTTTCTATTTCACGGTGATCAGCCGTTTTCTTCCTTCCCGGCACGCCGAAAAACATCATGTAGCAAATAAAGGAGAAAAGCAGCGCGACAGCTGCCAGTACGAGATACGGGATTATAAACATGAATTCACCTGATTTTCCATTACATTCGATTACACAAAATTCAGTTACATGGTATCATACTTTGCCATCGACTTCAAATAAGGGATAAAAATCAGGAAAACCGGTCATGACTTTTCATTCTTTTCCCAATGGTATAATTAAATTATATAAGGTAGAAATTAGAAAGGACCCATTATGGATAAAATCACTCTTGTTTCCAAAGGCGCGAGCCTTTCCATTTCGGATGAGAAACTGCTGATAGAATTCGACAGGGACATGAATTCCCTTTCCACCGCCCTCTGGGCAGGCGGATACAGAAGCATACGGTCTGCTCTTAATCAGAAGCTGACCGGGTATTATGAATCCCTTCAGGATTTCCCGGGAGGGTCGGTTGAGTCATACCTGAAGATCTGCGCAGAAGAAGTCACAGAAAGCCCTGAGAAATGTCCTTCCCTTCTGACCGCTGCCCGCGTCAGGCTCTATTCCCATAAAGTGCTTTCCGCGGGCGGCATGACCATAGAGGCCGTTACAACAGGCGGTGTTGAAAAGACAGCCTGCCGCGCTTCTTCCCCTGCCCTTTACAGGGAAGAAGACGAGCATTTCTTTCCGGTCGGAACAATCAACATGATGATCATTGCCAGCGGCTTCCTTCCCGAATGTGTCATGGCAAGAGCCCTGATTACACTGACGGAAGGAAAATCCGCTGCCCTTCAGGACCTTGGGATCGCTGATGTCAATAACGGCCTTCCTGCAACAGGAACATGCACAGACGGCATTACCCTCATCTGTGATCCAGAAGGGAAAAAATACACGGATGCCGGATCTTTTTCCCTCCTGGGCTCTCTTCTTTCAAAGGCCGCCTATGAGTCGGTCAGGGACTGCATAGAAACATATGACCATCCCTGGAATGCCTCTTCCCTGCTAAGGACGCCTCCTGCCCAGGACATTGACCGCTTGAGAAAACTCTCTGAAAAAAGCTGATCCGGCAGGCTTCCATTTACAGAGCATAAGTAATATTAGACAAAAGCACCATGCTTTGCTATGATTGGAAAAGATGATTCCATGTAATGAATAAAAGGAGTTGGTAAGGCTATGCCCTATGACGAGCGGACCATCGAAGAACTAAGTGAATCGGCAGAAATTACCCCTATGGGGATACAGCTTGAGGTGAATGCAGAAATATTCCAGACCATTCACAACCTGCTCTGCACTCTGAAAGGTGAGAAGGCCATACAGCCGGCAGATGAAGCGCGCCTTTATAAGCTCTGGCGTATGACCATCCATGAAATGTCTCTGATCGAACTCCGCAAGGGACATGGACTTGCTATGTCTGCGCAAGTCGGCATGCTCAGGGAAGCTTATGCCATCGAAACGAAATACGTGCAGGATCAGATATTCCGTCCTGTGACAAGCGCCAAGCTGACGCGCCAGGTGATTGAAAAGGAAAGCAGGTTCGATCCTGCTGAAATGGATGATTTTTTTGAAAAGACGGTCTGGCCTTCTGTCACTGAAGGAAAGACGGGCCACAAAAAACATCCCACTGCCTTTATCATCGCAGGCCAGCCCGGATCAGGAAAAACCCGCATGTCATCCATGATCATTGAAGACTATGACGGCGATATCATCCAGTCCATGAGCGACAACTTCCGCGGTTTCCATCCGCGCTACAAACAGCTTCTGAAGAAATACGGACAGTACGCTGCCTGCTTCTCCATGGCGCAGGGCCAGTACCTGTCTGACCTTACGATGAAGAAAGCGAGAGAAGAAGGCTACAACATCCTTCAGGAAGGATCGCTGGAAAATGTAGCCCACACGATGAATTACATCAGCTACCTGAAGGAAAAGGGTTACACCATCTGCGTTCTTCTAAGGGCCTGCCCCAAGAAGGAAAGCTGGAAGGCCATCCATCAGCTCTTCCTCCAGCAGAGACTCAAAGCGCCTGGACTCTCCCGCCTGATCACCAAGGAATTTCATGATAAAGCATGCCTCTCCTTCCTTTCTGCAACGAATGATCTTGTTGCCCAGAATCTGATGGACAGGCTCATCATAAAAAGTCCGAAAGGGCTCCTTTACGACAGTGACGACATGCCGACGGAAAAAGTCAGCGAACTTCTTTCCAAGCGCATGGTTAAATAAACACAGAGGCTGTGACAAAATGTGCAATCATTTATTCACAGCCTTCTTTTTATTGAATGACACGAGGAAGGGAACGACCCCGCATTGCTGAAGGCCTGAAAAAAAGGCAGGCAGCATGACTGTATTCCGTCCCTTTTTCATGAGGTTATGAATGAATGCGAAAGAACTTTTAGTCAAAACGGCTGCGTCCTTGCAACTCGATGCCTGCGGCGCAGCATCAGTGAATTTTTCTGAAAAACTTTCAGAAAGGCTTACTGAAGCAGGAACCATTCCCCTTGCGCCCGCTGACATAAAGGAACGGATAGATACGGAAGCCCTCCTTCCGGGGAGCCGCTCCTTTTTTGTCATCCTTTTCCCCTACCGCCCATCCCACAAGGAGGAGGGAAATATTGCGCTGTATGCAAGAGGGCTTGATTATCACAAAATGATCCAGTCCTACCTTGACCGCATTATCGGCGTGATGAGAAATGCATATCTGGAAGCAAGATTCAGGGGCCTTGCCGATACGTCCCCCATGGTCGACCGCTGGCTTGCCTATGCTGCAGGGCTTGGATTTTTCGGGAAGAATCACTGCATCATCAATCCAAAGTACGGCTCCTTCTTCACCATCGGATCCATACTGACGACCCTTGAGCTTTCGCCTGATTCCCCGCTCGATCTTTCCTGCGGCGAATGCAGGGAGTGCTTCTACCACTGCCCGGGCCACGTCATCCGCGAGGATTCCTTCGATGTATGGCACTGCAAATCCTACCTGACGCAGAAAAAGGAAGCGCTGACTGAAGAAGAGGAAAAAATCATCGCAAGGACGCCTCTTATTTTCGGCTGTGATGAATGCCAGCTCTGCTGCCCGTTCAACAAGAACGCCGCCGTCTCCCCTCTTCCCGAAATCAGGGAAAACAGGCTTCCCTTCCTTACCCGTGAGAAACTGGAATCCTATTCCAACCGTTCCTTTGACAAGGAAATGAGGGAATATGCTTTTGCATGGAGAGGAAGAAAAGTGCTTCTTAGAAATCTGGATCTTACAGAAAAAGATTCCGGAAAATAATTCAACAGAAAGGGGCTTTAGCAAAATGACTGTTCATTTTGCTAAAGCCCCTTTTATGTACTCTGTTTTGTATCCTGTTTTAGAAAGAGAACAGGCTGATCTGTTCCTCATCAGGCATATTTTTCAGAATGCCCATGGAATCCATGGTGTCGATGATACTCTGGCTGACCTTGCCGCGTTTCTTCAGATCCTCCTTCGATGTGAAAAGATGCTCGCCCCTGGCACGTACAATTTCCTTTGCCACAGCATCCCCTAAGGCAGGAATACAGTTGAAAGGAGGAAGGAGCTTTCCGTCCACCATCTTGAATTCGGATGCATCCGAGCGGTCAAGATCGATGGGAAGGAATTCCATGCCGCGAAGGTACATTTCCGCGGCGACTTCAATGACAGTGGCATTGCCCTTCTCGACGGCTGTCGAATGTTCAAGCGCTGCAATGCGGGCGAGTTCCGCCTTCTGCGATTCAAGCCCCTTCAGGATGACCGGTGCATTGAAAGACCCTTCTGCGCGGATGGTAAAGTACGCCGCATAATAAGCAAGCGGCTGGTACACCTTGAACCATGCGATGCGGAATGCCATCATAACGTAAGCGACAGCATGGGCTCTCGGAAAGAGGTATCCGATCTTCAGGCAGGAATCGATAAACCACTGCGGTACATGGGCAGCATCAAGTTCTGCCTTGTTATTAAAACCGCCCTTTTCAAGCCCCTTGCCCTTACGGACATTTTCCATGACCTTGAATGCAGTCAGGGGTCTTACGCCATGTTCAATCAAATAGTTCATGACGTCGTCTCGGGTGGAAATGGCTTCTTCCAGTTTGACTGTGCCGCTTCGAATCAGATCCTGCGCATTGTTCAGCCATACGTCGGTCCCGTGGGAGAATCCGGAAATTCGTACCAGTTCGGAGAAGTTCTTCGGCCTGGTATCTTCCAGCATGCCGCGGACGAAAGGCGTCCCGTATTCAGGAAGCCCGAGGGCTCCTACGGTAATCCCCTTGTTCCCGATCACGGCTCCAAGCTGCTGCGGCGTAAGGCCCAGTGCTTCAGTGGAGCTGAAGAGAGACAATGTCTTCTTGTCATCAAATGGAATCTTAAGCGGATCGATGCCCGTAATATCCTGGAGCATGCGGATAACCTTAGGATCATCGTGGCCCAGGATATCCAGCTTGAGCATACGGCCCGAGATGGAATGGTAATCGAAATGGGTGGTAATGGTTCCGGGGATGCGGTTTCCTTCTTCATCCTTCAGGTACTTCTTGTTGGCCGCATACTGCAGAGGCGTGAAGTTATGGATGTCCATATCCCTCGGGCAGACCATGATGCCTGCCGGATGCTGGCCCGTCGTCCTCTTGACGCCTGCCACGCCGGCAGAGAGCTTTTCAATGAAGATATCGTTGAAGGTGAGTCCTCTGTTTTCCGCATACTTCTTGACGAAACCGTAGGCTGTCTTGTCCTGGATGCCTGCAATGGTCCCTGCGCGGAAAACATTGTCACGGCCGAAGAGTTCTTCCGTGTACTTATGGGCAACGCCCTGATCATCCCCTGAGGAGAAGTTAAGATCGATATCAGGGACCTTATCACCGTCGAACCCGAGGAAAACGGCAAACGGAATATTATGGCCGTTCTTGTTGAGCGGATGGCCGCATTCCGGGCATGCCTTGTCAGGAAGGTCGAAACCGCCGCCGACGGAGCCGTCGGTATAGAAATGCGTCCAGTGGCAGTTCGGGCAGACATAGTGCGGCGGAAGCGGATTGACTTCCGTAATGCCGGACATGGTAGCAACGAAGGATGAACCGACGGATCCTCGTGAACCTACCAGGTATCCTCTGTCATTGGAATGTTTTACAAGCTTGTGCGCAATGTAGTAGAGGACGCCGTAGCCGTGCTTGATAATAGGCGTCAGTTCCAGTGTCAGGCGCTCCTGCACTTCTTTGGGAAGCGGGTCTCCGTAAATGGCCTTGGCATTGGAATAGCACATTTCCACCAGTTTTTCATCGGCGCCGGAAATTTTCGGGTTGTAAGACTTCCATTCCTCGGCAAGAGGATGGAGGACTTCGCATTCGTCTGCAATCCTTCTCGTATTTTCCACGACGATTTCAAGCGCTTTTTCCTTGGGGAGATAGCTGAATTCATCCAGCATTTCCTGTGTCGTCCTGATGTAGACCGGCGGATGGGATTCAATCTTCCCCGGTTTTTCCCAGTTGGAAAGAAGGATGTCGCGGTTTCTCTGATCCTCGGCAAACATATAATGCGCATCAGACGTAGCGCAGACAGGCCGTCCAGCCTTTTCGCCGATTTCAATGACCTTCCGGTTCAGATCCTGCAGATCCTTTTCCGAATTGACTTCGGCAAACTTGTCGTCATTGATCAGGAATTCATTATTTCCAAGAGGCTGCACTTCCAGATAGTCATAGAACTTCGCCATCTCGATCAGTTCTTCATCACTCTTTCCTGTAAGAACTGCGCGGAAGAATTCGCCCATGACGCAGGCCGAACCGTAAATCAGCCCTTCGTGGAGTTCCTTTAAGATTGGTTTTGGTATCAGAGGACGCTTCCTGTAGAACTTCAGATGGGAAAGCGTGACCATGCGGTAGAGATTTCTAAGGCCCGTGACGTTCTTGGCCAGGATGATGATATGGTTGTACTGCTGCCTGTCCGTATCGGGATCGGCAGGGATATCTTCAATCATGTACCCTTCCATGCCGTAGATGACCTTCTGCTTGTACTTGTCCGCCAGATCCTGGATCTTTGGGAAAGCCTGTATGACGCCGTGGTCTGTAATTGCAACGGCCGGATGATGCCACTTGGCAGCCGTCTTGATGATTTCCTCATTATCGATCAGTCCGTCCAGGCTCATCTTCGTATGGAGATGGAGCTCGACGCGGGGCGTCGGATAATCGTCTTCATGATCGATCTTGATGATTTCTCCTTTTTCCACCTGCTGCAGTTCAAGGACAAGGCCGCCGGAATACTTGTCAAAGCGTACGTTGCCGCGCACCTTGACTGCCATCCCTGCCTTCAGTTCTTCCAGTCCGCCTGCTTCTTCCGGGCGGTCGAAGAATTTCTTGCAGGAAATGCCGTTCGTTTCATCGGCAAGGCTCATCAAAAAGAGCTTCTTCTTGCTCCTAAGTTCCCTCATTTCACAATTAATGACAGTGCCCACAAAAACGACCCCGTCTGCCTCATCAGTGATTGTGCGGATTTCAACGGGATTTCCGGTAATATGCTTCTTGCCAAGGTACATGCCATTGACAGCCCCTGAAGCATTCTTCTTTGGAGAGGAAACAAATGCAGTCTTCGGAAGAACGCTTGCAAGGTCGGGAAGAATATCAGGCATTGCAAATTCAGAAGGCCTCTCATCTGCGATAGATGCCTCCTCCCTGCCGCTTTGTGAAGCAGCTGCCTCTATTTCCTCTGCCGAAGGGAGAGGCGAAAGAGGAGCCGCGCCCGCTTCCTCATATCCGTATTCATCCGGAGGCGGCACATCATCCGGCATCATTTCTTCAGGCGGCATGTATGAGCCCTGCGGCGCAAAATCATCCGTCTCGCTCTCAGGCATGAATTCTTCGGGATATGAAGTCTTTCTGGCAGCTGAAAAAGCGCTTAATATATCTTCGGTCATATCATCCCCGTTGACGTAGATGGACTCCAGGCAGCGGATCGATTCACCCATGGATATCAGCGTTTTGACAGCAGCATCTTTATCATCAGCTTTGACATACCAGGCTCTGCATTCCGTATCCACTTCAAGAAGCGTGATGACGGAACCTTCCTTTCTTGATTTCAGCTGGTACTTGCCCATTAACCCTGCTCCTCCTTCAATAGAAAATCGCCTATCATTATACCGCATTTCATGCGGAAGGGTTTATTCCGTTTTGTCATTACCTTCAGACTTTGCTTTATCCTCATCAGCTTTTCGGTCAGATTCGCTCTTGTAGGTGATGACTGTATCTACGGGATCATAATCGGAGTAGAACGTATCGTGATACGTCCTTCCGTCAGCCCATTTGACATTCTGTGTGACGACGACATGGCGTCCGTCATGTCCCTCGTCTGTCTTTTTGTTTTCCTTCTGTGACGGATCTATTTTCGTTTTCGTCTTATTCGGAATCACATCGTTCTTGTCTGTGGAAATATCCACATAAGACGGCTTGTCCTCCCTGTTTCCAAGGATATAAATCGTGACGCTTCCGGGCGTATAGTCTGAATAGAGATAAACACCGTGCTTCAGATCATTGTGGAAGGCAAAATCAATGATGCCTTCAGCGACTGTCGCATCCCTGCCGATTGGTGCATAGTGGATGGGCGAATAATGGTTGGCTCTCTGCGTAATTTCAAGGCCTGAAAGAAGCGCCGCATTGAAGAGCGTCGTACTTACCTGGCAGACGCCTCCGCCTATGCCGGGTTCAAGCTTGCCATTGATGATGACCGGCGCTTCCTGATAGCCGTTTTCCTTCGACCTTGCGCCTGTCGCCTGATTATAGGAGAATGACTCCCCTGGCTTCACGTAGACGCCTTTAATGCTCTTGGCCGCAATTTCAATGTTCTTGTCGCGGCTTCCGTCGATCCCAAATTCCGTGGTGTACCATCCAAGGACAACATTGACCTCCTTGGCTTCCTTTTCCGTCAGATCCGGTTTCTTCTCATCAAGGACGGAAACATCTGCTTCTCCGCTTGTTCCGTTTGACAGGATCCTTCCTGCATCTGCCAGGAGCGCCTTTTCGTCAAACTTGAGATAAGGGCGGCCTCCGGAGAAGGTGACGGACCCGTCTCCATGGAAAGAAGGCTCTGCATTGACAGGAGGCTTTCCGTATTCAGAAGCCAGTGCTTTGACCTTATTCCCGAGCGCCCCATCATCATACGATGCCATCCAGTGCACAGCATCTCCCATGACAAGGGCATGCCAGCGGTCATACCAGATTTTCGCTATATTCCCATCACGGCCTGCTTTGAGTGCCTTATCGATTTCATCGTCTTTATAATGAACAGAAAAATCAGAAAACTTCCATGCTTCGTCAATGACGCCGTCTGCGCTTTTCACAGCCAGCACGTCCGTCTTCAGTTCCTCATTTTTCTCATGCATGAGAGTTTCCAGTTCTTCCCTGCTCATTCCCCCTGCCGGAGTTCCATTGATCCTTACGCCCGGAATGACTCTGTCCGTTCCGGCCCAAAGGAAAGGCGCTGCTCCTGCTGTGAGGATTATGACAGCGCAAACAGCCCCCGCTATTCTTTTTATTCTAAGCCGGCTCACTATTCTACCTTCGTTCCATACAATATTTCAGAAAAAGATCTTTGAGACTCATGTCTCTGTCCCCCATTCTCTTTTTCAGTTGGTAATTAAAAATTCCAAGAAGCATCCATTCTGCATCCTTCTCGGTGACTTTATCCGCATCCCGTTTCAGATAACGGTATGCATAAGGAGAGCGCATGCCGAGCGCTTCCCTGATTTTCGATTCAGGCATCCTTGCTCTTTCCATTTCCTTCAGGATCTTTATATTCCTGAATTTGGAAGAAATAAGGCCCAGCCCGCTGATTTCTGTCGAAGTGTCTTTGAACACCTTGTCCGTGCTTTCCAGGATCTGCTTGACCTTCTTGGAAAGGAGTGCGTCTGCAAAGGCAAAGACGCCCTGATTCACGTATCCCGGAAGTGAAAACTCCAGAACACGCTTGGGCACCGTCACCCGTTTTCCCGTCATCAGGTCGATTTTTTCAACCTCGACCTCAAGAAGAGGCCGGGAAACATTTTCCCATGTGGACAGGACTTCTTCCAGATATTCCCTTGCTTCCGGTTCAAAGCGCTTTCCCCGTTCCCCCAGGATCTGCGCCATGATGCCGGCTGCCTGATCCGGCTTGATGAAGCCCATCTCTTCTGCCACGCAGAATTTTTTCAACTTTTTGACAACCTTCGTCCTTGCGTCCGGCTTTCCTTCAAAAAGGATGATAAGAAGCGTCTCTTCAGGGATTTCTCTTGCTGTTTCCAGAAATTCCTTCTGCTGCTCTTCTTCCTTTTCTGATTTTACAGCCTTTTTCAGGAAGAATGGATTCTGGATCAGGACTGCCGTATCTGATGAAAAAAGGGACTGCCCGCAAAGGGCATTCCTGTATTCCTCAAAGCTTCCCTTACCCTCAAAGTAAGCGGGTTCCGGCGGGTTTCCCTTAAAGTATGTATTTAATATGTCTGACTTTCTCTCATTAAGAAGAACCGGGTCGTCCCCGTAAAGGAAGTAGCAGTTCTTCTTCACTTCATTCAGCGCCATAGACCTTTACCTTTTAATTCCCATTTTTCCCTGAAAACCGCCGTCCGCATTCCATCTTCATAGACATTGGCTGCAGGGATTCCCATATATTCAAAAATTTCCGCATCCTCATAGGATTTGGTCAACCTGCTTCCTGCATAGACGGCTGCCTCTGGATGAATCGCGGAAACCTCTTCCTCAGTCAGAGAATCTGCCTGTTTTCTGCTCCCTGCCATCCAGAAGAGGCCAGGCGGATACTTTGTATCCGTAAGCAGTTTATTTCCTGAAAAAAGGACGCCGGCCTCATCAAAGGAAACAAGCCAGCTGCTTCCGTTTGTCCTGAAAATCATATCATCCACTTTTGCGCTGCCGCCCTGGATCATGCGGACGTGAGCCTGCTGACCAGCTAAAAGCTCGCGGCAGATTTTTTCCGGATCGCCTCCCGTCACCCAGATTTCCTTGATCGGAATCGTCATGGACAGCGGAATAGGGTTTTTGGCGTCTTCCAGATTCAGCAGAAGGATGTCGGCTGCAAAAATGCCCTCATACCCGAGAAGGGAGTTCCATTCCCAGACGGAAGTCCTTGAAGCAAGGCTGCCGCTCTTATAGTATAGTATTTTTCTGCCGTCTTTTACAAGAACAGCCCCCTGATCCGGACCAAGCTCGGGGACAAGCACGTATGTGGACGGCGCAGAAATCCAGAGAATAATGACGATTGCAGTACTTAAGGGAAGAATCAGCATAAAAATTCTTCTCCATATTTTAGATGCAAGGATTTTCTCCCTGAAATAAAGAAAGGCGACTGTGATATAATAGCAGGCCGTCTCTGCAGCATTGAGTCCTCCGATGCCGATCGACGCCTTCGGCCAGCCTGACATCCACTGGTTCATCCGGATGCCTGCCCATAAGAGGTAATCCGAAACGTAGAGAATCCCGGCCGCAAGGGGCGTAAAGATCAATGCGATGACGGATGCCATGAGCCCTGCAATGATAACCCATTCAAGGAACGGCGTCACAATGAGATTGGCAGGAATGAAAAACAGCGGAAATACATGAAAGTCATAGAGCACGATGGGCATCGTAAATACCTGCGCCGCCGTGGAAAGCGCCGTTCCTTCCCGCACCTGCACGGGAAGGCGGGGAAATCTTTTGAAGAAGTAAAGAAGCGGCTTGTAAAATATCAGGATACCGGCAGATGCGCCGACGGAAAGCTGGAAGCTCACATCAAAGAGGAAAAATGGATCCCACAAAAGCATCCCTGTAACAGCAGCGCCTAAAATATTGACGGCTGTTTTCTCCCTGTCAAAGAAAAGTCCGGCCACAGAAAGGATCCCCATGATGGCGGCTCTCAGGACAGGAGGGACAAATCCGGCAAGCCCTGAATAGAAAAGGACCAGAATGATGGCTCCGCCAATAACAAGCTTCTTTGGAAGGTGCATCCATTTTCCCAGGAAGTAAAGGAAGCCGAAGAGAAGCGCCACATGCGATCCCGAAACGGAAAGGATATGGACGATCCCTGTCGCGGAAAAAGAGCTCATGACTGATTCCGGGATTTCATTATAGCTGCCTCCAAAAAGGAGCGTCATCATGATGTGGAGCCTGACGGGATCCATGTAGGGAGCAAAGGTATCCATGACCTTTCCCTTGATGAGTTCGGCTGCCTTTTCGGCCCGGTATTCTCCGGAATCGCCCAGAGATCTGACTGACTTTTCATCCTCGGTATAGATGCGCCCTATGATGCGGCGGCTTCTGTACCTGCTTTCCAGATCGATTTTCCCGGGGTTGTCATAAATCCTGATCGGCGTCATTTCCCCTTTGACGGAGAGTTTCACGCCCGGCCCGTAAATCTCCTTAGGATTTGTCTCATAAACATAGGCGAACCCCTTAAGCGGCTTTTCTGTGCCGTCTTTGTAACGGATATCTCTTAATTCAGCAGTATACCTGGCATACCCTTCCCCTTCCCGGTTGACGACAGGAGGCTCTGTCACGACAGCCGTATACGTCCCTTCGGCATGAAGCGCCCAGGAGGACTGCGCCTTCCATACTTCGTCAGCAAGATGCATGCGGCCCATTCCGCAAAGGGAAATAAAAAAAGCGCCGCACAAAATAAGGACGGCTTCTTTTTTATGTGTTATTTTTATGGCTGCTAAGGCAGGCAGCACAAAAAAGACGGCAGCAGCTGCGATTCCCTCATAAAGAGGAAGACTGCCGTAGAGGAATATGCCGAATGAAAGACAGAGAGCACTCCAGAACAGGCCGTACTTCATACTCATAGAGTAATTTTATCCGCCAGTTTCGCATATCTTCCATCGCTGATGGATGGAACCTTCTTCAGATCCTGCTTCTCGGTGAAGTACCCGTTTTCCTGCCTGTACTTCACAATCTTTTCAGCCGTCACTGCGCCGACTCCGGGGAGTGCTTCCAGTTCCTTCGCTCCGGCCGTATTGATATTGATGAGACCTCTTGCTGCGGGATCGCTGCGGTCAGGGTTGAGCGGGATGTAAATCTTCATGCTGTTTTCTATGGGCGCTGCCATATTGACAGCTTCCACTTCTGCATAGGGAAGGACATCGCCTGCTGCCTTGACGGCATCATAGTAATGGCTTCCCTTCGGGAGTTCATAGACGCCTGGTTCCTTTACAGCGCCTACGACATACACGAGAAGCTTGTCATCCTTTTCATTGTTCCCTGCCTCGGCAGTCACGACGACCGGCTTCTCCTCTTCACGCAATGAAAAAGGATCGAATACAAAAAGCGCCGTCCCTAAAAGAATAAGCCCTATGCATAGGCAGAGTATAGTCATCCTTCTGCTTTCTTCATGATCCTGTTCCATGGGATTGCTCCTTGTTTCAATCCTTCAGGCATTGCCTGCATCCATACCAAAGAAGAGTCCCAGGAGCGCCTGGAACTCTTTTGCTGCTCCTTCGTAATTTCTTACTTTTTATTTCCGTTGTCTTCAGCCCGTTCCTGCTGCTGGCGTGCAGCTGCAGAGTTGGAATCAATCAGGCTCTGACGGTTCTTCTTCAGGCTGTCCAGTACGTTTTCCATGTTAGTTTCCACGTACTTCAGCACATCGGTTGCATAAGTAACAGAGCTGGTGCGCAGTTCTTCTGCAGACTTATTGGCAGAGGAAATCACTTCATTGGCTCTTTCCTGTGCCTGCTTGACCAGTTCGCTTTCTTCTGTAATGCGGGCGATATAGTCCTTTGCCTGGGCAACGGTGTCTTCTGCCTTCTTTTCAGCATCGAGCATGATTCTTTCCTTATCAGCCACAATGCGGCGGGCACTTTCAAGCTCGTTTGGCAGGGACTGGTTGATGGCATCAATCAGTCTTTCAATTTCGTCCTTGTCCACCATTTTCTTATTGGTGAACGGCACTTCATTTGCACTGTTAATTACATTTTCAAGTTCTTCCAGAAGTTTTCTCGTATCCATAACAAGCAGCCTCTCATTTCTTAATAGAATTCATTTTCCTGTGTATCATTTCCTGTACGTATGGCGGCACCATTTTGCTCACATCCCCGTTAAAATGGGCCAGCTCGCGGACACCGGTTGAGGAAAGGAAGGAATAGCGGCCGTCCGTCATAAAGAAGGCAGTTTCCAGAGTCGGTGCAATCTGCTTGATCATCAGCGCGCGCTGGAATTCATATTCGAAATCGCTGAACGCTCTGAGGCCTCTGATCAGAAGATGGCAGTCTCTCTTTGCTGCGTATTCATTAAGAAGACCGTCGAAGGCATCCACTTCCACGTTAGGAATATCCTTGGTTGTTTCCCTAAGCATATCCAGACGCTCCTCGGTGGTGAACATGTAATGTTTTGTCGGGTTCAGAAAAGCGGCGACGATCAGTTTATCGACCATCTGCGCGCTTCTTTTTATAATATCAAGATGACCATAGGTTACCGGATCAAAACTTCCCGGGCATATAGCTAATTTCATGGATTAAACTCCCTCTGTAGTTCTGCAACGCAGATAAGTAACAACAATGGCGCCGGATTTCTTCTCTTTCCAGAGGTCGAGCCTGTCTTCGAAAAGGGAAAGGTCCGGTGCTTCGGACACGGAGTGTTCCGCAACAATAATAGCATCATCACTGCAGATCCCGCAAGATAGTATCTCCTTCAGGATCTCATTGATATACCCCTTGCGGTATGGCGGATCCATGAAGATATAATCAAAGCTTTTGCCACCTAAGAGCTTCAAGGCCGGCGTGACGTCTCTTACGATGACCTTCACCTGCCCGCTCATATGGCAGCGCTCTGCATTCTTCCTGATAATATCACTTGTTGTCCTGTCTATGAAGACAGCTTCTGCCGCTCCGCGGCTCAAGGCTTCAAGCCCCATGGCTCCGGTTCCGGCGAAAATATCCAGAACCTTCGCTTCTTCCAGTCCCACATTAGCAAGAACATTGAAAATGCTCTCCCTCACTCTTCCAAGAGTGGGCCTTGTTGTATTCTTACCTGCCGGGGACAGTAAAATCGTACCTTTTGCTTTGCCGCCTACAATTCTCATTCTTAATTTTCCTTATAGTGATCTGGATCAAACGGGCAGCCCGTCAATCCGCACTTAGCTAGATTATAGCATAAACGGACTATATTGAAATAAAATTTTTTATGCTTTCTTCAGAAAGATATTCCATTCATGCATAAAGAATTTATATTTCTCCGCGTAATTTCTTCCGCCAGATGCCGAAAACACAGGAATCCTTTAAAACAGCATTACCCCTACCGGCATCCGGTAAGGGTAACATCAAGGCAGACTGATGAATTCGTATGGATTAAAGAGATTCCGTCGGATACGTTTCAGACTCTGCTTTCTTGGCTCTTGCCATCAGTACTTCCAATGCCTTTCTTGCTGTATGCTCCCCATTGATCAGGCAGCATACTTCTTCTGTGATCGGCATGTCAATATGTTCTCTTTTGGCAATTTCATGGACAAGGAGCGCTGTACGCATTCCTTCAACGACCATATTCGTTCCTTCAACGATTTCCTTCGCTGTCTTTCCCTCGCCCATCATGACGCCGGCCGTATGGTTGCGGCTGTGCGAGCTCGTGCAGGTAACGACAAGGTCTCCCATGCCGGAAAGGCCGAAGAATGTATTCATCTTGGCACCGAATCTGACACCGAATCTTGTCATTTCAACAAGTCCGCGTGTCATCAGGGCAGCGCGGCTGTTGTCGCCCAGTTTGATTCCGTCAAGCACGCCGCAGGCAAGAGCCATGATATTCTTCAAAGCTCCGCCGTATTCGACGCCGCGGATATCATCACTTCTGTACACCCTGAATACAGGGCTCATGAAAAGATCCTGGACGATCTGGACTGCCTCAGGCACTTCAGAGGCAGCAACGGTTGCGCATGGAAGGCCGGCGCCGACTTCTTCGGCGTGGTTCGGTCCGGACAAAGCAACAATCCTGTCCGTAATCCCTGCCACCTTTTGGGCAATGACCTCGGAAAGGCGGTGGCCTTCATCATCGGCAAGGCCCTTGGATGCAGAAACGACGACTGCATCTTTTTCAAGCCATTTGGCAATTTTGCCTGCCGTATCAGCCACAGCCTTTGACGGCGTGCAGATGACGACGCAGCCCGCGCCTTCCACTGCTTCCTTCAGATCACTGGTAATACGGATAACCTCCGGAAGATGAACTCCGGGCAGGTATTCCTTATTTTCCCTCTCGCGATTGAGCTTTTCTGCCGTTTCCGGCTTCCTGCAGTACAAGACAAGGTCTTTATGACGGCCGGCAAGGGAAATCATCATAGCTGTACCCCAGCCGCCAGCACCTATCATGGCTATTTTCACAAGACTTACCTCTTTTCTCTGATAATCGGCTTTTCTTCCCCTTTCAGGAGCCTTTTGATGTTATCTTTGTGCTTCCCGATAACAATCACGGCTGCCAGAGCTGCGAATATGACATATTCGGCAGAAGCGCCTTCAATGAGAAGGACAAGAGCTACGACAGGGGCAGCTATGATGGAACTTAAAGACACGATGTGCTTTGCCTTGAAGACAAGAAGCCACACGGCAAAGGCACAAAGGACAGCCGGAGCTGAAATATAAGCAAAGGCGCCAACGCCGCAGGCAACGCCCTTCCCGCTCTTGAAGTGCAGGAAAATGGACCAGTCATTCCCTACGATGGCTGCGATAGCGCATGCCAGAACGATGAGCGGATCAGGCATCCCCAGATGAACGGCGATGAATCCTTTCAAAAAGTCACAGATAAATACGGAAAAGCCGGCAACAACGCCAAGCTCGCGATATGCATTCGTTGCACCGATATTGCCGCTTCCCGTCTTCTTAAGATCGACATGGTAAAATACTTTGCCAATGATATACCCGCTTGGGATTGCGCCGATAAAATAGGAGAGCACAATCCATCGGAATGATTCCATCAGTCGTCTCCACCATCCTTCTTGCTTCTGATAACAATGCGGATAGGCGTCCCTTCAAAGCTGAACGCTTCTCTCAGCCTGTTTTCCATGAAACGGACATAGGAGAAGTGGATCAGGTTGGCGTCATTCACAAACATGACAAACGTTGGCGGACGAATCCCTACCTGCGTCATGTAGTAAATCTTTGCTACGCGGCCGGAATGTGCCGGCGGCGGATTGACCATCTTGGCATCTTCGAGAAGGTCATTGAGAACAGCGGTCGGAACACGAAGGCTTGCCTGTTCTGCCACTGCATAGATCATGTCGCCAAGACGATGGATTCTCTGCTTGGTAAGAGCCGATCCGAAAAGAACCGGCGCATAGGATGCAAAAGGAAGTCCTTTTCTGATTTCCTTTTCAAACTCAACGTTTGTTGTATTTCCTTTTTCAATGGTATCCCATTTATTGACGAAAAGGATCAGGCCCTTCCCTGCTTCATGGATGTAGCCTATGATCTTCTTATCCTGCTCTGTCAGCATATCCTCGGCATCCAGAATGAAGATGGCTACGTCGCAGTTGTCGATAGCGCGGATTGAGCGGATGACGCTGTATTTTTCAACAGGCTCATCAATCTTGCTCTTCTTTCTCATGCCGGCTGTATCGACCAGCACGAATGTCTTGCCCTTGAACTTCCATACGGAATCGACTGCGTCGCGCGTCGTTCCCATTTCGTCAGCTACAAGGGATCTCTGGTATCCGAGAAGCGAATTGATCAGCGTGGATTTCCCGACATTCGGACGGCCTACGATGGCAGTACGGATAATGTCTTCGGAAGACTCTTCCGTTCTTGCCGGGAAGCCTTCCGTGATGCGGTCGAGAAGTTCGCCGAAGCCCAGACGGTTGACGGCAGAAATTCCGACCGGATCCCCGAGTCCGAGCGAATAAAATTCATAGACATCCATTTCCTGGTTTTCACTGTCTACTTTGTTGACGCAGAGAACAACCGGTTTGCCTGTCCTTCTGAGAAGTCCTGCGATTGTTTCATCGTCTGCTGTCATTCCTGTCCTTGCATCCACAACGAAAAGAATAACGTCGGCTTCATCTATGGCCAGTTCTGCCTGCTGGCGGATGCCGCTGGAGATCTGGTCCCTTTCGTCCTTGAATTCAATTCCGCCCGTATCGATCAATGTGAACTCTCTGTCGAGCCACTTTACATCGCAATAAATTCTGTCTCTTGTTACGCCGGGGATGTCCTCTACAATGGAAACGCGCCGCTGCGCCAGACCATTAATGAGTGTCGATTTTCCTACATTCGGTCTGCCTACAATGGCTACGAGAGGTTTACTCATGATTCCCTGTCCTTTCCTTTGGACCTGTCATTGGTCCAGTAATCTTCTTATGTAAAATTCTATTCAGGATAGCAACACTTTCCCATTTTTATCCTTATAAAAAATTGTATGCCCTGCCCTTATAGATGTCAAGTTTATAGTTTACCATAAGAGCCCCTTTCCGTCTATGAGAAGTCATAAAGCAAAGAAAAGCTGCGATAAAGCAGGAAATGATAAAGAATACGCGGATTATCCCCTGATTTCTCCATTTTCACGTGGCATACAAAAAAAGACCGCCGGCGGCGGTCTTTTTCAGTTTTAATTAAGTTTCTTCCGGAGCGTCATGAACGGGAGCTTCTACGAGGCTGAAGGAGATTCTTCTGCGTCCTTCATCAATGTTGATGATGCGGACTTTCAGATCGTCGCCTACCTGGCAGATATCGCCCGGTTTCTTGTTGTGGTCATCGGTCATTTCGTTGATGTGGAGCAGGCCGGTCAGTCCGTCTTCGAGTTCAACGATTACGCCGAATTCAAGGATCTTAACGACTTTAGCGTCTACTACATCATCGATCTGATGATCATGTACAGCGGTTTCCCATGGGTTCGGGAGGCAGTCTTTGTGTGTGAAGGAGATTCTCTGTTTTTCACGATCGAAGGATTTGATCTTGACATCAATGACCTGATCTGGTTTGAGAACGTCTTCTACTTTGCCAATCTTCTTCCAGGAAATATCGGAGATGTGGAGCAGTCCTTCCACGCCGTTGATTCCGATGAATGCGCCGTATGGCATGATCTTCTTAACGGTGCCCTGCAGAACGGTGCCGTTCTGGTAAGCTTCTTCGATTTCGTCCATTTCTGTATTTTTCTGGTCTTCCAGTACAGCTTTGCGGGAAAGAACCAGTCTGTTCTTTGTGCGGTCTACTTCGAGAATCTTAGCCGGGAACTTCTGTCCAACAAGACCCTGCAGGGAATGTACGAAACGCAGATCCCCCTGGGACAGCGGAATGAAACCGCGCAGAGACTTAATCTGAACGAGCAGTCCGACTTTAATTGCTTCAATGCCTTCGCATTCAACAGGTTCGCCCTTCTGGAATGCTTCTTCAACGACATCCCAGTCAGCCAGACGGTCTACTTTAATCTTAGACACATAAATCGTGCTGTCTTCCTTAACTCCGCTTACTACCTGAACACGGAGTGTATCTCCGACTTTCAGCACATCCTTGAGGGATGCCGGTGCCGGGTAGGAATATTCATGAGCCTGAAGCACAGCTTCGGTCTTGTAGCCAAAGGAGATGTAAGCTTTGTCATCGAGAACTTCGATAACCTTACCCTCAACTACGCTGCCTTTGTGTACATCCAGGTTCATTTCCTCCTGATCCAGCATTTCCTTCATGTTTTCCATAATACCAACTACCTCCTCTATGATCCAGTCCGGTGTGGATGCACCGGCGGTGATGCCAATCTTGTCCTGACTGCGGAACCATTCTGGTTTTAGCTCTTCAGCCGTTTCAATGTGATGCGTTACGGCGCCTTCACTGCGGCAGACTTCTGCCAATCGTCCGGTATTTGCGCTGTTGCACCCGCCTATGACGATCATCACATCTACTTTCCGCGCCAGCTCACGCGCTGCCTGCTGTCTCTGCATCGTTGCGTCACAAATGGATTTGTTGACGTGTACCACGGGTACCTTCTGTTTGATGGCAGTGATCAGCCTGTCAGCAAGAGCAACCGAAAACGTAGTCTGTATGACTATGTGGGCTTCCTGCATTGGCGGGAGTGCGTCTACATCCTCCATCGTTTCCACCATGTAAGAATGTCCCACCGCCCATTCAGCCACGCTTTTCATTTCCGGGTGCTTCTTTTCACCGATGAGTACAACCTGCTTTCCGTCCGCAACAAGCTGCCTTGTGATTTCCTGATTGCGTTTGACGTATGGACAGGTTGCGTCCATTAGGGCTAGATTTTTGCACTTAAGTGTATTATAACACGAAGGGCCCACTCCGTGCGAGCGAATTATAACAATCTCATCTTTGACTTCATCCAGTTCATTAACCGCAGGAACGCCTGCTTCGGCTAGTCTTCCGACTACCTGCGGATTATGGATAATAGGGCCGTACGTTACGGCTTTTACTCCGTCTTTTGCGGCTTTTTCAGCAATTTTCATTGCCCTTTTGACGCCGTAGCAGAATCCCATGACATCAGCTCTATAAATTTCCATATGTTTTTTCTTCATTCCCCGCTTTCGCTATAGATTGAAATCGATGTTATGTATAAAAAAGTTCGATATGGTTAATGACCAAAATTAATGTTTCTGGAATCTTGCCTTGTATTCTTCGGCCATAGTTAGAATTTCTTTTTTGACCAGTTCATTCAGGGCTTCGATTTTTTCTTTTGTTGCCTTTTCCTTTTTGACCGGGATCGGTTTCCCGATGAGGACAGCCGGATGCGCACTCCATTTCGGCATATGCATGGATCCGACAATGGCTACCGGAAGAATGGGCGTCCCTGTCATCAGAGCCAGAGAAGCCATGCCTGAATGGAACTTGCCAAGGCCTTCTCTTCTGATACGGGTGCCTTCTGCAAATATGCCAAGCGGATAACCATCCTTCAAAACTTTGACAGCCTGGCGGATGGCAGCCCTGTCCGTCACGCCGCGGCGGACCGGAAAAGTACCGAGCTGGCGGATGACCCAGCCGAAAACAGGATTCTTGAAAAGTTCTTCCTTGGCCATGAAGTGCACGATACGCGTCTTGAAAGCTACGCCTATCATCGGCGGATCCCAGTAGCTCTTATGATTGGGCGCTACAATGATGGCGCCTTTTTCCGGCACGTTTTCCCTGCCTTCCACATGGAGGCGGAATACGATGAAGAAAAAGAAATCGAGTATAGCCCTTACAATTTTGTATCCCATTTGAATACCGCCTGCTTACGCATCAAATCCGGGAAATTTTTCCCTGCAGATGCTGATGATGGCATCTGCGGTCTCTTCGAGTGTCAGATCCCCGTTATCAAGAAGAACGGCATCGTCGGCCTGGCGGAGAGGAGAAACAGCTCTGTGGCTGTCCTGATAATCTCTCTTTTTGATATCTTCCTCAATGCCTTCCGGTGTTACATCCTGTCCGGCAGCAGCAAGCTCCATGCAGCGGCGGATGGCTCTTGTATGAGCAGAAGCCGTCAGGAAAATCTTCACATCGGCATTGGGAAGGACTGTCGTTCCTATATCTCTTCCATCAAGGACAATTCCGCCCTTTTCTGCCTGCTTTCTCTGGATCTTGACCATGGCTCTTCTGACGCCTGCCATGGCAGACACCCAGGAAACATGGGCAGAAACGTCAGCTGTCCTTAAGAAAGGCGTTACATCTTCCCCATCGACAAAGACAAGCATGGCATCCTTGTCAGGTTTCACTTCCATATCAATCTTATTGGTCATGAGGACGATTTCCATTTCATCAAAAATCCCTTTGCTGAGGACTTCGTATGTGACAGCCCTGTACATGGCGCCGGTATCAAGATAGGCATACCCGAGCCTTGCTGCCAGAATTTTGGAGACAGAACTCTTGCCTGCACCTGCAGGTCCGTCGATCGCAATAGATAATTTACGCATTTTCCAGACTCCTTACTGCGGAAAGCGCCGCCAGATGCCCTGTGGAGAAAGCAGCCTGCAGATTGTAGCCGCCAGTAAATGCATGGACATCAAGCACTTCGCCCGCCATATATAATTTTTTAACCACTTTGGATTCCATCGTGGACGGATTGATTTCCTTGACGGAAACGCCCCCTGCCGTAACGATGGCTTCCGAAATCGGACGCGTCCCCGTCACGGTGAGCGGCATGGCTTTCATCGTTTTGACAAGCGCAATTCTCTGCGCCTTCTTGAGATCGCTGACAGTAAGGTCTCTTTCGATGCCGGCAAGGGAAAGGATGACGTCGATCATCCTGTGCGGCATCAGATCCTGGAGAGCGCCTGCCATCTGTTTCAGATGGTACGTTTCCAGATCGCGAAGGACTCGCTTGTCGAGTACGTCTTCCGTCAGGGCCGGTTTCAGGTCGATGGATGCCTTGATCTCATGGCCCTGTGACAGCCAGAGCGATGCCTTGTCGGAAAGCATCAGGACGATCGGGCCGCTTACGCCGAAATGCGTGAAAAGCATCTCGCCGAATTCGCTGGCCTTCCTTCTTCCGCCTGCATCAATGGAAAAGGATACATTCTTCAGGGAAAGTCCCTGAAGTTCCTTGCCGTAGGATTCCTTGCAGACAAGAGGAATCAGCGCAGGGCGGATTGCCGTGACCTTGTGGCCAAGCTCTCTTGCCATTCGGTAGCCGTCGCCGGTCGAGCCGGTGCGCGGATAAGAGGAGCCGCCCGTACAGAGGATAACGGCACCGGCGCCATAGCTTCCCTTGTCAGTCACGATTCCGGATACTTCCCCGTCCTTTGTCAGGATGCGGGTGACAGATTCATCCAGATGGAGCTCTACCTTCTTCTTTCTTAAAAGGTCCATGAAAAGATGACGGACTTCCTGCGCATCATCGCTTGCTGGAAATACTCTTCCGCCGCGTTCCACTTTCGTCTTGAGGCCCCAGCCGTGAAGCAGGTCCAGAAGGTCTTCATTATTGAATTTTTCATAAGCGCTGTACAGGAACTTGCCGTTTCCGGGTGTCTTTGCAATGAAGTCCATGATCGGCGCGCTGTTTGTCAGATTGCAGCGCCCTTTTCCCGTGATGCCCATCTTGAGGCCCACTTTGGACATTTTCTCAAAGAGCTTGACAGAAGCTCCCTCGTCAGCTGCAGTCACAGCCGCCAGAAGGCCGGCTACGCCGCCCCCTATGATGCAGATTGTCTTATTTCCCGAGCTCATATAACTTCTGCACCTCCTCATTCGTCAGACGGCGGTAGCTTCCTCTGGAAAGCCCGTCCAGCGTCAGGAATGCATACTTGACACGTTTCAGTTCAAATACCGGATAATGGTAAGCTGCCATCATCTTTCTGATTTCGCGGTTCTTTCCTTCATGAAGCGTCATGCGGACCTGCGTTTTGTTCTTTTCCTTGTCATAACCGATGACTTCGATTTCGCAGGGCGCTGTCACACCGGTATCGATGCGGACGCCTTTGGACATTTTTTCCGCCAGTTTCGGGGAATACCTGCCCCTGACGGTGACTTCGTACACCTTCTTCACTTCATGCTTCGGATGCGTCAGGATATTGTCGAGTTCTCCGTCATTGGTCATGATAAGGAGACCTTCCGAATGATAATCGAGACGGCCTACAGGGAATATTCTTTCCCTGATGTTCCTGAAGTAATCCATGACCGTCCTTCTTCCTTCCGGATCAGCCACCGAAGTAATGACGCCGTCCGGCTTGTAAAAGAGGAACCAGCGCTTCTTCTCCGGCTTTACAGTCTCGCCAAGCGCCTCGATCCTGTCAGAGAACGGATCGGCTTCCGACCCGAGTTCTTTGACAACTTTGCCGTTGACGCGCACCTTGCCGGAAACGATCAGCTCTTCTGCCTTGCGGCGGGAGCAAATACCGGCGCGTGCTAAAATTTTCTGTAAGCGTTCTTTCAAAATAATTCTCCTTCATCCAGCTTCCCGGACCATCTTGTCCGAAGTTCGCTGATATCACTAAGACCCGTACACTGCAGGAACCGTTTTGTCGTGCCGTATAAAATAGGTCTTCCGGGCACATCCAGACGCCCTCGTTCTTCGATCAGTCCCTTTTCAAGGAGTCCTGCCAGGACTCTTCCTGCAGAAACTCCGCGGATTTTCTCGATTTCTGTGCGGGTGACCGGTTCCTTGAATGCTACGACAGCCAGCGTTTCAAGCGCAGAAGAGGAAAGCGGGCTCTGTTTCCCCAGAAGGGAGGAGAGCCATTCGTCATACATCTTCTTCGTCGTGAGTGACCAGCCCGCTCCCGTATGATGGAGCGTAATGCCTGAATCAGGCTTGTCGTATTTTTCCTGAAGCACATGAAGTGCTTCCTCTATTTTCAATGAGTCTTCTTCCAGCGCCTCTGCCATTTCCTTCAGGGAGACGGGATCTCCCTTGGCAAAAAGAAATGCTTCCAAAAGGCCGGCCATACGGTCAAGACTGCTCATTGTATTCCCCCTTCAATGACAAGACCTTTAGCGGTATCCCTGAGTCTGGCTTTGCCAAGGCGCATCAGCTCCAAAAGAGCCATCAGCGTCACAGCCAGCCGCAGCCTTGTCTTCTGTTTTGCAAAATAAGAACGAAATTCCACTTTCCCCTGTCTTTTCAGCGTGCTTCCCAGCGTTTCAATCTCCGCTTCAAGGGAAACCTCTTCCGGAGGCACCCAGCGTGCCTCCTCTTCATGAATCGCATCATAAAGGGCAAAGAAAGCGGCCTGCAGCCGGGCAACAGGAATACTACCGGTAAACGCAGCGTTCCTGACATCTTCCGGCTCCTTCCCATGGTAGGGGCGTTCCTCTTCCATGAGTTCGGAAATACGCCTTCTCACTTCCTTGATCATCTGGAACGTTTCCAGAGACCTTGCCAGTTCCCCGCGGGGATCTTCCTGCTCACTCTCATCTCCCGTTTCCTCCTGCCTTCTCTTTGGAAGGAGCACTCTGGATTTGATAAGAAGCAGTGTGGATGCCATGGCAAAGAAACTGCTCCCAAGCTCCAGGTCGAATTCACTGGCTGCATTGAGGTAGTCCAGGTACTGGCTGGTAATGCTCTGAATCGGTATATCATGGATATCAATTCGATTCTTCGTAACCAGATGGAGAAGCAGATCCATCGGTCCCTCAAAAACAGGGATATTCACTTGATATTCCGTATTGACCGAATCAGCCATCCTGTCAGGACCTCCCATTTTTCATCTCGTCTTATCATTACATATTAACATAAGAATAAGATATTATACAAGAAAACGGACATCCGCGCCACAACAGCTTTTCATATTGTATAATAAACCATTAGACAGGAGGCACCATGGAAAATAAAGAACATACACTCACGGAAAATGAGCTTAAAAAGCTTCCTCCGTTCACGCAGTCTCTTCTATCCCATGCCCTGCATGAAAGAGACGACTTTGATACGCCGGGCCATCACAGCGGCGCTTTTTATGAAATGACAGAAGAAGGAAATATATTTACAAAAGGCCTTGGAAAAAATGCATTCCTCGCCGATATCTCCGATTCCTCTTCCCTTATAGGAGATCCTTTCTCCCATGAGGGCGTATCCGGAATGGCTGAAGAAATGGCCGCCCGCACCTGGCAGAGCGACCTTTGCCGCTTCGTCCTGGAAGGGACATCCACGTCAAACCGGATCTGTGCCTCTGCCCTTCTTTCCGAGAATGATCTCGTCCTCTTTGACAGGAACAACCATAAATCCACGTATCAGGGCGCCCTCATCCAGGCAGGTGCAAGAGCAGTATACCTGGGATCGGAAAGAAACGGGGAAGGCGTCATAGATACGCTTGACCCTGCCTTCCTTGATTCGGATTTCCTCAGGAAAAAGGCGGCAGCCATCGATCCTTCCCTTGCCCAAAAGGAGCGGCCTTTCCGCCTTGCCTGCCTGCAGCTTGCCACATACGACGGGCTTTTCCTCAATGCAAAAATGATACTGGAAAAGCTGGGCCCGCTCTGTGACTACATTCTTTTCGACGGCGCATGGGCAGGATATGAAAATTTCATCCCGCTTTTGAAAGACAGTGCTGTCCTGACGTTTCCCCTTGGGCCCGAGGACCCCGGAATCCTTGTCACGCAGTCCGTCCACAAGCAGCTTGCAGGATTTTCCCAGACGTCCCAGATCCACAAGAAAGACAGTCATATCAAAGGCGAGAAGCGCTGCCTTCCCGATGATATTTTGGACAGTGCTTTCCTCATGAATATATCGACTTCCCCCTACTATCCTCTTTTTGCAGGGCTTGAAATGAATGCGCTCATTCACAGGAAGTATGGAAAAGAGCTATGGGAAGAAGCCTTCCGCTTCTCCATCCATTTAAGGAAAAAGCTTCTCAAAAACCTCCGCTTCATCCGCCCCTTCCTACCCCCGATCGTCCATGGAAGGAAATGGGAAGAAGCAGATGATAAGGAAATCATGAATGATCCTGCTTTCTCCTCTATTTCCAAAGACTACGCGTGGCATGGATTCTCTCACGCAGAAGACGGACTTTCGATGATCGATCCCTGCAAGATCCTTCTGACAAGCGGATCCCTGAAGGAATACAAGGAAGGAATCCCTGCGCCTCTTATTTCTATGTACCTTAAATCCAAAGGCATCACGCCGGAGAAGTCCGATTTCTGCACAATTCTCTTTCTTGCCGAGCCAGGCGACAAGGAAGGAAAGGCAAAGAGATTGGTTTCTGCCCTGGCCGATCTGGAAAAGGCCTTCGAGGAAAACAGGCCGGTTTCTGAAATCCTTCCGGAATGTTCTTCCCTTCCGGAAGAAGACATCCGGGACCTTTCTTCCCGCTTCTTCCATTTCCTTCATGAAAAGAATGTTTTTTCTCTCCTCAATACCCTCTTTTCCTCTGAGCATTTCCCGGATGCGCCAATGACAGGCAGGAAAGCCAATCAATTATGGCTCTCAGGAAAAGGCGAAAAATGCCCGCTTGCAGAGGCCGAAGGAAGAACTGCTCTTGAAGCCGTCCTTCCCTATCCTCCGGGCATCTGCCTTCTGGCGGCCGGAGAAACATGGACAAAGGACATCCTTTCCTACTTCCTCTTCCTCGAGGAATACGGCAGGGAATTCCCCTCCTTCATGCCTGAAGTCGTCGGTCTTCACAAGCAGGATGGAAAGCCTTATGTATGGGTATTATCCAAAGACAGGGGATGAATATCCATGGATTTTCCCCTAAACTGAAAGGAACAGGGAAAATACACTCTATACAGAGAAATTTCATTGACAGATAAGCAGAAACAAATTATAATATAAAAGCTGTTTCGAATATGCAGCTAATTTTTTAGAGAGGTGACTCACACAATGGCAACTAACAGAAATCTCCGTTTTAAGACCAGCAGACGTTTCGGCGTAAACATTTACGGCCATCCGAAAGCGTTAAAACGGCAGGTAGCTGAAACCCGTCAGAAAAAACAGTCTGAATACGGCGTTCAGCTCGCAGAAAAACAGAAGGTTAAAGCGATGTACAACCTGCTTGAAAAGCAGTTCTACCGCTATTATGATAAAGCAAGGAGAATGTCCGGCGTCGTAGGCGAAAACCTGCTGTTCCTGTTGGAAACAAGACTGGACAACCTTGTATACCGTGCAGGCTTTGCACGTTCCATCCGTCAGGCTCGTCAGATGGTAACCCATGGACTGATCAACGTTGACGGCAAGAGAGTTGATATCCCGTCCTATCCGGTACGTGCCGGCCAGGTTATCTCCCTCCGCGAAGCTTACAGAGCTAACGAAATGTTCAAGCAGTCCTTCCAGGAACTGAAGCCCTTCGATCTTCCATACATCGAAAAGAGCTTCGACAACTGGACAGCTACTCTGACCAGATTCCCGCAGAGAGATGAACTTCCGTACAAAGACGAAGTCAACGAAACCAACATCGTCGAACTGTACTCCAAGTAATAAGACGAATACAGAAGCCTCTGGTATCTGTCGGAAAAACCGTGAATTCCATTCGGAACTCACGGTTTTTTATTGTGCCCGGTAAAAAGGCTTATAGGACATTTCGTGTTGGTTTTAATGCCGATGGAACCCGTATTTATCGGGATCCATCGGCATTCTAAGATTTTCAGTGATTCTTAAAGGGTGGACAAAACGTGTTGGTAAAAAGTCTCAAACACCTTGTAAATACGAGCTAAAATGGTATTTTATCTTTCCTAGGAAATGAATTATTTTCTAGGAGGTTATTTTATGAAAGAAGTTAGATGTCGTTATTGTGGTTTTACCTGCTACAAATATGGAAAAACACGGGCAGGAACACAACGCTGGAAGTGCCGAGAATGTGGGAATGTATTTACTCTTCCTATTAATCGTGATGCGAAGGATTTCAGTATGTTTCTTGATTGGTTATTCAGCAAGGATACACAGAAGGATATGACAGGTGAAGGGCGTAATTTCCGAAGAAAAACAGCGAAATTTTGGGATATCTGGGCCATGCCGCCGAAGATTGAAGAACTGAGGGAAACTGTATATGTTGATGGCATTTATCTTGCCAGAAAAGCCTGCATTCTGATCCGTTGTGATGAGCATCATGTATTAGGATGGTATTTATGTAGATATGAACGTGCTTTTGCCTGGGAAGCCTTGATGAGTCGTATTGCTGAACCACGTATAGTCGTTTCTGACGGTGGTCCGGGTTTTTAAAAGGCATTAAAAAAGTCTGGCCAAATGCCAGACTGCAGCGCTGCATATTTCATGTATTTTGCCAGGTACGACGTTACACAACGACTCGTCCAAGAACCCTTGCCGGTGCCCAGCTGTATATGCTTGCCAGGGATTTGTTAGAGATAAAAACTCTTAAAAAAGCAGAAAAATAGGTAAGCCGATTTGAATCTTGGACAATGAAGCATAAGGAATTTCTAAAAGAAATGACAATGGACGATAGAGGCGTAATGCGACACACCCACGAACGCCTCATAAAGGCAAAAACATCGCTCATTAGTCTGATAAAATCCGGGAATCTTTTCACCTATCTGAAAGAGGCTGATGAATTCCCAAGTCCTTATCCGGCGACAAATAATCTCATAGAGGGCGGTGTAAATGCACAGCTTCGAGCGATGCTCAGAAACCATCGTGGATTATTCGTTGAAAGACGAATAAAAGCGGTTCTCTGGTGGTGTTACATGCACTCACCGAAACCGCTTTCACTCTCAGAAATACTCAAGGTTATGCCGACCGATAAAAGCATTTCTACTATCTATAATAGCATAAGCTCACAACAAAGACTGGCAGATTCAATCCCAGCTTGGGGTGATGCCATAATGTGGGACGAATTACATAATTCTGGATTTAATCCCAGCCATGACTGGGATTAATTACCAACACGTTTTGTCCTATAACCCGGTAAAAAGCCGCGGAATCGATCAGATCTCGCGGTTTTTCTATCCTCCGAGTTTTTCCCGTATGGCAGGCGGTACATCTTCTGCCTTCACTTTTCTTAAAACAGGCGTCCCGTTTTCTTCTGCCTCCTCAATCATAGCAAGGCATTCATCGCAGAGAATACGGCTTCCATGCCTGTTCAGTTCGAAATCGAAGTAATTTCCGCACTGGCTGCAGGTATGATTCCTGATATAGGCTGCGCAGGTGCTGCAGTACTTATGGCCGTCAAGCAGTTCACGATGCATGAAGATCTCTCCGCACCGCTCGCAGGCACAGGCCCCTTCCCTTCCTTTCCGGATCAGGAAAGCCCCTTCAAGAGGATTCGTTGCAAGCAGAAAGGCCCCCGAAAGATTGATAGAGGGCGCAATCCGTTCAATTTCCTGAACCATCTTCAAGAAGAGAGATTCGCTCATTTCCATCCCAAGAAAGCTTCTGGAAAGGAAATCTTGTACCAGCCATCTTTTTCCGCAGGCTCCAAGCGCCGGAGCGCTAAAAAAGTACTGGTATCCCTCCATTGTCTCAGCAATAAAGCTTCCTACATGCGCGCGCATGTATTCATCGCAGCTTTCCTTCAGGAAACTCTCCCTCTGCATATCCATCAGCGAGCCCAGGGAATCTTCCTCATAGAAAAGATTTCCCTTTGATTTTCTGTTTCTTTCATCAAAAAAATCAGGCGTCAGCACGCCAAACGATGCCAGACGGGCCTCTATCCTCTCCCTAGCATCATCCCCGGCCTGAATTTTGAGTTCCTTCAGTTTTCTTATGGAAACATACCATTCCGCATTTTTGCCGAAAATAGGATCCGGATACAGAACTTTCTTCAGTTCCCCGCTTTGGAGACCCTCTGCCAGGTATTCGGACTCCAGATTTTCATTTCCCCATGCATTCATAAAGAAATGATCGAGGAACATCAGCCCGGACTCATTATAGTCATCAATAAATGAACGCGTTGTCCTTCCGTCTCCGATGATTGCCCCTTTTTCGCGGAAGATTTTCTTCAGATTCTTGATAATCAGTTTCCGCGGCCTTCTTTTGACGCTCCACTGAAGGATGGCAAAGCAGAAGCCGCCCCAGAGAGCCATCATGATCTGCCAGGGAAGGATGCCCCTCAGGGACGGCGCAAAGTTTCCTTCAAATCCAAGGACATAGGGCGCAGTCGGCGGAAACAGCGACAGCGCCTCCCATAAGAAGAAAGCCGTGATCCATCTATTTCTCAAAAGGATGACGACTCCGTTCCAGAGGACAGCCAGGACGGCGGCTCCCAGAATAAGAGCGTACTTGATGACAACGACGGCAATGACAAGGACAACGAACGCTATGACAATATCAAAAACGACTGACATGACTTTTCCGCCTCCGCTCCAGACATTCTTTTGAAAAGCATCCCGTCATTTTGAAACATCGATGCTTCCGTCCGCATTGAACTTGGGCGCATCGATATTGAATATGGCTTTTCCCTTGGCGCGGAGTTCTTCGGCCGCTTCGCCCGTAAGATATTTCATATCCCTTGGCTGGCTTTCCGACTTCACTTCCACCCAATCCTCATTGGTGTCCTTGAAGTAAAGCGACGCGCTCAAAAGGAAAGAATTCTTATTGTAATAGGAAATTGTAAATTCCCCGCCGGCAAAATCATAATCATTTTCCACTTCTTCCTTCAGGATGATGCGGTCTATTTTCTTCTCGCATCCCTCTGCCAGCTGCTCGAGCGTCTTTGGAAAGAACGGTGAAATGACTTCATTGACGAATCCTTTGAAAAGCTGATTGAAGGTACCTGATTCCATCTTGACTCCCCCATTTACACAGTTAACTCAAGTTCTTCTTCTATCTCGTGAGTGATATTTGTTTCTTCATTCTTCAAGCGGTCCCGGATGTGGGCAGGCACTTCACTTTCTTCGACCTTCCGCGTCGTCGTCTGCTCGATCCATTCCCCGTTTTCCTTGTAATAAAGCCTGTGCATGACGGCCACAAGCGCAGAGCCTGCCTCCCAGAGCTTGTCCCCGACGATAATGGCGGCATATGGCAGCATCGGCCTTACCCTTTTCCATGCCATTTTAAGCTTCGGTATGAAATCCTTCAGCCAGTCTACGATATTCTTCCAGTACTTAACGAGAAGTGTCCCGCCAATCACCAGCCCGAGTCCTACTAAAAATGGAATCATATGATTTCCCTCCCTGGAATCACTCTTTGTCTCCATGCAGCGCATGATCGACATACTCTTTGGAAACGACTTTCCTTGTCGTTACCTCCTGATTCTTCTCATCGGCCGCCTTGCTTTCCAGCACATTTTCAATCATTTCTTCCACATATGCCTCTTTCACATAGTCATCATGATGGCGGGCGGCTTTGAAAGCGGCCATGAGCACGGCATTGGAAATGTCGCTTCCTGTAATCCCTGCATATTTTTCTGCCAGTTTTTCAACCTGTATATCATGAGGCATCTTGGCAGGAATATACTTCTTCCACAGCTTAAGACGGCAGTCATAATCCGGCAGTTCAAACTTAATATGCGTGGAAATTCTCCTCATGAACGCAGGATCGAAATTCTCAATGAAGTTCGTCGCAAAAATGACAAAATCCTGATAATCATTGAGGAGCATCAGCATGACCGAGCGCGTCTGATTGACGCTCACATCCGTCGAGCTTGTCATGGAAGTGACCCTCCGGCTCAGTATGGCATCCGCCTCATCAAAAAAGAGAATGCTCCCTGTTTCTGCCGCGGCTTCAAAAGCGCGCCGGATATTCTTTGGCGTTTTCCCGACAAACTTGGATTCAATATCCGCATAATTGACGATTAGTATCCTTCTGTGGAGGTATGAGGCAATCGCATGAGCCGCCATGGTCTTGCCCGTGCCTGATGGCCCGTATAAATTGATGCCGAGCCTCTTGGCATACTTATGTGTCTCCTCCAGTCCCCACTTTTCATAGACGACCCTGCAGTTATTCGCATAATCGGCAATATCAAGGATCTGCTCCCTCACGCGCGATGGAAGAATAAGATCATCCAGCGTGTACTTGGGATCTTCCGGAAAAAAGTAATTTCTGCCCTGGCTGGTTTTGTTTCTTTCATCTGCACATCATCCGTTTCTTTGATTCTTCTGCCAATCCCCATTTTATACCATCACCACCCCGATCCTGTGACCTTCTGAAGATGAACAGGGAAATTTCATTCCGCTGATTCATAAACAAATTAAAAACAGAAAATAAAATCTCTCATTATTAATATAGATTATCCCATGACGAATAGCAAACATTCATGGGAAATCGTTTCTTCATACAGCAAAAAAGAGCTATGGCAAAATGATTGTACATTTTGTCACAGCCCTTTTTATATTCAATTCATAATCTTGTCGATGATCTTATCCAGCCAGGAGCCCTTGCCCTTGAACTGTTTCACATCTTCTCCGCATACATGGGCATAGTTCAAAAGTGCTTCCTTCTGATCCTCGTTGAGTTTCTTCGGGACGGTCACCTTCACTTCCACATAGAGGTTCCCTTTGCGGGAGGACTGCAGATGAGGCATGCCTTCGCCGGAGATGCGGAACCGGGTGCCTGTCTGGGTACCGGCTGGAACCTTAAGTTCCACTTCCTTGTCCAGGGTCTTCACTTTGATGGTGGAGCCCAAGGCTGCTACGGGATAGGAAATATTGACGGTCTTGTAAAGGTCGTCGCCTTCTCTTTCAAAGTCCGGATCGTCTTCCACATAAATGTAGACATAGAGGTCTCCTTTCGGACCGCCTCTCCTGCCGGGCTCTCCTTCGCCGGCCACCCTCATGCGGACGCCGCTGTCGGCACCGGCAGGGATATTGACTTCAATGGTCTTGGACGCTCTGACAGTACCGCTGCCATGGCATTCCTTGCACTTGTTTTTGATAATCTTCCCTGTGCCGCCGCACTGCTGACAGGTGACGATATTCACCATCTGTCCGAAGGGGCCGTTCCTGACGATCCTCTGCTGACCGGTACCGTGGCAGTCCGGGCATTCATCGATCTGGGATCCGGGTTCTGCTCCGGAACCATGACAATGATCGCAGGTTTCATTCTTCGGTATGGAGAATTTCTTCTTCACGCCTGTGAATGCTTCCCTGAGTGTAATCCTTAAGTCATAACGAAGATCAGCGCCTTGTTCCGGTCCGTTTGGCTGGCGGCGGCTTCCGCCGGTGAACATATCAAAGATGTCACCCATGTCAAAACCGCCGAAGTCAAATCCCTGCCCGTTGAAACCGCCCTGTCCGAATCCACCGAATCCGCCGTATCCGGCTCCGCCGCCCTGGGACGCCTGCTGGAAAGCATCCGGTCCCATCTGGTCATACTGAGCCCTCTTGTCGGCATCGGAGAGGACATGGTAAGCCTCATTGACTTCCTTGAACTTCTCCTCTGCCTCTTTGGGATTATCCTTATTCAGGTCAGGATGATACTTACGTGCAAGTTTTCTGTATGCCCTTTTTATATCATCTTCCGAGGCGCTTTTGCTTACGCCAAGGATATCATAGTAATCCTTGCTGTTTGCCATAAAGAATCCACACTATTCCTTATTATTTCTTATCATCGTCATCGACGACTTTATAATCTGCGTCGACTACATTGTCTTTGTCCTGTTTTCCAGCGGACTGCTGCTGTGCGCCCTGCTGGCCGGCAGCCTGCTGCTGTGCCTGCTTGTACAGGTTTTCGGTCAGTTCATGCAGCGGTTTTGTCAGAGCATCTGCATCAGCTTTGATCTTTTCAGTGTCGTCGCCCTTAAGGGTTTCCTTAAGTTTTGCAACAGCATCATTGATTTCCTTGACCTTAGCCGGATCTGCCTTGTCGCCAAGATCCTTGACGGTCTTTTCAGCCTGATAAATCAGAGCTTCTGCATTGTTCTTTGCAGTGATAGCTTCCTTGCGTTTCTGGTCTTCTGCTTCATGAGCCTTGGCATCATCCTGCATCTTCTGGATTTCTTCATCGGAAAGGCCTGTGGAAGAAGTAATATCGATCTTCTGTTCCTTGCCTGTGCCAAGATCCTTAGCGGATACGTGAACAATGCCGTTGGCATCGATATCAAATGTTACCTGGATCTGCGGTACTCCGCGCGGAGCCGGAGGAATGTCGCTCAGTTCGAAGCGGCCGAGTGTCTTGTTGTCGGCAGCCATCGGTCTTTCACCCTGAAGAACATGGATGTCAACAGAAGGCTGGTTGTCAGCTGCTGTGGAGAATACCTGGGACTTGGAAGTCGGGATGGTGGTATTTCTCTTGATCATGGTTGTGAATACGCCGCCCAGGGTTTCAATACCCAGGGAAAGCGGGGTAACGTCGAGGAGGAGAACGTCCTTGACTTCGCCTTTGAGTACGCCGGCCTGAATAGCTGCGCCGACTGCAACGGATTCATCCGGGTTGACTCCCTTGGATGGTTCCTTGCCGAACTTGTTGCGGATCAGTGTCTGTACTGCCGGGATACGGGAAGAACCGCCGACGAGGAGAACCTTATCAATATCGGAAACGGTAACGCCTGCATCTCTCATAGCCAGATCAATCGGTTCGACAGTAGCCTGAACGAGGTCGTCAGTGATCTTGTCGAATTCAGCACGGGTCAGTGTTGCATCGAAGTGTACCGGCTGTCCGTTGGAATCCATGGTAATGAATGGAAGGTTGATATCGGTGGACATAACGCTGGAAAGTTCGATCTTTGCCTTTTCGCCGGCTTCCTTCAGTCTCTGGTTTGTCATCGGGTCACGCTTCAGTTCAAAGCCGTTCTGTGCCTTGAATTTATCAGCAATCCAGTCCATGACACGGTTATCGAAGTCATCGCCGCCCAGATGGCCGTTGCCGTTGGAAGCTCTTACTTCGAATACGCCGTCAGCCAGATCGAGGATGGATACATCGAATGTGCCGCCGCCCAGATCATAAACGAGGAAGCAGTGTTCCTTGCCGTCTTTGATCTTGTCAAGGCCGTAAGCCAGAGAGGATGCGGTCGGTTCGTTGATGATACGGAGGACATTCAGTCCTGCAATCTTGCCTGCGTCCTTGGTTGCCTGACGCTGAGCATCTGTGAAGTATGCCGGGCAGGTAATAACTGCATCGGTTACCTTTTCACCGAGGTATGCTTCTGCATCGACCTTCAGCTTCTGAAGGATCATAGCGGAAATTTCCTGTGGTGTGTATTTCTTGCCGTCGATATCAACGGTGTAATCACTGCCCATATGACGTTTGATGGAAACGATGGTACGGGACGGGTTGGATACAGCCTGGCGCTTAGCCAGCTGGCCGACGAGTCTTTCGCCGGTCTTGGAGAAGCCGACAACGGATGGTGTCAGACGGGAACCTTCCGCATTCGGAATAACGACAGGTTCGCCGCCTTCCATAACTGCGACTACAGAGTTGGTAGTACCTAAATCAATACCGATTACTTTTGACATTTAAAATGTCCCCTTTCTTATATTCTTTAACAGGTCTTAATTTCTATGTTAGTGCCAAAATCAGTTGTTGTGGACAACCTGGACTTTGGCAGGACGCAGAACCGTATCTTTATACATGTATCCCTTCTGGAATACTGCCAGAACAGTTTCATCTTCCTTGTCATTGGATTCTACCATCATGACCGCTTCATGGAAATGAGGGTCAAATTTCTGGCCGGCTGCTTCGATTTCGCTGATTCCATAATCCGTCATGATCTTGACCAGCTGTTTCTGCAGCAGTTCAAATCCCTGAATGTACGCTTCACCCGATTCATCCTTTTTCATATGAGCCAGGGCCAGCTCAAAATTATCTAAAACAGGAAGAAAACTCTTCAGTGTTTCTGCCTTGTAAATATCAGCAGCCTTCGCATCATTTTCTCTGGTGCGGCGGCGGAAGTTATCAAAGTCTGCCTGAAGTCTCATATAATCATTGAGATCCTTCTTCGTCTGCTCCTCCAGCTTTTCAGCGGCTTCCTTGGCTTTTGCTTCAGCAACGGCAGCCTGCTTTGTCAGGAATTCGACCTGCTTCTTCAGATCCTCAGCCGTCGGTTCCTCTATCGTTTCAGCCTTTTCTTCTGCCGGAGCATCTTCTGGTTTTTTCTTTCTTCCAAAAGCCTCAGCTACCTTTTCAGCAGCCTTGGCAGCAGCGCCTGCTGCGCCCCCGGTCTTTTCCTTCTCGTTTTCCTTCATCCGGAAACCTCCTAATCACCTAATCATTCTTCTTCAATAAAGTATCCAGTCTCTGCTGCATGAACCGCATCATTCCGATGATCCTGCTGTACTGCATCCTCGTAGGCCCCAGGACGGCGACTGAGCCGATAATGCGGCCGCCCGAGGAAAACTGCGCGCGGACAATGGAAAGGTCCGAAAGGGACTTGACCGGATTCTCCGTGCCGATATGAACAGCGATAGGCTGATCCGACGAGGAAAGGAGCATGCTTTCCAGCATATCCCTCTGCTCCAGGAGATTCAGTATATCCTGCATTTTTTCGACATTCTTGAATTCCGGCTGCTCGATCAGCTGCGATGCGCCTCCGGCATATACTTCCTTAGGAGGCTGAAGCGTTTTCTGCAGCGCTTTGAACACATGCATATAAGGAGTCAGATCCCTCTCCACATCCTTCTGGGAGGAGAGAATGAGCTGCTCATCCGTATTGTCTATTTCTCTGCCGTGCAGGAAATGATTCATCCTGTCTGCCAGCAGCTGCATTTCATCAAGAGAAGAATCTGCCGGAATATCCACCACTGCATTGGATACCTCTCCCTGATTCGTAACGACGAGCATAATAGCGCGCCGCCCATCAAGCGGGAGGAATCTCATGTAATTGAATTTCCTCTTTCCGCCGGCCGAAGTCGCAACGGAAAGCGTATGCGTCAGAGATGCCACCGTTCTTGCAATGTCACGGGAGATTTCATCCTGCTTTGTCACATGTTCTTCCAGGATATGGTTGATCATGGACTTTTCATCATCCGTTACTGGAGAAGGCTGCATCAGCCAGTCTACATAGAAGCGGTATCCCTTGATGGAAGGAATCCTGCCTGCCGATGTATGCGGCTGTTCCAGGTATCCTTCATCTTCCAGGTCCTGCATTTCGTTACGGATCGTAGCGCTGCTGACGCCCAGATTGTACTTGCGGGCAATGGTTCTTGATCCTACAGGCTCGGCTGTTTCCGAGTAATCCTGCACGACGGCCCAGAGTACCTTTCTCTTTCTTTCATTCAGTTCGTTTGCGCCATGATTGGCGCCTCTCTTATCATTATTTTTTCCAGCCATTTTTATCACCATTATTAGCACTCTTTAACTTTGAGTGCTAACTTACGTTATTAGAATATCATTCACTCCTGTGAATGTCAAGACTTTTCCCTTATTTTTTCGGAGAAAAACAGGATATCCCCCGCTTTTCTTCCTATCAAAAAAAGAACGCATCTCCGCAGGAAATCCGTCCCTTTTTTATTTTGCTGCATGACTTTTCCATGAAAAAAGACACCCCGCCGGATGTCTCTTTTCAAGGAAGAACCTTCGGCAGGCGCCGCCTCTCCTGCATCTCTTCTGACCCGGGTCGGGTGTGTGGCCGCGGCGAATTTTACCACCTCAAAGATTCCTCTTTACGTTATAATTATAGCACTTTCTTGTTATGCTCTCAATATATATTAAATTTCCTATATAAAAAAGAAAGAAGCTGCGGGATCAGCCAATCGTCCCGCAGCTTCTTTTGTTTTACAGGCGCATCAATCAGCCTACATAGCCCAGCCAGTGCCAATAGGTAGCTGAGAAGAGGAGGATCATGCAGTAGGAAATAATGGTAAATGGAATACCAGTCTTAAGGAAGTCCTTGGATGTAATGTATCCGGTACTGTAAGCGATCATGTTCTGCGGTGCATTGACCGGGAGAATATAACCGAAGCAGATGGTGTACTGGAGAATCATGGTCATGCCGAGGACGTCGATGCCCGGTGTCTTGACGCTCTGAAGAACGGCAATGACGATCGGGATCATAGCGGATGCCAGGCCTGTCGCACTTGCAAAGCCCAGATGGATAACCGTAAGGAAGAAGGCAAGAATGGCAATGACAACGAGCGGTGTCATCGTTTCCATGCCGAAGAGGGCAACAAAGTGGTTAGCCAGCCAGATAGCTGCGCCGGATTTCAGAAGGGCTGTGCCCAGGGAAATACCTACGCCGAAGAGAGCAACCGTACCCCAGTTGATATGCGGAACAGCATCTTTCCAGCTCATGAAGCCGATGCGCGGAAGCATCATCAGCATGATGCCTGTAATGGTGACTGTTGTCGTATCAAACGGATGAAGTTTCTTTTCTGTAACCCAGAAGAAGAGAAGCAGACAGGAAATGATGAGCAGCTTCTTTTCGTTGACGGATACCGGTCCCATTTCCTTCAGCATTTTCTGAAGAGCTTCCTTGCCGCCAGGCATTTCCTTGATTTCCGGTGGCATGACATGGATCAGGAGCTGATAAAGAATGACAGACATAACTGCTGCATAAGGAGCAGCGGCGATGAACCATTCCAGCCAGCTGATATCCTTGCCGAGAACCTGCTGGATGAATCCGATAGCAACCATGTTCTGTGCTGCTGCTGTCTTGATGCCGATGTTCCACAGGCTGTCTGCCTGAGCGACGGCCATCATCAGTACAGCTGCAAACGTGGATCCCTTTTCAAGGCCGAATGCGCGGATGATGCCTACAACAATCGGAACCATGCAGGAAACTCTGGCCGTTGTGGACGGTACGAAGAAACTCAGAATGAAACCAACGAAAATGACGCCGATGACAAGACGGCTGGACTTGACGCCGACATGGGACATAACGACAAGAGCGATACGCTTGTCAAGACCCGTGATCATCATGCCCGCTGACAGAAACATAGCCGCTGCTACCAGTGCCCAGGCTGTAGTCGAGAACCCGGACAACCCCATCTGGAGAGCCTTGCTTGTGCCAAGCAGTGCGCCGTGTTTTGCCGGATCAGGCGCCATGCCGAGCGCAAATGCCATAAACGTTACAATGACAAACGCACTGACCGGATAGGAAACGCCTTCCGTCATCCAAATAATAACCGCAAATACCAGAATTCCGATGAGTCTGTGCCCCTGCGTGGGGAGATCCACCGGAGTCGGGAAGAGGTACACGATAGCCATGGCAATCAATGCCAGTATCAGCCCGTACTTCTTCCCAAAGCTTTCTTTTTTCTCCGACTTATCCATAAGCCGCCTCCTCAAAAACGCAGGCCGCGCGCCGATTCCCCCAAGAATCGCGTCATGCCTGAAAATAAAATGATGCACTCTGCAAAAAGTGTAAAAGCTCCCTATTCTCCGCGTACCGTAGGGAAAGGAAGCTCCGTCGCTTTTTGTATTAAATTGCTAAACCAAGTATAAACTTCGCGCTCTTATATTGTCAATGGCACAATCAATGATGATATAGAATCATAAAGGAGTATGGGGATTCCTCGAGAATTTAGAAGAATAAACGAGAAAAAACAGTTCCGATTCCTCTTTCTCCTCTTATTTATGCAAATAAAAATTTATGCAAATAAAAAATCCCCAGCATAAGCCGGGGATCCGTTTTGATTAGTCAGCGCTGAAAGGAAGAAGAGCGATAGCTCTAGCTCTCTTGATAGCGAGGTTAATCTTACGCTGATGCTTTGCGCATGTTCCTGTAACACGACGCGGCAGAATCTTGCCTCTTTCAGAAACGAAACGGCGAAGAGCAGCGATATTCTTGTAATCAATGGTGTCTACGTGATCAACGCAGCACTGGCAGACCTTTCTTCTCGGTCTTCTTGTTCTATCTTTTCTAAACATGGTTCTTTATCCTCCAAAATCAATTGCTTATCAGAATGGAATGTCCTCATCTCCCGGTGTGGAATTCCCAAATTGTCCAAAGCCGCCGGAACTAGATCCCTGTGAACCCATGTTTCCGGATGCGCCGAACGGACCCTGAGGCTGTGAAGGATGCGCATTTCCAAGCGGAAGTGCTACGAAATTAGCAACCACTTCAGTCACCCATCTTCTCTGTCCTTCCGGAGTGTCATAAGAGCGGGTGCTTAAGCGGCCTTCAACGAATACACGCATGCCTTTTTTCAGCTGGTTGCCGACAGACTCTGCGAGATTGCCCCAGGCAACAACGTTGATCCAGTCAGTCAGCTCCTTCTGTTCACCCTGAGGAGTTGTGTAGTTACGATTTACCGCAACGGTAAATGATGCGACCGCACGACCCGTCTTTGTTGCACGAATCACGGGGTCCCGTGCCAGATTACCCATAACTTGAACTGAATTCATCGTTTCTACCTCTTAGTCATCCTGTTTTACAATGATATGACGGATAATTTCTTCATGAATCTTGATAACGCGGTCAAGTTCTTTAATCTGCGCCGGATCAGCCTGGAAATCTACTACTACGTAGTAGCCTTCACTCTGATGCTTTACTTCGTACGCAAGATGACGTTTGCCCCATTCATCAACATTGTCAATCGTGCCGCCGATTCTTGTGATCGTGTCCTGCACCAGCTTGACAGCAGCCTTAATCACTTCATCATCAGCTGCATTCACAATGAACATAACTTCATACTTTTTCACGAAATTCGCCTCCTTTTCGGACCTATGTCCCGCGCTCTCCGCGGGCCAGGAAGTTACTTGCCAAACAGCAAGCTTTTATATTATACAAGATGATTCCAAAAAAAGCAAACCCTCCCCTGAAATATTCAGGATGAAAGGAAATTACTGCTTTTTCTTCTTGCTGACCATGAATCCGGTCGCCTGCTGATTGGCCATGATGACGATATCGCTGATCTGCACGCGTTTGGGACGGCTTACGGCAAAAGCAATGATATCTGCGATATCTTCTGCATGAAGCGCATCTACGCCTTCATAAACGGCTTCTGCTCTTTTCTTGTCGCCATGGAAGCGGACTTCACTGAAAGGCGTGTGAACGATGCCCGGCTGGATCGTGGTCACCTTGATATCGCTGTCAATGACATCGATGCGGATGCCGTCGCTAAATGTCTTGACGGCTGCCTTTGTCGAGCAGTAGACAGCAGCGCCTGCATACGCATAAAGGCCTGCCGTAGAGCCAAGGTTGACGACGTGGCCGCTGTTTCTTTCAAGCATGGACGGAAGGAATGCACGAGTGACAAGGAAGAGCCCTTTGATATTCGTATCGATCATCTGAAGGATATCTTCTTCCTTTGTTTCTGCATACGGTTCAAGTCCCCTTGCAAGTCCCGCATCATTGACAAGAACATCCGGTGCGCCGAAAGCAGCAAGGCATGCGGCAACGGTTTTCCTGATTTCTTCTGGTTCCCTGACATCCAGGACGTATGGAGTGACCTTGACGGAAAACTCTTTTTCAATGTCAGCCTTCACAGAAGAAAGCTTCCCTTCGTTCCTTGCAGCCAGCGCCAGATCATAACCGCCTGCTGCCAGTGCTTTTGCTGTGGCAAGACCGATGCCGCTCGTTGCGCCTGTAATGAATGCATATTTGCTCATTTCATTTCCTCCCTCAATGACCTATACAATTTACATTATGAATAGGATTGGTTTATAATAAATATTATACAATATAAATAGAAAAAAGAAATCATAGATTTTTTAAGATTGGAAACGAGGAATCATCTGTGAAACCATACGCAGGCTTACTTCTTGCAGGCCTTCTTTTTTTGACAGCAGGATGCGGATCGCAAGAGCCCCAGCCCGCCAAAAAGCCTCCGGCTTCCTCTGCCCCTGCAGCAAAGGCACCGCTTCACCAGATTTCAAAGGAATCTGATGAATGGTACCACAAGGCTGCCATCGCTTACGGGAAGGGAGATCACCTTTCTGCCCTCGAGGCATGCGGAAAGGCACTTGAAAACGACCCTGAAAATTACAAAGCCCTTTCACTCAAGGGAATTATACAGGCCTTTGACGTATCTCCTGAAGAAGGCATTGCAACAATTAAGGAATCGCTTGCCATCAATCCTGATTATGTGCAGGCTTTTTATGATATGGCCATGGCGCAGAAGCTGGGAAAGCATTACGATGAATCCATCGCCTATTTCCAGAAAGTTCTCGCAGCCGACCCTAAAAACACATGGTCCTACTACGGCATCGCTACCAACTATGCAGATAAAAGAGATAAGGAACATGCTCTTCAATACCTGAAGAAGGCCATCGATCTATCCCCTGCCGATGTAAAACAGACTGCAAAGACGCAGGATCATTTTGCATGGCTCAGAACCGATCCTGATTTCAAAGCCATGACAAGCTAAAGCAAATCCGATTCTTTATCCAAAGGGATTTCGAGTACCAGTCCCTTTGTTTTATATGGAGGTTTTCATGAAATATTCTTTAATTTCGTCTGCTGTCTCTCTTGTGCTCTACCATCATGAGCTATTATCCTCTGCCGGGCTTTTCGGCTATCTGGCAGGCATCCTGTACCTTGTCACATACAGGGCCAATGCCACACTGATTGCTATCGGATGCATTGCTACAGCAATCATTACCGTCATGTACTTCAACTGGGATTTTTCCTTCACAGGCTACATGACTGTAGGCGTCGCCTGGTCCATGACAATCCTTGCGCTCACTGTCATCCTCACCATCGTGACAATGCTTCGGAAAATCACAGACTCCTTCAATCATCAATAAGCTAGAAGAACAAAAAAGCGCCCGCATCTGCCTGGCAGATACGGGCGCTTTTCAATTGGTGTTTATTTTGCTGCTTTGAATTTCAGGAAGTAGCCGAGGATGACGAGCATGACAGCAAGTCCTACTACATCACCGATATATCCATTTCCAGTCAGGCCGGAAACGAGATAACCGAAAACGCAGCTTACTACTACAACTGCCACATAAGGAATCTGCGTGGAGACATGATCGATATGATGGCACTGCGCGCCGGCCGATGCCAGAATCGTGGTATCGGAAATCGGGGAGACATGGTCGCCGCCAACAGCACCTGCCAGGACAGCAGCCACAGTCATAACCATCAGGTTGTTATCATTGGCAACAATGGCAAGGACGATAGGAATCAGGATGCCGAAGGTGCCCCAGGATGTACCGGTTGCAAAAGCAAGGCCGATAGCAACGAGGAAGAATACAGCCGGAAGCATGACGGCAATCGTTGCATTGTCGCTGACAACGCTGCCTACGTAGCTGCCGATATTCAGGTAATCTTCACCAACAACACCGGAGAGTGTCCATGCCAGAGAAAGGATCATGATAGCGGAAGTCATCTGCTTGAAGCCTTCTACAAAGCAGCTGCAGAAGGTGGTCATGTTCAGGATTTTTCTCGGGATGTAAAGAATGAAGGTGAAAATAAGAGTCATAAAGGAACCGATAACAAGGCCGCGTGCCGATTCGCAGTTGGCGAAAGCTTCTGCAACGCCCTTTCCTTCCAGGATGCCGCCAGTATAAAGCATGCCGAAAATACAGCCGCCGATCAGGACGATAAGAGGAAGAATGAGGTCGATGATGCGTCCATTGCCGACAGGAGCCATGGAATCATCTTCTGCATATTCAGCAGGAATGACAAGTGTGCCGCCGCTTTCTTTTTCAAAATCAGCCATGCGGGAGAAATCCTTGCCGGACCAGATGATAATAATCATGAAAATAATCGTCAGCCATGCATAAAGGTTGAGCGGAATGGTCTGCAGGAAGAGGGCAAATCCATCAATGCCGCTGTTTTCCGGAAGAGAGGAAGTAACAGCTGCTGCCCAGCTCGATACCGGTGCAATGATGCAGACAGGAGCTGCCGTAGCGTCAATGATATACGCCAGTTTGGCTCTTGTAATATTGAAACGGTCAGTGACCGGTCTCATGACCGTACCAACAGTCAGACAGTTGAAGTAGTCGTCGATGAAAATCAGGATGCCAAGGATCATCGTAACGAAAAGAGCGCTTCTCTTTCCCTTGATCGTACGCGCTGCATAATCACCATATGCCTGCGAAGCGCCGGACTTCTGGATCGCAGCGACCATGATTCCCAAAAGCACCAGGAATACAAGAATGTAAACATTCGAGCCGATCTTATCCGACATGATTGCAAACATCGTGTCGATCGCGCCCAGGAAACTGAACCCTGCGAACATGAACGCACCGATAAAAATACCGATGGCAAGGGACATGTACACTTCTTTCGTCGCTAACGCCAGAATGATAGTAATCACAGGCGGCAGGAGCGACCATACCGTTTCAGCCATAAAAACACCAATCCTCTCCGTTTTGCCGGCAGACTCTGTCTTCATCTGCCCTTTACTAAAGTTTTTCGTTTATTATACAACAATATGTCATAATCCGCCATACAAATATGAATACAGATTTCATCCGAAAATATCGAATCTTCTGCCGTTTTTGACCGCACTCCACACAAAATTTCATAAGTGCGCATTTTCTGACAAAGTAAACAAACTCTTCCGAACTTCGTTTAGGGGCAAGACGGCAATAAAACATGCGCGATAAAAAGGGCTGTGACAAGTGCAGTCATTGTCACGGCCCCTTTTAGAGTTCATTATTTATTTCTTTTCAAAGACAAGGTGAACGCCGCCATTTGGAAGCTGTGTCACTTTCTTCAGGGGGAAGGAATCAGGAACGAATACATTCGTTTCTGCAATGCCCTTCTGGTCATGGTTTCCTTCGACATGCGGAACGATGACTTCGGAAATGCCATCGACCATGCCGGCCTTTAAGAAGACGCCGTTGATGGTAGCGCCGCCGCAGAGGACGAGTGTATGAATGCCGAAGTAAGCTTTCATTTTTTCAAGGCTGTGTTCCGGCTCCAGATCATTTTCACCGGCAAAGATGTAAGAGATGTTCTTGCTTCTAAGGTAAGCCAGATATTCTTTTCTGACGGTGCGGGTCAAAACTTCCACGATCTGCATTCCGCCGGAGAATGCATCATCCCAGTTGCACTTGCCATGACGGTCGAAAACAAAGAGATACTTTCCTTCTTCATTCTTGACGATGAAATCACCATCTTCAACCGGGGTATCCTTGAAGGCATCGTAATCTACATCGGCCTGCGCCATGTAAAGGCATGCCGTATAAGAGCCGGTCCCATGCGCATCTCCCAGTTTGGGAATGACTTCTTCATAATAGTCGCCGCATGCGCCGGTCAGCGGGGCATCTGCGAAGTATCCTTCGATTTTTCCATCGATTGATACCATCATGTGTAAAATGACTTTTGCTCTGTCCATAATTAATCCTTTCTGACAATGGTCTGATGCAGGAGCGTGCCATCAGGCAGGTATCCGCTCAGAACAAGCTGGTTATCATCTGCCTCAAACACGTTGTAGTTGTCGGTTTCAGGCTGCGGAGCTACATATTCATCGAGCGCATGGCGCTTCCAGAGGCCCGGATAGCGTACATTGCCGCCAAGACCCAGGATGACATAGACCGGTCCGTGATCGGCGCGCTTGAAGTCATAAATATGGCCTCTGTCCCTATAGGTGTGGAGATGTGCCGAGAGAACAAGGTCGACGCCTGTCTTGTCAAAGATCGGCATGAATTCCTTTCCTTCATCGGAGAATCCTTCCTCGCGGGCCGGACGGCTCGGATCAGCAAAGGAATACTGGAGAGGATCCTTGTGCATCAGGACGACCTTCCATTTCTTCTTCGAGGATGTGATATCCTTTTCAGCCCATGCTTTTTCTTTTTCAAAAAGGTCCGGCACCCACTGCTTCTCTTCTACCAGGGATGTATCAAGCACCGTAAAGTGAACGTCGCCCCAGTCGAAGGAATAGTAATGATTGGCAAGCTTGTCATCGCCGTTCTTCGGAAGGCTGAAATGAGTCAGGTACCTTTCCGGCATCGTTTCCTTCCAGTCAAGGGAATAGGCTTCATGATTGCCTACAGCCGGAGCTACAGGAATCTTGTCAATCGTATCAGCGACTGTCTTGAACCATGCCTGCCACTGATATTCATCCTGGCCGTTATCTACGATATCTCCAAGGTCGATAAAGAAAGCGGCATCAGGATTTCTGGATGCAGCATCCTTGAATAATTTCTCCCAGTCGGAATAATCCGAGCTCTGGGAATCCGAAGTCACGATGGCCTTGAACTTGCCGCCGTTATCAGTAGCAAGCGGATACCATTTGCTGACTTCATTCCCCTGGCGGGTACGGTATTCATAATCGGTCCCCTTTTCCAGGTTGTCCAGCCTTGCGGTATAGACGAAGCTGTCACTGACACCTTTGTCTCCCTTGAGCTCCTTGGACACGGCTTTGACAGAACGGATATCATTGCTGCCCGCTTTCCTGTATTCGAGGCTGTCTTCTTTCCCGTTTGTCATCTGCCACATGATCGTGCGGCCGTGCTCATTATCGGCTGCTACGACCTGGCGGACGGAATAGGGGCGCATCGTTTCCTTGACTTCTCCTGAAGCCGCCTTGCCGGAGGATCCGGAAGATGAGCATCCCGCAATCGATACTGCTGCGCAGAGCGCCATCACGCAGGCTGCTATTTTCAATGTTTTCTTCAATAGTTGTTCCTTCATTCCATTACTTCAAAAATTCCAGGCGGTCAGCGGCCTTCCTGATCCACTGATCGATTTCGCGCTGGGTTGTCATGCGGTTTTCCTTCTTGTAGGATACCTGAAGCTGCTCTTCCATCGTGCCGCCTCTCTTTTCGACAGCCATGCGCAAATCTTCCAGTGTCTTTTTCGGGCTTCCTCCGCTGGTGGAGAATGTGAATACGTGCTTCCCTTTAAGATCAGCATGTGAGAGGAACTGCTGCATGGCAGGAGCCATCGTGAAATACCATGTCGGGCATCCCAGGAAGATCACGTCATAATCGTTCAGGTTAAAAGATACAGGTTCCGTTTCAGGAATACGGCCGCGGAACTTATCCAGGCCTGCCTGCAGGATCGTCATGCCATAGGAAGAGGAATACTTTCTCTGCGATTTAAGCTCGCTCATGTCCCCGCCGATCACCTTGTGGATAGCGGCTGCCAGATCCCTTGTATGGCCGCTTTTGGAGTAATAAAGAATCAGCGTTTTCATTTCACGGCCTTCTTGTATTCTTCATCACTCACTTCTTCGCACCATTCATTCGAAGAGCCTTCAGCCGGCACTTCAATGGCAATGTGCGAGAACCAGGAATCCGGCGCAGCACCGTGCCAGTGCTTGACCTCAGGCGCAATCTCAACGACATCTCCGGGAACAAGACGGCGCGCAGGCTGTCCCCATTCCTGATAATATCCGACTCCGCCCACGCAGAGCAGAATCTGGCCGCCTTTATGATGGATATGCCAGTGATTGCGGCAGCCCGGTTCAAATGTGACATTGGCCACAGGGATTTTCCCTTTTGTCAGCATCTTCAGGTAACTCTGGCCTGTAAAATACTGGGGATACGCTGTATTGGGCTCTCCCGATGCAAAAGCAGAAACATGATCCTTATCCATATCCTTTTCCTCCCAAGATTCCTTTATTTTATTATCTATTATTTATAGGATTCCTTGTAAATGTTGACGCAGTCTTCATCAGAAAGAACGTACGGGTCTGCCGGGAAGAGTGCTCCCATGACAGTTCTTGCATTCTTGACGAAGCCTTCGAATTCTTCTTCCTTGATTCCATAGTCGCTCATCTTGAGATCAGCTACACCGCATGCCTTCTGCAGATTTTCAAGAGCCGTCAGGAAATCTTCCGGCTTGTCTGCATTTTCCATACCAAGGAAACGTGCCATATCGATGAAGCGGTCATCGCAGCAGTGATACTTGATGAAAGTGCGGTAGTAAGCAAGGGAAATCATGATGAGGCCTGCGCCGTGCGGCAGGGATTCATGATAAGCGCTCAGTGCATGTTCAAGGGAATGCTCGGATGTGCAGCTGCCTGTCATCATGGAGTAGCCGGACATGGTATTGGCAAATGCCACATGTTCTCTGGCTTCCATATCGCTTCCGTCTGCTACAGCTCTTGGAAGGTACTTGCCGATATTCCTGATGGCAGTCGATGCGACCATATTGCTCATCAGATTGGCCGGTTTGGAAATGTAGCATTCTGTGCTGTGGAAGAGTGCGTCAAATCCCTGGTAGGCAGTGAATTTCGGTGGGACAGATGCCATCAGTTCCGGATCGACAATAGAGAGGACCGGGAAGATGCCAAGATCGACAATGCCGGTCTTTTCGTGTGTTTCAGTATTTGTGATGACGCCGCCGCAGTCTACTTCAGAGCCTGTGCCTGCTGTCGTCGTGATGTCTACCATCGGGAGAGGCTTATTCGCAATCGGCTTGCCTTTGCCTGTACCGCTTGCTACATAGTCCCAAAGCGTGCCGTCATTTGTCGACATGATGGCAATGGCCTTTGTGGCATCCATGACGGAACCGCCGCCCAAAGCAACAAGGAAATCAGCGCCGAAATCACGGGCTGCCTTTGCGCCTTCCATGACAGTCGTATGGATCGGGTTTGCCTGAATCTTGTCAAATACGGATGTTTCCACACCTGCCTGATGCAGTTCCTTTTCCGTCCTGTCCAAGTATCCATTGGCTCTTGTTGATTTGCCGTTGGAAATAATGATCAGTGCTTTCTTGCCCGGAAGAGCCTGTTCATGAAGATGATTCAGCTGCCCTTCACCAAAAAGCCAGCAAGTCGGAACAAATACCTGAAATAACTTATTTCTTTCCACAATAATTCCTCCTTATCTTTCTATAACAGGACACAGAGTCCCTGATTGACTTAATAGACATAATTGATTTATAATTCAATTAAGTTCAAGTCTATTCTAAATGTTAAAGTCGACTTTAAGTCAAGACCTTGATTCAAAAATCTTTCAGGAGGGCCATCATGCTCTATACCGCCGGCGAAGCAGCCAAAATTTTAGGAATTCCAGCTTCTACACTCCGCTATTACGATAAGGAAGGACTCCTTCCCGAACTGGAACGTTCCAGCGGAGGCATGCGCATGTTCCGTGATTCAGATTTTGCGAGCCTGCGGCTCATCCAGTGCTTGAAAAAAGCAGGCCTTCCCCTGAAGGAAATCCGCGACTTCATCCGTCTTCCCAACGATGGCCAGAAGACAATCGATACCCGGTTGAAAATCCTCTCCCATCAGAAGAAACTCCTCAGAAAGAAAATGGAAGAGCTTGAGGACATGATGGGCATGGTCGAATATAAAATCTGGTACTATGAAACCGCCAAGCGCGCAGGAACGACAAAAGTTCCGGCAGGAATGGATGAAACCGAGCTCCCTGTCTATCTCCGCGATGCCTATGTGCATCTCCATGCGGTTCCGGGAAAAGAAAGGAAAGATCTCTAATCCCCTTTCATTATTATGTACCCATCCCGAAATATTTCAAGAGTATAAACAAAAAAGAAACAAGATGCTGACTGAAAATCAGATTTTGTTTCTTTTTTTATTGTTTAGACCGAAAAACGGGCCCCTTTGAGGGGCCCGTTTTCATGATGGATTAGAATTCAGTTTTCCAGAGACCATGGAGGTTGCAGTATGCATAAACCGTGCCATGTTCAACAAGATGGAAATCTGCTTCCGGTTTGTCGCCCGGTTTCAGATATTTGAAGGGGAGTCTGCCTTCACATTCCATAGCGATCCATTCGATGTAATGATTTTCCAGCATCGGATGCGGAGTGGATCCGACCTGTACATGGAGCATCTTTTCACCTTTTTCTACGACTGGTACATGCTTTTCAGCAGCTGCATCTGTCGATCCCGGAATCAGGTGTTCCATCGGTTTGCCGCAGCAGGTGAGGCTTGTGCCGCCGCCGTTCGTGATCACCGCAAGAACATTTCCACATACGTTACATTTGTAAAATTCTACTGCCATGTTCCTTACCCCCTTCAGAGATAACCAAAAACTGTAGAAAATATGAATGAAGCCCTGTGCTTTATTCATATCTATAAATATTATCCCACAAAAAGATGGAAATGTATATCAAAATAGATTAAAAATTTTTGATATATTATGACATTTCCTCAAGGAACTTAATACCATCTTGTCATTGGGAGATCGTTATTGGTTCCCTTGGTAAAGAGCATCTGATCCACATCGATGTATCCGATATAGAAGGCAGCAGCGCAGCCGCAGAGGTAAAGATCCCACATACGGACGAATTCGCTGCCCATCTTGGCTTCCACCTGTCCGCGTGCCTTCTGGAAGTTATGGTACCAGCAGGAAAGCGTCTTGTAATAATGGCGGCGAAGGCTCTCCACGTCCAGAAGCTGGAACTGGCCCTTGTAGGCAATTTCGAGCATTTCATACATGGTAGGAAGCGTCCCGCCCGGGAAAATATACTTTCTCATCCACGGATTGCTGTTGACCTTGTCCCTGCCGCTGATGAAGTGCAGGAGGAAAAGTCCTTTGTCCTTCAGAACCTGCTCGACGACACTCATGTACCGTTCATACTGCGAGCGGCCGACATGTTCCAGCATGCCGACACTGACAGCGCGGTCGAATGTCATGCCCTTCTTCGGAAGGTCCCTGTAATCGAGAAGGTCGATCTGCACCTGGCCTTCGAGCCCGAGCGCCTTGATCCTTTCCTGGCCCATTTCCCACTGTTCATGGCTGAGCGTGCATCCATATCCCTTGACGCCGTACTTCTTGGCGGCCTCAATCAGAAGATAGCCCCAGCCGCATCCGATATCCAGAAGACTCATGCCCTTTTCAAGATGAAGCTTTTCCAAAATATAATGGACCTTGTTCTTCTGTGCTTCTTCCAGCGTGTCATTGTCATTCTTGAAATAAGCGCAGGAATAACTCAGCGTCGGATCGAGCCAGAGCTTGTAGAAATCATTGCCCAGGTCATAATGGGAGCATACCTCTTCCCTCTGTGTCGACTTGTCTTCCGGCGGATAGAGAAGGGAGGCAACGGCATTCCTGTCCAGCGAGAACTGATCGATCTGCTCGAGGAGCCCTTTAAGGACGGTGAACATATCCCCTTCGACTTCAATGTCCCCTCTCATGTACGCTTCCCCAAGAGCAAGGGACGTAGAAGTCAGGAGTTCCTTCTTAGGAATATCCTTATGGAAAATAACGCGGCATACAGGCTCACCTTTCCCGATCCTGTATTCCTTGCCGCAAATCACTACGTCGAAACAGTATTTATCAAATCTCTGCAAATAATAAATAAGGAAATCATCTAAAACATGCATAGTAACGCCTCCATTCCGTCAATCACCATCTCCGCGCCATAAGCGCTTCCTCATTCATTGTATTCCCCATTTATTCAGCTGATCTCTGTATCCACTGCCTTTTGTCCGGCGGATTTCAGGAAACATTCTTGCTGACAAATCCAGTACAAGCAAAGCGCTGCGCAGCTTTCCGCAGCAGCTCTTCCTGAACCATCACCTCTCTGAACATCTTCCCTCTATGTTCATCGATAGACGACCATTTATAAATAAGTGTTTTTCTATATATAATGGTATCACTTATTCATGAATTATCCAAGGGGGTCATAATATTTTATGCAATGCCGAACAATTTGTTCATCGATAAAATCTAACTTTCAGAAGATTCTGAAATCTGGAATCATATTCCAGGACAAAAATTTAGGTATATTGGTTAATGACTATTTATCATGAAAAATCCATGTTTCCGTCAAGAAATGGATTCATCAATAAAAGCCGGGCTGCCATCCATGGGGAGGCTCCCAGCTTTTTCTTGCAGATATTCAAATTCAGAAGTGATGAATCAGAGGCTTATTCCTCTTCAAGATCATTGGGAATATCCTTGATTTTCCTGGCAGGAACACCGCCCACAAGGCAGTTATCCGGCACATCATGCGTCACAACGGCACCGGCCGCAATGACGACATTGTTTCCGATCGTGACGCCTGGAACGATGATGACACTTCCCCCGATCCATACATCATTCCCGATCGTCACTGGTTTTGCAATGCCAAGACTTTTTCTTCTGCCTGACGGGGATAAAGGATGATTGACTGTGATGATCTGCGTGCCTGGTCCTATGATGACATGGTCTCCGATCGTAACGGGTGCTATATCCAGGATCGTTACATTGTAATTGGTCAGGAAATCGTCCCCCACATGGATATTCTTTCCGTTATCACAATTGAACCTGGGGAGCACGACTGGGTTCTTTCCTACGCTTCCGAAAAGTTCCCGGATGGCTTTCTCGCATGCCGGATAATCTGTCGGATCGGTTTCATTGAGAACCTTGCACATTTTTACGGCATGAAGCTTTCTTGCGTCCACTTCGGGATCTCTGAAATCATAAGGAAGCCCTGCTTCCAGTTTTTCAAGTTCAGTCATATTATCCTTTCCCTCATTTCCTATTATTTGTAGGAAGCTTCGTAGATGGCAAGGTAATCCTCATCGGAGAGCAGAACAGGATCTGCCGTGATGTCGCCGCCGAGGACTTCATGCACTTTCTGCGGATACTTCTTCAATTCTTCCTTCGTGATGCCTGCATCGCTCATCCTGAGATCGCTGCAGCCGACACTGGCAATCATGTCATCAAGTGCTTTGATGAAATCTTTTCCGGACGATGCATCCTTGACACCCATGGCTTTTGCCATGTCGATCATCGGCTGCTCAGCTGCTTTTCTTTCTGCAAAGAAATCAAAGTATGCATGAGAAATCATGATGAGGCCGGCTCCGTGGATAAGGTCGTCATGGAAGCTTCCCATGACATGTTCCATCGTATGCTCGGATGTGCAGAGCATGTAATAGCCTGCCAGTGTATTGGCAAGAGCCATGTTTGTTCTTGCTTCACGGTCGCTTCCATCATGATAAGCTTTTGGCAGATTCTTTGCAATGAGTTCGATTGCTTGCAGCGCGAACATTCTGCCCATGGTATGTTCATTCTTATTGATCATGGATTCAGCCGCATGGAAGAATGCATCCATTCCCTGATAAGCAGTGAATTTCTGCGGGACACTCATCATGAGGCGGCTGTCGACAACAGAAAGGCACGGGAACATGGATTCAAAGAAAATCCCTGTCTTTTCCTGTGTCGCTTCATCTGTGATGACAGAGGCCATATCGACTTCAGAGCCTGTGCCGGCCGATGTTGTGATGGCAACGATAGGAGAAGCTGCATAAAGAGCATCTTTCTTTCCGCCGTGAAGGGAGAGGCTGTAGTCCCAGATGGTGCCCGGGTTCGTCATCATGAGTGCAATGCACTTCGTGCAGTCCATGATGGAACCGCCGCCCAGGGCAATGACGAAATCACATCCTGTCTTCTTTGCCTTTTCAGCGCCGTCCATGACATTTTTGCTTGTCGGGTTCGGGCGGACTTCGTCGAAGACTTCATAGGAAACGCCGGCCAGATCGAGTTCATGCTTTACATCATCCAGATATCCGTACTTCTTGACGGACGTACCATTTGATGTCACAATCAGGGCTTTCTTTCCCGGAAGCTTCTGTTCATGAAGTTCAGAAAGCTTGCCTTCACCGAAAAGTACCCTTGCCGGCATATAGAAATTAAAGTTGTACATATTTGAATCCTCCTGCTGATTAGTCACTTACAGCTAAACCAATATCAAGTCAATCTTCCCGGGGATCTTCTACATTATAAAATCACGGATGATTTTCATCAGCGCTTTGTGTTAACATATTTAGTGTCAAATATTAACATCAGGAGGGATACTATGAAAGGACGCATGCTTTCGGATGCCATAGAGAAACTGGCCCGGGAATTCCCGCATCTCCACTGGGATTTCCGTCTCGAACCAGTCAGCGGAAAAACAGAATTCATTTCCCAATGGCTCGGAGAACCTGATGAAGAAGTCATGGTCTGCGCATTCAAGGGAAACCACATCCAGGAACGGTTTCACCGTCAGAGTTTCTTCTTCATCAATTTTGCTTACTACGGTGACTACGAAGCAGTTTCAGCCAAGTATGACCACAAGCTTCTCATGAAGGAAGGCGACTGCTACGTCGGGCAGCCCTACAGCGGGTATGCGCTCAGATGCGACAGCGCAGAAGATGTTGTGATTGCCGGCGTCCTCATCCAGAGGAAGACGTTCCTTCGCGATTACCTGGGCCCGATTTCATCAGATGCCTCTCTCGTCCGTTTTTTTCTGGATCCGACGACCAATGCATACTCCGATGAATTCATCCATTTTTCCCTGCCAAAGGATTCTCCAATCCACCATCTTCTGGATCTTATGATCATTGAATATGCCAATAAGAAGCAAGATACACAGAAGGTGCTGAAGCCTCTGATCCTTTCGATGATCATGTACATTGCAAGAGAATACAGGCTTTCCCATGAAATCGTGGATACGGATCCCCTTTCCTCCCAGCTTTTCTCTTATATGGAATCTCATTCGGATACAATCACTCTCTCAGACCTTGCCGCGCATTTCGGCTATCATCCCGTTTATCTTTCCCGCCTTCTTCCCAAACTGTTCGGGAAAAACTTTTCTTCCCTCCTTTTGGATATACGTATGAAGAAAGCGAAGATTCTTCTTGACCACACGGATCTTACCATAGAAAAAATTGCTGCCGTGCTTGGTTACAGCAACAGCAGCAATTTCTACAAATCATTCCGTCATTATTACGGGAAATCCCCGAGTTCCCTCAGCTAGGATTCCTCGTCTTTCTTTTCCTTATTTCCTTCCGGCAGTCCTTTTTCAAGGATGCCGGCTTTTCTTTGCACAGAACGCAGCGCATTTTCAAACTCGCGCCCGGATATGTTCAGATTGACATTCCTCGGCCGCTTCTTTTCAGGAAGCCCCTTCATGCTGACATCCTGCACATTGTAAGGATCCTGCATCTCCGTCAGGTACGGCCAGTACTTTTTCGGAAGGTAGAGCATCCTTTCCCTTGGATTTCTCCTGTCTTCGATGCCAAGATGGCGGTAATAGTTCCGCCAGATCTGCCGCAGGTCCTCCTCTGACTTGCTGACCTTCAGTTCCAGATTCGGATCTTCTACCTCGACAATCGATACTTTCCCCTCTTCATATACCGCCGCAATCTGCCGGTTCACGTCATAGATCGCCCAGGATTCAGCCGAAAGGCGGTTTTTGAAGTGCTCCGCCAGGATAGGTGCCACATTTTGCGTCGGGTTGATGGAAGCAAAAAGCATCCCCTCCTCCAGCTCGCTGAAGCGAAGGATGCCGCGGAACTTTTCCGCTTCATTGCCTACTTCCCTTCCCATTTCCAGGATTTCCCTCGCCCACGGCTCCTTCCAGTAGGAATACAGATCCTTTCCCGTCTTGAAACCGCGGCGCATGTACTCGAAAATCTTCATTTCCTTCTCCGGCCTTGCAGAAAGGAAAGCACGGTACACCTGGCGGATGCCTTTTTTGCCGCATTTCTTTTCAAAACTTGCCGCTACCTTTTCCGCATAGAGGAAATTTGTCTTCACAATAAAATCCGCGCCGAAAAGACGAACCTCTCCTCCTTCCGGGCCGATTCCTTCAAGCTTGCTTGTTCCGTAGTGGTAAATCTCATAGACGGCCGTCAAAAATCCCGGGTATGTGCCATCATAGTAGTAATACATGCATCCTCCCCAAGGAGCCTATGCCTGCCCGCCGAAAAGACTCATCTGGCGGACTTCCTCTGCCGCTTTGCCCGATATGAGCGCATTACGGAGGTCAATGCCATCAAGACTTCCCGGCGCGGAATACTTCCCGTTGATCGTCACAAAGTAGCGGGCGCGTTTCATCACGACTCCTATATTCTTCAAGTCTTCAAAATTGAGCGTCCCATAGTGGCGAAGGCGCATGATTCTAAGCGCGCTCCTGACGCCGATTCCGGGCACGCGCAGTATCATTTCATAAGGCGCGCGGTTCACTTCGACAGGGAAAAGCTCTCTGTGGCGGAGCGCCCAGCAGCACTTGGGATCGAGTTCCTCATCGAAATCAGGCTCCTCCGGCGACAGGATTTCTTCCGCATCAAAATGATAGAAGCGGAGCAGCCAGTCTGCCTGATAGAGCCGGTTCTCCCTCATGAGAGGCGGCGCTTTGACTGCAGGCAGGTTCTTCCCCTTCATGATGGGAACGTACGCGGAATAGTAGACTCTCTTCAAAGATGCCTTGCGGTACAGTCCCTGCGTCAGAAGAAGAATCTGCCGGTCGCTTTCCCCGCTGGCTCCCACGATGAGCTGCGTCGTCTGTCCGGCAGGCACAAAGGAGGGCGCTCTCTTGAATTTCTTCCTTTCTTCCTTGTTTTCCCTGATCGAGTCACGGAAAAACTTCATCGGCGCCATGATGGCCTGCTTCGTTTTCTGCGGTGCCAGAAGATGGAGCGACTTCTCCGAGGGAAGCTCTATATTGACGCTCACCCTGTCCACGTAGCGGCCAAGCTCGTTCAAAAGCTTCGGATCCGTTCCGGGAATGCCTTTCATATGGATGTACCCATTGAAATGCTCCCTTTCGCGGAGAAGCTTTGCCGTGCGGATCAAAAGCTCCGTCGTATAATCCGGCGACTTCACGATGCCGGATGAAAGGAAAAGTCCCTCTATATAGTTCCTGCGGTAAAACTCAATCGTCAAAAGCACGATTTCATCGGGCGTCAGCATGGCGCGCGGCGTATCGTTGCTCCTCCGGTTCACGCAGTATTCACAGTCATAAATGCAGGAATTCGTCATCAGGATCTTCAGCAGTGAAATGCAGCGCCCGTCCGCCGTCCAGCTGTGACAGATGCCGCTGTAATGGGCATTCCCCAGGCCGCCTGGCCGATTGGGCCGCGATGAGCCGCTTGAAGAGCAGGACACATCATACTTCGCTGCGTCTGCCAGTATATCCAGTCTGTCTTCTATGTCCATCTCTTCCTCCTAGAACATTTTTTCTATTCCATATTATAGCACAAGGACTTTTATATAGGAATAGTTGTTCTATTCTTTCAATAAAAAAGCTCTGGCGAAATGTGCAGTCATTTTGTCAGAGCTTCTTTTACTTTTATTCTTTTGATTCTTCAAGGATTTTCAAAAGCGCATCTTTATCTGTCTTTCCCGTCGATCTTTTGGGAATGGATTTGACGCGGATGAAGCGGTGAGGGATTTCCCAGATTTCCAGCTTTTCATGAAGTTTCCGTATCATCGTCCTGGTATCCGGCACATCATCCCCTGCGACAAAGGCAATAAGGCGCAGCCCGTTTTCTGATGGAACGGCAAGAAGCTCCGCTTCATCGATGCCCTCAGTCATGAGGATATGGGAAATGACGCGCTGGCGGCTGACGTGGTTTCCCTTGATATTATATACATCTTCTCTTCTTCCTGTGAAATGGAGCCATCCGTCCTTGTCAAAATAGCCCAGGTCATGGCAGGTAAAGGGAAGAGGAATATCCTCGACCCTGTACGGACTTTCTACAAAGATTTCTCCGTCCTTGATCGTGACATTAACGCCGGGGAAGGGTTTCCCCACGCTGTCAGGCATTTCAAGGATCTTGCTTCCCCGTATGCAGGAAACATAATTCAGTTCTGATGCGCCATAGTACATAACGGTATCAGATTTCGGGAAGCGCTTTTTAAGGCCGGTAAGGATCCGCTCGGTCATGAGCTGGGAACCGGTCAGGATATATTTCACAGAATCCGACGACCCGTTCATTCTTGAAAGAGGATACAGCTTGGAAGGAATCATGTAAATATGCGTTGCATGGAGTGATATGATTTCCTTCATCCATGTGCGCGGAAGGACTTTCATTGTCCCTGCAATCACCGCGCCTTCGGCCATGAAGGAAAAGAGCATGTTGAGGTTTCCCGTGAATGCCATGGATCCCTGCGTATACAGGATGGAATCTCCGTCCACACCAAAGGCCTTGTTCTGCACAGGGAAGAAATCCGCCCAGCTTTCCACACGCCGGAAAAAGATCTTTGAAAGGCCGCTGCTTCCTGAAGTCAGGACAGCAACGCCTTCTTTTCTTGTGATGCCCGTATCCTTGATTCTTCCAAAGAAAAGCCCGTCTTCCCTTTTGGAAACGGAAACGCCGCCCGTCTCGCTGTCCGTCAGGAAGAAATCAATCGGGCGCGCATCGAAGAGTTCCTCGAGTCTTTCCCCTTTGATATATTCATGGACAAGGAGCGGAACGGCTCCTGCTCTTTCCACGGCAAGGAACCAGAGCACCTGGCTTGCCGGGTCCGTCAGGTAGAGTGCAACGACCTTCCCGTGCACTTCTTCAGGCAAAGATTCCCCTTTTCCTTTTGTAAAAGCATCCGCTTCTCCATAAGTGATCGTTTTCCCGTCAAGAGAAAGAAAAGCATGATCCGGCCTGTCCTTCCCCCAGCGGATCACATAATCGGATAATTTCATTCTTCCGCCTCCGTGCGCTTTACAAGGATGGCTTCACCGACACCGCCGGCAGCAGGAATGGCAGCCGCGCCAAGACGCCCTTCCTTCTCCCGGAGGATTTCCATCAGATGGATCATGATCTCAGCGCCGGATGCGCCATAAGGATGCCCGTAGGCAAGAGCGTTTCCTGCCTGATTGAGACGCCCGGCCACTTCAGGATGCTTCTTCATGAAATGCGCGCTGATGACGGCAAATGCTTCGTTATACTCGAAAGCATCGATATCCTCGTAAGTGAGCTGATTGGCCTCAAGCATTTCCGATACCGCCGCGTCCGCCGCAAGAGGCGGCACCTTGGGATCGCTGCCGATGAGCCTCGTATCTGCGATTTCAAAGGCAGGCGTGATTTCATGTTCATCCGCCCAAGCTTCAGAAACAAGAAGAAGGAAAGCGGCTCCGTCATTCATTGTGCAGGAGTTGGCGGCCGTCAGTATCCCGTCCTGGAAATCCGTCACGCGCGGCGCCCTTTCCAGAAGCTTCCTGCTCATTCTGGGACGGATGGCTTCATCCCTTGTACTGCCAAAGAGGGGCAGGATGACATCCCTGAATATTCCATTTTCGGATGCATCTTTTGCAAGCATCTGGCTTCTAAGCGCCGCTTCATCCGCTTCTTCCCTTGTAATGCCTGCCGCTTTGGCAGCTCGTTCTGCCCCAAGGAGCATGGCATCGTCTCCGAATTCTCCCGGCATGAACTGCGCCGCTGTGAATTCCGGATTCCTGAGCTTTGCCCTTTCATCATGATCGGCATATATTCTTTTTGGCTGGAGGGATGCACTTTCCGCGCCGCCTGCCAGGACTACATCGCACTGCCCTGCCGCAATCCTGCCTGCGGCCATATCGATGGCGGCAAGACCGGAAGCGCACTGGAGATCAAGCGTAAAAGCAGGCACCCTTTCAGGGAAACCGCTTTCCAAAAGAAGCAGTCTTCCGATATTTCCTCCGGGTCCCACTGCATTCCCGCAAATGCAAAGGTCCGGCACGACGCTGTACCTTCTGCAAAGCTCGGCGGCTACACGACCGCCCAGCACTTCGGGCCTTACTGATTTGAAAATCCCATACCGGATCCCGATATGCGACCGGAGTCCTCCTAATATATATACCTTCCTGTCTCTCATGATCTCACCGCCACAAAGCACAACTGATCCGTGTATCCTTCAATCTTCTGATCTTTCTCCATCAAGTATACTTCTTCTCCGCTGAAGACGGGATGATGGAACGAAATTTTCATGCCATCTGAGGGATACTCTTCCATCACGGATTCAAAAATCTGAAATCCGCTGACGACGGGTTTCTCTGTGTAATGGATTTCATTATGGTCGCCAAGCGCTTTGCTGTAAGCTCTGACTTCATCTGCTGAAAATGATTTCCAGAAGGCGGCTTCATCGGGCCGCTTCTCTCCTTCTTTGGGAGCAGAAGGTTTTGAAAGGATGAGCTCAAGAAATTCCCCGCTTTCCCTGCCGCGGACGGCCACGCGGAGAAGTTTCCCATCGCGGATGATTTCCTCATACGCTTTATTTTCTCCATTTCCTTTTTTATATGTCAGCCTGCCCATCAGCATCCCCTGCCACTCCGGGCGCCATATGCGGCAGATGGCCTTTACTGCATCTTTCATATTTCCTCCTATGAAAAAACCGTTCCCTGGGGAACGGTCTTATGAATCAGTTGGTTCCGATCAGTCTCTTGCGGTATCTGCTGATCAGGTAAGAGGCCAAAACGATCTTTGTGATATCCCCCGGCAGGAACGGGAACATGCAGAGAAGCATGGAAGCCCAGAGTCCGTTTCCGGTCAGGAACATGAACCATGCCAGTCCCATCGTATAGCAGGCTGCCGTACCAAGTACTGTGCCAAGGAGCATGTTCTTGAATGTGAAGCCGAGCTTTTCACCGACAAGGCCGACGATGAATGCCATGACTGCAAAGCCGACGATGAATCCGCCGGATGGTCCCGCAATGACGGAAACGCCTGCGCGCATCATGGAGAATACAGGAACACCTGCCATGCCAAGAAGCAGGTAGATGACAAGACTCAGGAAACCGTAGCGCTTGCCAAGGAATCCGCCTGCCATGAGGGCTGCAAAGGAGCCCAGAGTGATCGGCACCGGCTGGATCGGTATTGTCAGCTGCGAGAATACGGCGCAGACTGCTGTAAAGAGAGCACACATGACCTGCATGCGTACAGAATGATTATTTCCCATAAGAACCCCTCCGTGTAGTGATTTACTTGAATTATTATAGTCACTTGGTTGATTTATGTCAACTAGATTTCATTAACAGTTGACAATTAATTTACTGCTCTTCTCACATTTAAAAACCCGCCCAGAAGGGCGGGTCTTTGTGAGGTGATTATCATTAAGGGTATCCTTAATTTTCGTGATTATTTGCCGCAGTGTCTTGCTTCCTGAGACTTCTTGTACTGTTCATTGACAAAGTCCCAGTTGATGATGCGGAACCATTCATTGATGTAATCAACGCGGCGGTTCTGATACTTCAGGTAGTAAGCATGTTCCCAGACGTCCAGGCAGAGCAGCGGTCTCTTCCCTTCTGTCAGCGGGTTATCCTGGTTGGCAGTGGAAAGAATTTCAAGCTTGTCGCCGTCAGCGACGAGCCATGCCCAGCCGCTTCCGAAACGGCCTGCGGCAGCAGCAGCAAACTGTTTCTTGAATTCTTCATAGGAACCGAAGGTTTCCTTGATCTTGTCAGCAACAGGGCCTGCAAATGCAGTCTGTCCTTCCGGAGCCATCATTTCCCAGAATAGGGTGTGGTTGTATGTTCCGCCGCCATTGTTGCGGACAGCGCCTTTGATGTCTTCCGGCAGATGATTCAGATGAGCGATCAGGAATTCAACTGATCTTTCAAACAGTTCCGGATGAGCTTCCAGTGCCTTGTTCAGGTTTGCTACGTAGGTTGCATGATGTTTATCATGATGGAAACGCATGGTGTCTGCATCGATCACAGGTTCAAGAGCGTCATAAGCATAAGGTAAAGCGGGTAATTCAAAAGCCATAATAAACTCTCCTCTCATATGTAAACTTATCTAAAGATATTTAGTTAACAACTAACTCTGAATATATTGTATCATAAATTTTCGAAATAGTCAAACGTATTTCGATATAGAAATTTCATAATGTGTTGCGTTTTTGTGACCATTCATTATCATTTAGATCGAATTTTGTAAACATAAAGAGAGATCCTTTTGATTTATCCCCTTCCCGGCATGAAAAAAGAGCCTCTCCGGCTAGAAGAGACTCCTTTTTATTATTGATGCTTTATGTCCTATCAGACGAGCTTGCTGAAATCGCCCCATGCGCGGAAGAGATCCAGTGCAGAGATCAGCTGGGAAACACGGTTGGCCTTGACCTTTTCATCATCGACCATAACCATGACGTTGTCCAGGTAATCATTGATCGGAGCTGTCAGCTTCTTCAGGGAAGCAAGAGCTTTTCCGTACTGGTATTCCTTGTAGAGCGGAAGAACTTCAGCTTTCACTTCATCAAGTGCTGCCTGCAGGTTCTTTTCATATTCTACTTCAAAGAGGGACGGATCGACTGCTCCGCCTTCCTTGTCCTTGGTGATGTTTGCCAGTCTTGTGACAGCCTGACGGAGATCGGTTTCATCCTTCAGCTGGCTTTCTGCCATGGCTCTTGCTTTCAGGAAGAGAGCTTCGATGTCGTCGACCGGGCCTGCGAGGACTGCGTCAATGATATCGTAAGCAATGCCTTCATCGAGCATGATGGCTTTGATTCTCTGGCGGAAGAATTCTTCGATCTGGCCCAGAGCTGTTTCCTTGGCTTCCTTTTCACCCGGGAGGAGTTCGAGCGCTTTTCTGATGCCTTCCCTGATATCCCAGTGGATGCCGCCGTCAGTCAGGATGTTGACAGCGCCGATGGTCTGTCTTCTCAAAGCAAACGGATCCTGGGAGCCTGTCGGAATGAGGCCGCGGAGGAATGTAGCAGCGAGGTTGTCGAGCTTGTCAGCCATGGAAAGAACACGGCCGATGGATTCCTGCGGGAGGATATCGCCGGCAAATCTTGGCATGTACTGTTCGAAAATGGCCTGTGCAACGTTCTTCTTTTCACCGTCGAGGAGAGCATATTCCTTGCCCATTTCGCCCTGCAGTTCAGTGAATTCGGTAACCATGCCGGTAGCAAGGTCGGATTTGGAAAGGTAAGCTGCTCTTTCTGCATCAGCCTTTTCATCAGCGGAAAGGTTCCATCCGTCGCAGATGAAATCAGACAGCTTCTGGAGGCGGTCAGCCTTGTCAAGCATGGTGCCCATGCCTTCCTGATAGTTGATGCGGGTCAGGTCTTCCCGGTGGCCTTCCAGGCTCTTCTTCCTGTCGTTTTCAAAGAAAAACTTAGCGTCGTCAAGGCGGGCGCGGAGAACGCGTTCATTGCCGATCTGTACGTTATGGATTGCCTTTGTGCCGCCGTTTCTGACGGTAAGGAAGTACGGCATCAGGGAGCCGTCTTCATTTCTGACAGGATAGTATCTCTGATGATCTCTCATCGGGGTAACGACAGCCGGTACCGGAAGCTTCAGGAATTCTTCATCGATGCGGCCATAGAGAGGTGTCGGATATTCAACGAGGTAGTTGATTTCTTCAAGAAGGTCTGCATTGTGCCAGACATTGCCGCCCAGTTCTTCCGCCTTGGCAAGAAGGCCCTTGCGGATCATGTCGCGGCGTTCATCCTGATCGACAATGACAAATGCCTTGCGCATGGTTTCCTTGTAGTTTTCCGGGCTTTCAATCGTGACATCTTCCTTGCAGAGAAAACGATGTCCGCGGCTGATTCTGCCGCTCTTGACATGAGCAAATTCCATCGGAACGACTTCGCTGCCGCAGAGAGCGACGATCCAGCGGATCGGACGGATGAAACGGGCTTCCTCATCAGCCCAGCGCATGCTTCTTGTGAAGTTCAGTCCTGTAATGAGGGACGTGAAAAGAGAAGGAAGGATGTCTTCGATCTTTTTGCCTTCATTGACGACATGAGCCCATGTATATTCGCCTTCCCTGATAAGCTCGGAAGGATCGATATGCTGTCCTCTTGCAAAGCCCTGTGCCGCTCTGGTCGGATTGCCGTCTTCATCAAAAGCAGCCTTAATGGACGGGCCGCGCTTCTTGACTTCTTCATCAGGCTGGCGGTCAGCAGCTTCCTTGACGAGGACTGCGAGTCTTCTCGGTGTTGCGTAAACGGTGATTTCCTTAAGGGAAATGCGATTTTCTCCGAAGGCATTTTCCGCCAGAACGCGGAGCTGATCAACGACTCCGGACATAATATTAGCCGGCATTTCTTCCGTGCCGATTTCCAAAAGCAGATTCTTACTCATTTCCCTCGCCTCCCTTCAGCATGGGGAATCCCAGTTCCTTGCGCTTCTTCAGCCATTCCTTGGCGCACATTCTTGCCATGTTTCTGACGCGTGCGATATATTCCGTTCTTTCAGAAAGGGAAATAGCGCCGGCAGCATCCAGAAGGTTGAATGCATGGGAACATTTCAGTACATAATCGTAAGCTGGAAGGACGAAGCCCTTCTTGACTACGCGGGTTGCTTCTTTTTCATACATGTCAAACAGCTTGAAGAGCATATCATGGTCAGAAAGCTCATAGCTGTAAACGGACTGTTCATATTCGTTTTCATGCCATACGTCGCCGTAGGTAACGCCGTCAGTCCATTCCAGATCATAGACATTGTCCTTTTCCTGAATGTACATGGCAATACGTTCGAGACCGTATGTGATTTCAACGGCTACCGGATGTTCATCAATGCCGCCGACCTGCTGGAAATAGGTGAACTGGGTGATTTCCATGCCGTCGAGCCATACTTCCCAGCCGATGCCCCATGCGCCGAGCGTCGGGGATTCCCAGTTGTCTTCTACGAAGCGGATATCATGTTCTTCCGGATCGATGCCGAGTTCCTTCAAGGATTCGAGATAGGTCTCCTGGATATTGTTCGGGGACGGTTTCATAATCACCTGGAACTGATGATGCTGGTACAGACGGTTCGGGTTGTCGCCGTATCTTCCGTCATCCGGGCGGCGGGACGGTTCAACGTATGCTACGTTCCATGGTTCCGGTCCGATGGTGCGAAGGAATGTCGCAGGGTTCATCGTGCCTGCGCCCTTTTCCACGTCATATGGCTCTCCCAGTACGCATCCCTGTTTTGACCAGAAACGCTGGAGTGCCAGAATAATCTGCTGAAATGTCATATTTCCTCCTGAAAACAATCTGAAAAACAATAAAAAATCCCTGTAACAATATAGTTACAGGGACGAGTTACAGGGATCATTAACCCGCGGTTCCACCCTCATTGGCCATTGGCCCGCCTTAATTGATAGCAGCCCTACTCTGTTCAGGCAGCAGCTCCGAAACGCCTTCCGCACCATACCGGTCTCTCACTGTCACCGGATCGCTGACTGTGCGTACTCCTTTTCTTCATCGCCGTAGTTATGGAAACATAATAACAAATGCAGGGCTAAATGTAAAGCAGTTATGCAAGTATTCAATTCCCATTGACCGTCATACTATCCGGATCATCAAAGAGTTCAGGATAAACGGCCTTTGCGCTTGCCTCCACGGAATCGGTGATGTGCTGCGACATGACAAACTTGTACCTCTCAGGGAATGGCACCATCCTATGGTTCTTCACTGCCTTCACATCCTGGAAAGCAGGATTCGACAGGATCTCATGAGCAAACTCGCTTTCACTCATGTGCATGCCGGACTGCCAGACCGGCAGAAGAATCACATCCGGATCGATGGCCGGCAGCACTTCCATGGAAATAAAGGTGCTGCTTCCCCTTGGAATCTCGCGGATATCATAGATGGCGGCGCCATCCTTCACATGTGCCATTTCAAGGACTTCCGCAAACAAAGTCCCCTTCTTTCCAAGGATGCCCCTGAAGGAAAGTCCGAGCGCTTTCCTTTCCTGGTCTGGCGAAATTGCGGAAAGCTTCTTTTCCAAAGCATCCCGCTTTTCCCTCATATCCTCTATCATCTGATTTCCCTTGTCCTCTTCATCGACCGCCTTTGCAATCCCCTTAATCCTTACCTCCATATCATCCCAGTTCTTTGGAATGATTGAGACAAACACAGGCACGCCGGATGCAGAAAGTGTCTGGACGAAATTGGCAGGCGTTCCCTTAGAAACGAGGACCAGATCCGGCTTAAGCGCCATGACGGCTTCCGGATTGAGATCCATCGTGCGCCCCACCGCTTCCTTTTCCTTCTTCGTCACAAAAGTGATTCCTTCATCCCCTGCATATTTAGAAAGCGCACTGATCCGCTTCGTACTTACAAGCCCAAGAAGGACTTCATCAGTGCCATACGTCAGGGAAATGATATGCGACGGCTTTTCAGGGATCCTTACTTCCCTTCCCGCATCATCAGTCAACACGCGCCCAGTCGAACTTTTCTCAACCATGCAGCCGGTAAGCATGGCCATCGAAAGAAAGCAGCAGAAGAAAATCAGGAAAAACTTTTTCATAATACCTCTCAAAGAACAGCTTCTTTTTATGATCAGAACGAACATTGGAATTCATGCTATACTTATCAAGTTATGCCCCGTTATTAGAATGATGTCAATTATTCTGTAATATTAAATTAATCTTTTGCTTATAATACACCAATTATATTTTCTTTTTAAAGCTTATATCGAAATATGCTAAAATAAAGGCAAATGAAACTAACACTGGAAAAGAAAGCTTTCCCAGATTTATTCTGTGAGGTGATTCTATGTTCCATCATCAACTGGCAGCCATTCTTGCGGCGGCCGCTCTTACGCTTTCGGCAAATGTCTATGCAGCTGAAACCCCTCAGCCTTCTGAAGCTCTTTCCCCTGTCCCCTTTGCAGCGGGCGTTGAAAAGGATGGCAAGTGGGGCGCGCTTGACGCGTCGGGCAAGGTCGTCATTCCCCTTTCTTATGACAAGGAAGCAGTTTCCCTTTCTGATTCTGAAGACCAGGAAGCTGACCTTGCGAGCCAGGCGGGCCGTGACAACCTGATCGAGGTATCAAAGGGCAAGCTTCGCGGCTTCTACAACAGGGAAGGCAAAGTCATCGTCCCTGTTTCCTATGAAAGCCGTTCTGTCTGGAAGGACAATGCGCTTGCGGTCAAGCTTCCCGACAGCAAGATACGCTTCTATCGGGAAGACGGCACTGTCATCTCCGATCACATGTATGATCAGGTCTCTGATTTCCAGGGCGGCTCTGCCATTGTCAAGCTGGATGGCAAGTACGGCTACCTTTTCTATGACGGAAAGGAAATTGCGCCTCTCTACCAGGAAGCGCGCTGGTTTGCTGAGGGGCTTGCGCCTGTAAAGATGGACGGGAAATGGGGCGTCATCAATCAGACCGGCGCCGTTGTCATCGAGCCTTCTTATAAGGATTCAGGGCCATCCTTCAGCAGCGGTCTTCTGGCAGTCAAGAATAAGGAAAATCTCTGGGGTTTCATCAATAAGGAAAATACACCTGTCGTACCCTTCTCTTATGAAGAAGCTGTACCTGTTTTTTCCGAACACCTGACAGCCGTCAAGAATAAGGAAGGCCTCTGGGGCTTTATCAATGACGAGGGAACGGTTGCTGTAAAGCCGCAGTTCAAGCGCGTCATGACAGAATTTTCTGAAGGCCTGGCAGGTGTCAAGACAATCGACAGCGGCGCTTATATCAAGCCGGACGGGACGATTGCTTTCATGGCTGATTATGACATGCTCTTCCCCTTCGAAGATGGTCTGGCAGAAGTCAGGAAGGGCGAGGTCAGGGAAGAAGGCGTCGTACGCCGCTATCCTGTCTCGATCGGAATCGGCTGGGGCTGGGGCCACTGGCTGCGTCCCCACCATCACCACCGCTATCACAGCGGATGGGGTTTTGGCATCGGTTTCCCGCTCTGGGATCCGTGGGGCTATGAATACGGAACGGTTCCAACCGTCCTTGTCAAACGCGGTTACATCGATAATACCGGCAAGGTCATTGCAAGCACGTCGAATGCTCGCGTCTTCCCGGCATCGAGCCGCGGCATCCTTGTTTTCAATAATGACCGCTACGGCTGGGAAAACAGGAGCGGCACATTCATTGCCCACATCGCTTACAAAGCAGTCATCCCCGTCGATGAAGCAGGCATCCTCATCTGCAGGAATGACAAGGGAGACTGGGGCGTCCTTTCCATGGACGACGGCAAAGAACTCGTTCCCTTCTCTTACGATGAGATCAAGTACCTGGGAAGCTCGATCCTTTCCTATAAGCAGGACGGGAAATACGGCATCCTTGATAAGGATGGGAAAGTCATTTCCGCTCCCCTCTACCGCGAAACGGGCACTGCTTCCTGCGGCCTGATTCCTGTGAAGGATGATGCATGGAAGGTCATCAGCTATGATGGCAGCGACGTCATCGTTTTCCCAAAGAAGATCAGCCAGATGACGTCCTTCATGAATGACAGGGCCGGCGTCAAAGTCGATGGCAAGTGGGGCCTTATCGATACAAAAGGAAACTGGATCGTTTCCCCAACGTACGATAACCTGAAATTCTTTGAATAAATTCACAATAAAGGGGCTGTGACAAAATGGTTAATCATTTTGTTGCAGCCTCTTTTTTGCGTCTTTATTTCATCATTTTTAGCTCTGCTGTAAGCCTTTTACGTAAAAATGCGCGTAAGCCCCCTTACCCCCATAAGACTTTTAATTATATTGTCTTAGGCGGCAATCCTTATACGCATTATTTTTGTGATGTATTTCCTTAAATTATAGCCAAGTGCTACCAGGTATAACTCGGCTTTTACAGAATCTATCCCTTTTCTGACGATTCTTTTGTACCATCTGTCATGTTTCATGATTCCAAAAGTTCCTTCAGCCTGGATTGACCGGTTCATTCTTAGCAGGGCTCCATGGATGCTTTCCAGATTATCCTGAACCTCCTGGTACATGTTATTCCGTTCTCTGCTCAATGAGATTCTTTTGTTCTTCGGGGTCTTTTTACATTGCTCTGCCAGCGGGCATCCTTGGCAGTCTTCGCATTCAAATACTTCCTCCTGCCTGCCGTATAAGTTCCCTCTGACCAGATGTCTATAGATAAATTTGAAAGCCCTGTCATTTGGACAACGGATGGTTCCATTCTCATCAACTCTAAAGTTTATTGGCCGAAACGGATTGGTATGGTATTTCTTGTCTTTCGTTTCTTTCTTGTACATGGGGAATTTCATATACTTTTCCATACCGTGCTGCTCGCAATAGATGTAATTGTTGAAAGATCCATATCCTGCATCTGCCACAGGATACTTAGGATAAGCCCCATAGACTTCGTGGAATTCCTCCATCAGCGGTACGAAGCAATCCATATCTGAACGATACTGGTTAACATCAATTACGGCAATAAATTCATCGGCAACACCTATTTGGACATTGTATGCAGGCAGAAGCTGATCATTTCCCATGTAGTCCGACTTGATTCGCATGAATGTTGCATCCGTATCGGTCTTCGAATAACTGTTTCTGGAAGTACCGCATATCTGTATCTTCTCAACATATTCTTCAAGTTTTGATGTATATGCCTTAAGCTGCTCATACTTGCGTTGATGATCGGACTTGCGATGCCCGCTTCCATGAACAAAGGCCGTCTCATCAATCTGCCAGATTTCTTTTAATTTATCCAATACCAGACGCAGATAGTCCGGAGCGTATTCTGTATTGATGTTTACACTCATATGGTCATACTTAAGATCATCATTGAGTAACTCAAAAAGGCTGGTAATCTTGGCAAAATGCTTGTAGCGGGATTTTTCAGCGGATTTCTTCCATACCCAGCTGTATTTATTTGCGTTCGCTTCAAACTTGGAACCGTCAATATATATATGCTGCAAATCCACGTTGAGTTTGCCGCAGAGTTCTTTCGTAATTGAATAAAAGATATCCTTGAGAGAATACTTAAGAAAGCCCTTCACGAAATGACAGAATGTCCGATAGGATGGGGCTTCATAATTCATCAGGTACATATATCTGATATTAACCCTGCAATTATCTTCAAGTTTTCTAAAAGAGCAATATCCTTCTTCTGCGAAACCATAGATGATCGTTTTCAGCATGTTGACGGGATTATACCTGGGTCTGCCAGCGCCACGCGTCGGTATGTAACGAAGGTACTTTTTAAGATCGATTTCCTCCATAAATCTGTCATACATTAAAACAGGATCATCGACATTGAGAATCTCAGAGGGAAACATTGGCAAAATGCCTTGTTCTGCGGTAAAATGATTGCTAGTGTTGTTATTTTTCATTGTAAAAAATTATAACACGAAAGGCTCTGCCCCGGACCAAATGATCCGGGGCAGAGCCTTTTTTGTTGGGATGAATTTTGTCACATCCCCTTTTTCGTTTACAGAATTGTTGCCAGAAGGAAGAGAAGAATCAGGAGAAGCAGCATCTGCATGTTGTTTCTGCTCCTGACCTTTCTGTCGGTCACATGCACGCCCCAGTTCCATTTCGTATAAAGGACCAGCGTGATCCAGAGCATGAAGGAAACGAGGGTATATTTCAGGATGGAATCAGGCACAACGCCGGGAACAAGCCCTCTTTCCGAAAGCGGTACGAGAATCAGCATGATGCAGACAAGGATCGTCAAAGGATAGAGGAAGACCTTCGGCGCCTCCCTGACAATGAAAGCTTCTTCTTTTGTCATCCTGTAATGCAGAAGATATGTCTTGATAAACCAAAGGCATATGAAAATGGAAATAATATCGCCAAGGTAATTATTCATGAGCTGCTCTCCTCCAGTGTCCTGTATTACTTACTATTATCTGTCATCAGGCGCTGCATGACAAGCAGGATTATCTGTTTTACTGTTATCTTATCGATAGTTATAAAAATTTTGTGAGATAGCAGGTTTTCCTGCCCAATGATAAACTTAGATATAAATCAAAATAGAATTTCTATCTGTTCCTGCTTTTTCCTTCCTTCAAGGAGTGTGATTTATGAACCGTCTGCATCAATATGTTTCCCGTTTGCTGCACCTGCCTTCTGACGCATCACGTTCTTTTGGAAAACTGCGTCTCGAAGAATCCATCGACCGCATGGATTCCTCCATTGAAACAGTGCCAAAAGCAGAATGGATCCACGACGGCATGACAGACAGTGAAATCGTAAAAGCTGTCTATTACGGCACTTTTCCCCTTCATATCCTTTCCCTTGATATCGACAGGAATATGGAACTGACCTTTCATAACGAAAAGCTCTGGATCATTTCCTTTACAACGATTCCCGAGCACTGGATGATTTACCGCCCCGCCAGAGACTACCTCATCCACGCTTTGACAAAGGGCCTTGGCGTCAGTCCCGGTCTGTCTGAAAAGCACCACCCTTTCTGGGTCAATGATGACGTGACCGCCGAAATCATCAGCGAGGAAAATGCTGACGGCTTATCGAAGCTGACACTGAAAATCGCATCCATGGACATCAGCATGGAAGTCTGGAAAGAAAAGCGCATCCGCGAAAGGCAGTTTTCAAAATCAGGACTTTAAATAATGAATATAAAGCGAGCCGCAGAATGGGCAGTCATTCTGCGGCTCCTTTTTTCGTGCATTTATTTCAGCGGGCGAAGGTATTTCCCTGTGATGCTCTTGGGGGAATCTGCAATTTCTTCCGGCGAACCGCAGGCAATGATGCGTCCGCCCTCTTCTCCGCCGCCCGGGCCCATGTCGATGATGTAATCGGCATTCCGTATGACGTCAAGATCATGCTCGATGACAATGAGCGTCGCGCCGTGGTCGACAAGTGCGCGGAATACAGAAAGGAGTGTCCTTACATCGAGCGGATGGAGGCCGATGGTCGGTTCATCAAAAATGAAAATCGTATCTTCCTGGGCGCGCCCCATTTCGCTTGCCAGCTTGAGCCTCTGCGCTTCCCCACCGGAAAGTCCCGGCGTTTCTTCTCCCAGTGTCAGGTACCCGAGGCCCAGTTCCCTCAAAACCTCGAGTCTTCTTTTGACGAGTTTCATGTCCTGGCAGAATCCGAGCGCATGATTCACATCCATGTCCATCAGTTCAGGAAGGGATCTTGCTTCTCCCTTTTTATTCACAAGACGGATGCCTTCTGCGTCCTTCCCATAGCGCGAGCCATGGCAGGACGGGCAGGGAATCTCCACATCCGGCAGGAACTGTACATCCAGGCTGATGACGCCTGTCCCGTCACAGACTGGACATCTGAGTTTTCCCGTATTGTAAGAGAAATCTCCTGCTTTGAATCCCTTTTCCCTGGCACCTTCGCTCCTGGCGTAGATTTTTCTCAGCTCATCATGGACATTCGCATAAGTCGCAACCGTCGATCGTACATTGATGCCAATCGGCGTAGAATCGATAAGTTTGACATTCTTTATGCCGGAAGGATCGATAGAAGGCACATGGCCGAGGAGTTTTTCGCCTGCAAGCGCTGCCAAAAGTCCCGGGATAAGACTTTCAAGCACCATGGTCGTCTTTCCAGAGCCGGATACACCTGTCACGACCGTGAGCCTTCCCTTAGGGATTTCTGCGTCAAGCGGCTTTACTGTATGGATCGGCCCCGTTTTCATCCGGATGCATCCTTCGCTGAAGATTTCTTCCTTGGGAATAACAGGAAATACGCGGCGCGGATAATTTCCGGAAAGGAAACGGCCTATTTTCGACTTTGGATTTTTGCCGATTTCTTCGACAGTCCCCTCTGCAATGACATTTCCTCCATCACTTCCCGCATCAGGCCCCATTTCAACAATCCAGGATGCTTCTTTCAGGATCTGCGTGTCATGATCGACAAGGACGACGGAGTTCCCGTCGCTGACGAGATCTTTCATGACGCCGCAAAGCCCCTCGATATTCGAAGGATGAAGTCCTATCGACGGTTCATCCAGGACATAAAGGACGCCGGTCGTCCTGTTCCGGACCGCTCTTGCCAGCTGCATTCTCTGCCTTTCGCCGGTAGAGAGCGTGCTTCCTGCCCTGTCCAGCGAAAGATAGGACAGGCCAAGATCCATCAGCCCTTTTGCTGTCCTCAGAAATGATCCGCAGATGCTTTCAGCCATCGGACGCATTTCTTCCGGAAGAGACTCCGGAACGCCCTTCACCCATTCTGTGATTTCACCAAGGGTCATGCGGCATGCTTCATCGATTGAAATCCCGCGAAGATGCGGCTTTCTGGCAGTCTCTGAAAACCGGCTCCCTTGGCAGTCAGGACATGTTTCCTCTTTCAGGAAACGGCTGACGCGCTTCATGCCCTTGTCATCCTTGACTTTGGCCAGCGCATTTTCCACGGTATGGACGGCGCTGTAATACGTGAAGTCGAGTTCGCCTGCTTCATTGGAACCGTTCTTCGGCCTGTAGAAGATATGCTTTTTGACAGCCGGCCCATCATAGACGATTTCCTTTTCTTCATCCGTGAGGTCCTTGAACGGGATATCTGTCCTGACGCCCATTGCGCGGCAGACGTCTGTCATAAGAGACCACATCAGTGTTTTCCAGGGAGCAACGGCGCCGTCGTCAATGGAAAGATTTTCATCGGGTATGAGAGACGCGCGGTCGACCATGTGCACCATGCCCGTACCTCCGCATGTGCGGCAGGCACCCTGGCTGTTAAAGGAAAGCTCTTCGGCTGAAGGCGCATGGAAATGAACGCCGCAGACGGGACAGGTAAGTTCCTTCCCTGCTGCCACATTCAAAGAAGGCAGGACATAATGCCCGTTGGGACATTCGTGGCTGGCCAGCCTTGAATACATGAGGCGGAGCCCGTTCAGAAGCTCCGTTCCCGTACCAAAGGTAGAGCGAATTCCCGGCACCGCCGGTCTCTGATGAAGCGCAAGAGCAGCCGGAATGTAGAGCACTTCATCCACATCTGCTCTTGCTGCCTGCGTCATGCGTCTCCTCGTATAAGTGGAAAGCGCCTCCAGGTACCTTCCCGATCCTTCCGCATAGAGGACGCCGAGCGCCAAAGATGACTTGCCCGAACCGGAAACCCCTGCAATGCCCGTAATCGTTCCCAAGGGAATATCCACGTCGATATTTTTAAGGTTATGGACGCGGGCGCCTCTGACCTCTATGCTTGATGGCGCATCCGCTGCTTTTTCATACTGTTTCTCCATATTTCCCATCCTTTATTTTCCCTGCAATTGACATTTCACTATATAAAAAATATACTATATCCAAAATTTAAATCAAGTACAGAAAATGCATGTGCCTGCCGCGTAAAGGAGAATTCCTATGGAATACATGACATACGAAGAATACCTGGTCAATGTGAAAAAAGGAATCGTGACCGATCTCGGCCACTGTCCCGTCACGCCGCTCCTCCTGATGCTGCAGGGAAAGTGGAAAGCCCAGATCCTTTATGAACTCTGTATCCACGATACGGCAAGATTCGGACTTTTGAAACGGATGCTCAAAGTAATCACGAATGCATCCCTTACGAAGGCTCTCCGCGAGCTGGAATCTGACGGGCTCATCAAAAGGGAACAATTCAATGAAATCCCGCCCCATGTAGAGTACTCTCTCACGGAAAAAGGAAACGATCTTCAGCCCATTTTTTATGAAATCATGAAATGGGGCTTCCATTACGACAGCGACGGAAATGCCATATAATATTTGATCACCCCTGCATCTGTTTACCTGCAGGGGATTTTCTTTATATAATGATTCGCTCAGGTAAAGCATCTTCATTTCAGCAGCCTCTTATTAGTTCTCATCATAAATTTATTTATTTTAAATATTAAACTTATTTTTATATCATTTTATTCACATCATCTAAAAAATATTATTTTTATCTAATAATTGACTTCGGTTCATTAATAATTGACTGACGTTCATTTATTTTCTATGAAAATTTAAATAAAATTCTCTTTGAATTCTTAACTTTAAATCGAGTTATTGAACACAATCTCATGCCTGTTATGATATAATTAAAGTATAGAAAGATGTGTTTAAATCATAATCAGCCGCTCGATGGATTGATACGGATGGATTCATCTGCAGCGGATGAAATAGATCTTCCATGAAAGGAGGTATTCTATAGAACACCCTTCCGCTTCCCTTGCCCCGTTTCCTTTCCGGTCCGCGGCCGGAGAGGAACAATGCCGCCTCGGAAGGCGATTCCTTCCTGTGAAGAATAAATAAGAACACCCAACTGTTTTCCGTGGAAAGGAGCGCTCGCCATGCCTCTTATCGCCGTATTGAGTCTCGTTCTTTTATTCCTCGGCCACTCTACGCTGGCCGGAATTACTGGTCTGATTTTTGCTCTTCTGTTTCTGGCAGGATTCCGTCACGAAAAACGAATCCTTGTCTTATGGGCTGTCATGACCGGTTTCGCGCTTGCGTTCTTTGTGCCGCCTGGTCTGTTCCTTCCGATCCGTATTGGGATTGCGTCTTCGATCGCCATGCTGGTGACTAAGCTTGTCATGCTCACACTGATCCCTCTTTCCATGGCCTACAATGGCATTTTCAATAAGATCCGTGAGTTCATGCTTCCTGATAATCACAGCTTCCTGTAATCAGCGCACCTGCGGCATGATTCAGGCTCCTTTGCCGCCGCAAAGTCACGGCTCGCAATGCAGTGAAAAAAGCCCGCCTCCATTTGGGAGAGCGGGCTTTTAGTATGCTTATTTCTGCTCGGAGAGCTGTTTTTCAATGCGTGTGAGCGCCATTTCCAGTGTATGCCACCCGAGGGTTGCACACTTGACTCTGACAGGCATTTTAGAAATATCCTTCAGTGTGATGGCTGCTTCGAGTTCTTCGAGGCTTTCATCATCAGTCACCTTGCCGCGGATCATATCGAGGAAAAGGCGGCAGAGGCGGATTCCTTCTTCAACGGTTCTTCCCTGAAGAAGTTCTGCCATCATGGCTGTGGAAGCCTGGCTGATGGCGCAGCCTGTACCTGTATAGGCGAGATCCTTGATCACGCCGTCTTCGATTTTCACTTCGATATCGATATCATCGCCGCAGCTTGGATTATGTCCATGTTCATGCACGGTCGGATTTTCGATCTTGCGTTTGTTTGTCTTGTCTTTATTGTATTCCAGAATCAGATCTGTATACAGCTGTTTCAGTTCCATCAGTCATCATACCCCATGACTTTACGCACGTCCTTCAGTTTATCGAGGAAGTAGTCGACTTCTTCTTCCGTGTTGTAGAAATAGAAGCTTGCGCGGCAGGATGCATTGACACCAAGGTAATGATGCAGCGGTTCTGCGCAGTGATGCCCGGTGCGGATGCAGATGCCTTCTGCAGACATGATCTGTGCTACATCATGCGGATGAACACCTTCGACTTCGAAAGCGATGAGGCCTTCTTTTTCTTCCGGGTTCTTCGGTCCTATGATCTGGATGAACGGCAGTTTCTTCATGCCTTCCAGACATCTGGTGACGAGCTTTCTTTCCTGTGCGCGGATATCATCATATCCGATTGCCTGAATGTACTTGATGGCTGCGACGAGTCCGACAGCGCCTTCGACGTACTGCGTGCCTGCTTCAAACTTGGCCGGAAGTTCTGCAAAGGTCGTCGTCTGTTCTTCTACGGTTTCAATCATGTCTCCGCCCATGAGGAACGGTTCCATTTCATCAAGGAGTTCTTCCTTGGCATAGAGAACGCCGATGCCGCCCATGGAGCACATCTTGTGTCCGGAGAAAGCGAAGAAATCACAGTCAAGATCCTGCACGTCGATCTGCTTGTGCGGTGTGGACTGCGCGCCGTCAAGGACGACGACTGCGCCATGCGCATGCGCTCTCTTTATCAGCGGCTTCGGATCGAATTCAACACCGAGCACATTGGATACCTGGGCAAATGCCAGAATCTTCACTCTCGGATCATTGATCTTCTTGAGTTCTTCTTCCGGGAAATGGCCGGTTTCCTTGTCAATGTAGATATAGTCAAGGACAGCGCCTGTCTTCTCGGCAGCTCTCTGCCAGGTGACGAGGTTGGAATGATGTTCCGCAATCGTGATGAGGATATGGTCGCCCTTCTTCAGGTGTGTCTCGCCATAGGAGCGGGATACGAGATTCAGGGATTCTGTCGTGTTTCTGGTATAAATGATTTCTTTTTCGCTTCTTGCATGGATGAAGTCACGGACGACCTCTTTGGAAGTGTCGTAAGCTTCTGATGCAGAGATGGCGAAAATATGCGCGCCTCTGTGCGGATTGCCATTCTGGTGAGTGACATAGTCCACAACAGCATTGACGACAGGAAGCGGCCTCTGAGTGGTCGCACCGTTGTCAAAGTATACGATCTGATGACCGTTGACCTGGGTTTCCAGTATCGGGAAATCTTTTCTGATTAAGTCTAAGTTCATTTTATCTCCTTGGAATCCAGTTTCCTTCTGACTTCTTCAATCACTTCATCATGCAGCGAGCTGTCCATGCTGTCGATGATCGGACGGATCAGCGCTTCCACAACGATTCTTCTTGCCTCTTCAAGCGAGAAGCCGCGTGTCATGAGGAAGTAAATCGTATTGGCATCGAGCTGTCCTGCGCTGGATGCGTGATTCCCCACAACGTCGTCTTCGGTGCAGAGCAGAAGCGGCAGGGAAATATTCTTGGTATGGGGATCGAGCTGGATGGCATAGTCGCCTTCATCGCCGACAGATCCGCTGCATCCCTTCTTGAAATTCAATGTGCCTCTGAAAATCTTCTTGGCTGTATCGGCCAGTGCGCCCTTGATATCGATCTCGGCATTCGTCTTTTTGCCGATATGGTCGATGTGGCAGAAGAAGTCGAGGTGCTGGTCGCCTCTTGCTGCATAAACAGCCTTTTCCTGCATCGTGGACTTGTCGCCCTCCAGTTTGCCGTAGCTGTGGACGATGACATTCTGTCCGCCAAGTTCGGCAGCCAGGAATACGGCCTTTGCCTTTCTGGCAAGGTGTGTATGTCTCTGGTCATAGATAGTCGCATGCGTCAGGCCTTTTTCCATACAGGAAACGCTGAGGTTTGCGCCTTCCTTCAGATCATAATACGCAGCAATGAGGCAGGTATCGGACGGTGCTTCGCCTTCGATTCTCCATACGAGGGAAAGCTTGGCTTCCTCGCCGAGATAGAATACGAACTGGCCTGCAAAGTCAGGATGAGCTTCATCTGCCTTGAGCGTAATCGTGAGTGATGTTTCAGCATGAGCCGGAACGGTGATGGTGTAACGTCTGCCGTCTGCGGCCGCTTTTACGGTTTCTTTGGATGCCCCGTTGAAGTCTTCCGGAAGCTCTCCCCCTTCTTTGACATATATTATATCGGAGAAGACCGGTTCGCCTGATTTCTCGGGCGCCTCGAACTGCATCGGGGTATCGTTGGTATGAAGGTACCGGTACGTAAGAAGCGACAGTCGGTTGACTCTGATTTCTTCCATATGGTCCTCCTTATCCTATAGCGCCTTCGAATTCAAGATCGATGAGGCGGTTCATTTCTACAGCATATTCCAAAGGAAGTTCCTTTGAAATCGGTTCGGCAAATCCGCGGACGAGCATGGCTTTCGCGTCTTCTTCAGAAAGGCCGCGGCTCATGAGGTAGTAAATATCATCATCCGGGATACGGCCGATCTTAGCTTCATGGCCAAGATCGATGTCATCATTTTCAATGATGATGTCCGGGATCGTGTCGGATCTGGATTCATTATCCAGCATCAGGGATTCACAGCTGATAGTGCCCTTTGTTCCCTTTGCTTCCGGTCCGATGTAAACGACGCCGCGGTAAATTGCAGTGCCGCCTGCTTTGGAAATGGATTTGGAGTTGATATTGATGGAAGTGCCTTTTCCAAGTGCTTCCACCTTGGAACCAGTATCGAGGAACTGACCCTTGCCGGCAAACGTGATGCCTGTGAAATCACAGGTGGAATGATCGCCCTTGAGGATGGTATCCGGATAGAGGCAGGATGTATGGGAGCCGAAGGAACCGGATACCCAGATCATGTGTCCGTCTTCTTCAATGATGGACTTCTTGGTATTCAGGTTGTACATGTTCTTCGACCAGTTTTCAATCGTGCTGTAGCGCAGCGTTGCCCCCTTCTTGACGTAGAGCTCGACGGCTCCGGCATGAAGGTTTGCCACGTTGTATCTTGGAGCCGAGCAGCCTTCGATGAAATGGCAGTCAGCGCCTTCTTCAATGATGATCAGAGTATGTTCGAACTGTCCCGCACCAGGCGCATTGAGGCGGAAATAACTCTGCAGCGGCATGCGTACGTGAACGCCCTTTGGAACGTAAACGAAAGAGCCGCCGGACCACACAGCATAGTGCAGTGCAGCAAATTTATGGTAATTCGGAGTGATGAGCTTTCCGAAATACGGTTTGATCAGATCAGGGTATTCCTTGACAGCGGTTTCGAAGTCAACGTAAATGACGCCCTGTTCTTCCAGTTCCTTCTGGATATTATGATAAACGACTTCAGAGTCATACTGCGCTCCGACGCCGGCAAGAGATTTCTTTTCTGCTTCAGGAATGCCGAGACGATCGAATGTGTCCCTGATATTCTGCGGCAGGTCTTCCCATTTCGCCTTCATATCCGTCTTCGGGCGGATGTAGGTGTCGATATGATCCATATCGAGCTCGGAGATATCCGGAGCCCATTCCGGGAAGTCCATATGATTGTATATTTCAAGAGCCTGCAGGCGCTTTTCAAGCATCCATTCCGGTTCTTCCTTCTTGGCAGAAATTTCACGGATGACTTCTTCAGTCAGACCGTTGTCAGCCTTGTAGGAGTACTCCACCTTGTCCTTGATGTCGTAGATGCTTCGATTGATGTCATCGACCTGGCTCTTCTTCTTTTCTTCAGCCATGATCACACCTCGCTGCGGTATGCGTCAAAGCCATTGGTCTCGATTTCGTCCACCAGTTCCGGACCGCCTTCCTTGACGATCTTGCCGTCGATGAGGACGTGGACAAATTCCGGTGTGATGAACTTCAGGATCTGGTTCAGATGGGTAATGATCAGAAGTGAATTATTTTCATTGTGGTATTCGGAAATGTTGCGGGAAACGATGCGGACAGCATCGACGTCCAGACCGGAGTCTGTTTCATCAAGCATAGCCAGCTTCGGATCCAGGATGCGCATCTGAAGAATTTCGCTCTTCTTTCTTTCGCCGCCGGAGAAGCCGTCATTCAGGTAACGTTCTGCATAGGACGGATCCATAGCCAGATCTTCCATTCTGGATTTCATGAGACGCTTGAAAGGGAAGAGTCTCTGCTGCTTTCCGGAAATCGTCGTCTTGGCTGTACGAATGAAGTTTTCAGTCGTAATGCCGGCAACGGAAATCGGATTCTGGAAAGAAAGGAAAATGCCGAGCTTGGCTCTCTTATCGACAGACAGTTCTGTAATATCCTGTCCTTCAAAGAAAATACGGCCTTCAGTAATTGTATAAACAGGGTTCCCCATGATGGCATGAAGGAGCGTCGACTTGCCGGCGCCGTTGATGCCCATAATCACATGGACTTCTCCCTTGTTTACAGTCAGGTTGATTCCATGAAGGAGTTCTTTCTTGCCTACTGAAACGTGAAGATTTTCCACGCGGAGTAATTCGGTCATTCTATCACCTCATATATTGTAATCTGTATACGTCAGAGAATGTATACAATCAAAATCTTATTCCATTTTATATTATTTACGTGTAGCTGTAAATATATGAAATTTTTTCGATTTGTTTTCCAGCTCTCTCTTGTTCCTGATTTCGGGCTTTTTCTGCCCTTTCTTCCTTATATATGCATTTAACAAGAACAAATCCAAGAAACGCATACTACATATAGTATATCACAAGGGGATACCATCCCCAAAAAGGCAAAATAAAACCGCAAACCCGCGCCCTATACATGGAGAGCGTCTGCTTGCGGTTTTCAATTTCCGTTCACGGGAAGAAGAATTGCTTCCTCCCCTGACCGCATCTGGCACGCGGGGCCCGCAGGCACGCCGCTTGCCGAAAGCTGTCACAGCCAATCATTCCGACTTTGTCTGTTTCCCAGACATATTTGTACCGCTTGTCCTGCCGAAGGACACCAGCCATCCGCCTCCATAGAGCGCGGATGATCATTTATCCTCTGTTGTAATAGGGACCGCCGCAGAAATTTCTTCTGCCGTTCCCGTTAGGGCCGTAAGGACCGCAGGGGTACTGACTCTGATCCTGAGAAGACTGCACCTCTGAACTGTAAGCGCCAGGTCCGTAGCAATAAGGACCATAGGTCTCTGCCCAGACGGTATAACCTCCTGCAAGAACAAGGATACCTGCTAAAGCGGCCAAAATTTTGGACTTCAATGCAGCATCTCCTTTCTCTGGAATATACCCGGCGGTGATCATTCACCACTGTTCTTATTATACCATCGTCATCCAGCATGTATATAGGCAAGACTTAAACAATGCTTAAAGAAAAGATGAACAGCGTCCCTAAACTGTATGCAAAGAAAAAAGAGCAGGTGTTCCTGCCCTCTTTTCATCATTATCTTTGTAATTATTTAGAAGCCGGCTTTCCGAACCATTTTTCATAAATCTTGTCGTATGTGCCGTTTGCTTTCAGTTCCTTCAGCGCTTTGTTGACGCCTTCCTGAAGCTGCTTGTTGTCTTTCTTGAATGCGAATACCATTCCGGAACCGTCTTTCTGTGTTCCAACAATCTTCAGGTCCTTGCCTGCGCCCTGTTTCAGGTAGTACATGGCAACCGGCTGATCGATGACGACAGCGTCAAGCGTATTAGCCTGCAGTTCCATCCATGCCTGGGAATTGGAATCGAGCTGCTTGACTTCAGCAGCCTTGGCTTCCTGAGCCAGTTTGACCTGGTAGGTGCCTACCTGAGCGCCTACATTCTTTCCTGCAAGATCAGCCCAGTCGTTGATCGTGGTATTGTCTTTTCTTACAACGATGCAGTAGCCGTTATCCTTGAAGTATACGTCAGAAAAAGCGACCTGCTTAGCTCTTTCCGGTGTAGCATCAAGGCCGGCAGCGATCATGTCGATCTGTCCGGACTGGACAGCCGGAATCAGTGCATCAAAGCCCATGCTCTTGAATTCCATCTTGCTGCCCATCTGTTTAATGATGGCGTCAGCCAGATCAAGATCGAAGCCTACATATTTATCATCCTCTGTAAATTCGAACGGAGGGAATGTTGTTTCAGAGCCGACACGGATAACAGCAGGAATGCCGCCTTTTCCTGAAGCAGAACTCGATTTGGAATCTCCGCCGCCGCATCCTGCAGCAAGCATAACTGCGGAAGCAGCTCCGACAGCCAACAGAATTTTTAACTTTTTGCCCAGCATATGTTTCATCTCCACAAATGACAACTTACAAATGAATAAAAGGAATCTGCATGAAAATTCATTGCAGATACAGAAAAGCTCTCCGTCCGGTGTATTTCTCCACCCCATCCGGCTGGAATATCCTTTTCCATACATAACTTAATGCATATTCTATCAACTTTATACATTCCTGTCAATAAAAATACTGATTATTCTGTATATGACTGCATATATAATATTTCATTATATATAGGAGAGTGAAAATAGGAGAGTGAAAAAACCGCCTTTGAATAAAATGAATACTCGGCTGCAGGGAAGAATTCTCCCTCTTCTCACCGCCTTTTTGCCCGGCAGATTCCCGTTTTCGTTGACCCCTGCCCGCTGTCATGTTATATTTGAAAGTGCAAATACTCTGAAGACTATGCAAGGCAAAAAATTTTAGAGAATTTAGATATTGTTTATGTATTGTATAAGTTTTTACCTTACTCTTTAGGCAGGGGATTCTTCAAGATATTTCTGCTTCCTCCCCGCCGCGTCGTTTATACACAAAGGACTTCTATGGACATCATCATCAACTTCCTCTATGACTGGGGATACCTCGCTCTCTTCATCTGTATGGCTCTTGAAAACATGAATGTTCCGATTCCCAGTGAAATCATTCTGGGCTTTGCCGGTTTTCTTGTTTCTCAGGAAATTTTCTCGTTCTGGCCTACCATTGCCATCGGGACGGCTGCCGGGATTGCTGGTTCCGTCGCTTCCTACTACATGGGCTACAAAGGCGGACGCGGACTCATATTGAAACATACGGCCAAAGGCGGCCTTACTGCAAGAAAAATGATTGCTGCCAAAGACTGGTTTGAAATATACGGCGGAATCGCCATTTTCACAGGCCGCCTTCTTCCGGGCGTCCGCACGTTCATTTCTCTTCCTGCCGGAATTGCCCAGTATCCGATGCCTGAATTCATCGGCCTTACGATTCTGGGAACGGTTCCCTGGACGATTTTCCTCGTATACGCAGGATCCGTCCTCGGCCACAACTGGCAGAAAATCCTGGACTACAAGCTGGAAATCGCACTCGTCTGCGTCGTCATTTCCATTGCGGTCGCCCTTGGATTCCATTTATATTCAAAGCGAAAACAGAAAGCAAGCAAAGATACCCATGAAAACATATAGAAACTGCATCCTCCTTTTCCTTTTCTGCCTTTTTCTTTACGGCACATTTTCCGGACTGATTCCGCTTCTGGACCCGGATGAACCCGTTTATGGCGAAACGGCCAAGGAGATGCTGGCGACAGGAGACTGGATATCCCCGCGCATCTACGGCGAGTTTTGGTATGACAAACCGCCGCTTTTCTATTGGCTGGAAGCTATTTCCTTCTCGATTTTCGGCGTCTCTACCTGGGCCGCCAGACTTCCTTCCGTCCTTTTAGGCGCGCTGACGCCCTGCTACCTCTTCCTCTCCTCCCGCCGCTTCTTAGGAGAAAGGGCTGCGCTTCGCGCAGGCTTCATCTGTGCCACATCGCTTGAAATCATCGTCCTTGCCAGAAGCTCGGTCACGGACATGCTCCTCTGCCTCACACTGACTGTTGCGCTCATGTCATTCCTGAGAAAAGAATACGCAGCTGCGTATATCGCGTGCGGCCTTGCACTTTTGACGAAGGGGCCTGTTGGATTCGGATTCCCGGCCCTGATTGTCAGTCTCTGGCTCATTTTTTCGCGCCAGTTTGACATTAAGCACATCATGGGACTTAAATGGTACTGGGGCATCCCGCTTGCCTGCCTCGTCGGACTTCCCTGGTACATTGAAATGGGCATGCTCCACGGAGATGCTTTCATCGATACATTTCTGGGCTACCATAATATCACGCGCTTCGTGGCTCCTGAGCACGCAGGGCAGAACCATTACTGGCTCTACATCGTCGTCGTGCTGGCAGGCTTCTATCCATGGAGCGGAACGCTTCCGGGGCTTTTGAAGAGCTTCCGTGAATGGAGAAAAGACAAGGTCATGCTCTACTTCATCGTATGGGCGCTTTTCATTTTCCTTTTCTTCTCCGTATCTTCCACGCAGCTCTTCTCCTACATCCTTCCGATGTTCCCGCCGCTTGCCATTCTTTCTTCCGCTTATCTTGCGCGGATTGAAGAGACAGGGCACATTTCCAAAGCCTTCATCATCTGCCATGTCGTCTTTGCACTGATTACGACCGGCGCCGTCGCTTTTGTCCCCTTTTCTCCGGAAGGCGGACCCATCGTCCACTACGCTATCGCAGGGCTCATGGTCCTTGCTGCCTTCTTCTCGGCAAGCCGCCTCGCAAAAGGAAGGTTCCATGCCTTCTTCATGACGCAGGCTGCTTTGATTCTCGTCTTCGTCCTTTCCGTCTGGGGCGCTTTTGAAAAACCGGTCTCCGATCTTTTCACATCAAGAGCCATTGCGGAAAAGACAGCCGCTGAATCACTCGACCCCGATGTCCCTCTTTATATCGATCCTTTCTACCGTCCGTCCTTTGCTTTCTATGAGGATCTGTACGGAAAAGCGCTTCCTGACTTCGACAAGAGGAAGCAGCAGGTCGATGAAAAGAACAAGGAAAACGGCGTCCTGCTTCCGGGCCTTGAAGAACCTGCCCGCCTGCCGGATCAGGCATACATACTGATTCAGAAAAAGCTTTACAAGAACTGGCCGGATGAGGAGAAGAAGGACCTCACACTCATTTGGGAAAAAGATACGGCTTACCTCTTCCGCAAAGGAAATAGCGAAGGTTCTTTGCAGAAGTAATCACATTTCACTTCATTCAGGGAGGAATCCATTTTGAGCACGAAACGACAGAAAAAAGAAAAGAAGGAAAAAGCAAGGCAGGAAGCGTTCTCTACTTCCCATGTGACAGAGAAATCCCTGGGATTCATCTTCATCCTTGCCTTTGCATTCCTGCTCTGGGGATCTTGGGCCCTCCCCATTACCGATCCCGTCGAATCCAATTATGCGCTGACGGCTAAGGAAATGGTCATGTCAGGCAACTGGATGTCCCCGCAGATTTATGGCATTTACTGGTATGACAAGCCTATCATGGTTTACTGGCTGCTTTCCATCAGCTATTCCATCCTGGGCTTCACCGATCTCGCGGCAAGGCTCCCCTCTGCCTTTTGCGGGGCGCTTTCCGTCACGCTTCTTACCTGGTACGTAAGAAGAATCCTGAAGGACAATATTGCAGCCATCTGGGCAGGGCTCATGCTGGCGCTTTCCTTTGAATTCTGGATCATCTCCCATGCCATCATCACGGACAGCATCCTTCTTCTCTTTACGATTCCGACCCTTCTTTCCGCTTACATCGGCGTCATGGAAGGAAGCAGGAAGCATCTGATCATTGCTTATGCCGCTGCTGGCTTTGCCTGCCTCACTAAAGGCCCTGTCGGGCTTGTCCTTCCAGGCATCCTTCTTGTTCTCTGGTGCCTTTCCATGAAAGAGCCGAAGAAGATTCTTTCCCTCTTCCCCATCACGGGCATCCTTGCTTTCCTTGTCGTCGTCCTTCCCTGGTACGGCGGCATGTATGCCATTCATGGAAGCGACTTCGTTTCCCAGTTCCTCGGCCTGCACAACATAGCAAGAGCTACGGTTTCCGAGCATCCGGAAGACAATCACTGGTACTACTACCTTGTCATCTTCCCGGCCGCTCTCCTTCCCTGGACCGGCATGACAATTTATGAAGCCGTCAGGCAGTGGAAAGAAAAGACCCCGTTCTACCGTTTTCTCATGGTCTGGATGATCGGCACAATCCTTTTCTACACCCTTATGGCGACAAAGTATGTGACCTACACTTACATTTCCATCGTTCCTGCCATTATTCTTTCCGCCATGTGCGCGCTCCTCGTGCGTGAAGGGGAAAAAGCATCGAGCCTCTGCGCTTACGGTGGTTTCTTCTTCCTGATTGCCGCTCTTGTGGCAGGTACCATTTACATCAAGGAAGGAAGCTGGCTTCTTTTCTACGCTGTCATCCTTTACGCCGTATGGGAACTCATCCTCCGCTGGAAAAAGAGCAGCGGCCGCCGTCTGACAGTCATTTCCGCCGTTACTGCTTCGGCTTACCTCTTCATCATCATGGAAGGACTTCCCAACTACCTTCCGTCGCGTTCCATCATGGACTCGGCCAATGATATCCATGATGCACCAGGCATCCATTACTTCTTCCATTCCTATCCGGCCGGCTATACGTACTATACCGGAGAAACAGGCATCCGCCTTGTTCCTTCTCTTCCTGACGAAGAAAAGAGAAGCGCTCTTTGGAATGAAAAGTATGTCATGCCGTCCGAGTCTGATGAAGACTTTGCCAAGGAATACAAAGACTCCGGCAAGTCTGTCTATCTCTTTGTTTCCAAGAGCGATATGAAGTACTTCAAGGAATGGCCGATGAAAGATGATTTCACAAAGGATAAGGATCTTCCAAGAGGAACACTTTACCATTTAAATGATGAACCGGAAGCAGCGGGCGAAACAGCGCCCCTCTCCCCGGCTGAAGAAAACTGATAAAGCCGGCTTATGCCGGCTTTTCTTTTAGACGAAAGGAACTGCCATGACTATCGATGCATTCATTAAGAGCCTTGCTTCCTACGAGGGAGCGCTCACCTTTAATCCCTGGAAAGATACGGACCTTCGCTATGAAGTGGAAAATGCGCCATCCATAAGGAAAGAGCAGCTTCACGACTACCTTTCCCGCCGCGTTGGGAAGGCAAAGCTTCTTCTGATCGCTGAGGCATGCGGTTATCAGGGCGGACACTTCACCGGGATTGCCATGACATGCGAGCGCATGATACTAAACGAGCATCCCGCAGTAAACAGCCTCATGATCCTCGGGAAAGAGGGAAAACGGACAAGCAGGAAAGATTCTCCCATGATTGCAAAACCCACGCAGAAGGAAAAAGGCTTCAATGAGCCGACCGATTCCGTCGTATGGAAAGCATGCCTCGATGCCGGCCTTTCCGCTGATGAATTCATCTTATGGAACATCTATCCTTTCCATCCTCATAAGAAAGACGACCTTCTTTCCAACAGGACGCCGACAGATGATGAACTTGCCATCGGGCTCTCCTACACAAAAGAGCTCCTCTCCCTCACCGGGTCCCTTCCCCTTCTTGCCATTGGAAAGAAGAGCGAGAACACGCTCCTGGATGCAGGCTTCTCCGTCAAGGGACTACGCCACCCGGCAAATGGCGGCGCCAACATTTTCAGGAACCAGCTTGCCGATTTCTTCAGGAAATAAAAAGAACCTCCCTCCAATCGCGGAGAGAGGTTTTTCATTTCCTGATCATTATCAATGGTGCAGAATGAAGCGTTTGGTGAAGTAGTTCCAGATCATGACGATGGCCGAAGCGATGACTTTGGCAAACATGTACCAGATACCGACAAGGTCGATGAAAATCCACATGGTCACCTGATTGATGCCAAGTCCCATAAGGGATGTCACGACGAAGAGGACGACCTGCGAGCGGCTCTGATGCTCGGCATGGAAGACAAAGCTGACGCAGAGGAAGTAGTTCAATATGAGCGAGACCGTGAAGGCGATCGGCGCTGAATACAGCGGAGGAAGGCCGCCATACTCTGTCAGTGTGTAAAGAAGGACGTATTCGAGTACGAAGCATCCGCCTCCGACGAGGAGAAAACGGAAAACTTCCCAGAATCGTTCTTCAGATGGAAAGTATTTCAATATCAGTTTCTTAATCATAATGCTCCTGGATTTTTATTATTTCCCAATGGGATGACTTACTTCTTCAGCATCATCTGGATGATATTCATCTGGATCTCAAGATTTTTCCTGCTGTTCTTCACTTCCGTATCAAGGACAAGGCCTATCCCAAGCGCCACGACGGCAGATACCATGAAGAATCCGGATGTGACAAGCGTCGGAAGCTTGGGCACAAGTCCCGTCATTACGTATTCATGGAATACGGGGATGAAAAGAAGAAGGGCAATCAGAGCAAGGATGAGCGATGCCATCGTGAAGAAACGGAGCGGCCTGTAATCCTTGTAAAGAAGGAAAATCGTGCGGAGAACCCTGGTCCCGTCGCGGAAGGTGTGGAGCTTGCTGACGCTCCCTTCGGGCCTGTCCCGGTATGATACGGGAAGGTTCCGGATGAGAAGGTTCTTGTCCAGCGCATGAATCGTCATTTCCGTTTCAATTTCAAATCCTTTGGAAAGGATAGGAAATGTCTTGACAAACATGGTGGAAAAAGCACGATAGCCGGTCATGACGTCCTTGATGTCATGGCTGTTTTTGCCCCAGAACATATTGATGAAGCGGCGGACGACCACATTTCCTGAATTATGGAAGGGCCGCTTGTTTTCTTCAAAGTAACTGGAGGAAAGGCGGTCGCCTACGACCATATCCGCCTGCCCCGAAAGAACCATATCCGCCATTTCGCGGGCGCATTCTGCGGGATATGTATCATCCCCGTCCGTCATGATGTAGCATTCTGCATCGATATCACGAAACATGGAACGGATGACGTTTCCCTTGCCCTGGCGGTATTCCTTTCTGACGACGGCTCCTGCCTCTCTGGCAATGGCAGCTGTATCATCCGTTGAATTGTTGTCATACACATAAATGACGGCTTCCGGGAGCTCCCTTTTGAAATCCGTCACGACTTTCCTGATTGTCAAAGCTTCGTTCCAGCACGGAATGAGCACAGCTATGCGGTCCATCGATTATCCTCCGATATTTATACGCTGTCCTCTATTTTACATCATTTGCCTGCTTTTTTCAGCGGAAACTATCCTGCAAACAGAAAAGACGCCCGCAGGGGCGCCCGTTTCCTGAAAGCTAGAACGGCATATCATGGTGGATGGAAGAAGCATCATCCGTTCCAAAGACGTGTTCTGTCACATCGATGAAGTATCCTGAAAGAAGGGATTCGAAATCCTTCTCTTTCATATTTTCTCCCATGAAGGAAAAAGCGTAGCCGCCTTCAATCCAGTGAGCGGCAAAAGATTTATCCGAAAGTTTTGCCACGGAAACAACCGTCGAGCCTATTTCGATATCCTTCCACTTTCCTGTATAGACGCCACTGATATCTGTATCCGGATTCTCTCCTGTCAGACGGGAAGAACGGATTGTCAGCTGTTCGCCAAGATTGCCGCTGTAACGGACATCTGCCAGTCCCTCTCCTATGAAAAGGAAATGTTCCGTCTTGTATCCTGCAATACGCGGCAGGAAGAGCGGTTCAAAACCGACTGCCTCGCGAAGCTTATTGTATGATGCATATTCCACAATCGGACTTGGCAGTGAGACATTTTCGCTGCTATAGGCTTTGACGCCTGCCGCTGGCAGCAATAAAGCCAGTGCCAGTGCGGCCGATGCCCATGCCATTTTCGTTTTGTTCATAGTAAGATCCCTCTTTCCGGGCAATACCCCGTTTCCGCCCATTATACTACTTTTCCCGATATGCAACAAATAACGAAAAACGATTGCAGGAATTATAACCCTTTTTCATGGCATTCATCTGTATTTTGATTTCTTCTTCCGGGATTCCGGGGCCCTTGCCAAAGAGCTCGTGCGTCATATAGGAAGGCTCGGCCACTTCCACGATCCGTGCGGCTGCTTCTGTCCTGAAAGGTTCATGCCGGTCGATGGATGAAATATGGCGGCTGATGACTTCAGGCGTGATTTCCCCAGGAATATTCCCAGCCGCCCTTTTCCTGTACTCTCCTGAAATCGAGCAGGAAAGATGCATGCCAAGAATCAGATCCTTCATGGATCCCAGATTCTTGATTACCTTCGTCACATAATCTGCACCATCCTTTTCATCCCTGATATCGGGATTCGTATTCATCAGATGGCCTGTATCAAGCAGGAGTCCAACATTTCCGCCGCCCAGAAGAGAGAAGAAATAATCCACATTTTCCGGAGAAAGTGCATTGAGCCCCGGCCAAAAGATATTTTCAAAAAGGACGGTGACATTGGACGGAAGCGCATTTTTGACAAGACTGTAGATTCTTGCCGTTTCGAAAAGGACTTCCTTGTCCGTGTAATGGAATTTTCCTGTCCATGCCTCTCTTGCCATACAGTCAGCCACGTGCCAGACGACGTATTTGGGCTCTTCCCTGGCGGCCGCTCTTAGATTTCCCCGGATTGTTTCCAGCCACTCTTCCGGTGTTTCTCCCCCATAGTAGGAAATCAGGGAATCCCTTGTCGGAAATTCCTTCTCGAAGAGTTCCCTTTTCCCCAGCCAGAAATTCATCCAGTCAGGCCAGTAATTAAGGTGGCATCCGATAGTCGATTCTTTCCCGGGAAGATCTCTTGATTTTGTTCCGTACACAAGACTCTCTATCCCGTCAAGGCCAAGATTATCTGTCATCTCCCTGATCTTTTCATCTGTATCATCATCCATGACATAGTAGCTCATGAGCTGTTTCATAAGGTCCTCCTTTCTTTCTGGCCAGGCTTTCCGATTCCCAATTGAACTTCCCATTTCATTTTGCTATGATTAATAAAAGAGGTGATTCCCATGGGAAAATCTGAAAGCTCAAAAAAAGCGATTGTGATGACGATCATTACAGCTCTCGTCACACGCGCATTGAAGAAGAAAAATGATAAAAAGCACGAACTCGTCACGGCTGACTCCAAGGAATTGACAGAAAAGGATCTGTGGAGACCGCTGCAGCCGATCGGGACTATTTATTTTCTGACGCATCCGAAGAAGGCTGTCTACTTCTTCCTCCTGCAGAAATCGCTGATGTTCTCGTGGCGCCTGGCAAGAAAATATTTTAAAGACTGAATTCCAAAAGGACCGGAAACGGTCCTTTTTTAGTGTCCCATATAATAATGGCGGGCAAGGTCTGCCGCGCCAAGAAGCGTACCTGCCTTTCCGCCTGCAAAAAGGATGAGAGATGCATATAAAAGCACCTGCTCTTTTTCTATCCCTTCATCTTTTTCCGCTTGGGAAAATTCCTCGTCTCTGCTGCGTTTTGGAAATGCAAGATCATCCGCTGAGAAGACCGTGGAACCCGTGTCTCCCTTTCTTGCAAAAGAGAGAAGATTGGTTCCCGAAAGAGAAATGCCGCCGTCATCCCGTCCATAGAGGGAAACACCGTCCCTTCCCATCCGGGATGAAAAGAGGGCTGTCTTCCCGCATTCTTCTTCAGACCGGACAATCCACAAAGCTGACCTGCAGCGGAAAACTTCCCGAAGGTAGTAGGGCCTGTCATCGCCTGCCGGCGCAAGAAACACAGACAGTCCCGATTTTTCAGAAATCATGGCTGCCTTCTTCAGGATAGCAGAAAGCACTTCGCCTGCCGGATAATAAACGGCAATATCTGCCCATGGCGTCCCCTTCGGATTTTTATTAAAGTAAGCAAGAAGGCTTTCCAGCGTTTCTTCTCTCCAATCCATTTCCATGATTTCCTCCGTAAAAAAAGGCGGCATCGCCGCCTTCCTCCATTATAGCCAGCTGGCTGTGGAACCATTCATTACTGCCAGAAAGGATTCACTCCATCCATCGCCTGTATCCGCTTCTTTCGTACTTCCCGTTCGGTGTTTTCAATGCTCTGCACAGCGGTTCCGTAAATCAGGCCGACGGAGCAGATATTCGTCATCAGGGATGTGCCGCCAAAGGAAATGAAAGGCAGCGGAACGCCTGTAACAGGGAATGATCCAAGAACCATCGCCATATTGATGAGCCCCTGAAGCGAGATCATGAGCGTCAGCCCATAGACCACGAAGGCTGAGTAGGAATCCTTCAGACGCCTTGCCGTGGCAAATCCCAAAAGCAGGAATGCCATGAAAAGGAGCATGACGATAATTCCGCCTATGAAGCCCATTTCCTGGCAGAATACGGCATAGGCGAAGTCCGTATACTGCTCGGGGAGATAAAGGAACTTGGCAAATCCCTTGCCTATGCCCTGCCCGAGGAATCCGCCTGAGCCAACGGCAATCAGACTCTGCACGGTCTGATATCCCTTGCCGGCCGCATCAGAGAACGGGTCCCAGAGCACGAAAAGCCTGTCTCTTCTGTACGCTGAGCTGAGCGCCAGAAGAAGTCCGAGCGTACCGATCCCTGCGCCGCCCAAAAGAATTTCAATGGCAGGAAGCCCCGCAATGATATAAAGGAGGCATGGCAGGAGCAGGATGATGGCTGCCGTGCCCATATCCGGCTGCTTCATGACGAGAGCCGCCATGACAAGCGGCGCCGCCAATGGCGAAATGTATGTCAGAAGCTGGCCAAACGTGTACTTTTTGTTTTTCTTCCTTTTGGAGCCTGAAGCAAAGAGGAAAATACTGACGAATATGCCGACAATGGCGCGGAAAACCTGCGGAATAAGGGCGATTTTCTCTCCGGCATCCACCTTTTTGGCAAGATAAGAAGAGGCCCATATGATTCCTGTCACCTTCGCAAATTCCGATGGCTGCAGCGACACCGGACCGAGCTGGATCCAGCGGGTCGCACCGTTGACATTCTTACCGGCTACGATGACAAGGCAGAGCAAGAGCACCGTCCCGATGACCCAGACCAGCGCCCCTTTGCGCACGAGCTTGATTGGAAGCTTCGTCAGCACGAATGCTGTAATTACGCTGATTGAGAGGAACAGAAGATGTCTTGCCAAGTGGGAGTACGTGCTGTCCCCCGATATGATATTCATGTACTGAGTTGAGCTGTAGATATTCACAGTCCCGATGCAGATCAGAATTACCGTGACAGCAACCAGCCCCAATAATTCAGGTGGTGTATATCGCGAAACTTCTAATTTGACTTGGGACGTCTCGCTACGAGACGACATACTGGATTCCCCTTCCTGGAAAATTTCTCCTCGTACTCCGTCTCTACATCGCCTGGCACGGGAGCCTGATGCAGATCATAAGTCACGTCGGATAATTTCCATCCCATCTCTGTGAATTCCTCGATGGAAAAATCAAAAAGATCCTTATTGTCAGTCTTGAAACGGATTTCCCCGTCTTCTTTGAGGATGAGGGCATAGCGTTTCAGGAAATCGCGGTATGTCAGTCTTCTCTTGGCATGGCGTTTCTTCGGCCATGGATCGCTGAAGTTCAGGTAAATCACCTCAACCTCCCCCGGTGCGAATATATCAAGAATTTCACTGACATCCCCAAGGATCAAACGTACATTGTCGAGCGGCGGTTCTTTTTCCGCTACTTTCTTTGCGGCATAGTAAATGACGCCTTCCTGCACTTCCATACCGATGTAATTGACATCCCTGTGAATGTCTGCCATTCCGGAGATGAACTGTCCCTTTCCTGTACCGAATTCCACATGAATCGGCTTTTCAGGATGCGCGAACTGCGTGCTCCATTTGCCTTTCAGATCTTTCGGTTCTTCCAGAAAAAGAATGGAAGTGTACTGCTTAATGGATTCTTCAATCCAGGGCTTTCTGCGAAGTCTCATTAGTCCTCCTTATATTATACGGGAAAATGAAATCTTAATTCAACATTTTAGATGAATTTTAATAGGATAGCAAGAAAGAGCCGGGCAATCCTGGCTCTTTCCTAAAAAATAGTTCAAATGATTACGATGCCTGGGACAGTCCTTCGTTTTCCACTTCAGGCATCGGCTTGGCGGAAATCTTGACCGGCTTGAAACGGCTCCAGTCGAATTCATCACTGCCGGATGCTCTTGCGCGGTCCTGCAGGCCCTGATTCCAGGCTGCGTCATTGGCCGCCTTATCCGATCCAAGCTGCTCCACATCGTTCCTGATCATGATGTTGCCATACATGGTCATGAGCGTTGTGACGTCCTTGTCGTACTTCGGCGAGAAGAAATCGTCGGTCGGATCATAATGAGCCGCCTTGATTCCCATGATGCCAAGGAAGGTATCATAGAGCATGTCGTTGGTGAACGGCATATTTCTTCTTTCGAGCATCATGCGGAACTCTTCCGGACGTTCTCTCTCATACTGCGGGGATGTGTACACCCAGAACGGGATGTGGACCATGGTGAAATCGAACTGGTCCGCATTATGGCCCGGTCTTTCCGTCACCTGTTCCCCATGATCGGAGAAGTACATGACGCTGTCAGCGTGGAGATAGTTCGTGGCAGAATTCATGATGCTTCCCATGACATAGTCATTGAAAAGCACGGAGTTGTCGTATTCATCATTCATGATTTCAGAAGTGCTTCTGACCTTGCCCTGATCTTCCGACCAGTGGTAGAACTCGGACGGATACCTGTCCCAATAGCTGACGTGGCTGCCCATCAGATGGATGACGATGAGCTGGCGGCGGTTATTCGGGTCGACCTTCTTCAAGTACGGGACAAGCACTGTATCGTAGTCCTTGGTGATGACATCAGTGCCGACATACTGGTTGATCCAGTACTGGTCGTCGCAGGCAGATCCGATTGCGCCGATCGGCGTATCCCAGATGCCGAAGCGGGACTGGTTGGAAATCCATGTCGTATGGAAGCCAGCCTCCCTTGCCATATCGATGATGGAATAAGCATTGGCAAGCGCCATATCATTATACTGGTTCTTTTCTGTCAAAGCTTCGGTCAGAACCTGGACGGTCTGCGTATAGCAGGAGTAAGCATGATTGAAGAATACATAATGCGGATCGATGGCTGCCTGTGACTGGAACGGTGTCGTATCTCTTTCGTATCCATAGACATTCATATGATCGCGCGTCAGGGATTCACCGATGACAAGCACATAGACCCCGTCCGGCGCAGCCTTGAGCTTTTCAATGATTTCAGGATCCTTGATTCTCATATTTCTGCGGGCTTCAACGATTTTCTGGAAATCATGGAAGCTCTGCAGCGTTTCATACGTTTCTGCATAGACCTGCGCAATGCGCGTGCCGCCGATCGACAGTCCGCAGAGACCGAGGTTTACGATGAAGAGCCCCAGCATGGCAAACCATGTCTTTCTCGAAACAGATTCCACGCGGTCAAAGCTGAAGCGGCTGTTGTGGTAAATGAGCCAGCCAAGGAGAAGAACGGCTGTCACGCCCACGGCAATGCCTGCATACGGGATATTGACCTGGATGTATTCCATCGTCTCCGCCAGATTGGTCTGCGCCAGTGCGAGCAGCATGTTGATGGAAATCAGGGAATGCGTAATGAAGTAATATCCGATATAAGTGAACTGGATAAGCACATAAACGACAATGAGAAGCGCGCAGATGATACGTGCTATCGTTCTCCATTTCCCCGGCAGGATCCATGCGGCAGTCAGGCAGGAAATGAAGAGATAAAGCGGCGTCGACAGCTCCCCTGATATATCCGACATATCCAGAAGGACATTCGTCTGCGTGGACAGGAACGGCACAATCAGCCCCAGCGCCCATAGGAATGCAATCGTGAGCCATAGATGGAGCGCAGCCTTTTTCAAATCGTGACGGATGAAGTAGGCAGTAACAAAACCCACCTGCAGGAAGAGCAGGAATACCTTGATCTGAGATGCGAAGGCATATCCGCCAGGTGCACCGAAGTACCAGGAAAGGAAGAGAGCAATCGTAAATGGAACGAGCGTTGCGATTGCCCACCAGCGTTTCCAGTGGCCCAGACTTTCTCTTTTTTCCATTTTTTTCACCGGTTCTTTGTCCGGCTCTTTTATTTCATTTATTTCTTTCTTTATTTCATCTGCCGGTTTCTTTCCCGGAAGATCTTTTTTCCCTGCGGAAGCTTTCCCTGCTTTTATTTTTTTACGTGTCATGATAACCCTTTACATACCCGTAACTATATCCTTACTGATAAAAAAATAACTGTTTTATTTTATCACAAGTATGCAAAAAATACATCAAGGAACGGAAAGGTCCCTCTTCCCTCGTTTTACATGAATTTCCTTCCATTCCATCAAAAAAACGCCCGAAGGAAAGGCTCCGGCATTGCACTGGAACCCCCTTCGGGCATTTTATTTTCCTGTATCAGTTTATCCTGTATCAGTTTGTCAGGGAACGGATCGGTGCAGGGATCTTGCCGCCTCTTGCAATGAATTCATCTGCCTTGAATTCGTTGATCTTCATGACAGGAGCATATCCCATGAGTCCGCCAAACTGAACCATGTCTCCCGGTTTCTTTCCAGGTACCGGAATCAGGCGGGTAGCCGTCGTCTTGTTGTTGATCATGCCGATAGCCGCTTCATCTGCAAGGATGGCGGAAATCGTGGATGCCGTCGTGTCTCCGGGAACGGCAATCATATCAAGGCCGACCGAGCATACGCAGGTCATGGCTTCGAGTTTTTCAAGGGAAAGGCTTCCCTTCTGTACGGCTTCAATCATGCCAAGGTCTTCACTGACCGGAATGAAAGCGCCGGAAAGACCGCCGACGGAAGAAGAAGCCATAAGGCCGCCCTTCTTCACTGCATCGTTTAAGAGCGCCAGGGCTGCCGTGGTACCGGGGCCGCCGCAGCTCTCAAGACCCATTTCCTCAAGAACCTGCGCTACACTGTCTCCGACAGCAGAAGTCGGTGCAAGGGAAAGGTCGATAATGCCGAACGGCGCATGGAGGCGATCGACGGCAGCTTCTGCCACCATCTGTCCAAGACGGGTAATCATGAAGGCTGTATTCTTGATCGTCTTGGCAACGACATTAAGCGGTGCGCCTTTGACATCTTCCAGCGCTCTCTTGACGACGCCCGGACCGGATACGCCGACATGGATGGCAGTATCGCCCTGCGTGACGCCGTGGAAGGCGCCTGCCATGAACGGATTGTCTTCGACTGCATTGCAGAATTCGACAAGCTTCGTGCATCCGTATGCATCCTGATCCTTTGTGAGTTCAGCTGTTTCCTTCACAATCTCGCCCATGCGCTTCACAGCATCCATATTGATGCCTGCCCTGGTGGATCCGATGGCAACCGAGCTGCAGATGCTCTTCGTGACAGCCAAAGCTTCCGGAATGGAATCGATCAGAATTTTATCCGAAGAAGACATGCCTCTGTCTACAAGTGCGGAAAATCCGCCCAGAATGTCGACACCGACAGCATCAGCTGCTTTCTGGAGCGTTTCAGCGATCGGCACATAGCTCTTTGCATTCGTGCCGCCGGCAATGAGCGCTACCGGCGTGACAGAAATACGGCGGTTGATGATCGGCACACCGTATTCCCTGGAAATATCATGGCTGACTTCCGTCAAGTGTTCTGCCTTCTGGCAGATCGTATCATAGATCCTGGTCAGCAGGGTCTTTTCATCGTCGGATACGCAGCCCAGGAGCGAAATGCCCATGGTAATCGTGCGGACATCCAGCTTATTCTGGTCAAACATGCGCTCCGTCGCAAGAATTTCCTCTATATCGAGCATGGCTCCCCCTTTCAGATCCTGTGCATGGCATAAAAGATATCCGCCAGCTGCACTCTGACATCGACGCCCAGCTCACGGCCCAGTTCTCCCATATCGTCCTGTACCTGTTTCAAGGAGCCCTTTGCGTTCTCCATGTCACAGATCAGCACCATATCAAAGATTCCATCCAGAATGGTCTGGGAAATATCCAGAATATTGATGTTTTCTTTTGCAAGTTCCTTTGTTACGCCGGCAACAATACCGACGCGGTCGGCACCAATGACGGTTACCACGATTTTTTTCATGTTCTGTCCTCCCTTCGGCATACCGGAAGCGCCCTTTTTCCATCACTGCCTAGGCAGTCACTTCCCGTTTGTTGTACTGCTCTAGCTATTATAGCACAGATCCCCCTTTTTCTTATGGCATTTGAGGCCTCTGTCTTCTATGTCTTTCCGTATTTTTCATCATTATTTTTCATCATTTGATTCCGGGCTGCCAGGCGGCAGCAGAGGCAGGAATGCTCTCTTTTGCTTTTAATTGTCACCTTTCCCTTTCCCTTCACTTTTGACCCTGCAAAAATCTCTCTGAAATGGTATGATTTCTATTATTCCCAAAATGCAGAGAAGTACCTGCTTTTTACGTTCATGTGTTATTGATTTCCGATATAAGTTTATAAATTGTATAAACTTCGTTGACGATCGCTTAAAGACTCTTCTTTATACTTTGAAAAGCAGCCCTTGTATCAGCGTGGATGTTTATCGAAATTTACTACAAAAGCGATATGTGGCTCCCCAGTATTCAAAACACTGAACTATCCGTTGAATTTATAAATTTATTTATAAACTAAAACTGTATTTATGCCGTCTAAAAAGTGTATAATTAGGATGGGAATAGAAGTTTCTGAATTTACCAGCCATGGTAAATTGTTTTTGAATCAAAGGAGGGCCGTATGTCAAAACTGAAATACATCTCTTGGAATGTCAACGGACTCCGGGCCTGCATCAAGAAAGGGTTCATGGACGCATTCCATGATCTGGATGCAGACTGTTTCTGCCTGCAGGAAACCAAGCTGCAGCCGGATCAGATCGAACTTGACCTGCCCGGATACCACCAGTACTGGAACAGCGCTGTCAAAAAAGGCTACAGCGGGACCGCGATTTTCAGCAAGAAAGAGCCTTTGTCCGTCACCTATGGACTAGGGATCGAGGAACATGATCAGGAAGGGCGTCTCATCACTGCCGATTTCGGATCGCATTATCTCCTCTGCTGCTACACGCCAAACAGCCAGCGCGGACTTGTCCGTCTGGACTACCGCATGAAATGGGAAACGGAAATGATTGCTTACATGAAGCGTCTTTCCGAAGAAAAGCCCGTCATCCTCTGCGGCGACCTCAATGTCGCTCATGAGGAAATCGATATCGCCAACCCGGCATCCAACCACAAGAACGCCGGATTCACCGACGAAGAAAGAAGCCGCATGACTGAGCTTCTGTCAGAAGGATTTACCGATTCCTTCCGCTTCAAGTATCCTGACAAGGAAAAGGCGTATTCCTGGTGGAGCTATTTTGCTAAATCCAGGGAAAGAAACATTGGATGGAGAATCGATTACTTCATCGTCTCCAATGCTTTGAAGGCGCATATCGAGGATGCAAAGATCCATCCGGAAATCATGGGAAGCGATCACTGCCCTGTCGAACTTGATCTTGATCTGGATTAAGGACGGAGGCGAATCAATATGGATGAAAATGATAATCCGGCAGAGAACTTAGCACCTCCGCTGCCACCTGTACCGCCTGCCCCGCCGGAAGGAAGCAGTCTGCAGCAGAAGATGATTGCAAGCACACTGGGACTCATAGGCATTCCTGTCTCCGCTTCCATCATCATTACGACACTGCTCCTCCTCTATGCTTCTCACGGGGACGCCGTCATCAACAAGTATGTTTACATGGGATTCATCCTCCTGATCCTTGCGATCATCGCTTTCAGCGCAAGGATGGATTACCTCTTCTATGAAAGAACGAAGTCGCGCATCATCATCCCGCTCCAGCAGCTGTCCCTGGCAGCCCATGCCATACAGTACGGGAACTTCAATGTCGTGGTTGACCACCACAGCGATGATGAGCTTGGCGAGGTCTGCAACACATTCCGCACGATGCAGTCATACCTGAAGAACAGCATCGCAGAACGCGCCCACCTCCTCACAAGCCGCAAGATCCTCTTCTCAGGCATTACACATGACCTTAGGACCCCGCTCACGACAATCATGGGATACACGGAAGCCCTGCAGCTGGGACTTGGCAAAACGCCGGAAAAGAGGAAGCAGTACCTTGCCTCGATTGCCTCGTGCGCAGATGACTTGTCAAAACTGATCGATGAATTGTCTCTTTATAATAAACTTTCGACAAGCCGCATCATCTGCCATCCGGTACCGACGAACTTCAGCCGCGCTATCCACTCCTTCATCAATGAAGACCTGGAATACTTGAAATCCAGGAATGTGAACGTCTCTTACAACACCGATGATTCCATCATCGCCATGCTTGATGAGAAAGAATTCCAGAGAGTGGCTTTCAATTTACTGGCAAATACGATAAAATATAGAGACAAAGATACCTCAGAAGTCCTGATCCAGATTTACCGCAAGGGAAAATATGCAGAATTCACGTATCAGGATGACGGCCCCGGAGTTCCTCCGGAAAAGACCGCCCACATATTCGAAGCCTTTTACAGGACGTATGAGGCAAGAAGCAAAACAAGCAACGGCAGCGGCCTTGGTCTTGCGATTGTAGCGGAGATCGTCACGGCGCATAAGGGACGTTACCGCGCTGTCAATGAAAATGGATTGAAAATGATATTTGATATCCCGCTGAAAGAAGGGAGCAACACAAAATAATGAGAAAAGTACTTGTAGTGGAAGATGAACCGAAGATTGCCAACATGGAAAGAGATTTCCTGGAAGGCGCCGGCTTTGAACCATATGTCACAGACAATGGCGAGGAAGCCCTCAAGATCATGGATGAAGTGAAAATCGATGCTATCATCCTTGACGTCATGCTTCCGGGAGAGGATGGATTCTCTCTTTGCCGCAAAATGCGTGAAAAGACTGATGCGCCGATTATCTTCGCAACAGCACGCACAGAAGATGCGGACATCGTCAGAGGTCTGGGCCTCGGCGCTGATGACTACATCGTGAAGCCGTTCAAGGGCACTGTCCTCATGGCTCACCTGAGAGCTCAGCTCGCTACCCACAACCGTCTCCTCAGCAGAGACCTTGCAAGACCGCAGGTGGAAAAAGGCATTACCGTAGGCGATGTCACCATCTGTCCGAAAGCCCGCCAGGTACTCCTGAACGGCAAGGACGTCACACTGACAGGCAAGGAATTCGACCTCCTCTACTTCCTCGTCCAGCATCCGAATGAAGTATTCTCCAAGGAACAGCTCTTCGAGAAAATCTGGAGCTTCGATCCGATCGGCGATCCTGCAACGGTCACCGTACATATCAACAGACTGAGAGACAAGCTGAAAAACGCTGCCGGACATCCTTATGAAGGAATCGAAACCGTCTGGGGCGCAGGCTACCGCTTCCATCAGGACTGATTCCGGGGGGTGGAATTTTGCGAATTTTAGTAACCGGCGGTGCCGGATTTATAGGTTCTCATCTGGTCGACAAGCTTCTGTCGCTCGGCCATGAAGTAACCGTCATTGATAACCTCTCCGCAGGGACGGGAGAATTCCTCCCGCCTCAGGCGGAATTTATTCAAGCGGATATCAGAGATAGAAAGACCCTTCAAGACCTTTTTGAAAAAAGGAAATTTGACGTCGTTTATCACGAAGCAGCACAGACCATGGTTCCTGTATCCATCAAGGATCCAAGCTATGATGCGGACGAAAACATCATGGGACTTCTTTCCGTCCTTGAGTGCGCAAGAGCGACTGGCGTGAGAAAGATTATTTTCTCCTCCTCTGCCGCTGTTTACGGGGACAACCCCGCCCTTCCCCTCAAGGAAAATGAAGTGCCTGTCCCGGAATCCTTCTACGGCCTGACCAAGTGGATGACCGAGAAGTACCTGGAACTTTACAAGAAACTGTACGGCCTTGATTACACGATCCTTCGCTACAGCAACGTGTACGGTCCCCGTCAGGGAGCTAACGGAGAAGGCGGCGTCATCTACATTTTCGCAAAAGCCCTTGCCTGCGGAAAGCCCATCACCATCTTCGGCGACGGTTCACAGACAAGAGACTTCATTTCCGTCCATGACATCGTTGCAGCCAATGTCGCTGCCCTTGAAAAAGGAAGCGGGGAAATCTGCAATGTCAGCACGGAAACGGAAATCAGCCTGAACGAGCTCGCCCATGAAATAGTCACACTGGCCGGATATGATGATTCCTTCATTCATTACACAGAAGAACGTACAGGAGATATCCATCGTTCCTGCCTGTCCAATGAAAAGCTGAAATCTCTCTTCGGCTGGAAACCATCGTACAACTTAAACGACGGATTGAAGGATACCCTTTCCTTCTTTACCCAGCGGGAAAAGAATACCAAATAATCCAATAAAAAGAGACTGTCAATCGAACCATCGATTCCAGTCTCTTTTTGTTGGATTTATTTCAGACGTTTTTCAATCATGTGCGCTACGCCGTCTTCTTCATTCGATGCGCAGACAGCTTTCGCTGCATCAAGGGCAATCTTGTCCGCATTGGCTACTGCATAAGACTCTCCTGCCATCCTGAGAAGCGGGACATCATTTTCCGTATTTCCAAATGCCATGATCTCGGAAGAGGAAATCCCTGCCTGATCCGCCAGGTACTTCACAGCCGTTGCTTTATTAATGCCGCTCTTGTGCATATCGACGAAGTCATCTCCGGGGAATACGACATCTACTGCATCCCCGAACTTGTTTTCAATAGCTTTCCTGATTTCCAGCCTGACAGCGGGATCCGGATCAGAGAAAACGATCCTTGTCACCTTCTTTGGCGGATTGAAGAAAGCCGCCCCGAGAAATTCTGGCTGCACGGTCCTGTACTTCCTGTACTTGATTTCCGTCCCGTCGGGGCCTTCCATGTAGATTTTATCATCCCAGAACGCAGTGACCTTGAGCCCCTCTTCCTTTGCCCATAAAAGAGCCTTTGAAGCAAACTTTGGATCCATGCCTTCCTGATAGATGGCTTCCCCCGTTTCCCCCATCATGATCCATGCGCCCGTATAGCATACGACCGGGACATTGCCCAGTTCGAGCACTTCCATTTTCTTCCTGGCCGAATTGCACATACGTCCCGTAGCAATGACGACCTTGAATCCTTCCTCCGATGCTTTCTTGATTACATCACGAGAGTATGAGGAAATGGTCATGTCGTCATGCAGGAGCGTACCGTCAAGATCAATCGCCATCATACGAATCGACATATCAAAACTCTCCTTCTTCAGGGAAATCCCTGTATGATACCCGGTAAACGGGTAATTATTTCAAAAGAACATTCTTATTCGACTATACCACATTTACAGATGAGAAAATACCCTTGGCGCCAAATGGAGCCGATTTCACCTTCCTCTTTGCTGAATGGTAGCAAAAAGCAGGATTATTCATTATAATAAATAATAATCAAGGGCATGCCTCATGCCAAATTCCAGAGCCTGCCGCGGCTCTTTTTTTCAACGGAGAATGTATGAAATATCGTCTTCTGCTCGTACTGGCGGCCTTGATCTGGGGCTCTGCCTTTGTGGCGCAGGTCGTCGGCATGGACACGATCGGTCCATTTACCTTCGGCGGCGTACGTTTCCTCTTGGGAAGCGCAAGCCTTCTGCCCATTATTTATATGAACCGGCATAAGGAAAATCCCAAGTCCACGAAGATTCCGCTCTGGGCGGCTTTCCTCATGACGGGACTTCCCCTTTTTGCCGCTGCCACGATCCAGCAGGTCGGCCTGCAAGTTCACAACGGCATCAAAGGCCAGTTTCCTGACAGCCAATTACATACTCTTGGTCCCCTTCTTCGGGCTCTTTCTGGGACATCCGCTCCGCCTGACGCACCTTGTCGGAGCCGTCACTGCTATTACGGGCGTCTACCTCATGTCCATCAAATCAGATTTCACCATCAGTCCGGGCGACCTCATGATGCTTCTCTGCGCTATTTTCTTCTCCCTGCAGATTCTGGCGCTTGATTACCTGACGCAGAGATTCGATCCCGTTCTTCTTTCATCGGGACAGTTCTTCGTCACAGGCATCCTGAACCTTGTCCTTGCCTTTATGTATGAAACACCGACATGGACCGGAATCGAAGGCGCTATGGGCGCTCTCCTCTATACCGGCATCCTTTCAAGCGGCGTTGCTTACACGCTGCAGGCAGTCGGGCAGAAATACATGCCCCCGACTGAAGCCTCCATGATTTTAAGCCTTGAAATGGTCTTCGGCGGATTGAGCGGCGTCCTTTTCCTGGGCGACACATTCACCGAACGCCAGATGGCAGGCATTGCCGCCATGTGCATAGGCGTATTCGTCTCGCAGCTTCCAAGCCGGGCCATTCTCCGGCTCAGAGAAAAACCCATCTCATAAATCCCACGATGTATTCATCCCCTTACGGGAATTGATCAGGAAGGAGCAGTATTATGAAAGAAATCGTTATCGCGCAGCCATTGGGCATTACCAGGGAGCTTTTGGAATCCCTTGCATCCGGTCTTAAGAAAGAAGGCTGGAACCTGACCGCTTATGACAAAGTCCCCTCCGGACAGGAAGAGCTCGGGAAACGCATCGAAGGTGCTGACATCGCTGTCATTGCCAACTATCCTTTGAAGAAGGAAGCATTGGAAAAAGCCTCTTCCCTCAAGTACCTCTGCGTCGCTTTCACCGGTGTCGATCATGTCGATATCTCTTACTGCAAGGAAAGACATATTGCCGTATCCAACTGCGCAGGCTATTCCACTGAATCCGTTGCTGAACTTGCCTTCGGCATGGCGCTTTCTCTCTACCGCATGCTTCCTGAATGCGGGGAAGCCATAAGAAATGGAAAAACGAACGCCGGCCTTTGCGGCATCGAGCTCAAGGGAAGGAAATTCGGCATCATCGGAACAGGCGCTATCGGACAGCGCGTGGCCGGTCTTGCCCAGGCATTCGGATGCGAAGTCTATGGATACAGCCGCACACCGAAGACTTACCTTGTCAACTACACCGATCTTGATACCCTTCTTAAGACCTGCGACATCATTTCTATCCATGTCCCCCTGACCGATGAGACAAGAGGACTGATCAATAAGGAAAAGATTGCCCTCATGAAGAAGGATGCCATCCTGATCAATACCGCCAGAGGCCCTGTCGTCGACAGCAAAGCCCTTGCCGATGCATTGAAGGAAGGAAAAATTGCCGGCGCAGGCATCGACGTCTTTGAAGGCGAACCTCCGCTTCCTGCCGATCATCCGCTCCTCTCTGCTCCTCACACCATCCTTTCGCCGCACGTAGGCTTTGATACGAAAGAAGCTATGGAAAGAAGAGCCATCCTTGTATTCCACAATATTGAGAACTACCTGAAAGGCGACCAGAAAAACGTCATCTGCTGATGCAATATAAATGAAAGGCCCTGCATGCCGCCTGGCATGACAGGGTCTTTTTGTATGTACACTCCATGTATTTATTTCTGAATGAGTTTTTCCATATCTTCTGGAAGCGGCGCGCGGAAGGATTTCCCTGAAACGCCTTCAAAGCCTTCTTCAAAGGCAGGAAATGATAGCAGTCCTGCATGAAGCATCTGCCTTTTGATGCCAAGTTCCCTTGACGCTTCGATGCTCTCCTTTGTTTCGTACTTCTTATCCCCCAGGAGCGGATGACCTTCTCCTGCCATCTGCACGCGGATCTGATGGGAACGTCCTGTCAGGAGCTCGATTTCTACGCGCGTGAAGGTAATTCCCTCTTTGCGATACGTTTCTTCGGCTTCATAGAGGATTTCAATATGCTGCGCATCTTCTGATTTCTTCACGAGGCGTACCTGGTTATCCTCATGATCCTTCTTAAGATAGCCTTCCAGCTTTCCCTTCCCCTTCATTTCTCCGTAAACAAGGGCTGTGTAGATCTTTCTCACATCACGCTTCTGGATGATTTCATTCATGGCCTGCAGGGCATGGATATTCTTTCCTGCAATGACAAGGCCGCTCGTATTCCTGTCGAGGCGGTTGCAGACGGACGGCTTGAAAACAGGCGTCACTTCATCCTTCAGGTACGCAAGGATTTCATCATTCAATGATTTTTCCCCGGATGCATCCCCCTGCGTCAGAAGCCCTGCCGGCTTGTTGACAAGAAGCACATCATGATCTTCATAGACGATTCTTCCGGAGAGTTCATCCCCGTCAGCTTTCCTTTCCGGGACCTTTTCTTCTTTTCCCATGAACTTGTCTATCGTTTCATCGGAGAACCAGATTTTAATGCTGTCCCCTGCCTGGATTTTTTCCTTTCCTTCAAGCTTCCTGTCGTTCAGTGTAATATTTTTCTTTCGAAGACTCTTCCGCAGAAGACTGGCTGATGCACCGGGCATCAATTTCGTGATGTATTTCCATACACTCTGCCCTGCTTCCGATTCGCGGACCCTGAATTCTTTCATACTTTTCTCTCTTTCAATTTAAACGGGCCTTCCTGCCGCTCCTGCCATCCGGATGAATCATTTTACCTCTTTCCTGGCAAAGCGCAGAGAATCCCGGTTTATGCTTATTTCTTTATTGTACCATTATGCGCGGTTCCCATGGAATATTCCAATAGAAAAAGAGGAGCTCTTGTCAGCCCCTCTTTTCATCAACTTACTTCTGCTTTTTGAAATACGGCTTGATGCCTCCGCCAAGTTTTGAACTGCGGATGGCAGCAGCTGCTTTCTCCGTTACGATATAGAATGCCGGGATCAGGAAGAGCCCGAATAACGTAGCAAATGTCATACCTCCTACGACGGCAACACCCATGCCGCATCTGGCCCCTGCGCCCGCACCGGTTGCAAGCGCCAGCGGCAGGCAGCCGATGATGGAGGTGAAGGCTGTCATGAGGATCGGACGGAAACGGAGACGGGATGCCTCCACTGCAGCCTCCAGCGGATCCATGCCGTTATCGACACGTTCCTTGGCAAATTCAACGATCAGGATGGCATTCTTTGCCGCCAGACCGATGATCATGATAATGCCGATCTGCATGTAAACGCTGTTCTGGAAACCATCACTGGTCGATCCGAGAAGCGCTGCCATTTTATTGATGGCATATTCAGAGAAGAGCGCTCCGAAAATACCCGTCGGTACGGTAAAGAGTACGGCAAACGGGACTGACCAGCTTTCATAGAGAGCTGCCAGGCAGAGGAAAGCAAAGACAAGCGCCATGGCAAGTGTCTTCATCGTTGAGCTAGAGGAGTTATTTTCCTCGCGGCTCTGGCCGGACCATTCGATTGTCTCCCCTGCAGGAGCGACGAAAAGGACAGCTTCCTTAGCCGCTTCCATGGCTTCGCCGGAGCTGTAGCCGGAAGCGGCACTGCCCTGGATGGCAATACTTCTTACACCATTGAAACGCGTGATGGAAGAAGGCGCTGTCGTAATGGATTTCGTCAGGATGGTATCAAGCGGAACCATATCGCCGCTGGAAGTCTTAACGGAAATGAACTTCAGGGAATCCGCCTGGGAGCGGTACTGCGTGCCTGCCTGTACGATGACTTTGTACGTACGGCCGAACTGATTGAAATCATTGACCTGCGTACCGCCGAAGTTGACCTGAAGGGCCGTAAATACATCTGACAAATTGATGCCAAGACTCTTGACCTTCTCACGGTCGACAGAGAATTCATAGCTTGGCGTATCAGCACTGTAGTCGCTTCTTGTACTCATGAGCTCAGGACGCGCGTTGCAGGCTGCGACAGCCTTGGCCGCCAGATCGCTGAGTTCCGTATCCGAAAGGCCCAGATTATCCTGCAGCTGCATGCTCCAGCCGCCTTCCATGCCAAGGCCCGGGAGCGAGGACACATTGAATGCATAAATGCTGGCTTCCGGATGATCCTTTGCCGCCATCATGTTGAACTGGGTAATAATGGACGTGACACTTTCGGCCGATGCAGTCCGCTGATCCCAGTTATCCAGAGAACCGTAAAGATTTCCTGTATTCGAACTGGATCCGCCTGCATTTGTCATGACATCCTTGACGCCTGGAATCGTCTTCGTTTCAGCCGCCATGGCATCGACTGTCTTGATTGTCTGATTGAGGGACGTCCCTTCCGGCATCTTGATGCTTGCCATGAAGAATCCCTGATCTTCAGACGGAACAAAGGTCGAAGGAAGAATCTTGTAGAAAGCACCCATGAGGACGCATATGACGACGAGGAAAATGCCTGCAAACTTCAGATGATGAATCATCCAGTCAACCTTCTTCGTATAGCCTTCGCGTATATGGTCGAAAGAAGAATTGAACTTATGGAAGAATGCGGCAAGCGGGCCATGCCTGAAACCTGTATCGCCCGGCTTCAGGAGAAGCCCGCAGAGGGCAGGCGTCAGCGTCAGTGCAACAAATGCGGAAATTGCAATCGATATCGTAATCGTCACGGCAAACTGCTTGTAAAGGACGCCCGTGATGCCGCCAAGGAAGGCAACCGGAATGAAGATGGATGCCAGGACTGCCGTCATTGCGACAATCGGCCCCTGTACTTCATCCATAGCCGCTTCCGTCGCAGCCTTTGGATCGAGTTCCTCCCTTTCCATGTGCTCTTCAACGTTTTCAATGACGACAATCGCATCATCGACGACCATGCCGATTGCCAGGACCATCGCAAAGAGTGTCAGCGTATTGATGGAGAAATCAAGAAGAACGAAAGAAGCAAACGTACCGATAATGGAAACCGGCACTGCGAGGACCGGGATCAGCGTCGTCCTCCACTTCTGCAGGAAGAGGAATACGACGAGAACGACAAGAATCAAAGATTCAATGAATGTAGCCTTGACTTCATCTATGGATGCATTGATGAACGACGTATTATCCATGACGATAATGTAATCAAGATCCGGCGGGAAACTGTCCTTGGCCTCCGAAAGAATCTGCTTGACCTGCGTGACAGTATCAAGAGTATTCGCATCATTGGTCAGCTGTACGCCAAACCCGATCCCCGACTTCCCGTTGATCTTCGAATTATTGCTTTCATTCTGCGTGCCTCTTTCAATCGTGGCAACATCCTGCAAATGGACAAACTGGCCATTGGAAGCAGACTTCAGGATGATATTCCCGAACTGTTCCGGTGTCGTGAGACGCCCTTCCACCTTGGCACTGTACTGCTTTTCCTGCGTAGCCGGTGCCGGCTGGGCACCGATCGTACCGGCAGGAGCGGACACGTTCTGCTCCTTGATGGCAGATGTGACGTCTGCCACCGTCAGCCCTCTTTCAGCGAGCTTGTCCGGATTCAGCCAGATTCTCATGGCATAGCTGGAACCGAATGTATTGACATTGCCTACGCCGTTTACACGCTGCAGTTTATCCAGAAGGTAAATATCTGCGTAATTCTTAAGGAAGGCCTGGTCATATGTACCCTTTGGCGAATACAGATTGACCATCAGCACCATATCGCCGGATGCTTTCCTGACAGTAAGGCCCGTCTGCTGGACCTCGGAAGGCAGGCTGTTCTTGGCCAGATTGGCACTGTTCTGTACATTGACGGAATCCGTATCCCCGTCAGAATCGAGGTCAAAGACAATCGAGAGGCTGTAAGAACCGCTGTTGCTTGACGTCGAAGACATGTAGTCCATATTTTCAACGCCGTTCAGCTGGTCTTCAATGACCTGCGCGACCGTCTGATTGACGATGCTTGCGTTGGCACCCGTATAATTGGCGCTGAGACGTATCGTCGGCGGAGAAATCTGCGGATACTGCGCAATTGGCAGTGTCGAAAGCGAGATCAGGCCGAGGAGTACGATAATCAGCGAAATGACAATCGCAAAGATTGGACGCCTGATAAAGAATTTAGACATAACCGGCCTCCTTTATGACTGCTGGGAGGTAACGGCATAAGACGGCGTCGTGCTTGTCGTCAGGGACAGCCCCAGTTCCTGCGCATTCGTTTCCGTAGGATTCAGAGCCTGTCCTTCCTTCAGATTCGTCAGACCTTCTACTACGACATTATCATCCTTGGTAAGACCGCTCTTGACGACATAGTAGCTTCCCACTTCATCGCCAAGCTCTACGATCTTGGAAACAGACTTGTTGTCCGGCCCCACGACGATGACAAAGGACTTGTTGAGAACCTGCTGCACTGCTCTTTGCGGAACGAGAAGTGCATCCTTCTGCGGCTGGCCCTCAATCGTAATCTTGGCAAACATGCCTGGAAGCAGGAGATGATTGTCATTATTGAAGAGAGCTTTGACTGTGAGCGTACCAGTGGACTGATTGAGCTGGCGGTCAGCAATATATGTCGTGCTTGTTTCCGCATACTTGGAACCATTGCTGAGCGTGAGCGTTGCCGTCGGCGGAACAAATTCACTGCTTGCTGCATCGCTTTCCTTCGGCTTGCGTCCGTTTTCTCTGAAATTCAGGAATTCATTTTCACTGACAGAGAAAGAGACATAGACCGGATTGATTGTGCCGACAGATACGAGCTGCGTCGATCCCGACGTCACATACGTCCCTGCCGCCACATCATCGACAGAAAGCTTTCCTGACATTGGAGAACGGACGACAGTATCATCCAGATTCTCCTCTGCCTCCTGCAAAAGTGCCTGCATATCTTCATATTCAGAACGGTTTGTTTCCACCGTGGCTCTCTGCGTCGTGAGCGTCTGCTCTGCAATCGCACCCGAAGCCTCCAGCTTTTCATAGCGCTGAAGATCAATCAGGGAATTGTTGTAAGCCGTCCTGGCCTTATCCACATTCGACCTTGCAGAAAGTACCTGGGACGAATACTGACGATCGTCGATCTGTCGATCTTATAAAGCGGCTGCCCCTTCTGGACAGCCTGCCCGCTGGTAAAATACTTTTCCACAATAGAACCGGAAACCCTTGGCTTGATGGCTACCGCATCCGTCGATTGTACTTCCCCTGAATAATCATGGGAAACAGATACATCCTGCTGGAGCACCTTCATCGTCTTGACAGAAACAGCATTGCTTTTCTGCGCCGTCGTGCCGCATCCGGCCGTCAGACCCATGATTCCGAAAAGAATCACAGCTGCCGCTATTCCTGCCTTCTTCCTTGCATTTCCTATCAACATATTCCCACCCCTGACTCTGTCTGTCCGTGTCTCCTGCCTTCAATTCATCAGGCAGGGATCATCAGACTATTGATTCCAATAGAAAAAATCCAGGCATGCCCGGATCCAAATTCATTCATGTCTACCTTATTGTAACAGAAAACAAAACCTAAATAAATGAAAAACGGATGGAATATCCCGAACCGGGACATATCCATCCGCCTGCACTTTTATTGATTATTTGTCGTCCACATGAAGTGAGAGGACATCATTTCTTGCATAATGACCGCAGGGATCAAATTCCATCTTGGCAGCCGCAGCGTCCTCCATGTCCAAATCCGCGTAAATAATACGCTCCATATCCCATACCGTCTCAGAAATATCATGACCATAAGGATCGATCACACAGCTTCCTCCGCGGCATACGATACCCTTGGAAACAGCATCCTTCTCCGGAGCCGTTGCAAGATCCCCCGGATAAGAATCCTTTGTAATCAGCATATCGCAGTTGATGACAAAACAGCGTCCTTCCAGTGCAATATGACGGATCGTATGCTGCCATTCCGCATTGTCATTCGTATTGCAGGAAATATAGATCGTAATCCCCTTCTGATACAGCGCCGTCCTTGCAAGAGGCACGTAACTCTCCCAGCAGATCAGGCAGCCGATCGGCCCCCAAGGCGTATCCATCACAGGGAAATATCCCTCATTCGCATCGCCCCAGACCACACGCTCCGAGCCCGTAGGCTTGAGCTTCCTGTGCGTCAAGACTTCACCATCCGGGGAAATCAGAAGATTGGAATTATAAAGCGTCCCGTTCACCGCATCCCTTTCCGAAATGCCGATGCTTACATACACGCCAAGCTTCCTGGCCTCTTCCTTCAGCACTTCCGTCTCTTCCTCACCCACAACAATGGATGCATCCGAATAACGCTTCCAGTCCTTCCTGCCATCAGCCGTACGACGTCCCACAGAAAAGCCGAAATTCATTCCATAAGGATAACCGGGAATAAAAAGCTCCGGAAACACAACAAGATTCGCCCCGCCCTTAGCCGCCTTCTTCAAAAGCGATAAAGCCTTCGAAAGACAGGCCTTCTTGTCAAACATCACAGGCTCCGCCTGCACCACAGCCACCCGGCATTGTCCGTCCTTTACTTTCATCATAAATCCCCCTGCCATAGTTTTATCGTATCTTTCAGTCAATGTTACATATAGTTTACCATGTCAGCATAATAAAAGAAAAGGGAACATAAAGAACACGAATTACGCCGATTGACGTCCCTCTTAATCCCCCGTCTCTTCCATTAACCATTTCAGCAATGATAGTGCAGAACATAATATAAACATAAAATGAAAAAGTCAATCGCAATGATTGACATACCTTCGCTTATCAAATCCGCATGTTTTTCACCATACCAGCCAAGAGGACTCAGCAGGTATTCATGCAATAAAACCACCAACCGGTAAAGATTGATGGGATTTAGCTGAATCAGCTCTGCTTATTCCTCCCTTCCATTCCAACCGAGATGAGGCAGCAGGTTATTCACACAAAGCAAAAAAGGACATCGATCGTAATGATTGACGTCCTTTTTTATGGCTCTTCACGGAAATTTGGGGGATGAATAATTTTTAGGTAAAGAATGGAATCGGATAAGGGTAAAGAAATAATCCATGTTTCGGTACCCATATCCGATTCTTTTTAGTACCTTGATCTTATTATTGAATCCTTCAAGCTTCCCCGTATTGATAGGATACAGGGCATGAGCAGCCAGTCCCTTGATTCGCTTCTGCTTTTGCCGGGCAAACTTTACCAGGGCAGGAATCCCGCTCTCCAGTCCAGCCTGAATCCATTTTGTCCATCCGGCGAGAGCTTCTTCATAGTCAGTCAATGTGAACAGACGAGTCATCTCCTGCTTCATGGCATAACAAATCGCCAAATCCCTATGCTCGCTCAGGATATCCAACAGATGAGTTTTCTGCCTTTCATTCAGGTGGTCGTCCTTCTTTAACAGTATCCATCGGGATTTCTTTAATTCGGTATAAAGCTTCCTTTCTTCATGGCTCTTTTCCCTGGCCATCTTCTGGAGCTCTGGATTATTAGTTTTTTTCGTATATTCCTTTAATGCTTCTGCTTCCTGCCTATGCTTTTGTGCTTCCTCCAGGCGCACGGCTCCCATAACATCACGCCCAAACTGTGCCTGCATATGGTACCGGTCATAAACGATGGGGACCTTCGGACAATATTTCTGGAACAGCCTGTTAAAGGATGCGTTCATATCCATGGCCACCGCTTTTAGCCTGGAAAGAAGCGAAAGGTCAATGCTCTTAAAGAAGTGCTCAAAATCTGCCATGGAGCGGCCCAGGCCGGCCCACAAGATGAATCCCGTTTCCAAATCCATAACGCAGGTGGCATAGCGATGGCCCTTATGGATAGCGAACTCATCTACGGCCAAATACCGTGGGCGATAGTTACTTTTCTTCAGGCAGGTTTCAAAGGCAGCCAACGCCTTATCCATGATATGCTTTTGTATTTTCTGTATGGCACTCCAATGTACAGAGAGCATGGCCGAAATGGCAGAAATGGATGTATGACACTTAAGCAGATGGATAATCCACAAGGCCATATCCCAAGTAACGCGTGTGAAAGGGCATTGGCAGGGGATATCTTCCGTTATGGTCTCCCCGCAGGATGTGCAGCGGAATCTGTGCCCCGAGAACTCTATATACTTCTTTTGCTTAGGAAGATCTGGAAAATCCTTGATGAGTACAGAAAAAGCCCCATAACTATACATACGGGAGTGACAGTGCGGACAGGAAAAATCTCTGGCAGTCCGTAGACTGGTAACTCGGGTATGGCAATGAGGATTTGGATGGTTAGTGATATTTTCTGTGCGATAATATTGACAATTAAAAGTGATTTCATTATGGTAATAAAAGAGCATTATTCGACCTCCGTGCGTAGTTTTAGGCAACTTACATTTTGGAGTAGATAATGCTCTTTTTCAATGCCAATTTTATATGTTATTATTTTTATCCCACAAAAAAGCGTGAAGAGCCTTTTTTATTAATCAGCTCTGCTTGTTGTTCACCATTCCAGCCAAGATAAGCAGCAGGTATTCATGCAAATAAAAATGACGCTGATCGTAAGACCAACGCCCTTTTAGTTAATCAGCTCTGCTTGTTCCTCCCAGCCATTCCAGCCAAGATGACACATAAAGCAAAAGGGCACTAACCTATATTGGTTAGTGCCCTTTTAGTTAATCAGCAGCTTCCTATCCTCCCAGGCCGCTTCCAGCCAAGTACTTTCGGCGTTTGTGAGCTTAACTACCGTGTTCGGCATGGGTACGGGTGTATCCTCACAGCTATCACCACTGAATCTGAGAGTCTGTTCTCTCAAAACTATACAGAAGAAGTTCCGAAGGCTCTTTCAAGCCGGTCGTGCTTTTGTGAAATTAAGTTAAGACCTCGACCTATTAGTACTGCGTCGCTCCAAGCCTCGCGGCTCTTCCACTCACAGCCTATCAACCTCATCGTCTTTAAGGGGTCTTACTCATTGCTGATGAGAAGTCTCATCTTGGGACGGGCTTCACGCTTAGATGCTTTCAGCGTTTATCCTTTCCGGATGCGGCTTTCCAGCCGTGCCACTGGCGTGACAACTGGTACACCGTTGATCCGTCCACTCCGGTCCTCTCGTACTAGGAGCAGCCTCCCTCAAACTTCTTGCGCCCGCGATGGATATGAACCAAACTGTCTCACGACGTTTTGAACCCAGCTCGCGTACCACTTTAATGGGCGAACAGCCCAACCCTTGGAACCTACTCCAGCTCCAGGATGTGATGAGCCGACATCGAGGTGCCAAACCTCCCCGTCGATATGAACTCTTGGGAGAGATTAGCCTGTTATCCCCAGGGTAGCTTTTATCCGTTGAGCGATGGCCTTTCCACGCAGTACCACCGGATCACTAAGCCCGACTTTCGTCTCTGCTCGACTTGTCTGTCTCGCAGTCAAGCTCCCTTCTGCCTTTGCACTCTTCGGCCGGTTTCTGTCCGGCCTGAGGGAACCTTTGGGCGCCTCCGTTACTC